>NZ_CABFMN010000077.1 GCF_901875635.1 Xylophilus ampelinus | reverse complement strand
CCCGTGCGCCGGCGCATTCGGGGAGGGCGCGATGAGCACCGGTCGCAGCGTGCGCTACACCACCTCGCCCCTGCTGGCGAGCAAGACGCCTGTCTGGCGCAGCAAGTTCATCGTCGCGGCCATCGGCTTCGGCTTCTGCGTGCTGGCCGGCCGTGCGGTGTACGTGCAGGTGATCGGCAACGACTTCTTCCAGCGCCAGGGCACGGTGCGCTTCGAGCGCACGCTGGAGCTGCCGGCCAACCGCGGCCGCATCCTCGACCGCAACGGCCTGATCCTGGCCTCGAGCGTGATCGCGCCCAGCGTGTGGGCCATTCCCGAGGACATCGAGCGCGGCAACCCCGACACCACCGCCAAGCTGCGCCAAGTGGCCAAGCTGCTGGGCATGCCGCAGAAGGACCTGGACAAGAAGCTGGCCGACGAGGACAAGACCTTCGTCTGGATCCAGCGCCAGGTCGACGAGCCGATCGCCAAGCAGATCGCCGCGCTCGGCATCAAGGGCCTGTACCAGACGCGCGAGTACAAGCGCCAGTACCCCGAGGGCGAGGCCGCCGCGCACGTGGTCGGCTTCACCAACGTGGAGGACCACGGCCAGGAAGGCATCGAACTCGCCTTCGACAAGGCGCTGGGCGGCAAGGCCGGCTCGCAGCGCGTCATCAAGGACCGGCTGGGCCGCGTGATCGAGGGTGTGGGCGAGCAGATCCCGCCGGTGGACGGCAAGGACATCCAGCTGTCCATCGACAGCAAGGTGCAGTTCTTCGCCTACCAGAAGCTGCGCGACGCCGTGACGGCACGCAAGGCCAAGGCAGGGAGCGTCGTGGTGCTCGACGCCGTCACCGGCGAGCTGCTGGCGCTGGCCAACTACCCGAGCTACGTGCCCGACAAACGCCAGAACCTCACCGGCGAGCAGCTGCGCAACCGCGCGCTCACCGACGTCTTCGAGCCGGGCTCGACGATGAAGCCCATCACCATCGCGATGGCGCTCGAGGCCGGCCGCGTGAAGCCGCAGACGGTGATCGAGACCTCGCCCGGCCGCTACCAGCTCGGCGGCTTCACCATCAGCGACACCCACAACTACGGCACCCTCACCGTCCAGGGTGTGATCCAGAAGTCGAGCAACATCGGCGCGCTCAAGATCGCCCAGAAGATGAGCCCGCAGGAGATGTGGGACACCTTCACCTCGCTGGGCTACGGTCAGAAGCCGCAGATCCAGTTTCCCGGTGCCGTCACCGGCCGCCTGCGCCCCTGGAAGAGCTGGAAGCCCGTCGAGCAGGCCACCATGGCCTACGGCTACGGCATCTCGGCCTCGCTGCTGCAGATGGTGCATTCGTACACCTCCTTCGCGCACGACGGGCAACTGATCCCCATGACCATGCTCAAGTCGCCCGACATGGCAACGGGCGTGCGCGTGTTCTCGCCCAGCACTGCGCTCGAGGTGCGCCGCATGCTGCAGATGGCGGCCGGCCCCGGCGGCACGGGCCCGCTGGCGCAGACCGTCGGCTACTCGGTGGGCGGCAAGTCCGGCACCGCGCACAAGCAGGTGGGCAAGGGCTACGCGAGCAACAAGTACCGCGCCTGGTTCACCGGCATGGCACCGATCGAGAAGCCGCGCATCATTGTCGGCGTGATGATCGACGAGCCCGGCGACGGTCGCTACTTCGGCGGCCTGGCCGCCGCGCCGGTGTTCAGCGAGGTCGTGCAGCAGACGCTGCGCATGATGAACGTGCCGCCGGACCTTGCCGTGAAGCCGCTCATCGTCACGCAGGGTGTGGACGAAAGCTTCTGATGGCACTGACGCAGTTCCACGCCCCCGAAGACGCCGCCACCTGGCTGCGTGCGCGCGTGCGCGGCGCACTGCAGGCGGACAGCCGCGCGGTGCGCGCGGGCGACGGCTTCATCGCCTGGCCCGGTGCCGCCACCGACGGCCGCCGGCACGTGGCCGATGCGCTGGCGCAGGGCGCCACCGCATGCCTCGTCGAGCACGAAGGCGTCGACGCCTTCGCGTTCGGCGGCGAGGCCATCGCGACCTACGCCGGCCTCAAGGCCGCGACCGGCCCCATCGCCGCGGCCTACTACGAGCAGCCCTCGCAATCGCTCGACGTGCTGGCCGTCACCGGCACCAACGGCAAGACTTCCACCGCCTGGTGGCTGGCCGAGTCGCTATCGAAAACAGAGCACTTCTCGCAGGCTCCATGCGCCCTGGTGGGCACTTTGGGCATTGGAGTCCCGCCCGCGCTGACCTACACCGGGCTCACCACGCCCGACCCCGTCACCTTGCAGAAGGCCCTGCGCGATTTCGTTGCGCAGGGTTTCGGCGCCTGCGCGATCGAGGCCTCGTCCATCGGCCTGGCCGAGCGCCGGCTCGACGGCACGCGCATCGCGGTCGCCGTCTTCACCAACTTCACCCAGGACCACCTCGACTACCACGGCAGCATGGACGCCTACTGGCAGGCCAAGGCCGAGCTGTTCCGCTGGCCCGGCCTGCGTGCGGCGGTGGTCAACATCGACGACGTGCACGGCGCCTCGCTGGTCAAGGGCCTGCTCGACCAGGGCGCCGGCAATGGCCTGGACATCTGGACGCTGTCCGCCGGCGCCTGCGCGGCCCGCCTGATGGCGCAAGATGTCGGCTATGGCGCGCAAGGCCTGCAGTTCACGGTGGTGGAGCGTGGCATGTCGCCGGCCCGCCTGAGCACGGGCCTGATCGGCGAATACAACGTGGCGAACCTGCTGGGGGTGATCGGCACGCTGCGTGCGTTGGGTATCTCGCTCAACGACGCCGTGGCTGCCTGCCGCAGCCTGTCCAGCGTGCCCGGCCGGATGGAGCGCGTGAGCGAGGACGGTGCGCCGCTGGCCGTCATCGACTACGCCCACACGCCCGACGCGCTCGACAAGGCGCTGGCGGGCCTGCGCGCCTTCGCCGACCAGCGCGGCGGGCGGCTGTGGTGCGTGTTCGGCTGCGGCGGCGACCGCGACCCGATCAAGCGCCCCATGATGGCGGCGGTGGCCGAGGCGCGGGCCGACGTGGTGATGGTCACCAGCGACAACCCGCGCAGCGAGTCGCCCGACGCCATCATCAGCCAGATCCTGCGTGGCCTGTCGCGTCCCGAGGCGGCCCAGGTGCAGCCCGACCGCGCGGCCGCCATCGCCGACGTGCTGGCACAGGCCGATGCGCGCGACGTGGTGCTCATCGCCGGCAAGGGCCACGAGACCTACCAGGAGATCGCGGGCGTGCGCACCCCGTTCTCCGACCGCGACCAGGCACGGGCCGCGCTCGAGCTTCGGAGGGGTGCATGAGCGAGGGCGCCATGTTCACCCTGGCACAGGCCGCGGCCTGGGTGCCGGGCGCGCGCATCGTCGGCGAGGGCGCCACGCCCATCGCCCGCGTGCACACCGATACGCGCACGCTGGCCGAAGGCGACCTGTTCGTCGCGCTGCGCGGCGAGCGCTTCGATGCCAACGACTTCCTGGCCGACGCCAGGGCGCGCGGCGCCGTGGCCGCCGTCGCGCACCATGGCCTGGAGCAGGTCGGCCTGCCGGGGCTGGAAGTGCCCGACTCGCTGGCCGCGCTGGCCGCGCTGGGCGCCATCGCCCACGGCTGGCGCGCGCAGTTCGACCTGCCGCTGATCGCCGTGACCGGCAGCAACGGCAAGACCACCGTGACGCAGATGATCGCGTCGGTGCTGCGCACGGCCGCCGGCGAGCGCAGCCTGGCCACGGTCGGCAACCTCAACAACGAAGTCGGCGTGCCGCTCACCCTGCTGCGCCTGCGCGCCGGGCACAGCCTGGCTGTGGTCGAGCTGGGCATGAACCATCCGGGCGAGATCGCCCGCCTGGCGGCGATGGCGCAGCCCACCATCGCACTGGTCAACAACGCCCAGCGCGAGCACCAGGAATTCATGGCCACGGTCGAGGCGGTTGCGCGCGAGAACGGCTCCGTCTTCGTGGCCCTGCCCGAGAACGGCACGGCCGTGTTCCCGCACGGCGATGTCTACACCACGCTGTGGGAAGAACTGGCGCGCGAAGGCGGGCCGCGCCGCTGCATCAGCTTCGGCAGTTCGCCCGACGCCGACGTGTCGCTGGCAACCGCCGAATGGCAGGGCGATGCCTGGCAGTTCGAGGCTCGCACCCCCATCGGCAACGTGCAGGCGCGGCTGCGCATCGCCGGGCGCCACAACCTGCACAACGCGCTGGCGGTGGTGGCCTGTGCCATGGCCGCCGGCGTCTCGCTCGACGAGATCGGGCGCGGCCTCTCGGCCTTCGAGCCGGTCAAGGGCCGCTCGCGCAGCCAGCAGCTGGCGCGCGCCGGGCTGCCTCCCCTCACGCTGGTCGACGACACCTACAACGCCAATCCCGACTCGGTCCGCGCTGCGATCGACGTGCTGGCCGAACTGCCGGCGCCGCGCCTGCTGGTGCTGGGCGACATGGGCGAGGTGGGCGACCAGGGCCCCCGCTTCCATGCCGAGGTGGGCGACTGGGCGCGCATCCGCGGCCTCGACGCCCTCTACGCGCTGGGCGACGCCACAGCGCATGCGGTCGACATCTTCAACGCCGGCAGCCCGTCGTCCGAGGGAAAGCATTTCGACAGCATCGAGGCGCTCAATGCCGCGGTGCTCGCGCGCCTGCCCGCCACCGCCAGCCTGGTGGTCAAGGGCTCGCGCTTCATGAAGATGGAGCGCGTCGTGCAGGCCGTGGCCGCACAGCTCGCGCCGCTGCAACAAGAACAGAAGGAGGCCGGCCATGCTGCATGACGACGGCACGCCCACATGCTGATGAGCCTGGCCCAATGGCTGCAGACGCTCTCACCCGAGTTCGGGTTCCTGCGTGTGTTCCAGTACCTCACCTTCCGTGCCCTCATGGCCGCGCTCACCGCGCTGCTGATCGGCCTGGCCGTGGGGCCGTACGCGATCCGCCGGCTCACGGCGCTCAAGATCGGCCAGCCCGTGCGCGGCTATGGCATGGAGACGCACCTGACCAAGAGCGGCACGCCCACCATGGGCGGCGTGCTGGTGCTGTTCTCGATCGCCTTCGCGACGCTGCTGTGGTTCGACCTGTCGAACCGCTTCGTCTGGATCGTGCTGTGGGTCACGCTGGGCTTCGGTGCCATCGGCTGGGTCGACGACTGGCGCAAAGTCGTGCGCAAGGACCCGGAAGGCATGCGCTCGCGCGAGAAGTACATGTGGCAGTCGCTGGTCGGGCTGGTGGCGGCCTTCTACCTGCTGTTCAGCATCTCCGAAAGCTCGAACTGGCGGGTGATGGAGCTGTTCGTGAACTGGGTGCGTTCCGGCTTCGCGCTCGACTTCCCGCCCAAGATCAACCTCATCGTGCCCTTCTTCAAGGAAGTGAGCTATCCGCTGGGCGGCATCGGCTTCGTCATCCTCACTTACCTGGTGATCGTGGGCGCCAGCAATGCCGTGAACCTCACCGACGGGCTCGACGGGCTGGCCATCATGCCGGTGGTGATGGTCGGTTCGGCCCTGGGTGTGTTCGCGTATGTCACGGGCAGCTCGGTCTACGCGCGCTACCTGCTGTTCCCGCACATCCCGGGCTCGGGCGAACTGCTGGTCTTCTGCTCGGCGATGGCCGGCGCCGGCCTGGCCTTCCTGTGGTTCAACACCCACCCGGCGCAGGTCTTCATGGGCGACGTCGGCGCGCTGGCGCTGGGCGGCGCGCTGGGCACCATCGCGATCATCGTGCGCCAGGAGATCGTGTTCTTCGTGATGGGCGGCATCTTCGTGGTCGAGGCGATCTCGGTGATGGCACAGGTCAGTTACTTCAAATACACGAAGAAGCGTTACGGCGAGGGTCGGCGCGTGCTGAAGATGGCACCCTTGCACCACCACTTCGAGAAGAGCGGCTGGCGCGAGACCCAGGTGGTCGTGCGCTTCTGGATCATCACCATGCTGCTGTGCCTGGTGGGCCTGTCGACCTTGAAGCTGCGCTAGACGGCCCTGCAATGCGACACCTCCAAGACCTCCCCGTCCTCGTCCTGGGCCTCGGCGCGTCCGGCCTGGCGATGGCGCGCTGGTGTGCGCGGCACGGCGCGCAGGTGACCGTGGCCGACACCCGCGAGGCACCGCCGCAACTGGCCAGGCTGCGCGAGGAACTGCCGCAGGCGGGATTCGTCAGCGGCCCGTTCAGCGCTACCCTGGTCGAGGGCACGCCCATCCGCGCCGTGTACCGTTCTCCAGGCCTGTCGCCGGCGACGGTGGCATCGGTTGTGGACGCGGCCCGCGCCGTGGGCCTCGTGGTCGGCGGCGAACTCGACCTCTTCGCGCAGGCATTGCGCGACGTGCATGCGGCGCGTATCGAAGCGGCGCAGGCGGCCGCGCCGGTCCCCGTCGCAGACGACGCGGACACCGAAGTCTCAGGGCCTACCGAGACGCCTGCCGCAGAGACGGCCGAGCCGGAAGCCGCCCCGGTCCCGGACGCGCCGGAAGAAGATCTGCCCACCGCGGCGACGACCGAGCCAGCGTCTGCGCAGGGCGAGCCCGCGCCAGGCACTGTGGACGAATCCTTCACGCCGACGGATGAAGCGCACGAAGCCGAGCCCGGCGCCGATGACGTCGATGCTTCCGTCGGCGCACCGGTCGAAGGCGTTCAACCCGACCTCTCGCTCTCCGTGCCGACGGCGGCCCAGCCAACCGCGCCCGGCGTCTACGTGCCCAAGGCCGCGCGCGAAGCCGCGGAGTTCGTGGCGCGCATCGCCGAACTGTCCACCCCGGCCGCCCTGGCGCAGGCCGAGGACGAGCCCGCACCCGCACCGGCCGTCGTCATCGAGGCCCCGGCGGCGCCGGTGGGCTACACGCCCGCGGTCCTCGCCATCACCGGCACCAACGGCAAGACCACCGTCACCTCGCTCACGGCGCAATTGATCGAGCACGCAGGCAAGTCCGTGGCCGTGGCCGGCAACATCGGCCCCACGCTGCTGGACACCCTGGCCGCGCACATCGACGCCGACACGCTGCCGCAGGTGTGGGTGCTCGAGCTGTCGAGCTTCCAGCTCGACGGCGTGCAGGGCTTCGAGCCCACGGCCGCCACCGTGCTCAACATCACGCAGGACCACCTCGACTGGCATGGCGACATGGCGAGCTATGCCGCAGCCAAGGCGCGCATCTTCGGCCAGAAGGGCCTGATGGTGCTCAACCGCGACGACGCTGCCGTGATGGCCATGCTGCCGGCGCCCCTCAAGGCCAAACTGCAGAAGCCCGTGGTGCGTGCGCACCTGACTTTCGGCGCCGACCTGCCGCAGCGTCCTGGCGACTTCGGCATCGAGCGCATCAACGGCATGGCCTGGCTGGTGCGCGCCCATGAGGCCGACGAGACGCAGAAGCGCAAGCGGGGCGCGCCGGAAGAAGAACTGCACATCCAGCGCCTGATGCCCGCCGATGCGCTGCGCATCCGCGGCCAGCACAACGCGCTCAACGCGCTGGCGGCGCTCGCGCTTGCAGTGTCGGCCGGCTGCCGGATGGGCCCGATGCTCTACGGCCTGCGCGAATACCGCGGCGAACCGCATCGCGTCGAGCCCGTGGCGATCATCGACGGCGTCGAGTTCTTCGACGACAGCAAGGGCACGAACGTCGGCGCGACCGCGGCAGCGCTGCTGGGCCTGGGAGTCGACCGGAAAGTGATCGTCATCCTGGGTGGCGAGGGCAAAGGCCAGGACTTCTCGCCGCTGGCCGATCCGGTGCAGCGCTTCGCACGCGCCGTGGTGCTCATCGGCCGCGACGCGCCGGTCATCGAGTCGGCCCTCGCCGACACCGGCGTGCCGCTGCTGCACGCGCCCGACATGGATGAGGCCGTGGCCACCGCCGCGCGCCGTGCGCATGCCGGTGATGCGGTGCTGCTGTCGCCAGCCTGCGCCAGCTTCGACATGTTCAAGGACTACGCGCACCGCGCCGAAGTGTTCCGCGCTGCCGTCGAGGCACTGCAGGACGCGCCCGCCCGAGGAGTTCTCCAATCATGAGCAGTACCCCCGCCGGCGCCACCCCCAACCCGACCGCCGGCCGCTTCGGCGGCTGGTTCCGCCGCGCCGCCAAGAGCGGCATGGACGCGCTGCCCATGCACCTGCCGGTGCGCCTCGGTGGCGGTGACTTCACGCAGACCAAGGCCGCACCGGTGCGCGTGCTCGGCTTCGACCAGGCCATGCTGTGGGTGGTCGTCGCGCTGCTGGCCTGGGGTTTCGTGATGGTGTATTCGGCCTCTATCGCGCTGGGCGACAACCCGCGCTTCGCGCGCGCCAACTACAGCCAGTTCTTCTTCGTCGTGCGGCACGGCGCCTTCATCGCCATCGCCTTCGTGGCCGGCCTGCTGGCCTTCCAGGTACCCATGCGCATCTGGGAGCGTGTCGCGCCCTGGCTGTTCATCATCTCGATCCTGCTGCTGGTGCTGGTGCTGGTGCCGCACATCGGCCGCGTGGTCAACGGCGCGCGCCGCTGGCTGCCGCTGGGCATCATGAACTTCCAGCCCTCGGAACTGGCCAAGCTGGCGATGGTGCTCTATGCGGCCAGCTACATGGTGCGCAAGATGGAGATCAAGGAGCGCTTCTTCCGTGCCGTCGCGCCGATGGGCATCGCCGTGTTCGTCATCGGCATGCTGCTGCTGGCCGAACCCGACATGGGCGCGTTCATGGTGATCGCGGTGATCGCCATGGGCATCCTCTTCCTGGGCGGCGTCAACGCGCGCATGTTCTTCGTGATCGCGACGCTGGTGGTGGCGGCCTTCGCGCTCATCATCGCGACCAGCCAGTTCCGGCGCGAGCGCATCTTCGCCTACCTCGACCCCTTCAGCGAGGAGCATGCGCTGGGCAAGGGCTACCAGCTCTCGCACGCGCTGATCGCGATCGGCCGCGGCGAGATCTTCGGCGTTGGCCTGGGCGGCAGCGTCGAGAAGCTGCACTGGCTGCCCGAGGCGCACACCGACTTCCTGCTGGCCGTGCTGGGCGAGGAGTTCGGCCTGGTCGGCGTGCTGCTGATCATCGTGCTCTTCCTCTGGCTCACGCGCCGCATCATGCACATCGGCCGCCAGGCGATCGCGCTGGACCGCGTGTTCGCCGGCCTCACCGCCCAGGGCGTGGGCATCTGGATCGGTTTCCAGGCCTTCATCAACGTGGGCGTGAACCTCGGCGCGCTGCCGACCAAGGGCCTGGGCCTGCCGCTGATGAGCTTCGGCGGCTCGGCGATGCTGATGGACCTGGTCGCGCTCGCGCTCGTGCTGCGGGTGGATTACGAGAACCGTGTCCTGATGAGAGGCGGACGCGTATGAGGACAGCCCTCGTCATGGCCGGCGGCACCGGCGGCCACATCTTCCCCGGCCTGGCCGTGGCGGAGGAGTTGCGTGCGCGCGGCTGGCAGGTGCATTGGCTGGGCGCCCCTGGGAGCATGGAAGAGCAGCTCGTGCCCCCGCGCGGCTTCGCCTTCGAGCCGGTGCAGTTCGGTGGCGTGCGCGGCAAGGGCCCGGTCACGCTGGCGCTGCTGCCGCTCAAGCTGCTGCGCGCCTTCTGGCAGAGCATCCAGGTGGTGCGGCGCGTGAAACCGCAGGTGGTCGTCGGCCTGGGCGGCTACATCACCTTCCCGGGCGGCATGATGAGCGTGCTGCTGGGCAAGCCGCTGGTGCTGCACGAACAGAACTCGGTGGCCGGCCTGGCCAACAAGGTGCTGGCCGGCGTGGCCGACCGCGTGTTCACCGCCTTCCCGAACGTGATGGCCAAGGCGAAGTGGGTGGGCAACCCGCTGCGCGAAGCCTTCCTGTCGCAGCCCGGCCCGGTCGAGCGCTTCGCCGGCCGCACCGGGCCGCTGAAGTTGCTCGTTGTTGGCGGCAGCCTGGGCGCCAAGGCCTTGAATGCCATCGTGCCCAAGGCGCTGGCGCGCATCGCACCCGCGGAGCGGCCCATCGTGCTGCACCAGAGCGGCGCCAGGCAGATCGACGAACTGCGCGCCAACTATGCCGCGGCCGGTGTCGACGCCGAGCTGACGCCCTTCATCGAGGACACCGCCGAGGCCTACGCCGCGGCGGACCTCATCGTCGCGCGCGCCGGCGCCAGCACCGTGACCGAGATCGCCGCGGTCGGTGCCGCCGCGCTCTTCGTCCCTTTCCCGTCGGCGGTGGACGACCACCAGACCACCAACGCCCGCTTCCTCGTCGACGCGGGCGGCGGCTGGCTCGTCCAGCAGACCGACCTGACCCCTGAACTCTTGTCCGATTTGCTACAGAAAACAGAGCGCTCCACGCTGATGGAGCGGGCGCTGAAGGCCAAAAACATGCAGAAGACCGAGGCCACGGCCGAGGTCGTTCGCGCCTGCGAGGAGCTGGCGAAATGAAGCACGCGATGGGCCACCACTTCGTCGCGCGCAACGAGCACGCCGACGACCGGCGCCGCGCGGGAGGCTGCCGATGAAACACGCCATCCGCCACATCCATTTCGTCGGCGTGGGCGGCTCCGGCATGAGCGGCATCGCCGAGGTGCTGCTCAACCTGGGCTACACCATTTCGGGCTCCGACCTGGCCGACAGCGCGACGCTGCGCCGCCTGGCGGGACTGGGCATCCGCACCTTCGTCGGCCACGAGGCCGCGCACATCGCGGGCGCGGACGCGGTCGTCACCTCCACGGCAGTGAAGGCCGACAACCCCGAAGTGCTGGCCGCACGCGAGCGCAAGATCCCGGTGGTGCCGCGCGCGCTGATGCTGGCCGAGTTGATGCGCCTGAAGCAGGGCATCGCCATTGCCGGCACGCACGGCAAGACCACCACCACCAGCCTGGCCGCCAGCGTGCTCGCGGCGGCAGGGCTCGACCCGACCTTCGTGATCGGCGGCCGCCTCAACAGCGCCGGCGCCAACGCCAAGCTGGGCAGCGGCGACCACATCGTGGTCGAGGCCGACGAGTCCGACGCGTCCTTCCTCAACCTGCTGCCCGTGATGGCGGTGGTGACGAACATCGACGCCGACCACATGGAGACCTACGGGCACGACTTCGCGAAGCTGCAGCAGGCCTTCGTCGACTTCCTGCACCGCATGCCCTTCTACGGCGTGGCCATCCTGTGCACGGACGACCCGGCGATCCGCCAGATCCTGCCGCAGGTGACCTGCCCGGTGACGAGCTACGGCTTCGGCGAGGAGGCGCAGGTGCGCGCCATCGACGTGCGCGCCGTCGGCGGCCAGATGCACTTCACGGCCCAGCGGCGCAACGGCGTGGTGCTGCCCGACCTGCCCATCGTGCTCAACCTGCCGGGCGAGCACAACGTGCGCAATGCGCTGTCGGTCATCGCCATCGCGGTCGAGCTCGGCATTCCCGACGAGGCGGTGCAGCGCGGCCTCGCCGACTTCAAGGGCGTGGGCCGGCGCTTCCAGCGCTACGGCGAGGTGGCGGCGCCGGCGGGTGGCAGCTTCACCGTCATCGACGACTACGGCCACCACCCGGTCGAGATGGCGGCCACCGTGGCCGCCGCGCGCGGCGCCTTCCCCGGCCGCCGGCTGGTACTGGCCTTTCAGCCGCACCGCTACACCCGCACGCGCGACTGCTTCGAGGATTTCGTGAAGGTCATCGGCCAGGCCGACGCCGTGCTGCTGGCCGAGGTGTACGCCGCCGGCGAGGCGCCGATCGTCGCAGCCGACGGCCGCTCGCTGGCGCGCGCGCTGCGCGTGGCGGGCAAGGTCGAGCCGGTCTTCGTCGACGACATCGGCGCCATGCCGCAGGCCGTCCTCGACAACGCGCGCGATGGCGACGTGGTGATCTGCATGGGGGCTGGCTCCATCGGCGGCGTGCCGGCCAAGGTGGTGGAGTTGGGCGGAACTTTGCTATCGAATCAGGAGCGCTCTGCGCAGGAAGGACGGGCGCTGTGAGCCAATTCGATCCTCAATCCTTCGGCAAGGTCGCGGTGCTGTTCGGCGGCAGCTCGGCCGAGCGCGAGGTGTCGATGATGTCCGGCACCGGCGTGCTCGAGGCGTTGAAGAGCCGCGGCGTCGACGCCCATGCCTTCGACCCCGCGCAGCGCGAGCTCGCCGAACTCAAGCGCGACGGCTTCGCGCGCTGCTTCATCGCGCTGCACGGCCGGCACGGCGAAGACGGCACGGTGCAGGGCGCGCTGGAGCTGCTCGGCGTGCCCTACACCGGGTCCGGCGTCATGGCCTCCAGCGTGGCGATGGACAAGGTCATGACCAAGCGCCTCTGGCAGGCCGACGGGCTGCCCACCCCCAGGTACGTGCGCCTGGCCTTCGACCAGCAAAGCCGCGAGCAGGTGCGCGCGGTGCCCGACGTGCTGGGGCTGCCGCTGATCGTCAAGCCGCCGCGCGAGGGCTCGTCCATCGGCGTGACCAAGGTGCGCGGCTATTCGCAGATGCAGGACGCCGTCGCGCTGTCGGCGAAGTACGACGCCGACGTGCTGTGCGAGGAGTTCATCGAGGGCGACGAGGTCACCTGCGCCGTGCTGGGCAGCGGCCTGGACGCGGTGGCGCTGCCCGTGGTGCGCATCGCGGCCCCCGAGGGCGCCTACGACTACCAGAACAAGTACTTCACCGACGACGTGAAGTACCACTGCCCGGCCGGCCTGCCCGACGCGCTCGAACAGGAGATCCGCCACTTGGCGCTGGCCGCCTACCGCACGCTCGGCTGCCGCGGCTGGGGCCGGGCCGACCTGATGATCCGCGCCAGCGACCGCAAGCCCTTCCTGCTGGAGATGAACACCTCGCCCGGCATGACCAGCCATTCGCTGGTGCCCATGTCGGCGCGCGCGGTGGGCATCGCCTACGAGGACCTGTGCCTGCGCGTGCTGGCGGTAGCCACCCTCGATTCGGCGCCGCCCGCGCCATTGGAGCGCGCCGCCTGACATGGCCGATTCCATCCCCACCCCCTTCGATGTCAAGCTCATGAACATCCTGGCCACGCTCATGTTCGCGGCCTGCGGTGTGCTGCTGCTGGCCGCGGGTGCCTGGTGGGTGCTGCGCCAGCCCTTCTTCCCCATCGCGGGCCTGAAGGTGGACGGCGACGTGACGCACAACAACGCGATCACCCTGCGCGCCAACGTGGCGCCGCAGCTCGCCGGCAACTTCTTCACCGTCGACCTGGCCAAGGCGCGCGCCGCCTTCGAGTCGGTGCCCTGGGTGCGCAAGGCGGTGGTGCGGCGCGAGTTCCCGAACAAGCTGCGCGCGACGCTGGTGGAGCACGTGCCCGTCGCGCACTGGGGCACCGAGGCCGAGTCGCGCATGGTCAACAGCTACGGCGAGGTCTTCGAGGCCAACACCGCCGAGGCCGACGACGACCTGCCGCGTCTGTCGGGCCCGGACGATCAGGCCGGCCATGTGCTGGGCATGTACCGCGAGCTGGTGCCGGTGTTCAAGTCCAAGGACCTGGAAATCGACGAGCTGGACCTGTCTAGCCGCGGCAGCTGGCAGGCCACGCTGTCGACGGGCGCCGTCATCGAGCTCGGCCGTGGCAGCAGCGACGAGGTGACCGCACGCACCGAACGGTTTCTGCGCAGCGTGAAGCAGGTGGCGGCGCAGTACGGCCGCAGTGTCGAGTCGGTCGAGAGCGCGGATCTGCGCCACGCCGATGCCTATGCGCTGCGCCTGCGCGGCGTGACGGTGGCCGCCGAGGGCGCTCCCGCGCCCAAGAAGAAATAGAGAAGAGAAGAGTGACCTGAGGACACATCGATGCCCAAAGAATACAAAGACCTGGTTGTCGGACTCGACATCGGCACCGCCAAGGTGATGGCCGTGGTGGCCGAGGTGTTGCCCAACGGCGAGCTCAAGCTGGCCGGCCTGGGCGTGGCGCCGTCCAACGGCCTCAAGCGCGGCGTGGTGGTCAACATCGACGCCACGGTGCAGAGCATCCAGCAGGCCCTCAAGGAGGCCGAGTTCATGGCCGACTGCAAGATCGGCCGCGTCTACACCGGCATCACCGGCAGCCACATCCGCGGCATCAACTCCAGCGGCATGGTGGCGGTGAAGGACAAGGAAGTCACCACCGCCGACGTGGCCCGCGTGGTCGAGACCGCGCGCGCGATCAACATCTCGAGCGACCAGCGCCTGCTGCTGGTGGAGCCGCAGGAGTTCGTGATCGACGGCCAGGACGTCAAGGAACCGATCGGCATGAGCGGCATGCGCCTGGAAGCGAAGGTGCACATCGTGACCGGTGCGCAGAGCGCGGCCGAGAACATCATCAAGTGCGTGCGCCGCTGCGGTCTCGAGGTGGACCAGCTCATGCTCAACCCGCTGGCTTCCAGCCAGGCGGTCCTGACCGAGGACGAGCGCGAGCTGGGCGTGGTGCTGGTGGACATCGGCGCCGGCACCACCGACGTGGCCATCTTCACCAACGGCGCGATCCGCCACACGGCGGTGATCCCGATCGCCGGCGACCTGATCACCAGTGACATCGCCATGGCGCTGCGCACGCCGACCAAGGACGCTGAGGACATCAAGGTCGAGAACGGCTACGCCAAGCAACTGCTGGCCGATCCCGAGACGCAGGTCGAGGTGCCCGGCCTGGGCGACCGCGGCCCGCGCATGCTGAGCAAGCAGGCCCTGGCCGGCGTGATCGAGCCGCGCATCGAGGAGATCTTCTCGCTGGTGCAGCAGGTCGTGCGCGAATCGGGCTACGAAGAGGTGCTCTCGTCGGGCGTGGTGCTCACGGGCGGCAGCGCCGTGATGCCCGGCATGGTCGAACTGGGCGAGGACATCTTCCTCAAGCCCGTGCGCCGCGGCATCCCGAAGTATTCGAGCGCCTTGTCCGACATGGTGGCCCAGCCCCGTGCGGCGACAGTCATGGGCCTGCTCGAGGAAGCACGCTTTGCGCGCATGCGCGGCTACAAGGTGGCGCAGAAGAACGGTTCGGTGAAGACGGCCTTCGGCCGCTTCAAGGACTTCATCGTAGGAAATTTCTAGAAATGAAAGCCTACGCCCACCTGCACACCGGCCCGCCTCGACATTTCAACGAGCGATGGCGACGCACCGGTCCACCACGCTGACGCCCGCGGCGTTCACATCCAGTCAGAGATCAGCAAAGCAATAAATCGGTTCTCTCTCAAACACGGCAACTGCAAGATTCAAGGAGTTAGTGATGGCCATCGAAATGATCGAAGTCGAAGAATTCAACCAGGGCACGCAGATCAAGGTGATCGGTGTCGGCGGCGGCGGCGGCAATGCCGTCGCGCACATGATGCAGCGCGGCGTGCAGGGCGTGGAGTTCATCTGCGCCAACACCGACGCGCAGGCGCTCAACCGCGGCCACTCGCACAAGACGATCCAGCTCGGCCTCACCGGCCGCGGCGCAGGCAGCAAGCCGCAGATCGGCCGCGAGTCGGCCGAGGTGGCGGTGGACGACATCCGCCAGGCGATCGAAGGCGCGCACATGCTCTTCATCACCGCCGGCATGGGCGGCGGCACCGGCACCGGTGCGGCCCCCGTCATTGCCCGCGTGGCTAAGGAAATGGGCATCCTGACCGTCGGCGTGGTGACCAAGCCTTTCGACTGGGAAGGCGGCAAGCGCATGACCAACGCCGAGCAGGGCCTGTCCGAGCTCGAGGCCAACGTCGATTCGCTGATCGTCATCCTCAACGAGAAGCTGCTCGACGTGCTGGGCGACGACGTGACGCAGGAAGAGGCCTTCGGCCATGCCAACGACGTGCTGAAGAACGCCGTGGGCGGCATTGCCGAGATCATCAACGAGTACGGCCATGTGAACGTCGACTTCGAAGACGTGCGCACGGTGATGGGCGAACCCGGCAAGGCCATGATGGGCACGGCCTCGGCCAGCGGCCCGGACCGCGCGCGCATCGCCTCGGAACAGGCCGTCGCCTGCCCGCTGCTCGAGGGCATCGACCTGTCGGGCGCCAAGGGCGTGCTGGTGCTGGTCACGGCCTCGAAGGGTTCGCTCAAGCTGTCGGAGTCGAAGCTGGCGATGAACACCATCCGTGCCTACGCCTCGCCCGACGCACACGTCATCTACGGCGCCGCCTACGACGAGTCGCTGGGCGACGAGATGCGCGTGACGGTGGTCGCCACCGGCCTGTCGCGTCCCAAGTCCAACCTCACGGTCGTGCCGACCTACGAGCCGGCGATGGCCACGGGCACGCACGGCTACGTGCCGAACATCGGCGGCGTGGGCGTGAACATGGTCGACCCGTCGTCCATCCCGACCTACCAGCGTGTGGGCAAGCCGGACGTGTGGTCCTCGCACCCCAACCGCGTCAACGCATCGGCCAAGGTCAATGCGCTGTCGTCGGGCGGGATGGACGATTTCGAGATCCCGGCTTTCCTGCGCCGCCAAGCCGATTGATGACCCATCCGGCTACTGCGCGCCCCGATCTTGCGCCTGCGCTTCTCGCCGTACGGGAGTACGGCTGCGATGCTCGGCGCAACCTCGGATCGCTCGCTACGCCGCCTGGGCCATCAATCCCGTGAACTGATCGACCATGCTGGCTATGACGGCCATAGGCAGGGCGATGGGACGCCGCGCGGCGGGCGAAACTAAAATCGCCGGCGTGCTGCAACAGAGAACCCTCAAGTCGATCAGCCGCGCCGTGGGCGTGGGGCTGCACAGCGGACAGCGGGTGGAACTGACGCTGCGGCCGGCGCCGGCAGACACGGGCATCGTGTTCCGGCGTGTCGACCTGCCCGAGCCGGTCGAGATCGCGATGAACGCCGAGGCGGTGACGGACACGCGCCTGGCCTCGACGGTCTCCAACGGCGGCGCCAAGGTGCAGACGGTGGAGCACATCATGTCGGCCTGTGCCGGCATCGGCATCGACAACCTGTACATCGACATCACGGCCGACGAGGTGCCCATCCTCGACGGTTCGGCCGCCTCCTTCGTGTTCCTGCTGCAGAGCGCGGGCGTGGAACTGCAGAAGGCCCCACGCCGCTTCCTGAAGGTGACGAAGCCGGTCGAGGTGCGCGAAGGCGAGGGCGCCAACGAGAAGTGGGCGCGGCTGGACCCCTACCATGGCTTCAAGCTGGGTTTCCAGATCGATTTCGACCACCGTGTCGTCAACTCCACCGGCCAGCGCTTCGAATTCGACCTCGGCAGCGGCCAGTACAACCGCGACATCGCGCGGGCGCGCACCTTCGGCTTCACCAAGGAGGTCGAATACATGCGCAGCAAGGGTCTGGCGCTGGGCGGCGGGCTCGACAACGCGATCGTCATGGACGACACCAAGGTGCTCAATGCCGGCGGGCTGCGCTACGACGACGAGTTCGTCAAGCACAAGATCCTCGACGCGATGGGCGACCTCTACATCGTCGGCCATCCCCTGCTGGCGGCGTACAGCGCCTTCCGCTCGGGCCATGCACTGAACAACAAGCTGCTGCGGGCCCTCCTCGCGCAGCCCGATGCCTACCAGCTCGTCACCTTCGACAACGAGCGTGCGGCGCCGCAGGGCTTCAACGAGGTGGCGCGCGCCTGGTAGGCGACGCGCACCCGCCTTTCCCGCACATGCTGCTTTTCCGCTGGGCCATTCTGCTGCTCCTGCTGGTGGCCGGCGCGTGCTTCGCCTTCTATGCCGGCACCGGCCAGGTGAAGTACCGGCGCATCGGCTGGATCGTGCTCAAGTGGACCTTGCTGGCGGCGCTCGGCTTCTTCGCCGTGCTGATCGCCGAACGGGTGGCCTGAGCTTCAGGCGCGCGGCGGACGGCCGTCGAAGGCGTCCTGCAGCAGCTGCCTGATGGCCTGCGCCTCCAGCGGCCGCGGGTTGGGGTACTGGTTTTCCATCGCCAGCGCGCAGGCCCGGTCAAGGTCCTGCTCGCGCATCCCGATGTCCTCGAGCGCCACCGGCGCGCCGTTTTCGCGTGCCAGGTCGTAGACCGCGCGCGGTGCGTCGTCCGTGCCCAGCGCGCGCGCGATGCGCTGCATCGCCTCGGCGGCGGCGCCGGCGTTGTAGGCCAGCGCGTGGGGCAGCACGATGGTGTGGGTCTCGGCATGCGGCAGGTTGAAGCTGCCGCCCAGCGTGTGGCACAGCTTGTGGTGCAGCGCCATGCCGACGCCGCCCAGCACCTGCCCGCACAGCCAGGCGCCGTAGAGCGCGTCGGCCCGGGCGTGGCCATCGGCCGGATCGGCATGGATCGCCGGCAGTGCCCGGCCCAGCGCGGCAATGCCTTCCTCCGCCAGCAGGCCCATGACCGGGTTGCCGTCGACCGCGTACAGGCCCTCGGCCGCGTGGGCCAGGGCGTTGATGCCGCTCACGATCGACAGGCCCACGGGCAGGCCCACGGTCAGCGCCGGGTCGTAGATGACCGTGCGCGGCATCACGCGGGTGTCCTTGCCGGTGTGCTTGAGGCCGTTGTGGGTCACGCCGTAGATGGGCGTCATCTCCGAACCCGCATAGGTGGTGGGCACGGCGAGGATCGGCAGGCCCGAGTCGAGCGCGATGGCCTTGCCCAGGCCGATGGTCGAGCCGCCGCCCAGGGCCACCGCGCAGTCGGCGTCCAGCCGCAGCGCCTCGGCACGCGCTTCGCGGGCGACCCCCATCGGCACGTGCATCACGGCACCGGCGAAGACGCCCGCCGCGCGCTCGCCCAGTTGCGCGGCCAGGCGCTCGGCCTGTTCGCGCTGGGGCGGGGTGCACAGCACCAGCGCCCGGCGCATGCCCAGGGCGTCCAGTTCGTCGGCGATGCGGTCCAGGGCGCCGACACCGAAGATCACCCGCTGCGCGCGGCTCTCGAAGACGAAGGGCGTCATTCGGCGACGATCCCGCGGCTCTTGATGAGGCGGCCCCAGCGCTCGCTCTCGCTCTTGATCAGGCGGTTCATCGCCTCGCGGTCGCCGGCCACGACCTCGAAGCCGCCATCGCTCAGGCGCCTGGCGACTTCGGGCTGGCGCAGCACGGCGCCCATGTCGGCCGCCAGCCGGTCGAGCGCGGCGGCCGGCACCTTGGCCGGCGCCACCATGCCGACCCAGGAATAGACCTCGAAGCCCTTGTAGCGCTCGGCCACCGCCGGGACCTCGGGCAGCGCCGCATTGCGGCCTGGCGAGGTGACGGCCAGGGCGCGGAGCTTGCCGCTCTGCACCTGCGGCAGCACCAACGGCAGGCTGGCAATCATCGAATCCACGTGCCCGCCCATCAGGTCGGTGAGCGCCGGGCCGCCGCCCTTGAAGGGCACGTGCACGCCGCTCGTGCCGGCGGTCTCGTGGAAGAGTTCGGCCGCCAAGTGGTTGGAACTGCCTGCGCCCACCGACGCGTACGACACGGCGCCCTTGCCCTTCGCCGCGGTCACGTAGTCCTGCAGCGTCTTGTACGGCGAGGCGGCCGGCACCACCAGCACCATCGGCGAGCGGGCCACGTACGACACGCCGGTGAAGTCGCGCGCGGTGACGTAGGGCAGCCTCGGGTAGATGTGCTGCTCGGTGGCGTAGGAGTCGAACACCAGCGCCACGGTGTGGCCGTCGGGCGGGCTCTTGGCCACCAGCGCCATGCCGATGGTCCCGCCCGCGCCGCCGCGGTTGTCGACGATGACCTGCTGGCCCAACCGGGCGGCGAGCGGTTCCTGGATCTGGCGCGCCACCTTGTCGACCGTGCCGCCCGCTGCGAAGGGCACCACCAGCGTGACGAGCCGTGAAGGATAGGACTGGGCGAGCGCCGGGCCGCTGCCGAGCAGTGCCAGGCCAAGCGCCAGCGCGCAGCGAAGCGTGTCCCGGCGCGGCATCCCGGCTGATGTCGTCTCTTGTTCGAACATGAAGAATCCTTGTGTCTCGGTGTGGGCTGGATGCTATTCTTTGCGGCGCACGAAAAGAACTCGCCCCCAACGCCAAACGCCTTTGCGGGAGCTGCACAAATGGAATCCATCCGCTTTGCCGAATCGCTGGCTGTCTTCGTCGACGTCGCGCAGGCCCGCAGCTTCTCGGCCGTGGCGCGCCGGCGCGGCATGGTCGCCTCTTCCGTCGCGCGGCAGATCGATGCGCTGGAGCAGGACCTGAAGGTGCCGCTGTTCACGCGCTCCACCCGCGCGCTGGTGATGACCGACGCCGGCGAACTGCTGCTGGAGCGCGCGCAGAAGATCCTGCGCGACATGACCGACGCGCGCAGCGAGGTGGTCTCGCTCGACCAGCGCGTGCAGGGCCTGCTGCGCGTGAGTTGCGTGCCGGCCTTCGGGCGGCGGCATGTGGTGCCGCACCTGGCGTCGCTGCTCGAGAAGCACCCGGCGCTGAGCGTCGAGCTGGAACTCACCGAGCGAACGGTCGACCCGGTGCTCGAGCGCTTCGACATCGTGATCCGCATCGGTCCGCAGCCCGACAGCAGCCTCGTCGGCCAGCGCATCGGGAGCCAGCGCTACATCATGGGCGCCGCACCCTCGTACCTGGCGCGCCACGGCCGGCCGACGCACTTCGAGGACCTGGCGAAGCACCACCTCATCGACCGCCAGCACAGCACCAACGCACGCGGCTGGCGCGAACTCGACGGCTTCGACTGGAGCCAGCCGCCGCATTTCGCGCTGGAGAGCGACGACTGCGACTCGCGCCGCATGTGCGCCGCGCAGGGCCTGGGCATCGCGCTGATGCCCAACTGGGCCATCGGCGAGGACCTGGCCGCCGGCCGCATCGTCGAGCTGTCGCTCGAGGGTGCGCCGAAGCAGCCGGCCACCGGCATCTTCATGCTGCGGGCCGCGCCGCACGCAAGCATCAAGGTGCGCGCCTTCACCCAGCATCTGCTGGACAGCATCGGCCGCTCGGCCAGCTGGGTCAGCGACGCGGCGACGGCGCTGCAGTAGCGCCGCCGCGCGCGTGCGCTCAGCGCATGCGGCCTTGGCGGTAGGCGCCGGTCGTGCGGCGTTCGAGCGTGGCGGCCTGCCCGAGCCGCGCAAGCGTGCGCCCGACCTGTGCATGCGTGATCGCCAGCCCCAGCGCGTCGGCCGCGTCGGCCCCGGGAACCCCCGGCAGGTCCAGCAGGCGGCGGACCATCTCCTGCACCTGCGCCTTGGCGGCGCTGCCGTGTCCGGCCACGGCCTGCTTCATCTGCAGGGCGGTGTATTCCGACACCGCCAGCTGGTTGACCACCAGGGCCGTGAGGCAGGCACCGCGCGCCTGGCCCAGCAGCAGGGTGGATTGCGGGTTGACGTTGACGAACACGATCTCCACCGCCGCCGCGTCGGGCTGGTAGCGCTGCGCCAGTTCGCCGATGCCGTCGAACAGCACCTTCAGCCGCGACGCCAGCTCGCCCTTGGCCATGTGCTTGGTGCTGATGGTGCCGCTGGCCACGTAACGCAGCGCGTGGCCGTCCACGTCCACCACGCCGAAGCCGGTGGTCTGCAGGCCGGGGTCGATGCCGAGGATGCGCATGCTATGAAATCAATAGCTGCTCGCGCAGGCGTGGCGGGCGCTGCAGGCCGATTTGGCTTGAAATGGCAGCCGGTGCGTCATGCATCGAAATACCAGCGGACGGAGTGGAAGAAGATCGGCGCCGCGAAGCACAGCGCGTCGACGCGGTCGAGCAGGCCGTTGGCGCCGGTCACGCCCACGCCCTTGCGGCCCCAGTTGGGAATCCCGCGGTCTCGCTTGAGCGCCTTCATCACCAGGTGGCCCATCGAGCCCGCGACGCAAGCCACGAGCGCCGCGGTGAAGGCCTGCCAGAAACGGAAGGGCGTGATGAAGGACAGCAGCGCGCCCACGAAGCTCGCCACCCCCATGCCCACGCCCCAGCTCGCCCAGTTGAAGCTGCGGCTGATGTGCGGCGCGATCGGCGCGCGCGGGCGCAGCAACTGGCGCAGCAGGCCGCCTTTCGCGGGCGGCGCCTCGGGGCCGGCGTCGGCCGGCGGTGCGGTGGCCGACAGGCGCCGGTTGATGAGGTGCTGCACCAGCATGCAGGTCTGCACCGTGGCCACGAGGAAGAAGACCAGGAAGGCGTTCTTGCCCTCGTAGCCGGGAAAGGACAGCAGCAGCAGCGCCGGCACGTGCGACAGCCCGTAGACGCAGACCATGATGCCCCACTGCAGCTTCGCGTTGCGTTCGAGGAATTGGCTGGGGTCGTCGGCCAGCGCGCTGGCCACCGGGATGGCGAAGAACACGTACACCGGAATGAACACGGTGAAGAAGTTGAAGCGCGCCGTCGCGACCAGCATGAACTGGACCGGCAGCACGACGAAAAACGCCAACAGCAGGCTGCGATGGTCGCCGCGCCGCGTGGGCGAGAGCGTGATGAACTCGCGCAGCGCCAGGAAGGCGATCAGCGCGAACAGCACGGTGGCCACCGTGTCGCCCAGGGCCCAGCCGATCCAGAAGATCACCACCATGACCCAGGTGGTGCGCAGCAGCTCGCGGAAGTGGCGCAGCTCTTCCTGCCAGACCTCGCCATGCACCGGGTGGCGCCGCTCGCGCAGCGTGAGCAGGAAGGCCGCGGTGCTCACGATGGCCAGCAGGCCGAAGACGACGACGAACAGCGCCGCGACCTGCTGGGTCGCGCTCAGGTTGCGCAGGAAGTTTTCCATGTCGTCTCGAAGCCCTACACGTCGCGCAGGGCGATGACCGCCTCGCGGGCGCGGTCGAGGAAGGCGCGGCGCTCCTCGCCCACGCCGAGCTTGACCGGCGCGCCGAAGGTGACCGAGCACAGGATGGGCACCGGCACGACCTCGCCCTTGGGCATCACGCGCTGCACGTTGTCGATCCACGCCGGCACCAGCACCACCTCCGGGAAAAGGCGGGCCAACATGTAGAGCCCCGACTTGAACTTCTGCGGCGTGCCGGTGTGGCCGCGCGTGCCCTCGGGAAAGATGATGATCGAGTCGCCGCTTCGGAGTGCCTCCACCAGCGGGAGCAGCGGGTCGTCGGGACGAAGCTCGGGCAGCGGCATTGCGCTCGCTGAGGCATCGGCGGCATCGGCCGCTGCGATTGCCGGCGAGGCCACGGGCGTTGAGGGCAGCGGCGTCGGCAGGTCCAGCTCACCCTGAGCTTCGCTGCGTGAGGCCGGCGGCGGCGACAGCGTGTCCGCCTCGGCGCTTGCCGCCACGGCCATCGCTGGCGGCGGTGTCGACGCTTCGGCGCTGGCGGCGGTGGGCAGGGTGGCCGGTTCGGAGCCCACGGTGCCTGGCAGGTCGAAGGTGGGCTCGATGCGCTCGCCGCTGGCCGGAGCCGCGGCGACGGGCGCCGTGGGGGTCGCAGGGTTTGCCGGCGCCGGACCGCCTGCGCGTTCCACGTACACGGCGTTGAACACCTCGGTCGTGATCCAGCGCTTGAGCGGCGTGTTGGCCCAGTAGTCGCGCGCCGCGATGGGGCGCGTGATGCTGCGCAGCTCTTCGGGCAGCGCGGCCCAGATCATGACCAGGTCGACGTGGCTCTGGTGGTTGGCGAAGTAGATGCGCTGCTCGGCCTTGGGCGGGCAGCCGAACCAGCGCGCCTGCGCGCCGGTGAGCAGCCGCACCAGCCCGAGCAGCATCCATCCGGTCAGCTTGGCAAGCATGCGGCGATGATACGGGCCACGCCTCCTGCCGATGCCCCGCCGCGCCGCTTCAGGCCAGCACCAGCACGCCGTCGGCTGCACGCACGCCTTCGCCCTTGGGCAGCACGAAGAGCGGATTGATCTCGGCCTCCACCAGGCGATCCCCCAGTCGCGCCGCCATGGCGGAGAACGCCACGATGGCGTCGACCAGCGCATCGATGTCGGCCTTGGGGCGGCCGCGGAAGCCGTCCAGGAGGGGCCAGGTCTTGAGTTCCTGCGCCATCGACAGGGCGTCCGCGCGGCTGAGCGCACCCAGCGTGTCGTCGTTGCGGGGCAGCAGGCGCAGCGTGGTGTCCTGGAACAGCTCGGCGGTCACGCCGCCCATGCCCAGCAGCACCGCCGTGCCGAGGGCGTCGCGGTGCAGGCCGAGGATCAGTTCGGTGCCGCCGCCCACCATCTGCTGCACCAGGAAGCGCGTGGGCTGCATGCCGGTGCGGGCCTCGACGTCGCTCGCCATCCGTACGAGGCGTGCACCGATGGTTTCTGCGGTCTGTCCGATCGCCACGCCGCCGACGTCGCTCTTGTGCGTGATCTGCGCGGAAAGGATCTTCAACGCCACGCGGCCGCCCAGCGCCCGGGCGGCGGTCTCGGCCTCGGCCGGCGTCGTCACCACCTGTTCCGCGGCGCACGGCACGCCGAAGCGGGCGAAGCACTGCTTGGCCTGCGCCTCGTCGAGCGAGCCGCTGGGCAGGTCATCGATCGATGCAGTCACCGGGCTGGCCACGGCGTCGCTGTCGGGTGCCGTGAAGCGTTGCGCGCGCAGCATGCCCGCGAGCGCCGCGGTGCAGCTCTCGGCGGCCGCGAAGGCTGGCACGCCACGGCTCGTGAGCAGCGCGCCGATCGCGGGCGCATGCGGGCTGACGTAGGCCAGCACCGGCTTGTCGGAAGCAGGCAGGCAGTCCTGGATGGCGCTCGCCATCAGTTCGGGCATCGCCAGGCTGGAGGAGCCGACGATGACGACCAGCGCGTCGTAGGACGGGCTCGCCAGCAGGATCGTGATGGCGCCGCGCAGCAGGTCGGGGCGCAGGCCCGCCAGCGTGACGTCGATGGGATTGCGGTCGAGCACCGCCTCGCTGCCCGTCTGCAGGGCGCGCAGCGCCTCGGCCGTGGCGGCATCCGGCGGCGGCGTCTCGAAGCCGGCCACGCCCAGGTCGTCCGACACCAGCGTACCGGCGCCGCCGGTGGAGGTGAGGACAGCCACGCGCGGGCCGCGCAGCCGGCGGCCTGTGGCCAGCGCGGCCGGCACGTCCAGCAGGTCGGAGAAACTCTGCGCCCGAATCACGCCGACCTGCCGGAACAGCGCGTCGTACATGCGGTCGGCGCCGGCCATCGCGCCGGTGTGCGACACGGCGGCCTGGGCGCCGGCCTCGGAGCGACCGATCTTGAAGGCCACAACCGGCTTGCCCGCGCGTGCGGCCTTCAGGCACGCGGCGCGAAAGCGCGCCGGGTTGCGCACCGTTTCCACGTACAGCGCGATCACCTGCGTGGCCGGGTCGTCGGCCAGGTGGTCGATGAAGTCGGCCAGTTCCAGGTCCACCTCGTTGCTGGTGGCGATCAGCTTGGACAGGCCGATGCCGCGCGCCGCGGCACGCGACAGCAGGGAACCGAGGATGCCGCCGCTCTGCGACACCACGCCGATGTGGCCGGCCGGGAATTCGTCCATCTCCAGTGCGCCGGAGGGCGAGAGCACGATGCCGTCGGTGAGGTTCACCAGCCCGATGGTGTTGGGCCCCAGGAGGCGCATCGGCCCGGCGGCTTCGACCAGCTGGCGCTGGCGGCGCGCGCCGTCCTCGCCGGTTTCGGTGTAGCCGCTGGCCAGCACGATGGCCGCGGGGCAGCCGCGTGCCGCGAGTTCCTTCACCGCCAAGTGGGCCCGTTCGGCCCCGAGCAGCACCACGGCGACATCGGGCACCTCGGGCAGCGAAGCCACGCCCGCGTAGCAGGGCAGGTCGCCGATGCGGTCCACCTTGGGGTTGACCGGCATGATGCGGCCGGAAAAGCCGTGCTTCTGCAGGTAGGCGACCGGCCGGCCGGAGGTCTTCTTCGGGTCGGCGGAGGCGCCGATCACGGCGACGCTTCGCGGCGACAGCATGCGGGCGATGGCGGTGCGCATCGCATCAGTCCTTGCCGGCGCTCTTGGCCAGAAAAGCCTCGACCGAGGCGCGGTGCTCGGCGCTCGTGTAGCAGATGCCCTGGGCCTGGCTGCCCTGTGCGAACACGTCGTGCGAGGACAGCTCGAAGCTCTGGTTCAGGATGGTCTTGGTCAGCGCGAGCGCCGTCGACGAGGCCGCCGACAGCTCACGGGCCCACTGCCGCGCATCGGCGACGAGCGTATCGCCGCCGGTCTGCCGGTCGACGATGCCCAGCTTCAGCGCCTCGTCCACCTTGACCTGGCGCCCGGTGAAGATCAGCTCCTTGGCCTTGGCCAGGCCGACGCGGCGCGGCAGGAAGTACATGCCGCCACCGTCGGGAATGATGCCGCGGTGGATGTACGACCAGGTGAAGCTCGCCCACTCGCTGGCGATGATGAAGTCGCAGGCAAGCGCCGTGTCGGCGCCGAGGCCGGACGCGGCGCCGTTCACGGCGGCGATCACCGGCTTGGGCATGGTGTGCAGCAGCGCCTGCGTGTGGTGCACCCGCTGCTGGCGGTGCCAGCCGTTGAAGCCGACCTCGCCGACCGGGGCGTTCATGCGCTTCTGCATGCCGCTGATGTCGCCGCCGGCGCAGAAGCCCTTGCCTGCGCCGGTGAGCACCAGGGCGCGGATGGCCTTGTCGGCCGCGACATGCTCCAGCGCGTGGATGAATTCGGTGCGCATGTCGTCGCTCATCGCGTTGCGCTTGTCGGGGCGGTTCAGGGTCAGGGTCGCGATGGCGTCCTGCACGTCCAGTTCGATCAGGGTGGTGCTCATGGGAGTCTCCGGTGCGGACGAAGGTGGCCGCGGTTTCAAATTCGCTCCGGCTTGAAGCCGTGCTTCTTCACGGTGCCAGCCCAGCGGGCTTCTCTGGCTTGCTGGAACGCGACGGTTGCGCGTCCTGGCGGCTGAACCGACTCTAGGCAAAGAAGCGCCGAAGGGGCACCAGCCTGTTCCAATACGTGGAACTGGATCGACCCTTCCCGCCACCCTGGAGCGCTTCCCATGCCCGCCATAGCCACCGCCGCACTGACCGAAAAGCCGGGCCAGTCCCCTGCCAATCGTTCGCTGGAGCGCGGCATCGAGATCCTGCGTGCCTTCCGCCCCGGATCGGAGCTGCTGGGCAACGGCGAGCTCGCCGAACGCACGGGCCTGCCCAAGGCCACGGTCAGCCGACTCGCCCAGACCCTGGTCGGCAGCGGCCTGCTGCAGCTGGACGTGGCCACGCGTACCTATCGCCTGGCCCCGGCGGTGCTGAGCCTGGCGCATGCGATGCGCTCGGGCTCGCGCGTGCTGGCGGTCGCCGCGCCGCACATGCGCGCGCTCGCGGAACGGCTGCGCATCAACGTCGGCCTGGCGGCGCCCGATCGCGACGAGATGGTCTACCTCGAATCGATCCGGTACGCCCGGCGGTTGGCGCTGCGGCACGTCGTGTCGGGTCAGCGCGTGCCGATGGAGCTCACCTCCCTCGGGCGGGCTTACCTGGCGGTGGCGCCCGGCAGGCAGCGCCAGGCGCTGATGGGCATCCTTGCGCGGCGGCGCGGCCGCCAGTGGCCGGCGCTGAAGAAGGAGATCGACGAGGCGTGCGCCGATGTGCGGAGCCAGGGCCATTGCGCGGCGTCCTGGCAGCCGGAGGTGGTCGCCATCGCGGCACCGCTGGTGACCGACGATGCCATCTACGTCTTCAACCTGAGCCTGTCGACGGTCGAGTCGCCGGCGTCGATCTCGAGCGAGCTGGGGCCTTCGCTGCTGGTGCTGGTCGATCAGGTCAGGCGCGAGCTGGACAGGCGCGACCCGCGGGGACTCTAGCGGGGGCGACTACGGCAGCTCGACTGCGCCCATGCGCGCCACGATGGTCGCAGTGCGTCCGTTGAGGTAGGCCGAGTTCGGGCGCATCTCGTAGAACTGCGGGCTCGGCAGCATCACGGCCAGGCGCGCGGCCTCGGACGGCGACAGGCGCGCCGCACTCTTGCCGAAGTAGCGCTGCGCCGCCGCCTCGGCGCCGAACACGCCGTTGCCCCACTCGACGCTGTTGAGGTAGATCTCAAGGATGCGCTGCTTGCTCAGGAAAAGCTCCAGCGCCATCGTCAGCACCAGCTCCTGGCCCTTGCGCAGCAGCGTGCGCTCGCCCGACAGCAGCAGGTTCTTCGCGAGCTGCTGCGTGATCGTGGAGCCGCCGCGCAGGCGCGCCTGCACCGGTGCGGGCGCCGGCTTGCCGCGTGCGGCGGCGCGGGCGGCCCGCTTGGCCGCAAGCTCCTCGGCGCGGGCATTGCGCTGGCGGGCGCGCTCGATCGCCTCCCACTCCACGCCGTCGTGGTTGACGAAGTCGGAATCCTCGCTGGCCAGCACCGCGCGCTTGAGGTTGTCGTGGATCTGCGCGTACGGCAACCACTGCTGGCGCCACTGCGCCCGGGCGCCGTCGCGCAGCACGATCTGCCACATCTCCGAGCGCTGGAAGGCGGTGGATTGCGGGTCGATCGCCGCCATCGCCGCGATGCGCAGCACGAAGAAGAGCTCGAGTGCGAGTCCGGCCAGCAGCAGGCAGCCGATCCAGCGGACGAGGGGGCGCATCGGGGTGATCAGGCCGCGTCGACGACGGCGCGCAGCTCGGCCAGCACCTCGGCCGAGGGCGGGCGCACGCCGCGCCACAGCGCGAAGGCCTCGGCCGCCTGCTCGACCAGCATGCCCAGCCCGTCGCGCGGCACGGCGCCGTGCGTGCGCGCCCAGTCCATGAAGCCGGCCGCCGCGCGGCCATACATCATGTCGACCGCGAGGGCGCCGGGGCGCAGCACGCTCGCGGCCACCGGCACCGCATCGCCGGCCAGGCTGGAGGCGGTGGCGTTCACCACCACGTCGAAGCTGCCGGATACGGCGTCGAGCGCCCAGGCTTCCAGCGCCATCGAATGGCCCAGCGCCTGCGCCGAATGCCGGCGCACGAGGGCGACGGCCTTGTCCACCGTGCGGTTGGCGACCACGAGGCGGCGCAGCCCGGTGTCGAGCAGGGGGCCGAGCACGCCGGCCGCGGCGCCACCCGCGCCGATGAGCAGCAGGTCGCGGCCCGCCAGCGGCACGCCGGCGTTGCGCTCGATGTCGTTGACCAGGCCCACGCCGTCGGTGTTGTCGCCGTGGACGCGGCCATCGGGCTCGAAGCGCAGCGTGTTCACGGCCTGGGCCAGGCGCGCCCGCTCGCTCAGCGACTGGGCCATCGCCGCGGCCTCGAACTTGAAGGGCACGGTCACATTGCAGCCGCCCGCGCGGTCGCCCGAGGCCGCGGCCTCTGCGCGGAAAGTGTCCACGGTGGCGGTGAAGCCGTCGAGGGGCGCCAGGCGCCGGCCGTAGTCCAGCGCCTGGCCGGTGAGTGCGGCGAAGCGCGCGTGGATCCAAGGCGAGCGGCTGTGCTCGACGGGGTTGCCGATCACGCAGTAGCGGTCCATGTCCTCGGGCGTCAGTTGATGGGCTGGGTGGAGACCTGCGTCTCCAGCGTCTCGTCGCGCGTGAACTTGAAGCGAGAGGGCATGAGCAGCTGGTCGGTCTGGCGGCGCATGGCATCGGTGAAGCGGCCGAAGTTGCCGATGCTCGCGACAATGGCCTGCGCGCGGCGGTCCAGCTCCCTGTTGCCCGAGCTCTGGACGATCTCCGTGCCCAGCAGCGAGCCGTCGAAGTTGACGCTGACGATCATGGTGAGTTCGCCATAGAGCTTCCTGCCCCCGGCCTGCGGGAAGCGCTCGGTGCCACGTGCCTCGATCTTGCGGCGCAGCGCGTCGACGTACACGGCGTAGGTCGCCTCCTTGGTGGCAGGGCTCACGAAGCGGCGCTTGGGCCGCGCGTTCTCCTCGTTCACCCGGCGCTCGATCTCGGCCAGCAGCTCCAGCAACTGGCGGCGCTTTTCCACCTGCGCCGTGTTGTCGTTCGGCTGGCCGGACTGGCGCGGGTCGGGCAGGGGCATGGCGGCGAGTTGCGCGCGCACCTGCGACAGCAGCATCATCTGCTGCGCCTGCATCGCCTCGATCTGCTTCTGCGCCTCCTCGGCGGAGTCGCCCACGGCGGTGAAGGCCGAGGGCGGCAGCGGGCTGGTGGCGCGGCCCTTGTCGAGGTCGCCGCCGCCGGCCAGCGAGGCCTGCGCCAGCGCCTGCGGCTTGTCGGGCGCTTCGCCCTTGGCCTTGGCGTTGACCAGGATGATCTCCAGCGGCGTCTCCTGGAAGACGCGATTGAAGGCCTCGGGATCGGCGAAACGGACCGCCAGCAGCGCAGCGTGGGCCAGGACCGACAGGCCCAGCGCGATCTGCAGCGTGCTGAAGTCCTTGAGGTTCATGCCGCGCTGGATTCGGCGGTGGGCGCGTCGGCTCCGTCGCCGTCGGCCAGGTCGACGGCGATGGCCAGCGGTCCGGCGGCCGGCTCGTCGTCGTCACCCTCGTCGGTGGGTTCGGGGGTGGCCGCGGCACCGAGACGGTCGGTGACGGTGCCGTTGACGGCCAGCGCGATCTCGTCGATGTGGCCCAGGCGCACGCGCACGCGGCTGCCGCGCGGCAGGCCCTGCGCGCCAAGCACCGGCAGCACCAGCGGCAGGGTGTCGGCGCGCACCAGCGTCTCGCCCGCGCCGCCATCCTTGATCAGCGTGGCGTCCAGCTCCTGGATGCCCTGCTGCTGCAGGTACTTGAGCGTCCAGAAACGCTCCATCCCGGCCTGGTAGGCGTTGTACGTGCCGTAGGCGGCATCGAAGCCCGAGAGGATGGAGAACAGGCTCGCGTCCTTGGGCTTGAACGGCGCCGCGAGGGCCGCGGTCTTGCCGTGGCGTGCCGCGGCGATGATCTGCCACTGGTTCACCAGGTCGGTGTAGCGGCGCAGCGGCGAGGTGCTCCAGGCGTAGCTCTTCACGCCCAGGCCGGCGTGCGGCAGCGGCTTGGTGCCCATGCGCACCTTGATGCCGGGCGCCAGGCTGGCCTGGCTGCGGTAGAGCGCCGGCACGCCCAGCTCGCCGAGCCAGCCGCCCCAGCTGCTGTTGGCCAGGATCATGGCCTCGGAAACGATCAGGTCCAGCGGCGCGCCGCGGCGGCGGGTGCTGATCTGCACCTGCTCGTTGCCCATGGGCTCGGCGCCGTCGTTGCCGACGAGGCGGAAGTTGTAGTCGGGCCGGTTGAAGGTTTCCGGCTTGCCGCGCACCGCTTCGCGCCCCAGCTTCAGGTGGCGCGCCAAGCGATACAAAAACGATAGCGGCTCCCGCAGGCCCCATGCGGCCTCCGGGCCTTTTTGGCTTGGAACGGCGGCGCTGTCGAGCCAGGTCTCGTCGATGACGCCGTCGAGCTGGTCGTGGCGCAGGTTGGCCACGATCGGCACGCGCTCGAGCTTTGTCTCGGTGCCCACCACGTCCAGCGTCGCCTCGTTGAAGCGGACGTAGAGCGACACCGCGGGCCGGTCGCCGCCATCGAGCAGGGTGTAGGTCTGCACGATGTCGTCGGGCAGCATCGTGATCTTGTGGCCCGGCATGTAGACCGTCGACATGCGGTTGCGGGCCACCTGGTCGAGCGCACTGTCGGGCGCGATGGCCAGGCCCGGCGCGGCGATGTGGATGCCCACGGTGACGGTGCCCGAGCCCAGGCCCTGCACCGAGAGTGCGTCGTCGATCTCGGTGGTCTGCGAGTCGTCGATCGAGAAGGCCTGCACGCCCTCGGCGCGCGGCAACTCGTCGGCGATCGCCGGCGCCGCCAGCGCCGGAAAGCCGGTGCCCTTGGGGAAGTTCTCGAACAGGAAGCGCTTCCAGTGGAACTGGTAGGGCGAGTCGATGGCACCCGAAGCCTCGAGCAGATCGAGCGGTGCACGCTGGCTGGCGCGTGAGGCCTCGACCACCGCCTTGTACTCGGGCGCGTTCTTGTCGGGCTTGAACAGGATCTTGTAGAGCTGCTCGCGGATCGGCGCCGGACAGCGTCCCGCCGCCAGCTCGGCCGACCATCCGGCGATCTGCGCCTGGATGGCCTTCTTCTTCTCGATGGCGGCCAGCGCCTGCTGCACGATTTCGGCCGGCGCCTTGCGGAAACGCCCCTTGCCGGCGCGGCGGAAATAATGCGGCGCCTCGAAGAGCGCCAGCAATGCCGCGGCCTGCTGCACCAGCGAGGGCTTGGCGGTGAAGTAGTCGGCGGCGAGGTCGGAAAAGCCGAATTCCTCGGCCGGCGCGAATTCCCAGGCCAGATCGAGGTCGACCGTGGCGGCCAGCGTGCGCGCCTCGGCGATCAGTTCCGCAGGCGCGGGCTTGTCGAAACGCAGCACGATGTTCGCGCCCTTGACCTTGACGCGCTTGCCAGTCTCTAGCTCCACCTGGGCGGAGGATTCGGCCTCGGACAGCACGCGGCCGCCGAGGTACTTGCCGGCTTCTTCGAACAACACAAACATCGGGCGATTTTCACACGCAGGCCGCCGCCGTCCGCCGAGCCCTTTCAGACGGGCGACAGAAATGCCACCACGTCCGCCAGATGGACGCGCGGGAAATCCGACAGCGCATGGTCGCCGCCATCGATCAGGCGGATCCGGCTGCCTTGGTAGCGGGCCGACATCTCGCGCCAGTCCAGCACCTCGTCGCCCTTGGCGATCACCGCGAACACGCGTTCCGGGCGGTCCAGCGCGCCCACCTCGAGCGCGGCCAGTTCGCGGATGAATTCGGGGCGGAAGAAGAAGCGCTCCTGTGGACTGTGCCAGGCGCGCTGCTCGCCGATGTGCTTGGCCAGGTCGCGCGCCGGATCGACCGCCGGATTCAGCAGAACGGCGCGGGCACCGGTCATCGCGGCGACATAGGTGGCGTAGAAGCCGCCCAGCGATGAGCCGATGACACCCAGGCTTTCCCGCGGCCAGTCGGCGATGCCGGCCAGGACCAGATCCATCGCCTCGCGCGGCGATGGCGGCAGCTGCGGGCACCACCATTCGACGTCGGGGTGGCGTACCGCCATGTAGGCGGCGGTGGCCTGGGCCTTGGCCGAGCGCGGCGAGGAGCGGAAGCCGTGCAGGTAGAGCAGGTGGGTGACGGGGAGCTGGGGCATGGTGGGGCCGGTCGGCGGACATCGCCGCGCGCGTGGCCATTGTCCCGCGCAGAACCCGGCCGGGCCAGCGGTGCGTGCGCCGGGCGCCGATAATCCCGGCCCATCATGTCAGCGGTCTTCCAGCAGCCCTCGCTCGCGCGGCGCCTCCTGCCCGTCTTCCAGGGCTTCGACGGCTTCCTGGCCTTCGCCGTCTTCCTGCTGTGCTGCGCCGGGCTGGTGACGATGTACTCGTCCGGCTACGACCACGGCACCCGCTTCCTCGACCACGGCCGCAACATGCTGCTGGCCGGCTTCATCATGTTCGTGGTGGCGCAGATCCCGCCGCAGCGGCTCATGCGCCTGGCGGTGCCGCTGTACCTGTTCGGGGTCGGGCTGTTGATCGCCGTGCTGCTGTTCGGCATCACCAAGAAGGGGGCCAAGCGCTGGATCAACGTCGGCATGGTGATCCAGCCCAGCGAGATCCTGAAGATCGCCATGCCGCTGATGCTGGCCTGGTGGTTCCAGCGGCGAGAAGGGCAATTGCGGCCGCTGGACTTCATCGTGTCCTTCATCCTGCTCGCGATACCAGTGGGACTGATCATGAAGCAGCCCGACCTGGGCACCTCGCTGCTGGTGCTGGCCGCGGGGCTGGCGGTGATCTTCTTCGCCGGGCTGCCCTGGAAGCTGATCGTGCCGCCGGTGATCCTCGGCGTGGTGGCGGTGTCGCTGATCGTGGGTTTCGAGTCCAGGCTCTGCGCCGACGGCGTGGATTGGCGCGTGCTGCATGACTACCAGAAGCAGCGCGTGTGCACGCTGCTCGACCCCACCAAGGACCCGCTCGGCAAGGGCTTCCACATCATCCAGGGCATGATCGCCATCGGCTCCGGCGGCGTCGGCGGCAAGGGCTTCATGCAGGGCACGCAGACGCACCTCGAGTTCATCCCCGAGCGCACCACAGACTTCATCTTCGCCGCCTACTCCGAGGAGTTCGGGCTCGCGGGCAACCTGTTCCTGATCTTCTCGTTCCTGTTCCTGGTCTTCCGCGGGCTGATGATCGCGCTCGACGCCCCGACATTGTTCTCGCGCCTCCTGGCCGGCGCGGTGTCGATGATCTTCTTCACCTACGCCTTCGTGAACATGGGCATGGTCAGCGGCATCCTGCCGGTGGTGGGCGTGCCGCTGCCCTTCGTCAGCTACGGCGGCACGGCCATGGTGACGCTGGGCCTGGGGCTGGGCATCCTGATGTCGATCTCGCGCGCCAAGCGGCTTGTCCAGACCTGAGGGCAGTTCGCCGCGCCGCAGGCAGGTCCCCTCCTCGGGAGGTGGCGAATTACACGCAGCGCAGCGAAGTGAAAAGCCGGGAGGCTGATAATCTTTTCATGATCTCCCGCGAACCCACCATCGAGCGTCTGGCCACGGCCCAGCAACTGCTTCTCACGCCCTTCGGCCTGGACGAGACGCACCTCGCCCGCGCGCTGGCGGAGATCAAGGCGCACCGGGTCGACGACGCCGACCTGTACTTCCAGTACACCCGCAGCGAGGGCTGGAGCCTGGAAGAGGGCATCGTCAAGACCGGCAGTTTCAGCATCGACCAGGGCGTCGGCGTGCGGGCCGTGAGCGGCGAGAAGACGGCCTTCGCCTATTCGGACGACATCTCCGAGGCCTCGCTGCTCGACGCGGCCCGCACCGTGCGGGCGATTTCGGCCGCAGGCGGCGCGGGGCGGGCGAAAGCTGCTACCAAAAAGATAGCATCGAGCCGTTCGCTGTACCCGGGCATCGATCCCATCGCCACGCTGGACAGCACTGCCAAGGTGAAGCTGCTCGAGAAGGTGGAAAAGCTCGCGCGCGGTCGCGATCCGCGCATCGCCCAGGTCATGGCCGGCCTGGCCAGCGAGTACGACGTGGTGCTGGTGGCGCGCGCCGACGGCACCCTGGCGGCCGACGTGCGCCCGCTGGTGCGCCTGTCGGTGACGGTGATCGCCGAGCAGAACGGCCGGCGCGAGATCGGCTCCGGCGGCGGCGGCGGGCGCTTCGGCCTGGCCTACTTCGGCGACGAGCAGATCGCGGAATACGTCGACCACGCGGTGAGCTCGGCGCTGACCAACCTCGACTCGCGCCCCGCGCCGGCCGGCGAGATGACCGTCGTGCTCGGCCCCGGCTGGCCCGGCATCCTGTTGCACGAGGCCATCGGCCACGGGCTGGAGGGCGACTTCAATCGCAAGGGCTCCTCGGCCTTCAGCGGCCGCATCGGCCAGCGCGTGGCGGCCAAGGGCGTGACGGTGCTGGACGACGGCACCATCGCCGACCGCCGCGGCTCGCTCAACGTCGACGACGAGGGCAACGCCAGCCAGCGCAACGTGCTGATCGAGGACGGCATCCTCAAGGGCTACATCCAGGACGCGCTCAATGCGCGGCTCATGAAGGTCAAGCCCACCGGCAACGGCCGCCGCGAGAGCTACGCCCATGTGCCGATGCCGCGCATGACCAACACCTACATGCTGGGCGGCGACAAGGACCCGAAGGAGATCGTTGCCAGCATCAAGAAGGGGCTGTATGCCACCAACTTCGGGGGCGGCCAGGTCGACATCACGAGCGGCAAGTTCGTCTTCTCGGCCAGCGAGGCCTATTGGGTCGAGAACGGCAAGATCCAGTACCCGGTCAAGGGCGCGACCATCGTCGGCAACGGCCCCGATGCGCTCACGCGCGTGACCATGATCGGCAACGACATGGCACTGGATTCCGGCGTTGGTACCTGCGGCAAGGAAGGGCAGAGCGTGCCCGTGGGTGTCGGCCAGCCGACGCTGCGCATCGACGGCTTGACGGTCGGCGGCACGGCCTGAGCCGCGACGCTTGATGCGAATTGGCGACATGCGCTTCGAAAACCCTGTGCTAGAGTCTCGCCCCATGCCTGCCTCGCGCTCTTTTTACTTTGCCTACTTTTGGTTCCCGGATTCCGGCGGACGAGTGGCGCGCGCGTAACAGCAGACAGACCGAACCCCTCGAGAACCGCCGGTGCGAAAGCCCCGGCGGTTTTTTCTTGGCCGCCCCGAAATCACCCGCCACAACAACCCAGAGGAAGAACGAGCATGAGCCCCAAAGCCACCCCCGGCACCAGCGAATCCTGGTATGCGCAACCCGTCGAGAAGACCAGCCAGACCGACGACCAGCGCATCAAGGACATCAACGTGCTTCCTCCGCCCGAACACCTCATCCGCTTCTTCCCCATCGGCGGCACGCCGGTGGAACGGCTGATCGGCCAGACCCGCCACGCCATCCACAACATCATGGCCGGCAAGGACGACCGGCTGCTGGTGGTGATGGGCCCCTGCTCCATCCACGACCCGGCCGCCGCGCTGGACTACGCGCGGCGCCTGAAGGCCGAGCGCGAGAAATACGCCGACACGCTGGAGATCGTGATGCGCGTGTACTTCGAGAAACCGCGCACGACGGTGGGCTGGAAGGGCCTGATCAACGACCCCTACCTTGACGAGAGCTACCGCATCGACGAGGGCCTGCGCATCGCGCGCCAGTTGCTGATCGACATCAATCGCCTGGGCCTGCCGGCGGGCAGCGAGTTCCTCGACGTGATCTCGCCGCAGTACATCGGCGACCTGATCGCCTGGGGCGCCATCGGCGCGCGCACCACCGAGAGCCAGGTGCACCGCGAACTGGCCTCGGGCCTGTCGGCGCCCATCGGCTTCAAGAACGGCACCGACGGCAACATCCGCATCGCCACCGACGCGATCCAGGCGGCGGCGCGCGGCCACCATTTCCTGTCGGTGCACAAGAACGGGCAGGTCGCCATCGTGCAGACCAAGGGCAACAGGGACTGCCACGTGATCCTGCGCGGCGGCAAGGCGCCCAACTACGACGCGGCCAGCGTGGCCGCGGCCTGCGCCGACCTGGAGGCGGCCAAGCTGCCGCCCACGCTGATGGTCGACTGCAGCCATGCCAACAGCAGCAAGCAGCACCAGAAGCAGGTCGATGTGGCCAGGGACATCGCGGGCCAGATCGCCAGCGGCAGCCGCAGCGTCTTCGGCGTGATGGTCGAGAGCCATCTGCAGGCCGGCGCCCAGAAGTTCACGCCCGGCAAGGACCGCATCGACGCGCTGACCTACGGGCAGAGCATCACCGACGCCTGCCTGGGCTGGGACGATTCGGTGGGCTTGCTGGAGACGCTGTCGCAGGCGATCAAGCAGCGCCGCGGCTGAGTCTCAAGCCAAAAGTGGCTGCAGCGCCCGTCCGGCGGGCGCAAGCAGCTATGAAATCGATAGCGCGCTGACTCGCTTCGGTCAGATGAAGCGGGCCAGCTCGTGCCAGTGGTGGCGCAAAGCGGCCGCCTCGTCGCCGTCCGGTGCCATGAGCGTGAAGTCGGCGAAGTCGAAGCCCGGCGCCACGGCGCAGGCGACCAGGCTGAAGTCGCCGCTCGCATGCGCCGTGACCGGTTCCGCCGCCTGCCATTGGCCGGCCGGGATCACATGCTGCGGCCGCGTGCCATGGGCATCGACCGGCCCCAGGCGCACATGCGAAGGCGCGGTGCGCAGGGCGGCGTCGCAGGCCCACAGCGTGAGTGGCACGCCTTCGACGTGCACCCACAACTCGTCGGAACGCACGCGGTGCCAGCGTGAGTGCTGGCCCGCCTCGAGCAGGAAGTAGATGCTGGTCAGGGCGGCGCGTGGCGGCCGACCGTCGCTGCAGCCCACCTGGGCGCCGGAGCGGAACACTTCGCGGAACCAGCCGCCTTCGGGGTGCGGCTGCAGGCCGAGGGAGTCGATGAGCTGGCGGGCGCGCATGTGCGGAGCCCTCAGCGGCCGGCGCGCAGGGCGGCGAGCAGCTTGTCGTGCACGCCGCCGAAGCCGCCGTTGCTCATGCACACGATGTGGTCGCCGGACTGGGCCACTGCGATCACCTGCGCCACCAGCGTGTCGATGTCACCGGCGGTACGTGCGCGCTGGCCCATCGGCGCGAGGGCGGCAGCGGCGTCCCAGTCCAGCCCGGCCGTGTGGCAGAAGGCCAGTTCGGCATCGTCGAGGCTGCCGGGCAACTGGGCCGCCATGGTGCCGAGCTTCATGGTGTTGCTGCGCGGCTCGAACACGGCCAGGATGCGCTCGGCCTGCCGGCCCTGGGCATCCAGGCGACGGCGCAGGCCGTCGAGCGTGGTGCGGATGGCGGTCGGGTGGTGCGCGAAATCGTCATACACCGTGACGGGCGGACCCTCTGAGGACACGACCTCGCCGCGCACTTCCATGCGCCGGCGCACGTTGCGGAAGGTGCTCAGCGCTCGCGCCGCGTCGGCCGGGGCGACGCCCACATGCTCGGCGGCAGCAATGGCGGCGAGCGCGTTGAGCTGGTTGTGCTCACCGGTCAGTGCCCACTGGATGCGGCCCACCACGCGGCCGTCGCGCAGCACGTCGAAGGCGTGCTGCGCACCCTCGACCTGCCACCGCGCATCGCTGTCGGCGGCGCCGAAGCTGGCCACCGGGCTCCAGCAGCCCTTGGCCAGCACGCGCTTCAGGCTGTCTTCCTCGGCGTTGACGACCAGCCGGCCGGTGGCGGGCACGGTGCGCACGAGGTGATGGAACTGGCGCTCGATGGCAGCCAGGTCGTCGAAGATGTCCGCGTGGTCGAACTCCAGGTTGTTCAGGATCGCCGTGCGCGGTCGGTAGTGGACAAACTTGCTGCGTTTGTCGAAGAAAGCGGTGTCGTATTCGTCCGCCTCAATCACGAAGGCATTGCCTGTACCTAAACGGGCCGAAACCCCGAAGTCGAGCGGCACGCCTCCGACGAGGAAGCCCGGTTGCTGCCTGGCCTGCTCCAGCACCCAGGCCAGCATCGAGGTCGTCGTGGTCTTGCCGTGCGTGCCGGCCACGGCCAGCACGTGGCGGCCCTGCAGCACATGCTCGGCCAGCCACTGCGGGCCGCTGGTGTAGGGCGCACCGGCGTCGAGGATGGCTTCCATCAACGGGAACTTGGGGGCGCCGTCGGCCAGGCGCGCGCGGGAGACCACATTGCCGATCACGTACATGTCGGGCTTCAGCGCCAACTGGCCGGCGTCGTAGCCTTCGATCAGTTCGATGCCGAGCGCACGCAACTGGTCGCTCATCGGCGGGTAGACGCCGGCGTCGCAGCCGGTCACGCGGTGCCCGGCCTCGCGCGCCAGGGCGGCCAGCCCGCCCATGAAGGTGCCGCAGATGCCCAGGATATGAATGTGCATCGACCGATTCTAGGGACGCGCCACGGGGCGATCGGCGCGAAAAACGGCACTGCGGGCACAATGGCCCGATGGACACCGGCAAGCGCGAAATCGCCGCAGCGGCCGCCCGCCTCATCGTCGAGGAAGGGCTGGAGTACGGCGCGGCCAAGCGGCGCGCGGTGCGCGACCTCGGGCTGCCCGCGCGCACGGCGCTGCCGAACAACGACGAGGTCGAAGCCGAGGTGCGCGACTACATCCAGCTGTTCTGCGCCGACACTCAGCCGGCCGAGCTGCAGGCCTTGCGGGCGCTGGCGCTCGAATGGATGGAGCACATGGCCGCCTTCCGGCCCTACCTGGGCGGAGCGGTGTGGCACGGCACGGCGACGCGGTTGTCCGATATCTACATCCAGCTTTTCTGCGACGACCCGAAGTCCGCCGAGATCGCCCTGATCGACCATCATGTGGATTACGAGCCGCGCCTGGTCACGGGCTTCCACGGCGAGCAGGTCGAGGCGCTGAGCGTGCATGCCCGCAGCCGGGCGCTCGGCACCGAAGTGGGTGTCCATTTGCTGATTTACGACTTGGACGATTTACGCGGCGCGCTGCGTCCGGACACGCAGGGCCGGGTGCCGCGCGGCGACCTGGCGGCGGTCCGGCGCTTGCTGGCAGGTTGAGGCGACCATGAATTCTTCGCGACGAAACTGGCTGTTCGGTGGTGTCGCCGTGGCGGCTGCGGCGGCCGGTGCTGCAGGTGCCTGGTGGCGCCATGGACTGGCGGGCAATGCGGGCGGCGAGACGCTGGATGCCGCCTTCTGGGGTCAGGCTTTCGATCGACCGGAGGGCGGGCAGCTGGAACTCGCGAGCCTCAAGGGCAAGCCGCTGCTGCTCAACTTCTGGGCGACCTGGTGCCCGCCCTGCGTGGAAGAACTGCCGATGCTCGATCGCTTCTTTCGCGAACAAGCATCCAATGGATGGCAAGTGGCGGGATTGGCCATCGATCAGCCCAGTGCGGTGCGCAAATTCCTGGAGCGGACGCCGGTCAGCTTTCCGAATGGAATGGCGGGGCTCCAAGGCACCGACCTCGTCAAGCGGCTCGGCAACACCAGCGGTGGCCTGCCGTTCACGTTGGTGCTCGACCGGGAGGGCGTGGTCCTCGCACGTAAAATGGGCAAGCTCGAGCCCGCCGACCTCGATGCCTGGCGGCGTGGACAAGTTCACGGATAGAATCCGGCGCTCTCATCGGCGATGGCGTTAGAACGCCGCAATAAGCCGATTTTCAGGTGAGTTGAAACCGATTGACCGGCAAAGCCGGCGCGCTGGAGGACCATGGATCTGCGCAAACTCAAGACACTGATCGACCTGGTGTCTGAATCCAATATTTCCGAACTCGAGATCACCGAAGCCGAAGGCAAGGTCCGCATCGTCAAGGGTGGCGAAGCAGCGCCCGTGCAGTACGTGCAGGCTCTGGGTGCTGCGCCCGCTGCCGGCCCTGCGGCAGCGACGGCCACCGCCCCTGCGGCACCGGCTGCCGCCGCTCCGGCCGCCGAGCCCACGGGTCACGTCGTCAAGTCGCCGATGGTCGGCACCTTCTACCGCTCTGCCAGCCCGGGCGCGCCGGCCTTCGTCGAAGTCGGCGCCCAGGTGAAGGAGGGCGACACGCTCTGCATCATCGAGGCGATGAAGATCCTCAACGAGATCGAGGCCGACAAGTCCGGCACCGTGACCAAGATCCTCGGCGATAACGGCCAGGCGGTCGAGTACGGCCAGCCGCTGTTCATCATCGAGTGAGTTCTTGATGTTCAAGAAGATTCTGGTTGCCAATGGCGGCGCTCGCGCCGTGGCGCGGACGGCCGCAGGCCGGCACATTGCACTGGCACGCGCAGCGTGCGGGCGATCGAGCCGCGGGGGATGTGATGTTTAAGAAGATCCTGGTCGCCAACCGCGGCGAGATCGCCCTGCGCATTCAGCGGGCGTGCGCCGAGTTGGGCGTCAAGGCGGTGATGGTCTATTCCGAGGCCGACCGCGAAGCCAAGTACGTGAAGCTGGCTGACGAGGCCGTCTGCATCGGGCCGGCGCCGTCGGGGCAGAGCTACCTGAACATGCCGGCCATCATCTCGGCGGCCGAAGTGACTGATGCCGAGGCCATCCACCCCGGCTATGGCTTCCTGAGCGAGAACGCCAACTTCGCCGAGCGGGTGGAGCAGAGCGGCTTCCAGTTCATCGGCCCCACGCCCGAGTCGATCCGCATCATGGGCGACAAGGTGTCGGCCAAGCAGACCATGCTCAAGGCCGGCGTGCCCTGCGTGCCCGGCTCGGACGGCGAGCTGTCCGACGATGCGGCTGCGAACAAGCGCATTGCCAAGGCCATCGGCTATCCGGTCATCATCAAGGCCGCAGGCGGTGGCGGCGGCCGCGGCATGCGCGTGGTGCACACCGAAGCGGCACTGATCAATGCGATCCAGATGACCAAGGCCGAAGCGGCCGCGGCCTTCAACAATCCGGCCGTGTACATGGAGAAGTTCCTCCAGAACCCGCGCCACATCGAGATCCAGGTCCTCGCGGACAAGCACAAGAACGCCGTCTACCTGGGCGAGCGCGACTGCTCCATGCAGCGCCGCCACCAGAAGGTGATCGAGGAGTCGCCTGCACCGGGTATCCCACGCAAGCTGATCGAGAAAATCGGCGAGCGCTGCGCGGCGGCCTGCAAGAAGATCGGCTACCGCGGCGCGGGCACTTTCGAGTTCCTCTACGAGAACGGCGAGTTCTATTTCATCGAGATGAACACGCGCGTGCAGGTGGAGCACCCCGTGACCGAGTTCACCACCGGCATCGACATCGTGAAGACGCAGATCATGGTGGCGGCCGGCGAGCGCCTGCCCTTCACCCAGCGCCAGATCGAGATGCGCGGCCACGCGATCGAGTGCCGCATCAACGCGGAAGACCCATACAAGTTCACGCCTTCGCCGGGCCGCATCACGATGTGGCACTCGCCGGGCGGCCCCGGCGTGCGCGTGGATTCGCATGCGTACACGAACTACTTCGTGCCGCCGAACTACGACTCGATGATCGGCAAGATCATCGTCTACGGCGACACGCGCGAGCAGGCCATGGCGCGCATGCGCACGGCGCTCAACGAGACGGTGGTCGAGGGCATCCTGACCAATATCCCGCTGCACCGCGAGCTGATGGTCGACTCGAAGTTCATGGCCGGCGGCACCAACATCCACTACCTCGAGGAGTGGATGGCGGCGCATAAACGTTGACCACCCCCGGGCGCCTGCGGCGCTCCCCCTGGGAGGGGGCACATGCGGCGGCCCGGCGAAGCCGGTTCCGCGCATGTCCTCGGCTTGGGCTGCTGAGTGGCGAGGCGAGCGGGTTTCGAGAAGCATTGCAAGGGGCAACGGATCATGTTTGAACTGCGCCTGCTGGCACCCGAGGAGCGCGTCGAGGTGCTGGGTGAGGCACTCGAGGCGCTCGACGCCCTGAGCGTCTCGGTCGAGGACGCCGACGCACAGACCGATGCCGAGCAGGCCCTTTTCGGCGAGCCGGGCATGCCGCCGCCACGCGAGGGCTGGCAGCGCTCGCGTGTGGTCGCGCTGTTCGCCGAAGCGGACGCGGCGCGCCATGCGGCCGACGTGCTGGTGGCCCAGGACTTCTTCGATGGCTGCGCAATCATCGGCACTGCCGAGGTCGCCGAGCAGGATTGGGTGCGCCTGACGCAGTCCCAGTTCGCGCCGGTGGAGATCACGTCCACCTTCTGGATCGTCCCGACCTGGCACGAACCGCCGGCTGCGGCGCTGCAGGTCATCCGCCTCGACCCGGGCCTCGCCTTCGGCACGGGCACGCACCCGACCACCCGCATGTGCCTGCGCTGGATCGCCACGCGCGGGCAGGGCGGCGCCGGGGCGCGCGTGCTCGATTACGGCTGCGGCTCCGGCATCCTTGCCATCGGGGCGGCCAAGTTCGGTGCGGGCGAGATCGATGCGGTCGACATCGACCCGGCCGCGGTGCAGTCGACCGAACTGAATGCCGAGGCCAATGGCGTGCGGCTCCACGCGGGCCTGCCCGAGGTCGCGCGTGGCGAGTACGACACGGTGCTCGCCAACATCCTCGCCACCCCGCTCAAGGTGTTGGCGCCGCTGCTGTGCGCGCATGTGCGCCCGGGCGGTGCGCTGGTGCTGGCGGGCATCCTGGAGCGTCAGGCCGACGAGTTGAAGGCGGCGTATGCGCCCTACCTGTCGCTGGAAGTGAGCGACACCGAGGACGGCTGGATACTCATGACCGCGCGGCGTTGAAGCCCGACCGCTCGGCGGTGGCGCAGGCAGGGGCGCCCCCTACAATCCCTCACCCATGAGCCTTGTCACCCGCTGCCCTGCATGCTCGACTGCATTCAAGGTGGTGCGTGACCAGCTCCGCATCTCCGACGGCTGGGTGCGCTGTGGCCGGTGCAGCCAGGTCTTCGATGCCACGCTGGACCTGCGGGACTCGGAAGATGGCGCGCCGAATGCACCGACAACGCCATCGCCTCCCGCTTCGTCCGAAGCGCACTCCGCCGTATCCGATCCCGCGTCGCCCGACTTGAACGAAGTCGTCGGCACGGCGCCGCCATCGTTCGATGAGGATGATTTCGTCGAGCCCGATGGTCTGCCGATACCCGCTGTGCCGGCTGCAAGCTGGCCTGCACGGGACTTGCTGGATCTCGGGCCCGGGACAGCGCCTGTCGCTTCGCCCGCTGGTCGTCTTCTGGTCGAGTCTGAAGCGTCGCAGGAGCAGGCGATGTCCAGTTCAGTGTCGAGCAGTTCGACCGTGGAGCCTGCCCCGGCGCGCGCCAGCGGCTGGTTGTCCTTTCCCGCCGATCTGCCGGCCATCGTGGCGGACGAGCCCTGGCCCCTGAGCACCGCCAGCCGGCCGCCGCAGGACGACGCCGCATCGGCCGAGGACGTGCCTCCTTCACCGGTGGACCAGGCGGTCGATGCGCAACTGCAGAAGGCATTGCGGCGCGCGCGCATCCAGGCCCTGCGCGAGTCGCGCGCGCGTGCACGCGCCGAGGCGGAAGCGGAAAGCCGAACCCAGACCACCACGGCCGACGCGTCTCCCGCGAGCGATACCGAGGCCCCAGCGGCGCCATCCGAGCCGATCCCGGAAACGCCCGCGTCCGCACACGAAGCCGCCACCCTGCGCCAAGCCTCCGAAGAACCGCCGGCGCCCGACGCCGCCGCGCCCGCTCCTGCGCTGCCGAGCTTCCTCGATGCCGGACCACCCGTCCAGGTTCCGACGAAGTCGCCCCATCGTGCGGCACTGCTGACCCTTGCCGTGCTGGCCGTCTTGCTGCTCATGCTCCAGGTGCTGCGCCATGAACGCGACGCGCTTGTCGCCTCGCAGCCGGGCATGCGGCCGGTGCTTGCGGCGCTGTGCCAGTTGAGCGGTTGCGAACTGTCGCCGGTGCGGCGCATCGACGCGATCCGTATCGACGGCTCGTCGTTCACGCCCGAGCGCGAGGGTGGGGGTTATCGGTTGCTCTTCAGCCTTCGCAATGCGTCGCCAACGGCGCTGGCGATGCCCGCGATCGAACTGTCGCTGCTCGATGGCAACGAGCATCCCGTGGTGCGGCGCGTGTTCCAGCCCGCCGAATTCGGCGCGCCGGCCGTGCTCGGCCCGCGGGCCGAGCACGCGGCCATCCTGGCGCTCGCGCTGAAGCTGCCCGAAAGCGGCAACGTGCCGCCGGTGGTGGGCTACAGCCTGCTGGCCTTCTATCCCTGAGTGCGACCTTTTCCTCTTTCTTTCCCACCTTTGCAGGACCTTCCATGGCAGCAGTGATTTGCGGTTCCCTCGCCTTCGACACGATCATGAATTTCGAAGGCCGCTTCGCCGACCAGATCCTGCCGGACCAGTTGCACATCCTGAACGTGTCTTTTCTCGTGCCCGGCCTGCGGCGTGACTTCGGGGGCTGCGCCGGCAATATCGCCTACAGCCTGAACGCGCTAGGCGGCCAGGCGCTGCCGATGGCCACCGTGGGCAGCGACGGCGCCGACTATGTCGAGCGCCTGCGCACGCTGGGCATCGGCACCGAATTCATCCGTGAGGTAACCGACAGCTACACCGCGCAGGCCATGATCATGACCGACCGCGACAACAACCAGATCACCGCTTTCCACCCTGGAGCGATGCAGCAGGCGCACATCACCCGCATCGAGGCCCGCAGCGACATTCGCCTGGGCATCGTCGCGCCCGATGGCCGCGAGGCGATGGTGCAGCATGCGGCGCAGTTCAAGGCGGCCGGCATCCCCTTCGTCTTCGACCCCGGCCAGGGCCTGCCGATGTTCGACGGCAAGGAACTCGCCCACTTCATCGACCAGGCCGACTGGGTGGTGGTGAACGACTACGAAGGCAAGATGCTGTCGGACCGCACGGGCTGGGACAGCGCCGCCATTTCGCGCCGCGTGAAGGGCCTGGTCGTGACGCTCGGAGCGGACGGTTGCGAGGTCTGGACCGAGGGTGCCTCGGTGCATGTGCCCGCGGTCACACCCGCGGCCATCGTCGATCCCACGGGCTGCGGCGATGCCTGGCGTGGCGGCCTCCTGTATGGCCTGGAGCAGGGTTGGGACCTGCGCCGGTGCGCCGAACTGGGCAACCGCGTCGGCGCGCTGAAGATCGCTTGCCGCGGCCCGCAGAACTACAGCATCGATCGAAGCCGAATCGGCCTGTAACGCTCGCCGGACGGGCGCAAGCAGCTATAGAAAACATAGCAAACCGTTCGAATCGCAGGCGCGGTGACAGCATGAAAAAAGCCCGGCACCTTGCGGTGCCGGGCTTGGCCTGACAGGCGCTGCTGAAGCGACTCAGGGCTTGCTGGCCGTGGGGAACGGCCACGCAGCCTGCGGGTTCAGCGTGGTCTGTGCGGCAGGCGCAGGAGCAGCGGCTGCCTTGGCCGCAGGCGCAGGCTTCGCGGCCTTCTTCGCAGCGGGCTTTTTGGCGGCCTTCTTGGCAGCAGGCTTCTTGGCAGGGGCCTTTTTCGCAGCAGCCTTCTTGGCAGGCGCCTTCTTGGCAGCGGCCTTCTTCGCCGGCGCCTTCTTCGCTGCAGCCTTCTTCGCCGGTGCCTTCTTGGCGACGACCTTCTTGGCCGCAACCTTCTTGGCGGGCGCCTTCTTCGCAGCGACCTTCTTGGCCGCAACCTTCTTCGCCGGCGCCTTCTTGGCGACGACCTTCTTGGCCGCAACCTTCTTCGCCGGTGCCTTCTTGGCGACGACCTTCTTGGCCGGTGCCTTCTTCGCTGCTGCGACCTTCTTGGCCGGAGCCTTCTTTGCGGCCGCTTTCTTCGCCGGCGCTTTCTTTGCAGTTGCCATTTCTTTCTCCTTGATCAAGTTGAAAACATCAACCTTTGGAAGCACTCCTCCACTCGTCTGCGAGCGAGAAGCGATTCATGGCGTTGGAGCAGACTCCAGCGCCATGAACACGGGAACCCCGGCCGCTGCACTCTCTGGTGCATGAAGCGATCGGGGTGATTCTTGGATCCATTCGATTCTTTGGAAACTCAATCCCAGGAGAGCGCGCCACCCGACTGGTACTCGATCACGCGGGTTTCGAAGAAATTGCGCTCTTTCTTCAGGTCGATCATTTCGCTCATCCAGGGGAACGGGTTTTCCTCGTTCGGGAAGAGCGCTTCGAGGCCGATCTGCGTTGCACGCCGATTGGCGATGTAGCGCAGGTAGCCCTTGAACATGGAGGCGTTCATGCCGAGCACGCCGCGCGGCATGGTGTCTTCGGCGTAGCGGTACTCGAGCTCGACGGCCTTCTGGAACAGGGCCTTGATCTCGGCCTTGAACTCGGGCGTCCACAAGTGCGGGTTCTCGAGCTTGAGCTGGTTGATCAGGTCGATGCCGAAATTGCAGTGCATCGACTCGTCGCGCAGGATGTACTGGTACTGCTCGGCCGCACCGGTCATCTTGTTCTGGCGGCCCAGCGCCAGGATCTGCGTGAAGCCGACGTAGAAGAACAGGCCCTCCATCAGGCAGGCGAAGACGATCAGGCTCTTGAGCAGCGTCTGGTCGTTCTCGGGCGTGCCGGTGTGGAAGTTCGGGTCCATGATCGCGCCGATGAACGGGATCAGGAACTCGTCCTTGTCGCGGATGGACTGGACTTCGTTGTAGGCGTTGAAGATCTCCGCTTCGTCCAGGCCCAGCGACTCGACGATGTACTGGTAGGCGTGCGTGTGGATCGCTTCCTCGAAGGCCTGGCGCAACAGGAACTGCCGGCATTCGGGCGCCGTGATGTGGCGGTAGGTGCCCAGCACGATGTTGTTGGCCGCCAGCGAGTCGGCGGTCACGAAGAAGCCGAGGTTGCGCTTGACGATGCGCCGCTCGTCCTCGGTCAGACCGTTCGGGTCCTTCCACAGGGCGATGTCGCGGTTCATGTTCACTTCCTGCGGCATCCAGTGATTCGCGCAGGTGGCGAGGTACTTCTCCCACGCCCACTTGTACTTGAACGGCACCAGCTGGTTGACGTCGGTCTGGCCGTTGATGATGCGCTTGTCGGCTGCATTGACGCGGCGTGCACTCGCCGGGGCGGCGTGCGAAGCGGCGGGAGCAGGGGCTGCAACTGGGGCGGGCGACGCGAAGGAATGCGTGGCGAGCGAAGCGGCAGGAAGGGAAGTCGCTGCCGCCATCGAGGCTCCCGCTGCGGCGGCATTGCTCGATGAAGTGTGTGGCTGGCTCCTCGGTGCGGAGGGCTTGACTTCTTCGTCCCAGGTCAACATAGAAAAATCCAATGCTCAATTATCAGAGCAACGATGCGTGTTGAGAAGTTATCCGCCACGCACCTGCCCGAATTATGTTGTGCGCAGGCGTCGTGCATGTCGTCCGACGCCGCGCGAAAAGAGAAGAGCGGTCCGTCGTGGACCGCTCTTCGTCGCCATCACTGGCAGGCTTCGCAGCCCGGGTCGTCGATCGCGCAGAACTTGATGTCGGTCGCCGGCACCGCAGCCATCTGCGCCTGTGCAGCAGCGGCCGCGAGTTCGAGCGCGCTCGGTGCTGCAGGCTTCGCGGCGGCGGCCGACATGTCGTGGCTGCCGCCCGAGGACACAGCGTTGAGCCGACCCGACTGCACCGTCGACTTCTCGGCGTGCGTGGCGCTGATGGTGCGCAGGTAATACGTGGTCTTCAGGCCACGCAACCAGGCCAGCTTGTAGGTGTCGTCCAGCTTCTTGCCTGACGCGCCGGCCATGTAGATGTTCAGCGACTGCGCCTGGTCGATCCACTTCTGGCGACGGGCGGCGGCCTCGACCAGCCACACAGGCTCGACCTCGAAGGCGGTGGCGTACAGCGCCTTGATGTCCTGCGGCACGCGGTCGATGGGGCGCAGCGAGCCGTCGAAGTGCTTGAGGTCCATAACCATCACGTCGTCCCACAGGCCCAGGCGCTTGAGATCGCGCACCAGGTAGTGGTTGATGACGGTGAACTCGCCCGAGAGGTTCGACTTGACCGACAGGTTGCCGAAGCAGGGCTCGATCGAGGCGTCGACGCCGATGATGTTGGAGATCGTCGCGGTCGGCGCGATCGCCACGCAGTTGGAGTTGCGCATGCCGTCCTGCGCGATCTTGGCGCGCAGGGCGTCCCAGTCGAGCGAGGCCGAGCGGTCCACTTCCACGTAGCCGCCGCGCGCCTTCTCGAGCAGGTCCAGCGAGTCGATCGGCAGGATGCCCTTGTCCCACAGCGAGCCGCGGAAGCTGGAGTACTTGCCGCGCTCACGCGCCAGCTCGGTCGACGCCCAGTAGGCGTGGTAGCAGATCGCTTCCATCGAGCGGTCGGCGAATTCCACTGCCTGTTCGCTGCCGTAGGGAATGCGCAGTTCGTACAGCGCGTCCTGGAAGCCCATCAGGCCGAGGCCCACAGGGCGGTGGCGCAGGTTGGAGTCGCGTGCCTTCTTCACCGCGTAGTAGTTGATGTCGATCACGTTGTCGAGCATCCGCATGGCGGTGGAGATCGTCTTCTTGAGCTTCTCCTGGTCGACGGCACCATCCTTCAGGTGCTGCAGCAGGTTGACGGAGCCCAGGTTGCAGACCGCGGTTTCGGTGTCGCTGGTGTTGAGCGTGATCTCGGTGCAGAGGTTCGACGAGTGCACCACGCCGGCATGCTGCTGCGGCGAGCGCACGTTGCAGGCGTCCTTGAAGGTGATCCAGGGATGGCCGGTCTCGAACAGCATCGAGAGCATCTTGCGCCACAGGTCGGTGGCCGGCACCGTCTTGGCGGGCTTGATCTCGCCGCGGGCGGCCTTCTCTTCATAGGCGACGTAGGCCTTTTCGAAGTCGGCGCCGAACAGGTCGTGCAGGTCGGGCACGTTGGAGGGCGAGAACAGCGTCCAGTTGCCCTTCTCCATCACGCGGCGCATGAACAGGTCGGGGATCCAGTTGGCCGTGTTCATGTCGTGGGTGCGGCGGCGATCGTCACCCGTGTTCTTGCGCAGCTCAAGGAACTCCTCGATGTCCAGGTGCCAGGTCTCGAGGTACGTGCAGACTGCGCCCTTGCGCTTGCCGCCCTGGTTGACGGCCACGGCCGTGTCGTTGACCACCTTGAGGAAGGGCACGACGCCCTGCGATTCGCCGTTGGTGCCCTTGATGTGCGAGCCCAGGGCACGCACGCGGGTCCAGTCGTTGCCCAGGCCGCCGGCGAACTTCGACAGCAGCGCGTTCTCCTTGATCGACTCGTAGATGCCGTCCAGGTCGTCGGGCACGGTCGTCAAGTAGCACGAGGACAGCTGCGAGCGCAGCGTGCCGCTGTTGAACAGCGTGGGGGTGGACGACATGAAGTCGAAGGACGACAGCACCTCGTAGAACTCGATGGCGCGCGCCTCGCGGTCGATCTCGTTCAGCGCCAGGCCCATCGCCACGCGCATGAAGAAGGCCTGGGGCAGCTCGATGCGCTGCTTGCGCACGTGCAGGAAGTAGCGGTCGTACAGCGTCTGCAGGCCGAGGTAGTCGAACTTCAGGTCGCGCTCGGCCTTCAGCGCGGCACCCAGGCGGGCCAGGTCGTACTGCAGAAGCTTCTCGTCGAGCAGCTCGTTGTCCACGCCCTTCTTGATGAAGTGGGGGAAGTAGTCCGCATAGCCCTGCGCCATCTCGGCGTGCGTCACTTCGCGGCCGAGCACCTCCTTGAAGATCGTGTGCAGCAGCAGGCGCGCGGTGGCGAAGGTGTAGTCGGGGTCCTTCTCGATCAGCGTGCGGGCCGCGAGGATCGATGCCTTGTAGACCTCGTCAAGCGGCACGCCGTCGTACAGGTTGCGCATCGTCTCGGCGACGATCGGGTCGGCCTTGACGCCTTCGCCCAGGTTCGCGCAGGCCGACTCGAGCAGGCTTTGCAGGGCCGCCATGTCCAGCGCGACGCGCTCGCCGCGGTCCAGCACGTGCAATGTCGGCTGGGCCGGCTTGGCGCTCTGCTCGCCCTGCTTCTGGCGTTCCTGGGTGCGGCGTTCGCGGTACAGCACGTAGGCACGCGCCACCTCGTGGTGGCCGCCGCGCATCAGGCCCAGTTCGACCTGGTCCTGCACATCCTCGATGTGGAAGGTGCCGCCGCCCGGGCGCGATCGCACCATCGCGCGCACCACCGCCTGGGTCAGGCCGTCGACGGTCTCGCGCACGCTGGCAGAGGCCGCGCCCTGCGTGCCGTGTACGGCCAGGAAGGCTTTCATCATCGCCACGGCGATCTTGTTCGGCTCGAAGGGGACGACGGCGCCATTGCGACGGATGATCTGGTAATGGGCGAGGGCCGGGCCGGCGGCACTCGCCACGTCACGGCCCTGGGACGTCGCCGCGGGCATGGCGCGAGGGGTCGAGGGGGAGGTCAGGGCAGCTTGCATTCGGGTCCTTCGTTGACGTCTGTGGTTGTTGTGTGCCGGCCGTCCCGGCCGGGTTGCGAGGTTCTCGCAAGGCCGAGTAGTTGGGGGCAGGCGCACACTATATCTAGGGTGCAGGTGGCCTTCAAGCCACTACCTGTAGTGTTTTTCACGGCCGCATGGCGTGTTGCTAAAAGCCGTCGCGCGCTCAGTGCCTGCGCAAGGCCCACCGGGATTGCTCCACCTTAGCGCGGGCCCCGCCCCTTGGGCTTTGCAGGCCATTTTGGGCTTGGAGGCCGCATGGTTGCTGCGTCCTCCCGCATACGGTGAGATGGACGACGACCAGCCTGCCCGCGGGAGCCGGCGGCCCGGCCGATAGAAAAATTTCAGGCGGACCCGGCGCGTGGCGGAAAGGCCGCATCGGGCCAGCCGAGTGCACGCTGCAGGTGCGCCCAATCGAAGCCCGGTCCCGGATCGAGCTTGCGGCCCGGCGCGATGTGCTCGTGCCCCGCCAGGGCTTCGATTGGGTAGCGCCGCGCGAGGGCGGGGCACAGCGTCGTCAGGGCCTCGTACTGTTCGGCCTCGAAGCGCTCGCCCTCCAGGCCCTCGAGCTCGATGCCGATCGAATAGTCGTTGCAGTTGGCGCGTCCGCGCCAGCTCGATGCGCCCGCGTGCCAGGCGCGGTCGTCGCAGCTCACGAACTGCCACAACTCGCCGGTGCGGCGCACGTAGAAATGCGCCGAGACCTGCAGGCCGCGGATCTGCTCGAAGTAAGGGTGTGCCGACCCGTCGAGGCGGTTCGTGAAGAGCGCCTGCACCTCGCCGCCGCCGTAGCGGCCGGGCGGAAGGCTGATCGAGTGCAGCACGATCAGGTCGATCGCGGTTCCCTCGGGACGGGGTCCGAAGTTCGGCGAGTCGAGCCGACGCGCCGGGCGGTACCAGCCGCCGGCCCACGGGCCGCAGTCGCCGTCGGCGGATGTGCGGGTCGAATCAGGCATCCTCGCCGGCGGGCGTCGCAATGCCCAGGCGGGCGATCCGGTAGCGGATCTGGCGCAGGCTCAGCCCCAGGCGGTTGGCAGCCGCCGTGCGGTTGAAGCCTGTCTCCTGAAGGGCGCGCACCAGGATCTCTCGCTCCTTTTGATCCAGGTAGCCTTGCAGGTCGCTGGGCATGCCAGCGCTTTCAGGAGACGGAGCGGCCGGCGGCATCGACGGTGCCGGCGCAGCCCGTGCAGCGGTGTCCAGGGCTGCGGCGGCCAACGGCGCAGGGCGGCTGTCGCTCGCGTCCAGGTCCAGCTGCAATTCGCTGCCTTCGCTCAGCGCCACAGCGCGGTGCAGCACATTCTCCAGCTCGCGCACGTTGCCGTGCAGGGGCTGTTCGGACAGCACGCGCAGCGCGTGCGCCGACAGCTCGGGCACCGGGAACCCGCCATCGTGCGCGATCCGCGCCAGCAGGGCACGGCACAGAGCGGGCAGATCCTCGCGCCGCTCGCGCAATGGCGGCAGCATCAGCTCGATGACATTCAGGCGGTAGAACAGGTCCTGGCGGAAACGCCCGGCCTGCACCTCGGCCTGCAGGTCCTTGTGGGTCGCGCTTACGATGCGCACGTCCACGGCGTCCTCCTGCGTCGAGCCGATCGGCCGCACACTGCGCTCCTGGATGGCGCGCAGCAGCTTGGACTGCATGGCCAGTGGCAGGTCGCCGATCTCGTCGAGGAACAGCGTGCCGCCGCGGGCAGCCTGGAAATAACCATCGCGGTCCTGCGCGGAGCCGGTATAGGAGCCCTTGCGTGCGCCGAAGAATTCTGCTTCCAGAAGATTTTCGGGAATGGCGCCGCAGTTGACGGCCACGAAGGGGCCGTCCCCACGCTGGCTGCAGGCGTGCACGGCGCGCGCGACCAGTTCCTTGCCGGTGCCGGACTCACCGCGCACCAACACCGGCGCCATGCCGCGGGCCACCTTGACGATGCGCGCCTTCACCAGACGCATCGGTTCCGAATCGCCAACCAGGCGTTCCAGGGCAGCGTTGCTTTGGCCAATCACCGGGGCCGTCTTGGGGACGACGCCAGGCGGCGCCGGCGCAAGGCGTGGCGCGACCCCCTGGTCCTGCACCGCCGAGGCGACGACGGCACGGAACTGCTTGAGGTCCACGGGCTTGGTCAGGTAGTCGAAGGCGCCTGCCTTGAGGGCTTCGACCGCGTTCTCGGCCGATCCGTAGGCCGTCATGACGACGCAGCGCTCCGGCCGCTGTTGCTGCTGAAGCCGCTGAAGGATCTGCATGCCCAGGCCGTCTGGCAAACGCATGTCGGTGATCACGGCGTCGAAACGCTGGGCGTCCAGGCGCTCCGTCGCTTCTGCCACGCTGCCCGCCGCCTCGACGCGGTAGCCCTCGCGCAGCAGCGTCAGTTCATAGAGCGTGCGCAGGTCCGGCTCGTCATCGACGACGAGTATCTGCGCCGAGGTCTTGGAGGGGGATGCGGGCGGATTGCTCACGGGGCGCTATTGTGGCAAAGGCACCTGTGCCGGCGCGAAGTGCACGAAGAAGCTGTTGCCCTCACGTCCTTCCCCGGCAACGGCGCGCCGCTCGTAGCCCATGGCGGCGCCATGGCGCTCGCACAGCTCGCGGCAGATGTACAGGCCCAGGCCGCTGGACCGGCTCTCGGAGGAGAAGAAGGGCTCGAACAGATGCCGCTGGACCGCCGGATCCAGCGGGTCGCCGTCGCTCCACACCACGAGCTGGGCGCGCTGGTTCGCACCGACCGTGGTGCTGACCTGGATCGCCCCTTCGTCCTGGCTGGCGTAGCGGGCCGCGTTGTCGAGCAGATTCACGAGGATTCGGCGCAGGTGCTCCTCCTCAAAGCGCACTTGCGCTCCGGCACCCAGCAGCAACTGCACGCCGGGGCGGCGCGTCTGGCGCACCCATTCCTCGACCAGCGTGCGAACCGCGGGGTCCAGGGCCAGCGTGTCGTCGTCCAGCGGCAGGGTTCGTTGCTGGCGGGCGCGTGACACGTCCAGCACGTCGTCGACGATACGCGCCAGACGCTGCGCGTTCTGCCGCACCATCTCGTTGAGTTGGCGCTGGCCCTCGTCGGCCAGGTCCTCTGCCAGCAGCGCGCTGGCCTGCGCGATGGCGGCCAGCGGATTGCGGATCTCATGGGCCACCGCGGCCGACATCCGTCCCATGGCCGCCAGCTTTTCGGTGCGGATGCGGGCCTCGAGTTCGCGCAGATCCTGCAGGAACATCACGCAGAAGCCCTCCGAGCGCTGGTCCATCGCCGGCGTCAGCCGCGTGCGGATGCGCACCTCGCGGGCCGCGCCGCGGGACTGCGCGATCGGCAGTTCGGCCGACTTGCCGTTGCGCCGCTTGAAGGTCTGCGCCGCCAGTTGCGCCAGCGGGCGCCAGGCCGGGTAGCTGTCGAGTGCGAACGGCAACGTCATGCCGGCGAGCCCGTGGCCCAGGATCATGTCAGCGGCCGGGTTGACGGCATGCACACGGCCATCGACGTCCACCACCAGCACGCCCTCGCCCAGCGTTTCGATCACTAGTTCGTTGACCTGGGCGTGCATCTGCGCCGAGGTCCGGCTGCGCGAGGCAAGCACTTCCTCCCGTGCCAGGCGCAGCGCCAGCTGGTGCGCCAGCAGCGCCACCACGAACAGGCCGGTGCCGGTGAGCGCGGCCTGGAGGTAGCGGGCCGGCGCGTCGGGGCCGGAGCCCAGCGAGTAGTGCAGCGCATCGCCCAGCAGCAGCAGCGTGACCGCGGCAGTCGTGGCCAGGCCCACCGGCAGCGTGCCCACCACCGCCCCCATCAGCACCGGCAGCGCGAACAGCGGCGTGAAGTTGATGCTGCCCGACTGCAACAACTGCAGCAGCGCGAAGGCCGCCAAGTCGACGCCGATGGACCCGATCCAAGCCAGGCCCAGGGCGCGGATCGGCGGCTGCGGGTACAGCACGCGCGCGCCCAGCAGCGCCAGCGCGAAATAGGTGGTCGAGATGGCCATCGCCACCGGCTGGAAGGGCTGCCCCAGCCCGTAGGTGACCCCCTGCAGAAGCAGCAGCACAATGCCCACGAACACGCGGGCCGTCATGAAGCCGCGCCATAGGCGTGACAAGCCGGTGCTGCGCGGCGGCGGAGGGATGTGGAGGCCAGCCCAGTCGGTGGCCGGTGCACCGCGCGACCAGAGCAGGGCCATGGCGGGCCTGGGCCTCAGCCTTCTGTCGCCTGGCGATGGGCCGGCGTGCAGTAGGAGTTGCCGTTTCGTCCAGGCACCGCGTCTGCCGCGGGCAGATGCAGGCCGCACTGGGCGCAGCGCACCATCGCCTCCGGCCCCGCCACCCGCGGCGGGCGCTGTGGCGGCGGCGTGGCGGCGCGGATCTCCTCGCGCCGGTTGTTGCGCCAGATCCAGATCGCCACCGCGACCACGGCCAGGACAAGGAGGTACTTCATGCGCTACCGCGTCCCAGAATGACCTCGAGTACGAAGCGCGAACCCACGTACGCCAGCAGCAGCAGCGCCGCACCGGCGTACAGCACGCGCTTGGCGGTGCGGCCGCGCCAGCCGAAGCGGGCCCGCCCGATCAGCAGCACGGCGAAGCTCAACCACGCCAGGATCGAGAACACCGTCTTGTGGTCCCACTTCCAGGCCCGCACGGTGGGGCCATAGAGCGTTTCGCTGAACAGCAGCCCCGCCAGCAGCGTGGCCGACAAAAGAACGAAACCGGCGGTCACGAAGCGGAAGGTGAGGCGCTCGAGCGTCAGCAGCGGTACCCCGGCGTGGGCCTCCGTCGCCTGCCGCATCTGCTTCTCGGCGCGGGTCATGAGCCAGGCGTGCACCACCGCCGCGCCGAAGAGGCCATAGGACGCGATGCCCAGCGCCAGGTGCAGCGGCAGCCAAGGCGATGCCGACACATGCAGCGGCGTGCCGGGAAAGGCCACCGCCAGCAGCACCGCCAGCGCGCCCAGCACCGCGAGCACGCGACGCACGCTGAGCTGGGGGAAAAGCCGGCTCTCCACCGCATACACGGTCAACACCAGCCAGGCCGTGACGGACAGGGCGGGCGCGAAGCCGAAGCGGGGCTGCCCGCCGCCGAGGCTCCATGCCAGGGTGAGCGCATGCAGCAGCCAGGCCAGGCCGAGCAGCGCCTGGGTGGCCGGCCGGCCGAGCCGGGAGGCGGATGCGGCCGTCATGCCGTAAGCAGCCGCAGTGGCGATGCCCAGTGCCACGCTGAGCGGGGAGGGGCTCGCTAAAATCATCGGGGCGAGTTTAGCGGCTCGCCCTCTCGTTTCCGGATGGCGCAACGCCGTCTCCGCCCTTCCGCTTTTCCCCTCCCGAGCAGCAATCCCCCATGGCCACCGCCCTCACCGACAAGTTCTCCCGCCTCGTCAAGCAGATGAGCGGCCAGGCGCGCATCACCGACGCCAACGTGCAGGACATGATGCGCGAGGTGCGCATGGCGCTGCTCGAGGCCGACGTGGCGCTGCCCGTGGTGCGCGACTTCGTCAACCGCGTGAAGGAAAAGGCGATGGGCGAGGAGGTGCTGGGCTCGCTCAAGCCCGGGCAGGCGCTGGTGGGCATCGTCAACCGCGAACTCGCGGCCACGATGGGTGAGGGCGTGTCGGACATCAACCTCGCCGCCCAGCCGCCCGCCGTCGTGCTCATGGCCGGCCTGCAGGGCGCGGGCAAGACGACCACCACCGCCAAGCTGGCCAAGCACCTGATCGAGAAGCGCAAGAAGAAGGTGCTCACCGTCTCGGGCGACGTGTACCGGCCGGCCGCCATCGAGCAGCTCAAGACCGTGACGAAGCAGGCCGGCGCCGAATGGTTCCCCAGCACGCCGGACCAGAAGCCGCTGGACATCGCGCGCGCCGCGCTCGACCACGCCCGCCGCCACTACTTCGACGTGCTGCTGGTCGACACGGCCGGGCGCCTGGCGATCGACGAGGTGCTGATGGAGGAGATCAAGACCCTCCACGCGGCGCTCAACCCGGTCGAGACGCTGTTCGTGGTTGATGCCATGCAGGGCCAGGACGCGGTCAACACCGCCAAGGCCTTCAAGGACGCGCTGCCGCTCACCGGCATCATCCTGACCAAGATGGACGGCGACTCGCGCGGCGGCGCCGCGCTGTCGGTGCGGCAGATCACCGGCGTTCCGATCAAGTTCGCCGGCACGAGCGAGAAGATCGACGGTCTCGAGGTGTTCGACGCCGAGCGCCACGCCGGGCGCATCCTCGGCATGGGCGACATCGTCGCGCTGGTCGAGCAGGTCACGGCCGGCGTCGACGTCGAGGCGGCGAAGAAGCTCGCTTCCAAGGTCAAGAGCGGGCATTTCGACCTCGACGACTTCCTGGCCCAACTGCAGCAGATGAAGCAGATGGGCGGCCTCTCGGGCCTCATGGACAAGCTGCCCGCCCAGCTGGCCGCCAAGGCTACCGAGGCCGACATGACGCGCGCCGAGCGGGACATCCGCCGCAAGGAAGGGATCATCCACAGCATGACGCCGCTGGAGCGTCGCAAGCCCGAACTGCTCAAGGCCACGCGCAAGAAGCGCATCGCCGCCGGCGCCGGCGTTCAGGTGCAGGAAGTGAACCGCCTGCTCAACGAATTTGAGCAGATGCAGGGGATGATGAAGAAGATGAAGGGCGGCGGCCTCATGAAGATGATGAAGCGAATGGGGGGCATGAAGGGCCTTCCCGGCGTGGGCGGCCCTGGCGGCATGCCCAAGTTCTGAACCCCGAGGCCCGGCCGGTCACTGTTGAGAAAGAAGAGTTCTGCAAAACGACAAAGCCCGCTCTGGGAGCGGGCTTTGTTGTTTTTGGGAGGGCGGCGCGCCGCCCATCCGGACCCTGTCAGCTCGCCAGTAGCGACTTCGGCTGCGCCAGTCGATCGGCATGCATCCAGGCGCGACGCAGCACGGCGGGCGAACGCGATTCCTCGGGGATCAGCAGGAAGTTCGCTTCGCGCATGCTGGTGCCCAGGGCGATCTGGCTGGTCACGACGGCCATCGGAATGGCCAAAAGCAGCGGCAGAGCGACGGGCATCAGCCACACCAGGGCGCTGGCGTCGATCAGGGCCACTGCCACACCCAGGGCCGCCACGATGCCGCTCATGGGCAGCAGGCGGGCAGCGGCTTCGCGCCACGGCACGGCAGCGGCTTCCCGCGGGGGCGACTTCCACTCCAGCTTGATGCCGGTCAGCGCCACGACCACGAAGAGCGAGTGGGCCAGCATGCGCACGGGGGCCTGAACGATCGCCATCGCGCTCTCGAGCACGGCGCTCTTGAGCAGGCTGGCCACGCCGCCGTACTGCTTCTGCTCGCCGCGCATCAGCACCGCAGTAATACCCAGTATGCGGGGCAGGAACAGCAGGCACAGCGTCCACAGCCACAGGCCGGCCAGTTCCATGGGCATCACCATCCAGTGCTCGACCAGGCTCGAGCCGGTCAGCCACAGGGCGGTGCCCAGGGTCAGGAAGGCCAGCCACAGGGGCGCCGACACATAGGCCATGGTGCCCGTGACGAACATCGCGCGGTGGACTGGGGCGATGCCGGGTTCGGCCATCAGGCGAGCGTTCTGCAGGTTGCCCTGGCACCAGCGGCGGTCGCGGGTGAGTTCGGCCAGCAGGTCCGGCGGTTGCTGCTCGTAGCTGCCGACCAGGTCGGACACCAGCCACACATGGTAGCCGGCGCGGCGCATCAGGGCGGCCTCGACGAAGTCGTGCGACATGATGCCGCCCGACATGCCGCCGGTGCCCTTGATCGGGGCCAGTGCGCAGTGCTTCATGAAGGGTTCGACGCGGATGATCGCGTTGTGGCCCCAGTAGTGCGACTCGCCGAGCTGCCAGAACTGCATGCCCAGGGTGAACAGGCGGCCGGTCACGCGGCTGGCGAATTGCTGGGCGCGAGCGTGCAGCGTCACATGGCCGATGGCCTGCGTGGCGGTCTGGATGATGCCGGCGCTCGGGTTGGCTTCCATCAGCTTGACCATCGAGGTCAGGCAGTCGCCGCTCATCACCGAGTCGGCGTCGAGCACGACCATGTAGCGGTAGTCCTTGCCCCAGCGGCGGCAGAAGTCGGCCACGTTGCCGGCCTTGCGGTGCGTGCGGCGAGTGCGCAGGCGGTAGTACACCTCGACCTGCGGCTGGTTAGGGTGCTCGGCCAAAGCGGCGCGCAGCTCTTCCCAGGCGGCGCGTTCGGCCTTGGCAATGTCAGGGTTGTAGCTGTCCGACAGCACGAAGACATCGAACTGCTGCGCGTGGCCGGTGTTGGCGACGGATTCGCACGTAGCGCGCAGTCCGGCGAACACGGTGGCGACGTCCTCGTTGCAGATCGGCATGATGATCGCCGTGCGTGCCTCGGGGTTCATCGGGTGGGTCGTCACCTGCTTGGCCGACAGGGCGTGCTTGTCGCCGCGCACGGAGACGTAGAAGCCCATCAGCGCCGTGACGAAGCCGGTCACGACCCAGCCCGACAACAAGCCGTACAGGCCGATCTGGCCGTATTCGAGCCACAGGTTGTCGTAGTCGGGCTGCACCTGCGCGAAGAGCATCGAGGCCATCGCCGTGCTGAGCACGGCCAGCAGCATGAAGACCGCGCGGCGCTGCTTGGCGGCGCGCTCCCAGGGCTGCTTGGGGAATTGGGCGACTTCGGGCGCCGCCTGACGGCCGCCCGCGCCGAGCTTGAGCAGCAAGGCGGTGCCGATGCTGTTCCAGAAGCCGCGCCACGGCCGCGGCGTCATCGAGCCCCGGTTGACCGGCGGGGCCGTGACCGAGTTCGGGTGACGCTCTTCGCGCACCGGGCTGCGGTGCGAGAAGTCGGCCGGGGTCAGGACCTTCAGTTGAGAGAATTCGTTCGGCTTCATGGACGCAGTCCTTCTTACCAACGTTGCTTGGACGAGGAGGGGGTATCGCCGATGGACGGGAAGCGCTTGAACACGCTGTCCGGGGCGGTGCCGCTGGCCGCGCTCAGCGCGCCGAGGGCCTGGCCGGCGGCGCGGGGCCGCGCGGCGTGAATGTGTTTCTGACGCGCGCCATCGCGCTGCGGACGCAGTGCGAAAGAGGGGCTGGTGAGAGTGCTCATGCCCACTAGGCTGCAAAGCCTGTGCCAGAGCTATTTTTTCTTTTTAAATCAACTACTTAAATTGATTTTTGGGGTGTTTTCCGGCTCTTTTTAAGGCCAGAGGCCTCAAAACCCCTGTTTCTGTCGCCACAGCCCGACAAGTCCGGGCCGCGCCAGGTCGATTTTCAATGAAATCAATAACTTAGACCTGTCGCTACTCGGCGACAGCGTCTCCCGCCCCGGCGACACCCTCGGCCTTGAAGTGGCCTGGAGTGAGCTCATGCTTCTGCAGCAGGCGGTAGAACTCCGTGCGGTTGCGGTCCGCCAGCCGCGCGGCATCGGCGACGTTGCCATCGGTGAGTTTCAAGAGGCCCACCAGGTACTCACGCTCGAAGCGCTGCTTGGCTTCAGCGTAGGTCTGCACTTCCACCGATGGCACCCGCAGGGCGCGCTGGACCAGCGCGAGCGGAATCAGCGGCGAACTCGACAGCGCGCACACCTGCTCGACCACGTTGAACAGCTGCCGCACATTGCCCGGCCAGGCGGCGGTGGTCAGCGCTTTCAGGGCCTCGGGCGCGAAGCCCGAGAGCCGCTTGCCGTACTTGCCGGCCAGGCGCTGCAGGAAGTGGTTAGCCAGCAGCGGGATGTCCTCGCGCCTTGCGCTAAGCGTGGGCAGGGTGAGCGTGACGACGTTCAGCCGGTAGTACAGGTCTTCGCGGAACTGGCCGCTTTCCATCGCCACGTCCAAGTCGCGGTGCGTCGCCGAGATGATGCGTACGTCGACCGGAAAGGTCTGGGTAGACCCCACCGGCCGCACGGCCCGCTCCTGCAGCACGCGCAGAAGCTTGACCTGCAGCGCGGGCGGCATGTCGCCGATCTCGTCGAGCAGCAGCGTGCCGCCGTCGGCCTGCTGGAACAGCCCCTTGTGGTTGGCGTGCGCGTCGGTGAAGGCGCCCTTGACGTGGCCGAACAGCTCCGATTCGAGCAGCGCTTCGGGGATGGCACCGCAATTGACGGCGACGAAGGGCTTCTTCGCCCGGTCGCTGGCCTTGTGGATGGCGCGCGCGAGCACCTCCTTGCCGGCGCCGGAATCGCCCCGCAGCAGCACGCTGGCGTCGGTCTTGGCCACCATGCGGGCCTCGGCCAGCACCTCGGCCATGCGGCTGGAGCGGCTCACGATCTCGCTGCGCCAGCTCTCGTCGCCCGCCGCGGCCGGCGTGGCCGCGGGCGCGCCCAGCGCCAGCGCCTGCTGGATCTTGTCGAGCAGCTCGCGCGCCTCGTAGGGCTTCGTGAGGTAGGTGAACACGCCGCGCGCCGTTGCTTCGACCGCGTCGGGGATCGTGCCGTGCGCGGTGAGCAGGATGACGGGCAGCGTCGGGTGACGCTTGCGGATCTCGTCGAAGAGCTGCAGCCCGTCGCGGCCCGGCAGCTTGACATCGCTCAGCACCAGCCGCGGGTGCTCGATTTCCAGTTGCGTGAGTGCCGACTCCGCCGAGGTCACGGCCGTGACCTGGTAGCCCGCGCCCTGCAGACGCAGCGACAGCAGGCGCAGCAGGTCGGCGTCGTCGTCGACGACCAGGATGCGGGCGCCGTTGCCGGGCGTTGCGGGCGAGTCGGCCATCCGGTCGTCCTCAGGGTTTCGTGCCGTTGGGTGCCGCTGCGGGCGCAGCCGGGCGGCTGAAGCTGCGCTCGATGGCGCGCAGCGCCTCGATACGGTCGTTGAGCTGGTCGATGCGGCGCTGCGCGTCGCGCAGTTGCTGCGCCTGGCGGTCGCGGTCGTCCTCGACGCGGCGCTGCTCCAGATAGCGCGAGGCCAGCAGCCGAGCCAGCGGTTGCAGGGCCAGGCCATCGGCGGTGTTGTTCGACGCAGCGCGCTGCATGAGCCCCAGGGCGCGCGCGAGATCTGGCGAGGAACGTGTCTGCGACAGCGCCAGGCCCAACTGCATCTGGAGCGCTGGCGTGTCGCCCGGCTCGCCCAGGCGGTTGATCTCGGCCTGTAGGTCGTTGGAGGACAGCCCGCGGACGCGGTCAGCATAAGCCAGCATGGCGCCGATGGGGCCGGGCGAAGGCGGCACCAACTGGGTCGCTGGCGCCCTCGGCTCCGCCTCGACGGGCAGGATGGGGGGCGGTGCGGCGGGCGCGGGTGCAGGGGCCGGCGCAGCCGCGGGAGGACGCGCCGGCGCAGGCGGGGCGGGGGTGGCGCAGCCCGCCAGCAGCAGCGGCACGGCCAGCGCCACGGCGGCGGAGGATCTGCGAGCGATCGGATGCAGCATGGTGTGGGGAAAGGGGGGCTCAGGCGGAGCGCGGCAGTTCGATGCGGAAACGTGCACCGGGGCCATCGGACGCGCTGTTGTGCAGCAGGTCGATCCGTCCGCCATGGGCTGCAATGTACTCCTGCACGATGGACAGGCCGATGCCTGTGCCTTTGACAGCATGTTCGGGCTGCCGCTCGCCGCGGAAGAAAGGCTCGAAGATGCGGTCGCGGTCGTCGGCGGCGATGCCCGGCCCGGCATCGGCCACTTCGATGATCGCGAGGTCGGCGGTGCTGGACACGGTGAACTGGATCGTGCCGCCGCGCGCCGAAAAGCGGATGGCGTTCGACAGCAGGTTGGCCAGCACAGTGCCGATCTTCACCGGGTCCACCACCACCGTGAGCGGTTCGCCCTCGGCGCGCACCGTCAGACCCTGTGCCTGCCACTGCAGGCGCTGCGCCTCGATCTGCTGCTCGATCAGCGGCAGCAGCGGCGTGCGCTGGCGGCTCAGCTGGCGTGCCTCGAAGGCGGCGGCGTTGAAGCGCAGCAGCGCCTCGATCTGGCCCTGCAGCGCCAGCGTGTTCTGGTTCAGGATCTGCGCCACCTCGCGCTGCGCGGGCGTGAGGGCGCCGGTCACGCCGTCCTCCAGCAGCGACACGCCCTCGCGCAGCGCGGCCAGTGGGGTCTTGAGTTCATGCGAGACATGCCGCAGGAAGCGTGCCTTGTCGGCGTCCAGTTCCATCAGCCGCAGGCGAAGCCAGTCCAGCTCCTGCGACACGCGCCGCACGTCGGACGGACCGCGGATGTCGATGGGCTCCTCGAGCCGGTTTTCGCCCAGGCCGTGGATCGCACGTTCCAGCCGCTTGAAGGGCCGGGCCAGCCAGATGCCGAAGGCCAGCGCCATCGCGATCGCCAGCCCGCTGGCCGCGATCACCTGCTGCATCAGCCTCCGCCGCGCGCGCTCCAGCCGCTCGGCCAGGGCGTTGTTCTGCGTCTCGATGAGGAACTGCGCCTGTTGGGCGATCTGCGTGTTGAGCGTGTCCAGCTCCCGGAACTGGATCGCCATCGAGCCCTCGCGCGAGAGGGCCGTGTCCTGCGGCCCGTTCATCAGGCCCTCGATCACGCCCAGCTGCGTGCGCCACTGCTCGGCCGACTGGGGCAGCAGTCCGTTGTCGACCAGCCGCTGCACCACCGCCTGGGCATCCTTCGCCGCATCGTTGAAGCGGCGCCGCAGCACCGCGTCGTTCAGCACCAGCGACTGGCGGCCCGAGCGCTCCATGGCCGCGCTGCGCTCGGCCAGCGTCTGCGCCGCGCCCGACAGCTGCAGCGCGCTGCGTGCGGCATCGCGGCTCTGCACGATCAGCTTGTCGTACTGCGACACCGCGCGCAGCACCACGCCCAGCAGCAGCGCGGTGATGAGCAGGAAGGCGAAGAGCAGCAGTTGCTGGAAGGAGCCGCGCGCGCGGTGACGGGTGGGCATCAGTGGCGAGGCTCCTGGCTCAAGGGCGCGAAGTCGGGCAGCCGGACGCGAAGGCCGCAAAGATCACGCGAAGGTCGCGAAAAAGACATGAAACAGTGTCGAAGGAAATTCTTTCGCGACCTTCGCGAAACCTTGGCGGCCTTCGCGTCCGGCTGCCCGCACTTCATGCCACTTCGCCCCGCAAGGTGTGCGAGAGCGAGCGGATGATCTTCACGTCTACTATCTGCCCGACCCGCTGTGCAGGCGCCTCGAAGTTGACGACGCGGAAGCAGTCGGTGCGGCCCATCATCTCGGCGGGGTTCTTCTTCGACGGCCCCTCGACCAGGACGCGCTGCGTGGTGCCGACCAGCGCGTCCGACAGGCGGCGCACGTTGTCGTCGATGGTCTTCTGCAGGTGCTGCAGCCGGCGCAGCTTGACCTCGTGCGGCGTGTCGTCGTGCAGTTGAGCCGCCGGCGTGCCGGGCCGCGGGCTGAAGATGAAGCTGAAGCTGGCGTCGAAGCCGACGTCCTCGATGAGCTTCATCATCCGCGCGAAGTCCTCCTCGGTCTCGCCCGGGAAGCCGACGATGAAGTCGCTCGACAGCGCCAGCTGCGGGCGGATCGCGCGCAGCTTGCGGATCGTGCTCTTGTATTCCATGGCCGTATAGCCGCGTTTCATCGCCATCAGGATGCGGTCGCTGCCGTGCTGCACGGGCAGGTGCAGGTGGCTCACCAGTTGCGGCACTCTCGCGTACGTCTCGATCAGCCGCGGCGTGAATTCGTTCGGATGGCTGGTCGTGTAGCGGATGCGCTCGATGCCGGGAATCTCGGCGATGTACTCGATGAGCAGCGCGAAGTCGGCGATCTCGGCCGTGTCACCCATCCTGCCGCGATAGGCATTCACGTTCTGGCCCAGCAGCGTGACCTCGCGCACGCCCTGGTCCGCCAGGCCCGCCACCTCCACCAGCACGTCGTCCAGCGGGCGGTTCACCTCCTCGCCGCGGGTGTAAGGCACCACGCAGTAGCTGCAGTACTTGGAGCAGCCTTCCATGATCGAGACGTAGGCCGTTGCACCCTCGACGCGCGCCGGCGGCAGGTGGTCGAACTTCTCGATTTCAGGAAAGGAGATGTCCACCTGCGGGCGCTTCTCGGCCTCGCGCCGCGCCAGCATCTCGGGCAGGCGGTGCAGCGTCTGCGGGCCGAACACCACGTCGACATAGGGCGCGCGCTGGATGATGGCGTCGCCCTCCTGGCTGGCGACGCAGCCGCCGACGCCGATCTTCACGCCCTTGGCCTTCAGGTGCTGCACGCGGCCGAGATCGGAGAAGACCTTCTCCTGCGCCTTCTCGCGCACCGAGCAGGTGTTGAAGAGGATCAGGTCGGCTTCCTCCACGTCCTGCGTGGGCGTGTAGCCCTCGGCGGCGGCGAGCAGGTCGGCCATCTTGTCCGAGTCGTACTCGTTCATCTGGCAGCCGAAGGTCTTGATGAAGACCTTGCGGGAAGGGGGGATGGAGGTGGTCATGGTGCAACTCCCGTTGCTATGAAATCAATAGCTGCTCGCGCCCGATGGACGGGCGCTGCGGCCACTTTTGGCTCGAAAACGGAAAGGCGGTGCTCAGCGCGCTTCGTTCTCGGCGGAGGAGACGAAGGGCCAGAAGTTCAGAAAGGGCTTGTTGAGCTGCGCGCGGTCCGCGCTGGCCTCGGTCGGCGTGAGGATCCACACGTCGCTCACCAGTCCGGCCGCATCGCGGCGGTAGTTCACCGCCAGGTACTGGCCGGTGATGGTGGCCGGCTGGACGATCATGTTCTGCGTGTTGCGGATGCGCGCACCGGGCGCCAGCCGCTCGGCAACGCCGTCGAGCTGCATCTCGGGAAAGCCGGTGATTACCATCTTCCCGCGCAGGGTGTTGATCGGGAAGTTGCGGCCGCCCAGGGCCGCCTCGTTCTGCGTCTGCGGGATCGGGTTCTGGGCCCAGGCGCTCAGGCTAAAAAGGCCCGAAGCTCCCGCTAGCAGTGCGTGAGTAGCTATGGTTTTGAGAGCAATCGGGGAGGTGGGGCAGCGGTTCATGGGGTTCATCCAGAGGCTGGCAGCGGATTCTATCGGCGCGCCTGCCGACCCGGGCGCTTCGTCCAGCCGACACCGGGCCGAGGCCGCGGGGCCATGCCCACCGTCCGGATCTGCCAAAAGGCCGCGTGTGCGGCCCAGCTCAGCAGACCGCGTCGCTGCGGTCGATGTGCACCTGCGGCAGGGGGGCGCCACCCGGCTTGATGTCGCTCGCGCCGGCACGGATTGCGAGAGCGGCACTTGACGGCGCCTTGGACTTGGCGACGCGCATCACCCATTCGCGGGTCTCGGCCACGTACAGCCGCTGGCCTTCCACGGTGATGAAGGTGTGGTCCATCTGCGGATAGAACCGGTACTCCATCTTCTGCATGAAGGGTTCCTGCGCGTAGATGCCCCACTGGTCGCGGCCCTTGTCGCGCACGTGGATCGTGCCCGAGTAGATGAACAGGACGGCCACCTGGCGTTCCGCCATCTTCGTCATCGCGCGGCGAAAACGCGCATGGATCAGTTCAGGCGGATCAGGAACGAACAGCTGTGGCGCACTGCGCATGCCGCCCGTTCCGGTCTTCAGCTTGCGTTGCAGCCAACGCAGCGTCTTGCCGAGCATGGCCGGGTTGGTCGGAAAGGCCAGCGCGCGGTGCAGGTTTCGTGCACGCAGGGTGCCGGCGCTCGGGAAGGCGTAGCCGTCCATCATCAGCAAGCCAACGACGCGCGGGTCCTGCTCGGCCACTGCCATGCCGCTGGCCGCGCCCGAGCACAGGCCAATGACCAGGAAACGGCGGATACCGTGCGTGGTTTCCATGAAATTCATGGCGGCCTTCAGGTCCAGCACTGCCTGAGCCTCGAAGCTCTCGGCTCCCGCAGGTGCACCGCTGTCGCCAAGACCGGCGAGGTCAAAGCGGATGCTGCTCACGCCGTCGGCGGCCAGGGCGCGCGCCAGCTTGACGTTGACGCGCCGCGGGCCGATGCGGTGATAAGCCCCCATGTTGAACATGATGCAGGCCACGGGGAGGGCGGGCACGCTGTCAGGCGTGGACACCACCCCCATCAACCGGCTCTCGGGGCCGAACAGAACGGGAAATTCCTTCATTTGGGAGTCTGCCTTTCGCATGCAACTGCCGGGGGGGGCACCACGGCCATCCCGCTTGCCTGCCCGCCTCGAAAGGGCGGTTGGCGGCTGCGGTCTGTCCGCTCGCCCAACAAGGGTCGGAGGGATCGCTTCATCTCATTCACACAGTTCCGCGAGAAGCCGCTGCACGGCTTCGGCCGGAACCATCGCGCTGCGCGGGTTGGGATCCGCAGTCCAGTCGAGCGTGTGGCTGAAAGGCGCGAACTGAACCGGTAGTTCACGGGCAGCTTGCGCGTCGGCCCATTGGCGCACCGGGGCGTCGTCGGGATCGGCAAGCACCATCGTGTCGTGGCGCGCCGAGACTCGAAGGTTCACGGCGTTCAGCGCCGTCAGTTGGCGGCACAGTTCCGGCGACAGTTCGGTGCCCAGCAACTCGGCGGGGCCCGCATTGCTTCGGTTAGCCAGCAGCTTGCCTGCCCGTGGATCGGGCACGCAATAGGAGCGTGCCACGGCGTCCACGTGGGCGGTGCGCAGTTCCGCCAAGTAGGCCGTGCCGTCGATCACCGGGTCCCACGCCAGCACCCGCGTCGGCGTGCTGTTTCCGCCATTGGCGGCCATCAGTGCGAGAGTCGCACCCAGCCGTGCACCGACCCAGACGATGGGCCTGCCGGGAGCCAGCCGGCGCAACTCGTCGTGTGCGGCGCCGACGTCCTCGACCCAGCCATCCAATTCACCGTCGAGGTCTTCGCCGAGCGAATCGCCGCAGCCGTAGTAGTCGAAGCGCAGGGTGGGATGGCCGGCTCGCGCCAGGCGGTCGCACAGGATGCGGAAGAAACGCTGCGAGCGCAGCAATTCATGACCGAAAGGCAGGCAGATCAGTACCGCCGCGCCGCTGGCAGGCGAGGGCCCGGCGGGATGGAAGATCCCCATCATGCGTCGGGCGGGAGCACCAAACAGGAAGGGGCTCATGCGTCGAATTTCTCTCGTTGTTCTTGGCCGATCGGCTCCACTGCTGCACGACGTGCCAGTGCGCCCACGGCGCCCGAAGGAAGCGCCAGCGACCTCAGGTCCAGCGCCGCCTGCTCACCGGCTGCTGTTTCGACGAGCACGCGGCGATTGTCGCAGCCGGTGCCCACGTCGATGGTCGGGAGATCCACCAGCAGCCCATTGCCCAGTGCCTTGACCACGGCCTCCTTGCGCGTCCAGCAGCGCAGAAACGTCAACTCGCGCAAGGCGGAGGGAGTGCTCGCCCACTGCGAATGCTCGCTGCTGCTGAAGACCATCTGCGCCAGGTCGGCCATTTCAGGGACCGCGCGCAGGACTTCGACATCCACGCCCACCTCGGCATTCGTCGATATCGCGACCAGCGCGCGTGCGCCGCTGTGGCTGAGGTTGAAGTGCAGGTGACGGGCGTGACGCAGGCGGGGCTTGCCCCACGGGCCGAGCTCGAACTCGGTGTCCTGGCGATGCTGATCGGGCAGCGCCGCGTCGAGCAGCATGTGCAGCGCCGCGTGGGCACGCAGATAACGCTGGCGGTCCGGTTCGAAGACGAAGCGTTGCGCGCGCGCGTGTTCCGAAGCGGACAGCAGGCACAGGCCTTCGGGCCGTGCGTCCCGTTCGAGGTCGACCTGCCACAACCGCACATCGGGCCATGGGCTTGGAAGGCTGGAGCAGGCGTCCATCGGCTCGCCAATCAGGAACGTCGGTTCATGCCGCGTGCGCGACGGTCGCCGGATCGAAGCAGGCGTGCCTGGCATGCGCCATGCCCGCAAGCCCCTTGCAGGAAGGCAGCAGGAGCCTGATGTGTGAGCGAGGGCTGGCAGCGGCATCGGGTCGGCACGTCCGTGCTACTCGGTGGCATTGTCAGTCGCCTCCGCCCGGGCACTCTTGCGCCCCCAGCCGCCGAACACCCTGCTCAGCAGTCCACGTGGTGCCGGTGGCGGCTTCGGGGCCGGCGCTGGCTCGGCGACGGGACGTTGCAACGCCAGCTGTCCCAGGCTCTCGAACACGTAACGCTGCGGCTTGACTGCTGCACCCGTCAAGGCCTGGACGCGCTGGATCACGCGCATCACGAGCAGCGAGTCGCCACCGAGATCGAAGAAGTTGTCGGACGCACGAATTTCGTGGATGTTCAGGTGGAGCGCCTCGGCCCAGATTTGCGCCAGCGTCGCCTGCTCGGGGGACAGCAGCGGTTCCGACGCGGGCATGCCGGCCCCCACCGATCCCGCGGACACATCGTCCGCGGTGCCGGGCTGTGGCGCCGGGAGGGCCTTGCGATCGATCTTGCCGTTGGGCAGCAGCGGCAGCGCCGGCAGGACGACGACATGTTGCGGCAACATGTAGTGCGGCAGCGAGGCCCGCAGCTGTTCGCGCACCGACGCCCGGTCCACCGTGCTGCCCGGCGTCAGGGCCAGATAGGCCACCAACCGCACGTCCCCTGGCACGTCCTCACGCGCGAGGACGACACTGCTGGACACGCCGGGCACTTCGTCGCAGCGAGCCTCGATCTCGCCAAGCTCGATGCGGTAACCGCGAACCTTGACCTGGAAATCGAAGCGGCCCATGTGCTCCAGCAGACCATCGTTGCGCCACCGGCCGCGGTCCCCAGTGCGGTACAGGCGGGTCGGAACGCCGTCGATATCGACCGTGACGAAACGCTCGGCCGTCAGTTCCGGGCGGTGAAGGTAGCCGATGGCGACACCGGCGCCGCCGATGCAGATTTCGCCCGGCACCCCCACCGGCAACTGCTGAAGATGCTCGTCGAGAATCCAGACCGTGGTGTTGTCGATCGGCTGCCCGATCGAAACGCCCACGCTGTCCACGCGTGCCGCATCCACCAGCCACAGCGTGGACCAGACGGTGGTTTCCGTCGGGCCGTACATGTTCCATACCTGAGCCGCCTTGGCCGTCATCGCCCGGGCAAGGTCGGGCGGCAGGCCCTCGCCGCCAACCAGGGCCTTGAACCCCGGGCGCGGCTGCCAGCCGCTGTCGAGGATGACGCGCCACATGCTGGGCACGGCCTGCATCACCGTGGCGCCGCTTTCGGCCAGCAAGGCGAGAAGGGCGTCAGCCTGCAGCACGGTGTCGCGGCGGGCGATGATCACTTCCGCACCAACGGCCAGCGGCAGCAGCAGTTCGAGCACGGCGATGTCGAATGACAGCGTGGTCACGGCCAGCAGCCGGTCCGAAGACGCGATGCCCGGCTGCGATTGCATGCTCTGGAGGAAGTTCGCGACCGCACCGTGCGGAACGACGATGCCCTTCGGCTTGCCCGTCGAGCCGGAGGTGTAGATCACATAGGCCGGGTCCTCGGCACGCGGGTCGTCGGCGCCGGGCTCCAGGGACTGTGCGGGCTGCGATGTCCAGGAATCGTCACGGTCGAGCTCGAACACGCGTGCCTGCGCGTCGCCGCACCAGGAACGTGGCGCCGTCGGCACCGACGAACTCGTCAGCAGCAACGCCAGACCGGCGTCTTCGGCGTAGTAGGCCAGGCGGGCAGCCGGGAAGTCGGGATCGAGCGGCACGTACGCGGCTCCCGCCTTGAGCACCGCGATCAGCGCCACCAGCATGTCCGGCTCACGCTGCAAGCAGATGCCCACCAGATGGCCGCGTTTCACGCCGCGCAGGCGCAGTGCGTGCGCCAGCCGATTCGAGCGTGCGTCGAGTTCCCCGTAGCTCATGCGCTGGTCGTCCAGGCACAACGCCGTGCGGTGCGGCTCGCGCGCGGCCTGGGCCGTGAACGCCGCGTGCATGAGCGACGGCTCGCGCATCGGCGTGGACGGCGGCTGCAGGGCGCGCAGTTGCGCCATGGCATCGTCGGGAATCAGGCTGAGCTGGCCGAGCGGCCGGGCCGCGTCGGCGGCGATGCCGCGAAGCAGGCACTCATACATGCCCATCCAGCGGCGCACCGTTTCGCGCTCGAACAGCCTGTCGTTGTAGTAGCACTCCAGTGTTGCCTGCTTGCCCGACAGCGCGACGTCCAGGCTCAGATCGAAGAGATCGTACCGGCGCGGCTGCAGGGACACCTCGGCCTGGAGAACCTCGTCAGAAAGCAGCCGCGGATCCAACCGGGGACTGACATTGAACATGACGGCCGCCAGTGGCGGCCGCCCGTCGGAGCGGGGGAGTCGCAGGGCATTGATCAGGTTGTTGAAGCTGCACAGCGTGTGCTCCCGCGCGTCCATCACCGATTCGCCGGTGGAGCGCAGCATTCCGCTAGCGCCGGACTCGAGATCGACACGGAGGCGGACCGGCAGCAGGTTGGCGCAATGCCCCACCAGCCCTGAGAAGCCTTCCTCCAGCTGCCCCGCCATCGGGAAGCCGACGACCACCTCCTCGTTTCCGCCGAGTCGCGCCAGCAGCGTGGCGAAGGCGCCCAGCAGAAGCGTGAACAGCGTCACCTGCTCGCCCGCCGCGCGTCGGCGCAGGGCAGGCATGAGCGATGCGTCGATCGGAATGTCCATGCGGCGAGCGCTGAAGCTGCGCATGCCCTGCGGGCGCGGCTGATCGGTCGGAAGATCCAGCACGGGCACCGTGCCTGCCAGCCGCGATATCCAGTGATCGCGGTCGACGCGTTCGCGCTCCCGAATCTCCGGGCGGTCGAGCCAGCCGACGTAGTCGCGGTACTGGATGGCCGGCTCCAGCGCGCTCGGCGCGTTGCCCACCCGCGCACGGTAGAGCGCGAGCAGTTCGCGTATCAACGTCGCCAGCGACCAGCCGTCGCAGATGATGTGGTGTGCCGTCAGGATGAACTCGTGACGCGTTGCCCCCAGGCGGACAAGCCAGGCTCGCACCAGGGGGCCATGGGCGAGGTCGAAGGGCTGCGTGACCTCGCGCTCGTGCAGGCTGGCCAACTGCAGGTCGGCATCGGCCGCCGCGTCGAGGTCCAGCCACTGCATCTCGTGGTGCTCCCCCGCTTCGTCGATGCGGGTCGCACCGTCTTCCGCACTGAAGGTGGCGCGCAAGGATTCATGGCGCGCGACCAGATCGCGGAAGGCCGCCGCCAGGGCTTCGGCGTCCAGGGCCCCCTCCAGCTTCAGCGACAGGCTCAGGTTGTACGCCAGCGACGCCTCCTCGCCGAGCTGGCATGCCAGCCAGAGCTCCCGTTGCGCTTCGCTGGTCGTCGGCACGCCCTGCGCGGACGGCGCGGCGGGCGAGCTCCATTCAGCGGGGCCACTCTTGGGATCGAACATTTCTAGCGCTTTCAGGTATCAATCGGGGCGTTTCAGGGGAGGCTGGCAGCCCAAGAGGCCGCCATCGCAATGGTGCTAGTGCGTCGCCAGCGCAGCAACGGGCTCTTCCGGTCGGATGGCGGCATCGGCCGCCATCTGCCTGAGCAGGGTTTCATAGGCGGATTGGACCGCCGCCACGGGGGCGCCGTAGATGCTGCCACCCCGGCTGGTGCAGCTGATCACCAGTCGATCGTCGTACTCGAGCACCTCGAAGGTGGCATCGAAAGATTCCCGGGCACGCTCGTTGAACTGGTAGTCCGAGTGCAGGCCGTGGAACGTGTGCGATGCCGTCTTCAGCCGCTTGGTGTGCACGAAGGCCAGCCCTGCCAGCTCGGCCTCGGGCGAATACTGGTTCTCGTAGGCGGCGAGCAGCTTCTTCTGGACGAAGTGCAGCAACTCCTGCAAGGGCGCTGGGGCCTCCGGCTCCAGCACGATGGGCAGGACATGCGTGCACGCGCCGACGAGGCGGGGCATGTTGTAGGAGGACTGGCCGGCGAAGGGTGTCGCCACGACGAGCGATTCGCCATTGCCTGCCTGCCGCCGCAACACTGCGCACAGGGTGCCGAACAGCGTGGTGTAGAGGCTGAGCTGGTGCTGGTTGCTGGCCTGCTTGAGCGAGGAGAGTTGCGAACGGTCGATGTGGAAGGTAATGCGCTGCAACTCGGCCGTGGCGGCACGCGGGAGCGGCCGTGCGGCCTTCCCCAGCTCCGTCTGCCAGTAGGCGCGGCGCGCGCTGGCCTCCGCATCGAGCTTCGTGAGCATGGTCACGTACTCCCGGAACTGCTCTGCCGCGGTGGCGGGCGCCGCCCCGGTGGCACCCGCGCGGCGGCCGTAGGCCTGCGCCAGTTCCTCGATGAGCACGTCCAGCGACCAGCGGTCGCACACGGCAGCGTGCGTGGTCATCACCACGGTGTGTGTGCGTTCATTGGCGCTGAGCACCGCGACCCGCAGCAGCGGTGCGCGCGAGAGGTCAAGGGGCTGCTGCATTTCCTGCGCGATCCAGCCGGGAATTGCCGCCGGCTGCATCGTCAGCCATCGGATTGCCGGCTGTCCGGCCAGGGCGGGAACGACGCGCATCGATTGGCCGTCAGCCGAGAACTGGGCGCGCAGGGTGTCGTGGGCCGACACGAGTTCACCCACAGCCGCCTCCAGGGCAGCCTTGTCCAGCGCGCCGTTCAGGCTGATGCTGACCGACTCCAGGTGGGCAAGCGCCTGTTGCGCATCCTTTCGCTCGGCGTTCAGCAGGGCGCGCTGGGCAGGCGTCGTGGCGATGCTGTCCGCGACGGCGGCGGCGCTTGCCGTCGTGGTCGTCAGGTCGGGGGGCGCCGTCGCCGGCTCCACGCGCGGCGACCGTTGGGCCGCCACATGAGCCGAGAGCTTTTCTATCGAAGACAAATCGTTCAGCAGCTGGCGGAAACTGATGACCACCCCGAATCGCTCCTTCACGAGGTAGATGATCGGTGTCAGCAGAAGGCTGTCGAGCCCCAGCTCCAGGAAGCTTGCGTCGACCGGTGCCTCCTGCATGTCCTCGCCGGACACTTCTTCGAGGATGGCGCGCAGTTGGCGAGTGATGCCGTCGAGCTGCGCATCGGAACTGCTTGCGGTTGGCTCTTCCTGGGCGGCAGCGAGCAATTCGTTGACCGGGGCAGCAGTGGCGACCGTGCGCTCGGTTCGGGCCGGCTCGACCCAATAGCGCTTGCGTTCGAAGGGGTACGTCGGCAGCACGACCCGGCGCGCACCGGTGTCGCGGAAGTAGGCCTCCCAGTCGAGCTCCACCTGGTGCTGCCACAGCTGGCCGATCGCAGTGGCCATGCTGCGGCATTCCGCATGGTCCTCGCTCGTGTCCGACAAGGAAGGAATGGCGAATTGGCTCGCCTTGTGGAGCGTCTGGGCGGCGGCCAGGGAGGACATGGTGGCGCGCGGACCCAGCTCGAGGGCGATGCGGCGTTCTTCGGTCCACAGTGTCCGGATGGCTTCCGAGAAGCGAACGGGCCGCATGATATGGCCGGCCCAATAGTCGGGATCGGTGGCCTGCGCACCGGTCAGCAAGCTGCCGGTGACGGTGGAGATGATGGGAACGGAGGGCGCGGACAGGGCAACGGACTTCACCTCGCTCAGGAACGCAGGCACGGCTGCCTCCATCATCCAGGAATGGAAGGCGTGCGACGTGTGGAGCAACTGGGAACGCACCCCCAGCGTGTCCAGCTTTTGCTGGAACCGGGCGACGTCATGCTCCGGGCCGGCGACCACGCACAGCGTCGGGCTGTTGATGGCTGCGATCGAAAGCCCTTCCTGGCCTTGGAGCGCCGTCTGCAGGGCCTCTTGCGAAAGGCGCACCGAAAGCATCTTGCCCCGCTCCTGGCTGCCCATGAGGCGGCCGCGGGCGGCGATCAGCCGGGCGCCGTCTTCCAGGCTGAACACGCCAGCGAGCACGGCGCAGACGTATTCGCCGACGCTGTGGCCCATGAGCACCGAGGGCTTGACGCCCCAATCCGTCCACAGCATGGCCAGCGCGTAGCCCAGGCTGAACATGGCCGGTTGGGTGATGTGGGTCGAATTGAGCAGCGCCAGGCGTTCCTCGCGCGTGTCGGGTGCGGCGCCCATGCCCAGCACCAGATGACGCAGGTCCAGCCCCAGATGCGGTGCCAGCAGTTCGGCGCAGCGGTCGAAGGCGGCGCGGAACACCGGCTCCACTTCGTACAGGTCACGCCCCATGTCCAGGTATTGCGCGCCCTGCCCCGGGAAAACGTAAGCCACCTCGGGTCGCTGCGCGTCGGTGGCCTTGCGCATCGGGGCCAGATCCTGGAACCCGGACGCCGGCCGTGTGGCGTCCAGCAAGGTGAAGCTGCGCTGCTTCAGGCGTTTGCGACCTGCTGCGAGGGTGAACGCCATGTCCGCCGGATGTGCAGCGCTTTCGGCGGCAGCGGCGACTTCCATGCGGCTTGCCAGGGCCTTGAGGGCCGACTCGCTGTTGGCCGAAAGCAGAACGGGATAGAACGGCCGTTCGTGCAGGCGTGCCGGCTCCGCCCGGACAGGCGCTTCTTCCATCACCACGTGCGCGTTGGTGCCGCAGAACCCGAAGGAGCTGACGCCTGCTCGACGGGGCTGGCCCTGGGTGTCCCAGTCCATCGCCCTGGTCGTGATGTAGAACGGGCTGTTCTCGATATCGATGTTGGGATTGATCGACGTGAAGTTGGCAAGGGGCGGGATCGTGCGGTGCGTCATCGCCAGGGCGGTCTTGATGACGCCCACTGCCCCGGCAGCCGTCGTCGGGTGCCCCAGGTTGCCCTTGACCGATCCGAGCGCACAGTGGTTGCGTTCGCTGCCGGCGAATTCGAAGATGTTGCGCAACGCCTGGAATTCGATCGGATCGCCCACCGGCGTGGCCGTGCCGTGGGCTTCCATGTAGGTGATCGAGGCGGGGCTCACGCCTGCGCGCGCCTGCGCCAGCGCCATGACCTCCATCTGCCCCTTCACGCTCGGCGCGAGGTAGCTCTTCTTGTTGTAGCCGTCGTGGTTGACGGCCGACCCGCGGATGAGGGCATGCACGGTGTCGCCGTCCTCGACGGCGTCGGACAGCCGCTTGAGCACCAGAACGCCCGCGCCGTCCGAGAACATGGTGCCGCTGGCGTCGCTGGAGAAGGGGCGGCAGTGGCCGTCTCCGGTGAAGATGCCCGAAGGCTCATGGATCTGGCCGCTCATCTGCGGTGTGCGCAGCTCGATCGCGCCGGCCACGGCGACGTCGCACTGGCGGCTCAGAAGGCTTTGCACCGCGCTGTCGATGCACACGAGCCCGGTCGAGCAGGCTGTGTGCACGCTCAGGCTGGGGCCGGTGAGGTTGAGCTTGTGCGACACGAGAGTCGCGACGTGGTCCTTCTCGCGCCCGATCTCCGCCTGGACCTCGCCCACCATGTGGAGAAACTCGGGGCGGGTCGAGACGTTGTGAAAGTAGTAGAAGTTGTTACCCATGCCGGCATAGACACCGATCAATCCGTCGAACCGGTCAGGGTCACAGCCGGCGCGCTCGAGGGCTTCCCACGCCAGTTCCAGGAACACGCGCTGCTGCGGATCCATCGCTGCGGCATCGTTGGGACTGATCCCGAACAACTGGGCATCGAACATCTCGGGGTCGCGAATCATCCCGCGGACCCGAACATAGCCGGGGTGGTTGCGCACCTCCTCTTCCACCGCCGGATCGTCCTGTTCGGGCGTGAAGCGGGTGACGGTCTCGCGCCCCTCGGACAGGATCGTCCAGAGATCCTCCACCGTATCCGCACCCGGGAACCGACCCGCCATCCCGACGATGGCGATGGCCTCGGCCTGCTCGCTGGACACTGCTGCGCGACGGCGCCTGGAAGCCAGGCCCTGATGGAGCTTGCGCAGGTAGTTCTTGTCGTCCTGGTGGCGCAGTAGCGCATTGATGCTCGGATGCTCGAACACCTCGCCCACGCTCAGGCGGATGCCGGCCTGGCGCGACACGGTGGCCGCGATGTAGTTGGCCTGCAACGAATCGATGCCGAGGTCGAACAGGTTGGCTTCGGCGTCGACCGTGGCCGTCTTCAGGAGCCGCGCCACCGTCGTTGTCAGGGCAGTGCGCAGGTCTCCCGCCACCGCTGCTTCGTCGTCGGATGCATCCTCGACCTCGAAGGCCGCCAGCCGCTTCTTGTCCACTTTGCCGTTCGGCGTGAGCGGCAGCGTGTCGAGCACCACGATGCGTGTGGGGACCATGTAGTCGGGCAAGCGCGACGAGAGGAATGCCTTGATCGCACCCAGGTCGGCCGGGCCGGCTTCGCTGGCCACGACATACGCCACCAGCTGGTTTTCGCCGAGGGTGTCCTGATGGGCGATCACCGCGCCCTGCTCGACGCCCGGGGCGTCGAGCAGGTGCTGTTGCACGTCGTTCAATTCCACTCGGAAGCCGCGCACCTTCACCTGCTCGTCGATGCGGCCGAGGATGTAGAGGAGGCCGTCTTCCTTCAGCATGGCGAGATCGCCCGTGCGGTAGAGCCTCGCATCTGCCTTGGCGGAGAACGGGTCCTGAACGAAGCGGGCGATCGTCAACGCCTCCTGCGTGTAGCCCAGCGTGACGCCCGCGCCACCGATGTAGAGCTCACCGGTCTGCCCTGCCGGCAGTGGTTGCTGGGCTTCATCCAGCACGTGCACCGTGGTCTCGAGGATCGGCCGGCCAACGGAAATCGGCGCGCTGGGATCCTCGATGCGGCAGCAGGTCGACCACACCGTGGTTTCGGTCGGCCCGTACATGTTCCACAGTTCGGCGACGGCGGCGTGCAGCTTGCGCGCCAGAGGACTGTCCAGGCTCTCGCCGCCACACAGCACCTTCAGGCCCGGTGCTCCAGCCCAGCCGGTGAGGAACAGCATGCGCCAGGTCGCCGGCGTCGCCTGCATGACCGTGGCATTGCTGGCGGCGATCAGCCGCGCGAGCTTCTCGCCGTTGACCGTCTCTTCCTTCGTGGCCAGCGCGATGCGCGCGCCCATGACCAGCGGCAGAAACAGCTCGAGCACCGAAATGTCGAACGACGGGGTCGTGACCGCCACCAGCGTGTCCGACTCCGCAAGGCCGGGCTCGCGCGCCATGCTGCGCAGGAAGTTGAGGACCGCGCCGTGGTGAACCCTCACGCCCTTGGGTTTGCCGGTGGACCCCGACGTGTACATGACATAGGCCAGGTCCGTCGGGTCCCCGTCCTGCGCCAGATCGATTGCGCCCGCTGCGGCCTGCGGATCGAGCGTCAGGACATCGACGCAGTGTCTGGGCAGTGCGGCCAGCCTGGGCGTTCCGGCATGGACCAGGTAACGCAGACCAGCATCGTCCAGGATGTGTTGAAGACGCTCCGCCGGGAACGAAGGGTCCAGGGGAACGTACGCTGCGCCGGCAAGATGGATTCCGAGGATGGCCGCCAGCATGGACACGGACCGCTCCACATGCACACCGACCAGGTCGTTTCGCTGCACGCCCAGGTCGCGCAACCGGCCGGCAACGGCCATCGCTCGACGATGCAGCTCGCCGTAGCTGACGGTTTCCCCATTGAACACGACCGCCGCGCGCTCGGGATGCCGCGCTACCCGCTCCGTGATGAGTTGATGGACGGGGCGATAGAGGTTGAGATCCATGGGCTTGCCTGATGCGGTAGGAAGGGGGTGCAGTGCTCCGAGCGCAGCCAGTCAGTCAGCAATGCCGGACGACCGGCGTGGCAGGCCCGTCAACCCGTTGCGGGAGGTGGCTGCGGGGCTTTCGGCCGAGCTGCCCAGGCCCGCAGGTCGTGTCGGAACGCTTGTATCCGAACGAAATAATAATAACAAAGGCCTCATTTCCTGGGCATCTTCGCTGTTTTACGGTATTGGGGTATCTCTCGTAGAGCCTGTCCCAAGGGCATATGCCGTCTTCCAAACTCTGTTGCGAGGTGCCGCAACTGGCGTTGATCGGCGTCTTGAAACAGCGACGACGACTGCAGAACCGGATCGATTGTGCGTCCGAAACTGTAAAAAATGAATACTAAACACTCATTCCAGGAAAAGTTTGTGAACTTTCTCCTAACAATTATATAGCATATTGTTACAAGTGGTGTGGTGTTGTCGTGCTTGCGGAATCCCGCGGCAGCCGCGCTTGGTGGCTGCGGCGCTCAGGCGCTGCCGTCGTCCAGCAGGGCGGGCAGCAGATGCCCCACGTCGCTCCAGCCCACGAGCGAAAAGCCTTGGGGCGTCCAGAGCAGCCGGTTGATCGCGGCGTTGCCGAGCGCCCACGTCCTGGGAGCCTGGATGTCCTGCCCGGTGGCCGCGCGATACAGCACGTCCATCACACCGCCGTGCGCCACCAGTACCACCAGTTCGCCGGGGTGGCGCGCCGCCAGCTCGGCGGCTGCGGCGGTGATGCGCTGACGGAAGTCGACCAAGTTCTCGCCGCCGGTCGGCGCGAAGTGGGGGTCGCGCTGGCGCCAGCGGCGCGCGTCCTCGGGCGTTTCGGCCTCGATGGCGGCGAAGGTCCGGCCCTCGAAGCTGCCGAAGGCCCGTTCGCGCAGACGCGGGTCGGCCACCACCTGCACGGGCCGCGGCTGGGCGGCCGCGATGGCCTGGGCCGTCTGCCAGGCACGCTGCAGGTCGCTGGCATAGATCGCGCCCACTGCCTCGTCGGCCAGCGCCTCGCCGGCGCGCGCCGCCTGCCACAGGCCCGTTTCGTTGAGCGGGATGTCGATATGGCCCTGGATGCGCGTGTCGGCGTTCCAGTCGGTCTCGCCATGGCGCACGGCAATCAGGCGGGTGGCTTCCATGCAGCCCATTCTAGGAATGGCACCGAAATCATGCTGCGCTGCGGCGTGATCGTCCTCGCTCAGCGCGGGGCAGATGCCGGCGGCGCCGCTGCCGGCGCGCCCTTGGGCGGCAGCGTGATGTCCACCCGCCGCTCGCCCTGGGGCGGGGTCGGGAAGCCCTGCAACGCAGCCTGGAACATCACCGGCAGCACGGCGCGGCTGTCGCTGTAGGGCCCATCGTTGTGGGCCCGGGTCTCGTAGACCACCAGGTTCGACGGCAGCTCGCGTATCACCACGCTGACCTCGCGGCCGTACCAGGGATCGGCCGGCGGGCCGAAGCCAGGGCCCCAGCCCCAGCCGCCGTACCACGCGGCGCCGCGCCAGCCGCGGCCATAGCCCAGGCCGCCTCCCCAACCCGGGCCGCCTCCCCAACCCGGGCCCCAGCCCGGACCCCACCAGGGATCGGCCCAGGGCGACAGCTCGGGCGTGACCCGGGCCGTCACCTGGACGGCATAGCGGGGATGGACGTCGTCCCGCCGCAGGCCGACCGCCGCCAGGGCGGGCGCGGCCATCGCCTCCACCTCGTCCTGCGCCGCGCCGTGGGCCTGCTGGGAGGGCAGGCGATCGAATCGGTAGGTGGGCTCGGCGGGGAGGGCGCCCAGCTGTGAAAAGCTGCGGACCTGGCTGTCGACCGTCCAGGAGGTCGCGCAGCCGGCCAGCGCCAGGGAGATTGCTATCAAAAAAGGAGCATACAGCGCGCGTCGCATAAGGCCTCCAGGCACAAATTGCCTGAAATGCGGCCCTGCGCCATAACGGGCGGCGGGCCGGTCAGCTGGAGATCCGCACCACCTGCAGGGCCGGCATCGCGGACGACGGCGCCAGAGGGGGCAGTTCCGGCGGGTCGAAGGCCCTGTCGCCGTCTTCGTCGGCCACGCCGGTCGCCTTCAGACCCTTGAAGTCGTGCAGCGTTCCGTCCAGCAGGTGCGAGGGCGCCACGTTCTGCAGCGCGCTGAACATGTTCTCGATGCGGCCGGGAAACTTCTTCTCCCACTCGCGCAGCATCTCGCCGACCTGCTTGCGCTGCAGGTTCTCCTGACTGCCGCACAGCGTGCAGGGAATGATCGGGAACTGGCGGTGCTGCGCCCAGCGGATCAGGTCCTTTTCCGCCACGTAGGCCAGCGGCCGGATGACGATGTGCCGGCCGTCGTCGCTCACCAGCTTGGGCGGCATCGACTTGAGCTTGGCCGCGAAGAACATGTTGAGGAAGAAGGTCTGCAGCATGTCGTCGCGGTGGTGGCCCAGCGCGACCTTGGTGGCCCCCAGCTCGTCGGCCACGCGGTACAGGATGCCGCGGCGCAGGCGCGAGCACAGGCCGCAGGTCGTCTTGCCCTCGGGGATCACGCGCTTGACGATGCTGTAGGTGTCCTGCTCCTCGATGTGGAAGGGCACGCCCAGCTGCTTCAGGTAGGTGGGCAGCACCTCCTCGGGAAAGCCGGGCTGCTTCTGGTCGAGGTTCACGGCCACCAGATCGAAGTGGATCGGCGCGCGGGCCTTGAGCTTGAGGAGGATGTCGAGCAGGCCGTAGCTGTCCTTCCCGCCCGAGACGCACACCATGACCTTGTCGCCGTCCTCGATCATGTTGTAGTCGCCGATGGCGCGGCCGACCTCGCGGCACAGGCGTTTTTCGAGCTTGTGCGTCTCGCGCTCGATCTTCGCGGTGCTGCCGGGCGCTGCGGGCGTTGCGGCTGCGTCATCGATCCAGACTGCGCTCATCTCATTTGCTCCCGAAGACTTCGACACCGACCGCATCGCAGTCGGGGTACACGTCCGGCTTGGCCGTCGACACCCGCGCGGCCTGCACCTTCGGGTGCGCCAGCATCTGCGCCAGCAGGTCGTCGCACAGCGTCTCCTGCAGGTGGATGTGGCCCTTGGACAGGCGCTGCGCCACGGTGCGGCGGATGAAGTCGTAGTCGACCACCTCGTCCAGCTCGTCGGCCCGGGGCGTCGAGACGGCCAGCGGCACGTACAGGTCGACGTTGATGATCACGCGTTGCTCGGCACGCTTCTCGAACTCGTGCACGCCGATGTTGATCCACACCTCGTAGTTGCGCAGGAACACGCGGCGGCAGCTCGTCAGGAGGGGGTCGAGGGCAGTCATGGGGTGGAAGGCTTCTTCAGCAGCTCGTCGACGACGAACATGATGTCGCGCGGCAGCGGCACGAGGTGCTGGCCATTGTCGACGTTCACCGTGGTGCCGGTGAGGCTGGGGGTCTCTGCGAGGAAGACGCAGGTCTTCGCCACGTCGGCCGGGTCGATCGGCCGGCGCAGCAGGTTGGCGCGGGCGGCCCGCTCGAAGTTGGCCTCGCCCTGCGGCCCGCTCACGTACAGGATGCCCGGCGCCACGCCGCACACCCGCACCCGCGGCGCCAGCGACTGGGCCTGCAGCGCCACCGCCCGCTCCAGCGCCAGCTTGGACACGGTGTACGAGAAGTAGTCGGGGTTCAGGTTGTGGACCTTCTGGTCCAGCACGTGGATCGCACTGCATTCGTGCCGGCCGGACTGCGCGCCCAGCAGCCGCGCGAAGTCCAGCGGGGCGATCAGGTTGACGCCGATCTGCCGCAGCGCCGCGTCGGCCTCGAAGTCGGCGCCGGTGTCGGGCTCGAAGGACGAGGCGTTGTTGACCACGCAGGCCAGCGGCGCATCGGTCGTCACCTCGGCCATCAGCGCGCGGCGGCCGGCCTCGTGCCTGATGTCGCCCGCCACGGCCTGCACGGCCAGCCCTTCGGCACGCAGCCGCTCGGCCAGCGCGTGGGCTTCGGCGACCGAGGCCCGGTACTGGCACCACACCTGCCAGCCGGCGCGTGCGAAGGCCTCGCAGATCGCGGCGCCCAGGCGCCGCGCCCCACCCGTCACGAGGACGGCCGGGCGCAGGGGATCGGCGGCGGGTTGGGGGGACATGGCGGGCAAGGGAGGGCCGGTCTCGATAATGGCCGCATGACCCAGGAGCCCGGCGCCTCGAGCGCCTCCCCCTCGGCCAGCCCTTCGGACCGGATGGCCCGGATTATCGACGCCGCCCTCGCGCGCGCTGGCGGCTGGCTGCCCTTCGACCAGTTCATGGCGCTGGCCCTGTATGCGCCCGGTGCCGGCTACTACGCCCACGGCAGCCGCAAGTTCGGCCACATGCCCGCCTCGGGCAGCGATTTCGTGACGGCGCCCGAGCTCACGCCGCTCTTCGGCCGGACCGTGGCCGAGCAGGTGCGCGAAGCGCTGGCGAAGACCGCCACGCAGGAGGTCTGGGAGTTCGGTGCCGGCTCGGGCGCGCTCGCGGCGCAGTTGCTGGAGACGCTGGGTGACGCGGTGCAGCGCTACACCGTCGTCGACCTGTCGGGCAGCCTGCGCGCGCGACAGCAGGAGGCCCTGGCCGCCTGGGGCGACAAGGTGCAGTGGGCCGACCAGCTGCCCGAGCGCTTCGAGGGCGTGGTCGTCGGCAACGAGGTGCTCGACGCCATGCCGGTCAAGCTGCTGGTGCGCAAGGACGGCCGCTGGCACGAGCGCGGCGTCTACCGCACGCCCGAGGGGCCGTTGGCCTGGATCGACTGGCCCACCGAACTGCGCCCGCCGGTCGAGATCGAGAGCGATCACGACTACCTCACCGAGGTCCATCCGCAGGCCAGGGCCTGGGTCGGCACGCTGGCCGAGCGGCTGCAGCGCGGCGCTGTCTTCCTCTTCGACTACGGATTCCCGGAGGCGGAGTACTACCACCCGCAGCGCCACATGGGCACCGTGATGTGCCACCAGGGCCACCAGGCCGACGGCGACCCGCTCAGCGCGGTGGGCGACAAGGACATCACCGCGCATGTCGACTTCACCGGCATCGCCCTCGCGGGCCAGGACGCCGGCCTGCACGTGCTGGGCTACACCAGCCAGGCGCGCTTCCTCATCAACGCCGGTCTGCTATCGAAAATGGAGCAGGCCGCGCCCGCCCAGCGGGCGCTGGCGGCCCATTTGATCCATGAACACGAGATGGGCGAGCTGTTCAAGGTGGTGGGCTTTGCGGCCGCCGGCAGCGCGCCGTGGGACGCGCTGGGCTTTCGCGAAGGCGATCGCAGCCATACCCTCTGAGCGCATCGCCCCGCGCCCCTTTCTTGCTTCGAGTCCTTCCATGACCGACCTCCTTCGCACCGCCCACGCCCTCGCCGACGCCGCCGCCGCCCAGTCGATGGCGCACTTCCGCCAGCCGCTGGACATCATCACCAAGGCCGACGAGAGCCCCGTCACGCTGGCCGACCGCGCCGCCGAGCAGGCCATGCGCGCGATCCTCGCGGCGCAACTGCCCGGCGACGGCATCTACGGCGAAGAGCACGGCCAGGAGCGGCTCGACGCCGCGCGCGTGTGGGTGCTCGACCCCATCGACGGCACGCGCAGCTTCATCACCGGCTCGCCGCTGTGGGGCACGCTCATCGGCGTGGTGGAAGGCGGGCGCGTCGTGCTCGGCATGGTCGACATGCCGGTGCTGGGCGAGCGCTGGGTCGGCCAGGGCGGCGTGGCGATGCGCAACGGCCAGCCCGTTCGCGTGCGCGACTGCACGCAACTGGCCGAAGCGCGCATCTTCACCACCTCGCCCGACATCTTCGGCGCCGCCGACTGGGCGGCCTTCGACCGCCTGAGCCGGCTGTGCGCCATGCGCCGCTTCGGCGGCGACTGCTACAGCTACGCGCAACTGGCCGGCGGCAGCATCGACCTGGTGGTCGAATGCGGGCTGCAGCCCTACGACTACCTGGGCCCGGCCGGCCTCGTCGAAGCCGCGGGCGGCGTCATCACCGACTGGGCCGGCCAGCCGCTGGGGTTGCAATCCGACGGCCGCGTGGTCGCTGCCGCAACGCCGGAACTGCACCGGCAAGCCCTCTCGGTGCTTGCCGGCTGACACGGCGGCGGCGCGGCCCACCCTAAACTGGCTGCATGCTCCGCTGGCTCATCGTTGTCGTTCTCGCGCTCGTGCTCATGAGCGGGCTCACGGCGTGGCTGCGGCGCTTCGGCTTCGGTCGCCTGCCGGGCGACTTTGAGTTCCGCGCCTTCGGGCGCGAATGGCAACTGCCCATCGCGAGCACGCTGGTGCTCAGCATGATCGCTGCCGCGATCGCGCGGTGGCTCTGATCGAAAGCGTTACCCCAAGATGAAAGCCTGCGTCGACATCGGCGGCACCAAGGTGGCCGTGAGCCTGGCCCAGGACGGCCGCCAGGAACTGCTGGTGCGCCAGCACGCGCCCACCGCGAAGGAGGGCGCCAACGACGCCGTCGCGCAGCAGGTGATGCGGCTCATCGATGCCGCCTGCGCCGAGCACGGCGTTTCGCCCGATGCCATCGACGGCGTCGGCGTGTCGGCGGCCGGCCCTTTCATCCTCGATGCCGGCGGCGCCGTCGAACTGGCCACGCCCAACATCTGCGGCGGGCTCGCGGGCCCGGCACGTGGCCTGCCCAACGACTGGACCAGCGCCGTGATCGAGGCGCCTTTGCGGCAGCGCTTCGGCAAGGTGCGGGTCGAGAACGACGCCGTCGCCGCGCTGGAGGCCGAGCGCCGCTGGGGTGCGCTCAAGGGACTGGATCACTGCGCCTACGTGACCTGGAGCACCGGCGTCGGCGTGGGCCTGTGCGTGGACGGCCATTCGCTGCGCGGCAAGAAGGGCAACGCCGGCCATGCGGGCCACACCTTCGTGGCCGACGACGACAACCACGACGCGCTGTGCGGCTGCGGCAACGTGGGCGACGTCGAGGGGCTGGTGGCGGGCAACGCCATCGCGCGCCGCTTCGGCATGGACGCGGCGCAGCTCTTCGCCGGCGTGCAGGCTGGCGACAAGCGCGCGCTCGACATCGCCGAGGGGCTGTGCCGCGTGATGGGCCGTATGCTCTACAACCTCATCGCCACGCTCGACCTGCAGCGCATCAGTCTGGGCGGCAGCGTGTTCTGGCACAACCGCGACTGGCTGCTGCCGCGCCTTCAGGCGCAGGTGAACGGCAAGCTGCCGGCGCTGACCGACGGCGTGCAGATCGTCGGCGCCGGCCTGGCCGACAAGGTGGGCGACTACGCGGCGCTGGCGCTGGTCGATTGAGCCTGGGTTTCGCCTTTCCCGCCAACCGTTCGGGCTGAGCTTTGTCGAAGCCCTCGCGCGGCGCTTCGACGGGCTCAGCGTGAACGGTGATGGAGAGTGAAGCGCAGTAAATGTCGGGTGGCTCGCGGTGTTGCTTCACACTCCCGCCACTACTGAATTGATAGCTGTCCGCGCAAGCGGGGCGGGCGCTGCAGCCCGATTCGGCTCTGAATCCGGCATTCGCGCCGCCACCGCCGACGCGATCTCGCCCAGCCGCCGCAGCCCTGCCTCGATGGCCGGCGACCAGGGCCAGCCGCAGTTGATGCGCAGGCAATGGTCGAAGCGCGCCGAGTTCGAGAACAGCGTGCCCGGCGCGAACAGGATGTGCTCGCGCAGCGCCGCGTCGAAGACCGGCACCGAGGACAGCCGCTCGGGCAGCTCCACCCACAGCTGAAGACCGCCCGGCGGCAGGTTCAGCCGCGTGCCGGCCGGAAAGTGCTGGGCGATGGCGTCTGCGGTGCGCTCGCGCTGCACGCGCAGCCGGTCGCGCAGATGGCGCAGGTGCCGGTCGTAGGCGCCGGTGGCCATGAACTGGCCGGCCGCCCATTGCGACAGCTCCTCGTTGCTGCGGGTCTGCGCGTACTTGAGCATCTCCACCCGCGCATGCCAGCGGCCGGCCGTGATCCAGCCCAGGCGCAGCCCCGGCGCCAGCACCTTGTGCAGCGAGGCGCAGTGGATGACGTGGCCGCCGCGGTCGAAAGACTTGATGGCGCGCGGCGGCACGGGCGCGTCGAGCAGTTCGGTGTAGGTGTCGTCCTCGATGAGCGGGATGCCGTGCCGTTCGCACAGCCGCACCAGCCGTTCCTTGTGCGCTTCGGGCATCACGCTGCCCAGCGGGTTCTGCAGGTGCGGCACCACGATGACGGCCTTGATGTTGCCGTAGGCGCCGATCGCCATCTCCAGCGCCTCCACCGACAGGCCGGTCTGGGGGCTGGTGGGGATCTCCAGCGCGCGCATGCCCAGGCTTTCGAGCACCTGCAGCAGGCCGTAGAAGGTGGGCGACTCCACCGCCACGGTGTCGCCCGGCTGGGCCACCGCGCGCAGCGCGAGGTTCAGCGCCTCGATGCAGCCGTTGGTGGGCAGCACCTCGTCGGGCGACAGCGTCATGCCGGCGCGCAGCGCACGCTTGGCCATGGCTTCGCGAAAGGGCGTGCGGCTGCGCGAGGGTGCGGCGGTGGTCAGCATCTCGGGCCGCTGGCGCAGCAGGCGCGCCATCGCGGCGCGCAGCGCCTCGCCGGGGTACAGCGCCGGGGCGCCGCGGGCGATCGACAGGTCCAGTTGCACCTCGCCATAGCGCCGGCGCATCACGAAGTCCGACACCTTCTCGTGGATGCCGACGAACTGCGCCGGGTCGGGCGCGCGGTCGGTGGCCGGCTCGTCCATCGGCGGCGTGGCCAGGCGGCGCGGGCGGCGCACGAAGTAGCCCGAGCGGTCGCGCGCCTCGGCCCAGCCTTCGCTCTCGAGCGTGCGGCACAGCTGCAGCGCCGTCGACAGGCTCACGCCGTGGCGCTTCATCAGATCGCGCAGCGAGGGCAGGCGGTCGCCCGGCTGCAGCGATCCGGCCTGGATCGCGTCGAGGTAGTGCTGGGCCAGCTGGCGGTAGCGCGGAGGCGTGTCCATGGGGGTGTCCGTGGGCGCCAGGGCTGGGCGGCGCCTGTGCCCATCGTGCGCCGCACCGGCGTGCGGCAACAGATGCAGATCGGGCGAAAACGACCATAACAGATGGCCCCGGCGGCCGGCTGCTGCGGTGCAGAAAGGCGGGCCATGTGCCTGTTTTCGCACGGGCCGGATTCCTACGATGGGCTCACCTGCCACCCCCTCGAAAGAAGCTGCCATGCACTGCCAGACCTCCTCCTGCGACACCGCCCGGCTGGCACCGGGCCAGAGCCTGCACATCGCCGTCGATGCGGGCACCGCCTTCGTCGTGACGGCGGGCCGACTGCGCATCGACGAGGCGCCGCGCTGGATCGCCGACATCTGCGTGCCCGTGGGCTGCACGCTGGACGAAGGCACGCACCATGTGGTCGAGCGCGCAGGCTGGATCGCGCTGAGCGCCCTGGACGCACCGGTGGCGTGGCGCCGGCTGCCGACGCCGGAGCCTGCGCCGCGCCGCCGCTGGCCCGCGTGGGCCTGGGCGCGGCGCAGCGCCGGCG
>NZ_CABFMN010000076.1 GCF_901875635.1 Xylophilus ampelinus | reverse complement strand
CCTCTGCTGCACAAAAAAACAGCAGAGTAGGTTGAACACCTGGCTCAATTTTGGGTCGGCACAACCCTCATAAGTGGCTCAGTTTTCGGTCGGCGCCAACACGAATGGATATCCCACGACACTTACCTTATCCGAGACCTCCACCGAAATGTTCTGATTCTCAAACAGACTGTGTTCAACCAGTTCAACGCCGTCTAGCTGGGTAAGAGGCAAGGCGACAACGTCGACTAATGATCCGTGCTTAGGGTGCTCGAACCAAAGGGGAACCCCATCTTTGAAAAGTGGCTCTCTTCGCGCGACATGCAATCCGTTGCGATCAGCGTTGTGGACGATCATCAGAGCATCTGGCTCGCTGAGGAACTTTTTGTCGAGATGCTCACCTGTGCGAGGATTCCGGCCGGATACAACGTGCCAATTCGTAATCAGCGTCGGACCCGTACGTCCGACAACGACGAAACACGTGGCGCTACTCAATTGCAGGCCATTGACTTCTGCGTCGACATACAAAGTCTGGATAGACGGCAGTGCAGCAGGGGTGGGCATGGGATGCAACTTTAACTCCGACACGGAGCGGGCAAAAGCCCAATATCTCTACAGCATCGAATGGTGCTTTTGAGATCCCTTGTCCGTCGATGCGACCGTCCCATATATGACGATAGACAGTCGTACTCGAGCCAATCATTCAGTCTTCCACGCTAGGGAAGGTCTGAACAAGTCCACCGATTCTGCTCATAGCCGTTGATCGTGGAGATGAGGACACACGCGATGAGCCAGATCAGCTTCTCGGACGCGGAGTACGCAGGCAAGCGCAAGAAGACGCGGCGCGAGGTCTTCCTCGAAGAGATGGAGCAGGTGGTGCCCTGGAAGGCGCTGCTGAAGGTCATCGAGCCGCACTATCCGGTGGCCGGTCGAGGCCGCAGGCCTTATCCGCTGGGCGCGATGCTGCGCGTGCACCTGATGCAGAACTGGTTCGCGCTGTCGGACCCGGCGATGGAGGAAGCACTGTATGAGATCGCATCGCTTCGCAACTTTGCCGGCCTGAGCCTGAGCGAGCCGATCCCGGACGAGACGACGATCCTGAACTTCCGGCACATGCTCGAAGAGTCGGATCTGGCCGAGGACATCTTCAAGCAGGTCAACGCGCACCTGTCGCGAAAGGGCCTGCTTCTGAAGCGAGGCAGCATCGTCGATGCAACCATCATTGCTGCGCCCAGCTCCACGAAGAACGCCGAAGGCGAACGCGACCCCGAGATGCACCAGACCAAGAAAGGCAACCAGTGGCACTTTGGCATGAAGGCGCACATCGGCGTGGATGCTGATAGCGGCCTGGTGCACACCGTGACGACGACGGCGGCCAATGAAGCAGACGTCGAGCAAGTTGCCGATCTGCTTCACGGAAAGGAAGAACAGGTGTGGGCCGACTCTGGCTACCGCGGTGCGCAATCGCGTGTGCAGCGCGACGATCTGAGGTGGCATATCGCCGCCCGGCCGAGCGACATCGCGAAGTTGCCTGAGGGTCGTGCGAAGGAGCGGCTTCAGAAGAGAGAACATCGCAAGGCCAGCGTGCGCGCAAAGGTGGAGCACCCGTTTCGCGTGATCAAGCGCCAGTTCGGCTTGATGAAGGTGCGCTTTCGTGGCCTGCAGAAGAACACCGCGCATCTGCTGACGCTGTTCGCGCTGTCCAACCTTTGGATGGCGCGACGACAGCTCATGCCAGAAGTCCGTCCGAATGCGGCGTGAAGGCCGCAAACACGGCCGAAACCTCACGCTGACGCGCTTTGGATCATGCATCTGGTGATCCATCTCAGCTCGGACGATCTCAGACGGCTGCCGTTTCTGCGTTGTTCAGACCTTCCCTAAAGGAGAAGCTCCTCTCGCCGCAGCCGGCGCCGCGCAAACCGCGAAGTCGCAAGACCATTGTCGTGCCCTCGGTAAAGTTGCTGTCCCCGGACGGGCGCGGCGTGGCCACGGCTTTTGAGTTAGCCCCCAGCTCTATTCCTGATGTTCCGCGCATGCAGGTCTTCGTAGAGTTGCTGGTCGATGATGCGCGGGGCGGTGGAGGCGTGTTTGTGGCGGACTGCGGTTACGACGAGGTAAGCCTTCACTGGCTTGATGTAGATGCGTTGCAGATTCGCTACCCGTCATCCGCTGCCGTGAGTTCCAGGAGCACAAGCCTTTTCTTCTGCGGCCGCACTCTCCGAATCGAGTATCAGTTGAGTGGCGTGTAGTTCTTCTTGATGTCTTAATGCTGGATGCCCGCGTTGGAGCGAAGGCGGACAGCCGCTATGGGCACAAAGCAGAACATCGCGCTCGGACAAAATTCCACGCTGTAAGGCATCGAAATCAATTCCACTTTTCGGCAATCATTCGAGGCTTGCCTTCAGTTGATTGCCTCAGCGACATACAGGAACAGGTATGTCTAACACTAAGCAACGTCGGCTGCGCGCATCGGCATCGCCACGAAAAACACTCAAGGCAGGTTCTCTCTGAAGATCACCTGGCTGCGCGTGGCTTCCACGCCAGAGAGGGGGTCCCGACGGTCGCGCAGGTTCGCGAAGATTCTCACGCAACTGAGCATGGCTGTCTGCGGGCTCTGGGTGATGACGGCGTCCAAGCTGCCGTCGATGAGCAGGGCGCGCGTGTCCGGCGTGAGGCCGTGGCCGATAAACACGACCTGGTGATCGCGGCCCGCCTCCTTGAGCGCGCGCGCCACCCCGTCCGAGGCCCCGCCGATGTTGTAGATGCCGGCCAGTTGGGGGTGCTGCTCCAGCAGCGCGCGGGTCTGGCGGTAGTTTTTGCCCGCGTCGTCTTGCCCCTCGCGCAGGCCCACCACCTCCAGACGCTCGAACATCTCGTCGATCACGCTGAGGAAGCCGGCCTCGCGCTCCTCGTGCGCGCTATAGCTGCGGCTACCGGCAATCAGCGCCACCTTCGCCGCCCGTGCGCCGATGAAGCGGCCGATGAGGTAGCCGGCCGTGCGGCCGGCGGCGCGGTTGTCCAGGCCGATGTAGGCGGCGCGCTGCGAGTTCGCGAGGTCCGAGATCACGGTGACCACCGGCACGCCGCGCGCAGCCAGCGTCGCCACCGCCTCGCGCACCGCCGGGTGTTCCAGCGCCATCATCACGATGCCGTCGCTGCGCTGGCCGTGGTGCAGGAGCGCGGCGGCCAGCGCCTGCGGGTTGAAGGCCTCGATCAGCTCGGTGCGGCAGCGCACGTTGAAGGGCGTCCAGTGTTCCTGCGAGTAGCCCACCATGTCGCCCAGCATGCGGATGAAGCGGTTGCTGCCGTTGGGCAGCAGGAAGGTCAGCTTCAGTGGCGGCGGCGCCAGAGCCGCGTGCAGGTCGGTGCCCGGTAGGTAGTCCAGCTCGGCCGCGGCCTTGAGCACGCGCTGCACGGTGGCATCGCGTACGCCGGGGCGGCGGTTCAGCACACGGTCGACGGTGGCGGTCGATACCTGCGCGATGCGCGCGATGTCCGCGACGGTCGCGCGGCCGGACGACGGATCCGAAGAATGAGCGCGCATACATCAAAAACCATCATCAACGTTGTTTGACGCCTGGAAGGGGCCTCTCTATCGTTCGACCCACACAGGCGCCAAGGATGATGCATCAATTCGCATCATCAACACAACGGAGACAACGCATGCATCACCCGACCCGACGCCGCGCCCTGCGCGCCCTTTCCGCCTTGCCCGCCGCGGGGCTGGCGGCGGCGCTGCCGCGCTTCGCGCGCGCGGCCGAGTTCTCCTACAAGTACGGCAACAATCTGCCCGTGACACACCCGCTGAATGTGCGCGCGCAGCAGGCCGCCGACCGCATCGCCAAGGAGAGCAACGGCCGGGTCGAGATCAAGATCTTTCCCAACAACCAGCTGGGCGGCGACACCGACATGCTGGCGCAGGTGCGCTCGGGCGGCATCGAGTTCTTCACGCCCTCGGCGCTGGTCATCGCCACGCTGATTCCGGTGGCGGCCATCAACGCCGTGGGCTTTGCCTTCAACGACTACAGCCAGGTGTGGGGCGCCATGGACGGCCAACTCGGCGCCCACGTGCGCGCGGCCATCGCCAAGTCACGCCTCTACGCCTTCGAGAAGATGTGGGACAACGGCTTTCGCCAGACCACCAGCAGCAAGGCCCCGGTGTCCAACGCCAAGGACATGGACGGCCTGAAGATCCGCGTCCCTGTCAGCCCGCTTTCGATCGCGATGTTCAAGGGCCTGGGCGCCGCGCCGGCCAGCCTGCAATTCAGCGAGGTGTACTCGGCGCTCCAGACCAAGATCGTCGACGCACAGGAGAACCCGCTGCCGATCATCCAGGTGGCCAAGCTCTACGAGGTGCAGAAGTACGCCTCGCTCACCAACCACATCTGGGACGGCTACTGGTTCGTCGCCAACGGCCGCGCGTGGGACGCGCTGCCGGCGGACATGAAGACCATCGTGGCGCGCGCCATCAACGAAGCGGGGCTGCAGCAGCGCGAGGATATCCGCAAGCTGAACGAATCGGTGGTCGACGACGTCAAGTCCAAGGGCCTGGCCATCAACACGCCGGCGTCCGACAGCTTCCGCGCCAAGCTGCGCGACTCTGGCTTCTACGGCGAGTGGAAGGGCCGCTTCGGCGCCGAGGCCTGGGGCCTGCTCGAAGGCGCCGTGGGCAAGCTGGCCTGAAATCGATGCACGCATCCCTCACCGCTCCGGGCGCCGACGCACCACCGGCCGTGCGCCGTGGCTGGGCCGATGCGGCCGACGCCGCGCTTGGCGGCGTGGCCGAGGCACTCGCCGCGCTGTTGGTGCTGGCCGAGATCGTCGTGCTCTTCGCCGGGGTGACGGCGCGCTACCTGTTCCATGCGCCGCTGGTGTGGTCCGACGAACTCGCGTCCATCCTTTTTCTATGGCTGTCGATGCTGGGCGCCGTGGTGGCGCTGCGCCGGGGCGAGCACATGCGAATGACCGCGTTCGTCGCCAAGGCGTCGCCCGGCACGCGCGCCGTGCTGGACGCGCTGGCGATCGCAGCGTCGGTGGCCTTCCTGGCTCTCATCGTGTGGCCCGCCGTCGACTACGCGCACGAGGAGTCCTTCGTCGTCACGCCGGCACTCGAGATCAGCAACGCGTGGCGCGCGGCGGCCATCCCCACCGGCATCGCGCTCATGATCGTGGTCGCGCTGTTGCGCCTGGTGCGCACCTGCACGCTGCGGCAGGCCGGTGCGGCACTGGCGGGCGTCGCGCTTGTGGTGGGGTTGTTCTGGCTGGCCGGGCCGGTGCTCGCGCCACTGGGCAAACTCAATCTCGTGATTTTCTTCGTCGTCGTGGTCGCGGCCACGGTGTTCTCGGGCGTGCCCATCGCTTTCTCCTTCGCGCTGGCCACCTTCGGCTACCTGGCGCTCACCACGCGCACGCCGATGCTGGTGATGGTGGGCCGGCTCGACGAGGGCATGTCGCACCTCATCCTGCTCGCGGTGCCCCTGTTCATCTTCCTCGGTGCGCTGATCGAGATGACCGGCATGGCGCGCGCCATGATCCAGTTCCTGGCCAGCCTGCTGGGCCATGTGCGCGGCGGGCTGAGCTACGTGCTGATCGGCGCGATGTACCTCGTCTCGGGCATTTCGGGCTCCAAGATCGCGGACATGGCCGCCATCGCGCCTGTGCTCTTCCCCGAGATGAAGAAGCGCGGCGCCCGGCCGGGCGACCTGGTGGCGCTGCTGTCGGCCACCGGCGCGCAGACCGAGACCATCCCGCCATCTATCGTGCTGATCACCATCGGTTCGGTCACCGGCATCTCGATCGCCGCGCTGTTCACCGGCGGCCTGCTGCCGGCCGTGGTGCTGGGGCTGGCGCTGTGCGCCGTGGTCTGGTGGCGCTACCGGCATGAAGACTTGAGCGGCGTGCCGCGCAGCACCTGGGCGCAGATCGGGCGCCTGCTGCTGGTGGCGTTGCCGGCGGTCCTGCTGCCCTTCGTGATCCGGGCTGCGGTCGTGGAGGGCGTCGCCACCGCCACTGAGGTATCGACCATCGGCATCGTGTATTCGGTGCTCGTGGGCCTGCTGGTCTACCGGCAGTTCGACTGGGCGCGCCTGAAGCCGATGCTGGTCGAGACGGCATCCTTGTCGGGCGCCATCATCTTCATCGTCGGCTGCGCCACCGCCATGGCCTGGGGCCTCACGCAGTCGGGCTTCTCGCAGGACCTGGCGCGGCTCATGGCGGGCATTCCCGGCGGGCAGTACGGATTCCTCGCGGTGTCCATCGTGGCCTTCATCCTGCTGGGCAGCGTGCTCGAGGGTATCCCGGCCATCGTGCTGTTCGGCCCCTTGCTCTTCCCCATCGCCAAGGCCGCCGGGGTGCACGAGGTGCACTACGCGATGGTTGTCATCTTCGCCATGGGCATTGGCCTGTTCGCGCCGCCCTTCGGCGTGGGCTACTACGGCGCCTGCGCCGTGAGCAAGGTCGACCCCGACGAGGGCGTGCGGCACATCGGCGGCTACATGGCCGCGCTGCTGGCCGGCCTCGTCCTCGTCGCCGCCATCCCCTGGTTCTCCATCGGCTTCCTCAAGAACTAACCGGACTACTCATGAGTCGATTCCTCGGCGAGATTCGCCAGCTGGGCTATGTCGTGCACGACATCGAAGCGGCGATGGACTACTGGAGCCGCACGCTGGGCGTCGGCCCCTGGTTCTACAACCCGCGCGTGCCCATCGAGAACTACCGCTACCGGGGCGAGGCGCACGCACCGCACAACTCGGTGGCGCTGGCCAATTCGGGATTCGTGCAGGTGGAACTCATCCAGACCCGCAACGACGTGCCGTCGATGTACCGCGACTTCCTGCAGGCCGGGCGCACCGGGTTGCAGCATGTCGCCTACTGGACCTCGGACTACGACGTCGACCTCGCGCGGCTGCAGCGGCAGGGCTTCTCACCCGTGATGAGCGGTGAGGTGGGCGAGCGCGGGCGCTTCGTCTACTTCGACACCGAGTACCACCCCGGCACCGTCATCGAGCTGTCGGAAGTGGCGGGCCCCAAGGGAAAGATGTTCGATCTCATCCGCGCCGCTTCCGAAGACTGGGACGGCAGCGATCCCGTGCGCCCCTTCCCCGATCTCGGCAAGCTTTGATGGCCGCGCGCATCCACGCCAGCTACCTGGTCGAGACGCCGCGCGATCCTGCGGCGGTGGCCGAAGTGATGGCGGGCGAGCAGTCCTGCGGCACTTTCACGCGCGTCGAAGGCGAAACCGATGCGCTGCGTGCCCGCGCGCGCGCCGCGGTCGAGGGCATCGAGCCGCTGCCCGCGGCCGAGGCGCCGTCGCTGCCCAACGCCTGGCTCGCACGCCAGGGTGCGGCCGGGCCGTGGCGGCGTGCGCGCGTGCACCTGTCCTTCCCGGTCGCCAACATCGGGGCCAACCTGCCCACGCTGGCCGCGACCGTCGCCGGCAACCTCTACGACCTGGGCGAGGTGACGGGCCTGCGCCTGGAGACGCTGCGCCTTCCCGCCGACTACCGGGCGCGCTTCGAACGTCCGGCGCTCGGCATCGCCGGTACGCGGCGCGCCACCGGCGTGGCGGGCGGCGCACTGGTGGGCACCATCATCAAGCCCAACGTCGGCTTTTCCGCCGCGCAGACCGCCGAGCTCGTGGGCCGACTGTGCGCCGCCGGCGTCGACTTCATCAAGGACGACGAGGTCTGCGCCAACCCCGACCACGCGCCGCTGGCCGAGCGCGTGCCGGCGGTGATGGCGGTGGTGCGCGCGCACCGCGAACGCACCGGCAAGTCCGTCATGGTGGCCTTCAACATCAGCGACGAGGTCGACGCCATGCGCCGCCACGCCGACCTGGTCGAACGCGAGGGCGGCTCGTGCGTGATGGCCAGCCTCAACTGGTGCGGGTTCTCGGCCATCCAGGCGCTGCGCCGGCACACGCCGCTGGCGCTGCACGGGCACCGCAACGGTTTCGGCGCGCTGTCGCGGCATCCGCTGCTGGGCATCGGCTTCCAGGCCTACCAGACGCTGTGGCGCCTGGCGGGCGTCGACCACATGCACGTGCACGGGCTGCAGGGCAAGTTCGCGCAGGACGACGCCGAGGTGATCGCGTCGGCGCAGGACTGCTATGCACCGCTGGCGCCGGGCGCCGACGATGCCGTGATGCCTGCCTTCTCTTCCGGCCAGTGGGCCGGTACGGTGCCCGTGACCTGGGCCGCGATCGGCCGCGACGACCTGCTCTTCATGGCCGGCGGCGGCATCCTCGCGCACCCCGACGGCCCGGCCGCGGGCGTGGCGAGCATCCGCCAGGCCTGGGCTGCCGCGCGCGAAGGCCGCCCGCTGCACGAGGCCGCGCTGCTGCAGCCCGAGCTGGCGCGCGCGCTGGCCTTTTTCGGCCGGCCATGAGCGCCATCCGGCCCGACCGACCGGCCCTGCTGTTCTACGGCGACGACTTCACAGGCGCGACCGATGCCCTGGCCACCGCGGCCGAAGGCGGCCTGCGCAGCCTGCTGTTCCTGTGCGTGCCCGACGAGGCGCTGCTGCGGCGCGCTGGCCCGCTCGACGCCGTGGGCATCGCAGGCGCGACACGGTCCATGCCACCCGCAGAGATCGCCAGGGTGCTGGCACCCGTCGCCCGGCTCGCGCGGCAACTGCGCCCGCGCGTGCTGCACTACAAGACCTGCTCGACCTTCGACAGCGCCCCGCATGTGGGTAGCATCGGCGCCGCCGTGGATACGCTGCGGCGCGCGACGGACGTGCCGTGGGTCGCCGTCGTCGGCGGGCAGCCGCAGCTCGGCCGCTACTGTCTCTTCGGGCAGCTCTTCGCCGCCGCCGGTACGGGGGGTGAGGTGTTCCGCATCGACCGTCATCCGACCATGAGCCGCCATCCCGTCACCCCGATGGGCGAGGCCGACCTGCGGCAGCACCTGGCCGCGCAGGGCCTGGCGCCGACGGCACTCGTGCCCTGGACGGCCTACGGCGTCGACGGCGCCAACGCCGCGGTGCAGGCGGCGCTCGATGCGGCGCTGCTGGCGCGGCCGGCCGGCGTGCTCTTCGACGTCGCCCTGCCGGCGCACCTGCGCGTGCTGGGCCCGCTGCTGCGGCGCGCGGCTGGCGAGGGCACGTTGCTCGCCGCCGGCCCCAGCAGCGTGATCGACGCGCTCGGCGCAGGCGACGGCGGCATGTCGCCCGCGGCTGCCGGCATAGCGCCCGCGCACACGCCGGTGTTGGGCATCGCGGGCAGCCTGTCGCCGCTCACGGCCCGGCAGGTCGCCTCTGCGACCGCCTACGTCCATCACGCAGTGCCACCAGAGCGCCTGCTCAACGCCACGGCGCGCCAGGCCGCTGCGCACGCCGTGGCGGCCGACTTGCGGGCGGGCCGGCATGCGCTGGTGGTCACTGCCGCGCAAGACACGGCCGGCGGCGACGGCCGGCGCATCGCGCAGGCCGTCGGGCAGCTGCTGGCCGAGGTGCTGACGCTGGTGCCGCTGTCGCGCGTGGGCATCGCAGGCGGCGACACCTCCAGTCACGCAGTGCAGGCACTGGACGCCTGGGGGCTGTCGCACCGGGCGCGTATCGCGCCAGGCGTCGCGCTGTGCCGGCTGCACAGCGAACGGCCAGCGCTCGACGGCATGGAGCTCATGCTCAAAGGCGGGCAGATGGGCGGCGAATCGCTCTTCGACGACCTAGTGCACGGAACCGTCGGGCAGACCTCGGTCCGCTGAGTCCTCACAGGCCGCGCGTCTGGATGCCAACGGTCATGACACGGTTGCGCGCCGGCTCCTGGGGGGTGACTTGAGCCGTCGCAACGCTCAAGCTTGCCGCTTAGACTGAAATTATTGTGCTCACCCAGCGCAACTGACAGTGCGTCATCTGAACTTGGCGTTGCGATAGTTGCACAATACAACTTTCATTATGTCAAATCGGATGCCTGCTGCACACTAGATCAAACAATTGAAGCGGCGGCCGCCGTGCGCGCTGCCGGGATGTCCATGCGCAGGTAAGAACGAATGCAGTTGGCCGCGGCTGCAACGCTATCGACAACCAGTTCCAGTAGATCTCTGCGACGAAGCGCCCCCTCGTCATGCGCCGATGCGCCTTGGCGACCGCCTGCACCAGCAGGCCTAACATGCATCTGTCCGATGCGAAGTCGGCCGCGGCGCCATAGCGTCTCCCAATCGCTATGAGTTCGGTCGCGATAAGGCAGGCCGCAATCAGTACGGTGTTCCCGATGACAAACCAGCCGCGAACTTGAGTCAATTGGTCACGGCCCTTCATCTATCCTCGACGCAACTTTGCACGCTGTGTCGATTGGGAATCCAAACAGCCACAATTCCTGCTCATCATTGAGGTGCCGTTCAACACGTCAAGGAGATCAGCATGAAGTTCACCAAGCTCGCCGCCGTCGCGCTCGCTGCAGTACTCGGCCTTACCGCGGTTAGTGCGAGTGCCCAGGATCACCGCAGTAGCCGGAGTCGAGATCATCGACCGGCCATGCCACAACGTTTCGATGCGTCGCGTGGCCATCAGCCCACGGCGCTCCATAACGCCCCCAACCAACATGGCCGACTCGTGCGCGAAGCCCATCGCTCCGCCCCGCACATGACCAACGGCGTCGGGCCACGTCAGAGCTTTCATCCCAATAGCCGTCAACACGCAGAGTACTGAATAGCCAGACCGCAGCCCCGCACGATGACCGCATATGGCTTGCCCGGTAACGCGCTCTCACGTCGTGCGGGGTTTGACCTCATCTCCTCGCCGTACGCACCCAAACCACACGCCTGTCCACCTAACGGCCACACCGAACGTGAGTTCCACCTTCATGCTGTCATCCTGGCGAATACCACCTTCTCCGTGCGGCCCGGCTCATGGTGCAGACGATGCTCCGCGATCCGAACGGCAGGAAACCAAGAGCACGCGACGTCAGAACTGTCGATGGAACAACAAAATTCGCCCGCGTAAAGCCTGGCTCCGCCAATGCGTTGGCGGGAATACGAATCAACCTAATCCGCGCAGGGACGCTCTTGATGTGATTCTGGCCGTCGGACTGCACTTGCGAGTACTCACCTCATCTAGATCCAACGCATTCCGCAACCGACGTGCGCAATCGCAGATCAAAGCCGAGCCGTTCACGGAGGCGCGATGCTATCGCCAGGTGGTGGTCGCGCAGTGACAGACCTCCCGTCGGGCGAGACGATGTAATCCGACGCACTCGGCGGCGCTGGGGCACCAGGCGGCGTCATCACGATCGCCCTCCCGTCCGCCGAAGAACGCGGAACCAGTCGCGGCGGCGTACCGCCATTCAATCGATCCAGGCGCCGACCTGCGTCACGCACGCACGCGTTGCGCGCAGGCGCCGCCATAGAAGCGGCATTGCACGCTGCGATCTCGCGGTCGTATTCAGACTGCGCAGAACCTTGCTGGGCCCGCCCAAGACTGGGAGGCAAAAGCACAGTCGCGAAGGTCGTGGCCGCCACGACGAGGGTGCGGGCGGTCATGGTGCGATGGCCGGAGGCGCGGATTGCATCGAGTGAGACCGAAGCAGCGCATCGTGGCCAAGGAGGAGAACCATCGCCAATCACTTTGCGCTGTCCCGATATGCGAGCAACCTCAAAGCATTGAACACCACCAACAAGGTAGACCCCTCATGCACTGCGACGGCCGGTCCGATGCCGAGGCCCAGAATCGTTGCCGGAACCAGAAATGCCACCACGCCAAGGCTTACAAAGACGTTCTGGCGGATGACGCCACGCGTATGGCGGCTCAAGCCTACGGCAAAAGGCAGATTGGCGAGGTCGTCGGCCATCAGGGCAACATCGGCCGTCTCCAAGGCGACGTCGGACCCGGCCGCGCCCATGGCAATACCGACCGTCGCGCTGGCCATCGCCGGCGCATCGTTGACGCCGTCTCCCACCATGGCAACTTTGTCTTCGCCAGCAAGCTTCTTGATCGACGCGACCTTGTCCTCGGGCATCAGGTCGCCCCACGCCTCGTCCAAGCCAACATCCTGCGCGATGGCATCCGCGACCTTCTGATGATCCCCGGAGATCATGATCATCCGGCTGATGCCGAGCGCATGGAGCTTGCGCAAAGCCTCCTTCGCCGCAGCGCGGGGCGTATCCATCAAGCCGATTGCGCCGAGATCCCTTTCACCCTGGCGCACCACCATGGTCGTACGACCGCCCTCCCGCAACTTGGCGATGGCTTCCAGTACACCAGATCCCAACGCCGGAATGCCGTCCTTGCCGAACATCTCCGCCTTGCCGATCCATACCGGCTCGTCGCCGACCCGTGCTTCCACGCCCTTGCCTGTCAGGCTCTTCAAATCCCCCGCACTCGGCAACTGCCGGTCGCCCAGCCGCTCGCGGCCGTCCTTCACGATCGCCTGCGCCAAGGGGTGGTCACTCATTGATTCGACTGCGACTGCGACGGCCAACAAGTCTTCTTCTGCCACACCCTGTGCCGGCACCACGTCCGTGATTCGAGGACGCCCCTCCGTGAGCGTGCCCGTCTTGTCAAACGCAATTGCTTTCAGCGAGCCGAGGTTCTCCAAAGGCGCTCCACCCTTGACGAGCACGCCACTGCGCGCTGCGCGCGCCACGCCCGAGAGCACGGCGCTCGGGGTCGCGATGGCCAGGGCACAGGGACTTGCTGCGACCAGAACCGCCATCGCTCGGTAGAAGCTATCGCGGAAAGGCTCGTCGACAACCACCCACGCAAACAACAGGATGAAGGCCAGCAAGAGGACGACCGGGACGAACACGCGCTCAAACTTGTCGGTGAATCGTTGCGTCGGCGACTTCTGCGTCTCCGCCTCGCTCACCATCTTGACCACCTTTGCAAGGGCCGTTTCATTGGAGCGCCGAGTCACTTCTATCTCGATTGCCCCAGCGCCGTTGATTGTTCCCGCAAACACCCGACTCGACGCTTCCACTGCATCCGGGCGACTCCGTGCAGCGGCGACATCCGTCACGGGCAACTTGTCCACCGGAATGCTCTCGCCCGTTACCGGAGCTTGATTGATGGAACTGTTTCCCTTGACCACGAATCCGTCTGCGGGGAGTCGCTCGTTAGGACGCACAATCGCGACATCTCCCAACTCAAGCTCTTCGACAGGTATCTCCACCATCTGACCTTCGCGGCGAACCGTTGCGGATTCCGGGGCCAGTTTGGCCAATGCCTCGATCGCTCGCTTGGCTCGGCCCATCGCATAGTGTTCCAGCGCGTGGCCCAAGCTGAACAGAAAGAGCAGCAGCGCGCCCTCGGCAAACTCTCCAAGCGCCGCCGCGCCCGCAGCGGCAACGAGCATCAGCGTATCGATCTCAAACTTGCGCAGCTTGAGGTTGTCGATGGCCTCACGAAGCGTGAAGAAGCCCCCGAACACATAGGCAATGACATAGCAGACGGTCGGGACCCATGTCGGCACCCCCGGCAATAGCTTTTCAACGGCAAACCCCGCGACAAGCACTGCGCCGCAGGACAACGCAAAGATCAGCTCGGTGTTCGGCCCCAGAAATTCTGCGTGGCCATGGTCATGGCCGTCGCCAGGACCATGCGCTGCCGAACTGTTCTGATCCGCACCCGATCCGTGACTGTGTTCATGCCTGTCACGCCGATCCTGCGTGTCGGACCGGTGGTCGTGCGAGTGGTCCCCATGGTCGTGTCGTCCTTGCTCACCTCCCATGTGTTGGTGATTTGAACGGCCCGCACTCGGTGAGTTCGTCGCGAGGACCCCCGTCGAAGTCCCAACGCGCTGCACCTTCAGTATCGCGAGCTGCGCAAGTATGTCCCGTTCAGTGATCCGCTCACGGTCGTACTCCACGCGAATCGATCCCGTTGCGCTCGCATCAGCCTCGAGGACGCCGTCCATCGCGCCGATCGTCTCGCCGACCGTTCGGGCGCGCCGCTCGTGTGTGATCCCTTGAACTTGCCAATAGACGTGGCCAAACTGCCCGGTAATCTGCGCGCCGGCTGCACGCACCATCTCTCTAACGCGCTCTAGTGTCAATGCAACCGGGTCGAAGTGAATGCAAAGCTTCGCTGCGCCGCTCTGCGTCGCAGGCAACACGTGGACCTTGTCCACTCCGGACTTTGCCCCCAACGTTCGAAGCAGCCGCTGGACGCATGCGTCTGCCACGTCTGGAACCTCGGGAAGGACGAGTGGCAAATCGAGCTCGAGTTTGTTGCTCATACATGTTTCTCCGTTCAATCCAGTTTTGGGGCTCGATGTGGACGCCCGCACATGCCGAGTTCGCACCGCCGACGTGATTCGATCGTTTGACACGACCTCATTGCATAACCTCTTCGAGCGCCAAGAGCGCGAGAAATCCGACGAAGAACATCGCGCTAACCCAGGGTGTGTCGGGTTGCTCATGCGCCTCGCTGAGCAACTCTTCTGTCACAAGATAGAGCAGGGCCATGAGCCCAAAACTCAGAAAGGAGGCGATTAAAACAGGTGACAAAGTCGCCACAGGCCCGGCGATCAATGCCCCGACAGGCAGCAGCATCGACAAGAGCGTGACTGTCAAAACGACACGCGCGCGCGAGGCAGCCTTCTCAACCAACTCACTCGTGAGCGTCATACCTAGAAAAACCACCTCAAGGGTCAATGCCACGGTCAGCAACAAACCCGCCTTTGCACCTGCGATGAACGCGAGCCCCAGTACAACCCCGTCGATCAGGATGTCAATCCCGATGGCGGTCAGGAGCGCGGCAGGTCCTCTGAATCGGCTTTCAAAGCTCTTCAGTCCAAGCATCACGACGACACCAGCGACTCCTCCGGCCAGCGTTGGCAAAGGATCGCTACCGTGCTTCACCTGAGGAAGAATTTCCGTTGCAGCGGCGGCGAAGACCACACCCGCAGCCAAATGCTGCATCGCGCTCACAAGCCGTGGCCCCGGTCGCCAAGCTGCCGCTGCCGCCGATCCCACAGCTACGGCGAGAACCGGGATGATTGTGTAGCTCAGAACTACCACGTCCTCACCCCTAGCCGCCAAGCTCTGTGCAGCGCGGACACCGCGACTGCACGGCAAAGTCCAAGCAGAAATGCCGCTTGCCCGTGATCAACACCCATGACTATTTCACCTGTTGTTATCCATGGCCCACGCACCAATCGCCTCTGCATTGATTTGATGAGGTGCACATCCCAACTCTGACACAACCTCGGTCCGACTGCGTCCCCTGCCGAGCTTCCGAGGCGTAGGACAGTCGCGCTCAAGTACAGGGCACGTATCACTGGTAGATGATTCAGAGCGGGCTGGCCGTTCTGCACGTGAGTTGCGCCAAAACGAGAGTCCGATTGCATGCATGTGTCCACGGGCCATTGAAGTTGGCCTGGATGACCAGATCGTGCCAAGGATGCCGCCTCATGCCGCTTCGACGCACAAACAACGTTCGTTTACTGCAGGATTACTGGAACATTACAAATTGAGTGTGTGCGAAACAATGGCGTATCCGCAGGTGACGCTCTCTCCATAATCTCAAAACTTATTCAACTCTGCAGCGAGGCCGTTGTGGGCAGTCTTGGTCTCAGCGTTTCCTCCGACAGTCACCTCAAGTCGGATTCTGGCGATAACTTTGCTGCGACGGCGCTGGAGTTTCGCGCGCGGCGCCAGGCGCTGATCGCGTCCAACATCGCCAATGCTGACGTACCGAACTACCAAGCCCGCGAGATCAGCTTTGCTGATCGCCTCAGCGCCGCGTCGAATTCGGCAACGCCTTTGAAGCTCAGTTCCACGAACGCGGGGCATTTGGCTGATCGCAGCGCGCCCACGCGCACCACGGTGGATTTCGCCGAGTACACAACCGCCGGCCAGCCAAGTGCAGACAACAACACCGTCGATATGAACTCGGAACGAGCAAAGTCTGCGCAGAACTCGATCTTGTATGAGTTCGCCACGCAAATGCTTGACGACGAGTTGAAAGAGTTCAAGCAGGCGGCATCCGATCCGCGACGCTGATTCAACGCGTTTCCCCGCGCGGCGTATGCCGTAGGCCGCGCTTGCTGGTTGAAGTCATGGATACCGACTTCATTGTGGGTTGATGACACGGCGCGCCACTGGCACATGATGCCGCAGCCTTGACAGCAGGCCAGGTCTGCGTGTGGGCGCTTCAAACATTTCTTGCGGGCCTTCAGGATCAAGAAGTTTCGTGTCCGCCAACCATTGTTCGACTGGTGACAGGGGCGGAATCTGATACTCCCGCAACGAACGACCAGCACACTGCAATGCCTCAATCGTCTTGATCAGAGATCCGGACTCAGCGAGTCGGCGCTCGATCGTTTGGCAATCAGTTCCTAGGTGTTCGGCCAGAAGAGAATTCCTGATCCCGCCAATCACCTCCCTGACGCCGCCCGCGGTTTCGCAATCCGCATCGAACGTCACATCACACTCGCTGTCCAGCCGCAAGGACCGATTATTAAAGTTGGACGAGCCGACCCTCAACACATCGTCATCGATCACCGTCACTTTGGCATGGACGTAGATCGGCCGACCACCAGCGGTGAACGGGTGATACATGCGAAATCGCCCGTGCACGTCGCAGTCGCGAAGGGCCGTCACCAGACGCGCGCGCGCCGTGTCCATCGCAATCGGCTCAAGCCAGCCATCCGCTGTCGTCGGATTGACGATCACCACTTCGGGCCCATGTTCCTCGTGCAGTCGCCTCGCGATCGCCTCGGCAATGTGGCGCGAGGCGAAATACTGACTCTCTGCATAGATCCATCGCTTTGCGCGCTGGATGAGCGCGACGTAAAGATCCTCGATTTCGTGGATCGTCTCGTGGTCCTGCATTGCCGGCAAGGTTCGCGAAACTCCCACCGAAACATCCTTGAAGTCGGGATGCAGTTGCTCGGGCCAACAGTCTGCTCCTTCGGGCACAGGCTCCATGCGGCGACCCCCCGCTCCTTCCCACCGCTTACGGCACATCTCACCCAATGCGCGAGCAACCGGTCCCTCCACCGCCGTGGTGGCGTCATGCCATGGCCCATAGGGTCTGCCGTTGGGATTGATGCGCCGCGGTTCAACGTCCAGATGGTCGCGCGTGTCCCACCGGTTGCGCGTCATGTCGATGCCCCCACAAAAAGCCAAGCTGTCGTCGATGACCGCAACTTTCTGATGGTGAGAGCCGGCAAACGGGTGATGCCCGTCGAGCTTTAAATGGATGCGCGGATCTCGGATCCAGCGCAGGATCGTCAACAGAGTGCGACCGTGCGCCAAAGTCGCCCACGCGCCGGTGCCCCACCGCAGCACGTAGACCTCGAGCTGCGGCTTGTTCTCGACCAGCCAACTGATGAACTTGCCGATGGTTTCCGGTCCATCGTCGTCTGCAGCCGTACCGAGTCTGACGCGCGCGTCGAAATCCCACCCGACCAGGACGATTCGCCGGTTCGCCTTGAGCATGGCAGCGCGCAAGTGCGAAAAATAGTCGTCTGCATCGATGATCACAGCCGCCCGCGACGCGCGTTCGACTCGCCAAAAATGTGTGGCTTTGGAGGATGTAGGAGTTTTGTTCTTCATAAGCCGGTCATTGCGAATCAACGTGAACGATCCATCGCCACACGAGTTCGCCACCAGTTCGCTCGCCTATGCGCCTTATCCGTGAGCCTACCTCACCATGCGCGCCGACGGCGCGACAACTCACTCCTGCGCCCACCGTTCAGCAACATGTAGCGCCCTCGCACGCTAAAGATGACGACTTTGTAATCTTCGCGTAGGGCAACTGACGAGTTTCGACCACATGATGAAACCATCGTGTACTTTGTCATGTTGCCCTCCCGAGTGCGCGCGTCGAGTGATCGCGTCAACAAAGTTGTGTGCGAATCGACCGCTTGTCGCACGACACAGAGAAGCGCTGTGGCGTGTCGCGCGTGGTGATGCGCCCGACGCTCTACGAAGATGCGGGGGCATCATTGCAGCGAGACTGGTCGGCGCTGTCAGTTGCGCAGCAGCAGGTCCTTATCCTGAGAGCATGACTGACGCGGGCGCGACTTGTCGCCAAGACGAATGGCTCAGACCCCAACGTGGATCTGACATGCATGAAACTGCGAGCGGCGCTTCAGCAAGCCGAATGTTTGGCTCAACGCACGCCAGTCACTTGCCGCTCCTGAGTTAGGTCGTGGCAACCGCCCGCTTCGCATGCCCGAGAGGTCCCTCTGCGGCCATCCAATCTTCAACCTGATTTTCTCCGTGCCTCTCGGACCAAGAGGGTGTGTGCCATGGCGCTCGCCTCGGTCGTCCACCGAGCATTCGGTCACGGTCGCACGTGCAAATTGAAAACGAAAGTTGCAGCCTGACGCGCCGAATGCAAAAATGAAGCTGCACCAAAGGGATGCCTTGCACTAGGCCCCCAGTACTTGTGCACGTCTTGATGCTTCGCAGATCGCTTCTTGTTGTCGTGTTGCTGCTTACCTTGGTTTCGTCCTGGGTAGGCGGTGTCTACACGTCCTTTGCTGACGACGCGATTGGGAGGGGCGATGGACTGTTGTTTGGTTTTCATCACCATCACGACATTGGCGACCCGGAATCCGAAGCCTCGGATGAGTCGTTGATGCATCAGGTGCTCGACCACGCCTCGCTGACGCCAACGATGTGCTCGGTCTACACCTTGGTCTGCGGAGCGCTTTGCTTCGACAGGCCAGTTGCTGTTCAGCATGAACGGGTCAGCCCACTCTTGGGCGGTTGGCGTCGCCCTCCAAAAGCCGGTTAGTCGCGCCTTAGCTGGTCGTTCGTCCTGTCGCGTTTTCCAGCGACACGGTCCTTCGCTACGCGGCGCACGACACGACTCCGATCCCACCTAGCGCTTTCAGCGCTCGGCACCTCGTGCCACCACCCCATCTCGACATTTCCGTCGCGTTCGCCAACGTGCGCGCGACGCTCAGCCAAGGACTATCTATGTTCAGCCGCACACACGCCCCCAGCATTGAGAATGCGGACGCAGAAGCTGCCTACCTCAAGAAGTTTCTCAGCAACAAGGATGAGAACCTGTTCATGGGATCGTTCGAGAGCTTCCAGTCGGCCCAGGCCAACGCGCCCAAAGGCCTAAAAATTGGCTACGACGAGGCCGACTCGGCGGACGCGCTCTACAGTCATCAGATCTACAACTGGGACTACGCGCCCTTGTTCTGGCTAAGCGATGCCATGTCTGCTGGTCACACTTCGATCTTCGATCTCGGCGGGCACGTCGGCATCAAGTACTACGCCTTCAAGCGCGTGTTGCGCTATCCCGAACAAATCCAATGGACCGTTTGCGACGTGCCCAGTGTGGTCAAGGTTGGCGAGCGCCTGGCACTGGAGCGAGGGGCGAGTGCTCAGCTGAACTTTTGCACCGACTTCGGCCGTGCAAGCGGCGCCGACGTCCTGATGCTGTCCGGCAGCTTGCAGTATCTGCCCGAAACACTAGGGGAGATCTTGAGCCAGCTCGCGCACAAGCCCAAGCGCGTTTTGCTCAACATCACCGCCACGCACAGCCACAAGACGATGTACACGCTCAACAGCATCGGCGATGCGGTGTGCCCCTATCGAATCCAGTTCCAGGACGAAATCCTCGCCGATATTCGACTCGCGGGCTACAAGCGGCGAGATGTGTGGCGCAACGACGGCAAGCCGATCCAGATTCCATTCGTCGAAGGCGGTGCAGATGCGTTCTACTTCGGCTGCTGCTTCGATCGGGTGAGCGCTTGATTCGCACTTGCAGACCTCGCATGTCTCAAACTCATGCCCTTGCGGCAAAGTGCTGGCGTGACGTTGTCAAAGTATCTGAGGCGGCCGCATGACACCACGGCCAGCCGCGCCACGCGCACAAGCCCCAAAGAGGCTGAACCCGCGGGTCGATGCGCTCGGCAACGCCAAGCGCCTCGATGAGATTCGGCGCGCCACCCAACGCAGTCAAGCCGAAGTTGCCGGAGCGATGGGCGTTGGGCAGAGCGCGATATCCCAGCTCGAAGGTCGCTCGGACATCCAGTTGTCTACTTTGGTTCGCTATCTAGAAGCCTTGGGGCTCGCTCTCGAGCTAACCGTCGTGCTGCCCAGTGGCCATCGCGTGGCCTTGAACGATTTCAAGCCAGACGCAGGCGTGACAGCGCGCGCCGCGAGCAGAACTACGCGTCGTCAATATCGGCGAACTGGAAGGTCCCTGCAGCGCGAGGACATCTCGCCCCTCCCGCCGAATTGACGCCAGGGCGCCGGGCAGCGCCCAACTGGCCCCGCAACGTTGCTGCACTGCCGATCAGGACTTTGCGAGCGAAAGCCCGCACTCTGGATCGGGTGCAGCATTGCGAGGCAAGGCCCACGAACGGAAATAAAAGAGGGCGCTGGGACGCTGGACCAAAAGCCGACGCCAGAGCTTGCAGCACACTCCGTACTGCCAATCTTGGACACGCTTGGCTTGGCAATGCTTCCAAGCTCAAGGGCTGATAGATCGCGTTATGTGATCTATGAAATTCAACTCGAATTAACCCAAATTCCGACTCACGAATATATTTCCCGAAAATAACATTTAAATAACCTAAGGATTACATATTTGTTAGGTTGCACGAGCCGTTGTTTACGCCACAAACTCATTGGGTCTAGTCACAGAATTGTCATGGCCGAAATCAAAAATCTACTCCATCAGATCGCCTCTGAGGACGCAGAAATTTGCGTCAAGAATCAACCAACCCGGAGCTTAGTGTGTTCAAAACTTGTATTGCCGCAGCTGTGGCGTCGCTGGCGTGCGTTTCCGCATTTGCACAATCCAACGTGACTCTTTTCGGTATCGTCGACGCCTCTGTCAGATCCGTCTCGAACAAGAGTGATCGTGTTTCCGGTAGCCTCTTCACCCCCACCTCTTTCAAATCCAGCCGCACCGAATTGGCAACCGGCGGACTGAGTTCGAGCCGACTCGGGTTCCGGGGCGTCGAGGACCTTGGCGGTGGGTTGTACGCAAGCTTCTGGCTGGAGGCTCCTTTGCGCAATGACGACGGCAGTGAAGCGCTCGCATTCACCCGTCGCTCCATCGTCGCGGTGGGCGGCGCGTTCGGCGAGATTCGACTTGGCCGCGACAACACCCCGATCCACCTGAATCATCTGCAGTGGGACCCCTTTCAAGACACTGGCCTGGGTGCCTCGCTGCTGATCGCTGCCAACGGTGCGTCGAATCCGAACAATGTTGCGGCCACGGGTGGTTTCGGCAGCAACAGCAACTACAAGCGCGCCAGCAACATGGTGCAGTATTTCCTGCCCCCGAATTTGGGCGGGTTTTACGGCAATATTGCCTATGGGTTTAGCGAGCAGAGTCGAATTGATTTCACTCAAAACGTAAACACCGGGCGCTATATCGGCGGTCGCGCGGGCTACAAGGCAGGGCCGCTCGATGCCGCCATCGCGTACGGCGAGAGCGACACCGCTTACAGCAATCGTCTCGGCAAAATCAAGACCTTCAATGTTGGTGCGTCGTACGATTTCGGTGTTGTCAAACTGTTTGGCGATTACACAACTTCGGCGGATCGTCGCGACAATGCGGTTGGCAGTTTCGTTTCGACCCCGAAGGTCGACATGAGCGGCTATTCCATCGCGGCAACGGTACCAGTCGGCGTTGGCCAAATCCGGGCGTCGTATGCACAGGTCAAATATGACCTGAACAGCCCCTTGCTGTTCAACGCCGGAGATCCGTCGGCCCGCAAGTTCGTGATCGGCTATGTGCACAATCTGTCGAAGCGCACCGCCCTTTACACGAACGTGGCCCGAATCACCAACAAGAATGGCGCTGGCCTGAGCTTGGGCGGTCCGAGCTACGTCACGGCCCAATCAGGCGCTACTTACACTCCGAAAACTTCCACCGGCTACGAATTCGGCATTCGCCACTCTTTCTGATCCGCCGATCGCATTTTTTAGTTTTAACTCCAAGTGGGTTCCGCAGGGGCTCATTTTTTGCCCGCCTCGTGCGGGCATTTTTTTTACGATCCTGCGATCAGTGCAGCAAAGGACGATGCACGTCAGGGGACAGTTGCCAGATAGCGCTCGATCATCTGCACCACGATCTCATCTAGCATTCGCGAATTCACGCCACCGAGTTCGACGCTTTGCTGCGCGCGATGGACATCATGCATGAAAGGTATGCGGGTCGAGACCACGACATTGCTGAGGTCATACTGCACCTCGAGCATCGCCTCTTGGCCTTGCGACGTTCGCCGCGGATCGCGAAACCAAAATGCAAACCCACTGCCACGCGCTCCTGGAGTGCGATGAAGATGCAGGCCCGCCTCCAAGCCGTGATGCTGGATTGCTTCTTTGATTCGCTGCAGCCCCGGGAGTAACTCCAGGTCTGCCAAGTCCCAGAAAGCCGCGTGCAGGGCCTCACTGGAAGCCGCGTCGAGAGTTGAGCGTGGGCCATCACCATGTGCCGCTTGGCCATACTGAACAAAAGCCGCAGTCATTCGGTTTTTGAGATCGTCGTTCATTCACACTCCATTGCTTGAGAAATGCCTCTCGCGCCAGTTTCGCTATCTTGAAAAATCAAGCGAACCGAGAGCCCATGCTACGCCGCGACGCACGAGCAATGCGAGGCCTCGGATCCGGCCTGACGCTCTTGCATCACGTCGAGGCTCATCGCTTGTCGCGGCGCAGCAGTGTTCGACGCGGCGTGTGCTAGCCGCTACAACAAACTTTCGGGCGCGAGCGGACTGACCAGTTGAAGCCAAAGCCTCAGCAGGCCGCCGGCATCAGGCTCCTGGTCATGTACATACTCTTCGTTGCCAACGGGGATGATCCATTCCAGATGCCCGTCTGCGCCAATCTGTACGCGGTTGGCCGCCTCCCGTTTGGCCAGGTTGAGCAACTGCGCTGCGTCTCGCGCGACCGCTGGAACGAGAATTGCGACCGCGTTCTCGGTGTTGTAGTGGTCTGAGCGTGGGTCGAAGTTCATCGAACCAATGAACACTTCCTGCCTATCGATGACCAAGCACTTCGTATGGAGTCCCGCCGCCGAAAGGCCGAAGAACCGGCGCCGATCATCGCGACCGGCATAGTTTGGACTGAGTTCATAAAGTTGGACCCCCGCCTGCAGCAAGGGCACGCGATATCGACGGTACGCGCTATGGACCAGCGGCTGATCCGTTGACGCAAGCGAATTTGTGAGGACGGCAACGGCTACTGCTCGATCCGAAGCTTCCCGGAGTAACGAGAGGCCCGAAGGCCCCGGGATGAAATAGGGAGATGTCAGCAGAACTTCCTTGTCCGCGCTGCGAATGCGGTCGACAGCGTTCATGCGGATGCGGTTGACGCCATAGTCTGAGCCAACGGGCCCTGCCAAACCCTTACCGGGTGGATCCGCGAACGACTGTCCGGTCCCCCAGGCCAGCTCCAACCGCCCTTCTCGCATGTCCACCGATGGAGAACGATGCGCGAGTGCATCCCACTCGTTTTCATCCGAAAGGGCCGGGGATTCGGCAGCCCGGGTCATTGCATCAAAGCGCGCCTGCAACTGCTGTCGCGAAGCATCGCTGCGCACGATCTCCGTAACTGAAATCGCCAACGGGCTGTTCCAATACTGATCGAATTGAGACCCGATTTCTCGGACGATGGGACCGGCTGCCAACACATCTAAATCAATGAAATTCCCAGCATCCCTGCGCGAAAAATACTCGTCGCCAATGTTGCGGCCACCCGTGATCGCCGTCACCCCGTCCGCAATGAACATCTTGTTGTGCATCCGATGATTCAAGCGCTCAAACCCGAATGGCTGAGCCAGATAGCGCGCGGCAACACCCGCATTGCGCAGCATGAAGGGGTTGAATAGGCGGACCTCGACATTGTCATGGGCAGCCAACGTACGCAACAGCTCATCGCTTCCCTGGGTGTACAGGTCGTCGATGAGAACCCGGACGCGGACGTTTCGTGCGGCAGCGTCTCGTAGTTCCCGCAGCACTTCCTTGCCTGTCGCGTCGGGTTGCACAATGAAGTACTGCAGGTCAAGCGCGCTGTGCGCTGCCCTGATCAACGCCAGGCGTGTCGCCAACGCATGTCCGCCAGATGGCATCAGTCGAAAACCGCTCGAATGCGTATCGGGCCTTGATGCATCGACGGCTTGAACGATGCGACCTTGGCTCGCCGGCGGCAAGCTACGCGTTTCAACACGCATCGAGTCAACCTCGAAACTGGCACAACCGAGGAGCAAACCGGAAGCCACGGCCATCACGGCGCAGGCCAACCATCTCGCAACTGCCTCTCCTGTTCTAGCCACACGCATCCCACTTCCTCCTGTATTCCTATCCCCTACTACGAGCATTGACGTTTCGTCAGCGGTCCGCGCGACGCTCTCAGCGCGCCCCAAACACATTTCACGAAACTTCGATCTCCATCGGACGATGCTTAAGCACCTTCGCCGCTTGCGTGGGCGACGAATGCGCGAGAAGTCAGCAGCCTCGCCTGAGACCAAAGCGATGCGCTCCGATAACACCCAGACGGTATGTGGGCTTGAACGACGAATAGAAACTTGCGCGCAGACAAGTCTGCGACTTTGGTGCTGACCAAATCTAGCTGATGCGACCACATCGACAACGCACCCTAGAAACCCTAGCCTTGCTCGGCTCGCAATCGATCATGATGCAAAGGTCTCCTGAAAGGAGCATCCGATGCCGTCCGACTCCCGACCAAGCACTTTCTCTCGATACCCGTTCAAATTTCTTCCATTGACTTGCATTTTTGAGCGCGCGATGGCGCGTCGATGGCTTCCGGCCTACAACGCGGCGTCTCTAAGCTCCTTCGCTGCTGGCGGCATCCAGCGCATGCGCCGTCAACCCCAGACCCATTTGTCGACGGTCAAATGGCTGGTTGACGGGACACCTGTTCTCACCCGTCGACATGGAATTGACTATCGGGCAGCAGCCCGGATAGCGGGGATCTGTGCAGGCTTGATGCTGGTCACAGGATGCACATCCTTGAGTCTGCAACACGACCGGTTCGTAGCAGGGTGGCGCAGTGGCGTGGTGCTCGACACCGGAATGCACCACATCACCCCGGCAATACGCGCCGCCCGTGATTGTCGGACACACGGAGCGACCGCGCACACCGATGGTGCGCGTGAGGTGTTTGTGCGTTATGTGCGGGGACCGACGCGGTATTGGTACCAAGTGAGTAGTGTGCCCAGCCATTCGAGGGTCGGTGTTGGGGACGTCGTCATGATCAATGTGCAGCAATGCGAACTGCCTATTGTCGTCTTGCCGCCAAGAGTCACCTCGTAGAAGTGTGTTCCGCATCAAGGATGCCTTGAAAACCGCCATCGCGCCGAGCGCCAACATTACGCATTTGTAATCTGACCGTTCGCGTGGGGACGGTTGCGCTCCCTACAGTCTCGGTAACACTTGCGCATGTCGAAGACGACGTGCGCAGGCCCATCGACTGTGAAAGGACACGGAAATGCAAGGCACTCGTTTGAAACTCGCTCTGATGGCCACGGCCATCTGCGCGGCTACGCTACCAGCAGTCGCCGGCAATTCGACCACGGCCGCCCCGCCGTCCAAGGTCGATGTCGCCCAAGGGATCGCCGTCGAGCGCCCCAACCCTGCAGCAGCACATGCCACCCCGTCCGCAGCGCATGACGCCAGCCATGTTCATGCCAGCGCGAACGCGCAAACGGGACAAAAGACTCGTGCCCAGGTCAACGCCGAAGCGATCGCCTGGGTGGCGTCCGGAATGTCCCAACTGGCTTATGGTGAGGTTGGCATGGACAGCATGGGCCCGATCTACGGTCGGGCCGCCGAGAACTTTGGAGCCATGAGCGCTGGCTCGCACCAGCACTGACACCATCACTCCTGACTGAAAATTTCGGTGCCCCCTGTGGCCCGATCTATAACAACACTGTAATCTCGGGTCCGCGGCGTCGCGGGCACCTACAACACTCAAATGCACCTTTTGGTCGTCGAGGACGAAGAGAAGCTTGGCGACTATTTGCGCAAAGGCTTGGTCGAGAGCGGGTTCAATGTTGACCTCGCCCGAGAGGGCACCCAAGGCTTGGCCTTGGCTCAGACGGGTAACTACGATGCCGTCATCCTGGACATCATGCTCCCCGGCATTGACGGCTTTCAAGTGCTGCAAGAACTTCGCGTTTCCAGCAAGGTGCCAGTGTTGATGTTGACGGCCCGAGACGATGTGGAAGACCGTGTCCGAGGTCTTGAAAGCGGCGCAGACGACTACTTGGCGAAGCCATTTGCATTCACTGAGTTGCTCGCGCGCGTTCGTGCCCTGCTCCGACGCAGCCCCATGCAGGAGGCGAGCAGGTACGCACTGGCTGACTTGCAACTGGATCTCACGACCCGTCGCGCTACACGCGCAGGGAAACGTCTTGACTTGACGGCCAAGGAGTTTTCTCTCCTGTCTCTGCTGTTGAGACGGCAGGGCCAGATTCTTTCGCGCGCGATCTTGGCTGATCAAGTTTGGGGCATGAATTTCGACAGTGAAACGAATGTCGTCGAGGTAGCGATACGGCGCCTGCGCAGCAAGATCGACGACCCGTTCGACGACAAGCTGCTCCACACGGTACGCGGCATGGGATACGTTCTGGAACATCGACCAGCTGTCGGCGGATGAGCATCGCCTCGATCCAGAGCTCCCTGTCGCGATGGTTCGCGGTTCAGACGCTGATTGGACTAAGCCTTATCTGCGCTGGCGTCTATGCCGCAACGTTCTGGAGCTTTCAGCTCAAACATCAGGAAGAGTTCGTCCGGCACGCTGACATCGTCGAGCACGTCGTGCGCGAGACCGTACAGCCACTGAACCTGAACGCCCTGCGGCACAAGCTAGACGACTATTTCCAGTCCCACTCCGACGCTGGCATCTCGCTACGCGTAGGCAATCAGTCACTATACGTCACCGGTGCGCGACCTACCGGGCGGAACTGGGAATTGAGGACCTCCACGTTGGCCGAGCTCCAGCTTGAAGGAAAGCCCATTGAGTTGGACATGAGCCTGGACATCGGCAGCGACAATATCCTGCTGATGCGGTTAGCGTGGACTTTGACGGGCTCGGCTGCCTTGGGAACCGCGGTCATCTCGCTGACGGGGGCGTTGTTGGTGCGTCGCGGGCTGCGGCCGCTGAAGCGGCTTGCACAGGAAACTGGAGCCGCCGGGCCTGATCACCCCGGACATCGCATCGAGCCGAATGGCTACGCGCGCGAATTGCAACCTTGGATTGCGCAGTTCAACGGCTTGCTGGGGCGTGTTGAGGCTGCTTATGCGCAACTGGAGGCATTCAATGCAGATGTTGCGCATGAATTGCGTACCCCGCTTTCCAACTTGATCGCACAGGCCGAGATCGAGCTCGGCAGGGATCGAACGCTTGAGGAGTTGAAAAACGTCCTCGAGTCGCAGTTGGAGGAGGCCAGGCGGCTCACCACGATTGTTACGGACATGCTGTTCTTGTCCAAGGCGGACCGTGGGGCGCAGGCGAGACGTGGTCAACCCGTCAGTCTTGCAGCACAGGTGATGGCGGTGGCCGAATTCCAGGAAGCCGCGCTGGAAGACGCGCATCTGAAAGTGGAGATCAGCGGCGAACGTGTGCTCTCCGTGGACACAGGCTTGGTACGTCGAGCGGTCTCCAACCTGGTCAGCAATGCCACGCGGTATGCCACACGGGGGTCGGTGGTCCGTGTGACCATCGACTCACAGGGTGATCAGATCAGGCTCGTGGTGCAAAATGTAGGTCCCGACATCCCTTCAGAGGCCATACCGCGGTTGTTCGAGCGGTTCTATCGCGCTGAGCCTTCGCGCGCGGGATCGGCAACACACCACGGGCTTGGCCTTGCCATTGTTGCGGCGATCGCTCGCATGCATGGCGGCCGCACGTTTGCTGAGAGCCGCGAGGGCGTCACACGCATCGGCCTTACATTGCGAGCATCTGCTGGCCCAGGTAACTCGTAGCAGCCCACCAGGCCCCATAGCACTCCCGCATCACGATTCGGCAGGAACCTGAGCTCAGGAGGCATTGCCTCCTGATTCCTTGCAGTCACCCACCGACCGATGCGCTCAGCGAGTAGACGCTTGCGAGCCCGTCACCGCCGGCGTCGGCCATGGGGCCCCCAATCGGCCCACACGATCCCAGGCGGGCGTCTTCATTGCAGCTTGCAGCTCCGCATTGACCTGTTCGCGCGTCAGGCCCGGACCGGTCTTTGCGATTGGCCACGGTGCACCGCGCGAGATCAGCGGCTGCCACGCGGGCAATTGGGTCGCTGCCACCAGCTCGGTGTTGACCTGGTCTCGGGACTTCGAGCTCACATGATCAGGATGAAAGGTCGCCCCAACCTCACCGTTTTGCGGGTGGAACGCGCCCGCAGCCATGGCCGGTGAAAGAAAGAACGCTGCGGCCGTGGCAGCGGCAAGGGTAGCGACGTGACGATAAGCATTGCGCATGACGGTCTCCTAAGGTTGCACCGCGATCCCCTGACCACAGTGTGTTGACAACTTTAGAAACCGAACCCATCGCTTTGTGGACGCGGCCATTACATGTGTGTCATTTCTATGTAAGAGAGCTAAATCAACGGCGGCTTTGTTTTCGGCTCAAAACGTGTCCAACGGCACACGTGACACGCAGATTACCGATAAGTAATGTTGCCGTTAGGCGAACGCCAGTTTTACTTCGTACCCTCAAAGGTTGAGCTGTAGCGCGCAACGGCAATGGCGCAGATCAGCCGCAGCAGCCACCAACAGTGGCTGACTCACTCCTCAATGTCCGTGCGCGGCGGCGAATTGGCCTGAATCGTCCGCGGCAGCTCAGGACGGCCCGACCGGTGAAATGAAGGGACTCGCCGTGCACGGCCTGCGGCTTGCCGTCACGATCTGCGCGCTGCTTCACGCCTCGAACGTGCCCACATATGAGCGACAAGCACCCCCAGGCCTTGCTCGCAGCCCCGCACTTGGTGCCACGCATGCCCAGTAAATCACCCCACATAACGCGTCTCGCCACTGCCGGAACCTCGCCCCTGCTCCTGAGCCTAGCTGCCGCAGCTTGGCTGGTCCTTCTGGACAACTTCGGCTTTTGGCGCACGTTCATGGCGGCCCGACCAGGCACGGCATTTCAGCAGATCGCCGCGGGCATGGGCGTCGCACTTGTTCTGGTATTGCTGTTTGGTGCCGCGCTACGCCCCCTGCTCTCCCACCGACTCGGCGCGGCGGTCGTCGCCCTGTTGATGATCGCGTCTGGCGGGATTGCTCACTACGTTGATGGCTGGGGCGTGCTGATCGACAAGAACATGGTGCGCAATGCCATTGAGACCGACACGCGGGAAGTCAGAGAACTTGTGTCTTGGTCGGCCCTCGCAGATCTCACGATCCGCGGTCTCGTACCAGCCCTATTTCTCCTCCTCATCAGAACACGCAGAAGCGGCATTTGGGGAGCATCCAAACAGACAGTGGGTCTCGCAGTGGCCGGCCTCGCTGTGGCTGCACTACTGCTGACGACTTCGTATGGCACCCTCGCCACGACCTTCCGCAATCACCGCGAATTGCGTCTGCAACTCGTACCGAGCAACTACATCAACGCCGTGCTCGGCCACTTCAAGGGCGCCACGTCGGCGCCAGTCACATTGACCAAGGTCGCACCAGATGCCAAATTGGTACCCTCACCCGCGTCAAGGCCGCGCGTGCTTGTCCTCTTGGTCGGAGAGACCGCGCGGGCCGCGAATTTTTCGCTTGGCGGCTACGGCAGAGACACCAATCGTGACCTTGCGCAATCCGGGATCACCTATTTTCCTCGTGTGACATCTTGCGGAACAGACACGGCAACGTCCTTGCCTTGCATGTTCTCAAACATCGGCGCAGATACGTTTTCCGTGTCTCAAGCGCAGGCCCGTGAAAATGCGCTTGATGTACTCCAGCGGACGGGCGTGCAGGTAACGTGGCTGGAGAACAACTCTGGATGCAAAGGTGTCTGCGCCCGCGTGCCCACACGCGCGCCAGCGCCCACCCCCGATAGTGCCAGCCTGTGCTCTGAAAGCGGTTGTCATGATGGCATCTTGGTGCAGTCCCTGAAGGACGAGCTGCACGCGACAGATACCGATGCTCTTGTTGTGTTGCACATGATGGGCAGCCATGGGCCTTCCTATTTCAAACGCTACCCAGCGCCAGGCCGATTCACGCCCACTTGCGATACCAACCGCATCCAGCAATGTAGCCGCGAGGCTCTGGTGAACACCTACGACAACAGCATCGACTACACGAGCACGGTCATTCGGCAGGTCGTCGACGTCGCACGCAACAACGCTGACAGGCTAGACATCGCCGTGATCTACGTGTCCGATCACGGAGAAAGCCTAGGCGAGAACAATATCTACCTGCATGGCCTTCCTCCATCACTCGCCCCGCGCGAGCAGAAGGAGGTGCCGATGCTCGGATGGCTGTCACCGCCCGCCGCGAAAGCGCTTAAGCTTGCCGAAGGCTGCCTGAGTGCGATTTCGCAGGCGCAGTACTCACACGACAACCTGTTTCATACGCTGATCGGGTTCCATGGTGTCAGCACCACCGCTTACAAGCCGGATTTGGACCTGATCGCGCGCGCGCGCGCCGCGCCGGGGTGCAGCCAAGCAGCGAATTGATCCAGCCCGGCTTGACTACTCGATTCTGCGAACAAAGACGTGTGCGGGCTGGCGGCAGACCGGCCTCGCGCAAGACTACCCGCACGCCACCGACCTGACAAGCTGCACGCATTCCGCGGCGGACATCGTCCGAGGGGTCCGCAGATCCCTCGCTCCCCGAGAGGATATGGGACGGCACGGAGACCAACCGCGTGCAGCACGAGCTCTCTGAACGGGTATGTTCGTGTCTCCAATAGGAGCCGACCCGCTCAATCAGTGAGCGTTCATCGCGGCAAGCCGGACATCCCAGCTCGGTAGCGCCGTAGCTTCTGTATTGGCGTTCACCTGAACGCCGAGCCTGGCCACCTCTTCGTGTACCCGGCTCCCACTCCCTACTCCCAGGTCTAAATTTAAAGGTCACCGCGGCCAGAACACTGCTGAGGCGCGCCGCGGCTGTCTGCCGTCCCGTGCAGGACTTCAGCAGCGCAACCGCCCGCCCGGTCCCGGTTTAAAAGCCACCTAACAAGGCCAACCTAACGCCGCTAGACCAAGAGCGACACCAATCCATGCTCGGCAGCAGAATAAAAAAAGCCATCCGACTTTCGTCGGATGGCTTCGATCTCTCGATCCGGACTGGCCGAAGCCAGTCGTCGATCAGAACGAGTGACGGATACCCAGATCGTAGCCGATCGAGGTCTTCGGACGGTACACGCCAGCCGTGCCGAACGCCGAGGTGTAGGCGGTCGCGAACGGAACGTCGATGTTGGCCGAACCAGCCGTGAAGCCAGCGCCGTTCTTGTTCTTCACGTACGTGCCGGTGGCGTACAGAGCCGTACGCTTCGACAGGTTGTGCACGTAGCCAATGGCGATCTGGTCAGCCTTGGGGTCTTGCTGCGTGTTGAAGAAGTTGAACGTGAAGGGGTTCACGTCGGTCTTCAGCTTGACCTTGCCGTACGAAGCGCGGATCAGACCAGCACCGACCGGAACGGTCACACCCAGCAGGTAGCCGGTCGACTTGGTGGCCGGGTTGAACAGGGGCTCGTTGGCGCCCGAGTAGTCAACCTTTTGCTTGATCTGGCCGGCTTGACCGAACAGCTTCACGACGCCGAAATCGTAGCTAGCGCCAACGTTGAAGTTCTTGGCGTTGGTGTCGGTGCCGAGGTTGTAGTTCGACGTGTTGTTTTGCTGACCGTAGGCGACAGCAACGTCCAGGGGGCCGTTGGCGTAGCCGAAACGGCCACCAACGTAACGGCCACCACGGCTGTTGTTGTTGAATGCGCCCTGCAGACCATCGTCAGCCTTGGCTTGCTCGCTGAAAGCGTACTGCACCTGGCCGTAGAAACCACCCAGGTTCGGGGGCAGGAAGTAGCCGATGGAATTCGAAGCGCGAACGTTCGAAGCTTCCAGGCCAGCTGCCTTCTGGATCAGGGCGGTACCCGAACCCACGGTGCCGAACGGATCGAACACGGTGTAGTTCCAGAACGTCGGCTTGTAGTCGCGACCCAGACGCAGTTCACCGAAACCACCCGACAGGCTCACCGTCGAACGACGGTTGAACATGCCAGAAGCGTTCGAGCTGAATGCCGTGCCACCGCCGACGGAACCGTCGTCGTTGTTCAGGCCGGCTTCGAGCCAGAAGCTGGCAGCCATGCCACCACCCAGGTCTTCCGTACCACGGAAGCCCAGACGGCTCGAGTTGTAGGCCGAGTTGTTCAGGCCGGTCTTGCTGGTCTTGATCGAGCCAGGCAGACCGAAGGTTGCGAGCGGGCTAGCGAACGGGTTGGCGATGTACAGGTCGCTCTTGTTCGTCACGCTGCTGACGGAAGCGTCAACGATACCGAACAGGGTCACCGACGACTGCGCCGAGGCAACGCCGGCAACAGCCAGGGCAGCCAGAGCAACGAGGGATTTTTTCATTGCAAGTTTCTCCAAGGTTAAGACATAGGGCGCCGGTGCGGAGGGCTCACTGTGCTGGGCACTTCTTTGTGCTCCCACCGGGCCCCGGGCCAACCTCCTTTTGGGAAGTTGCCTCTATTGCGCCAGACTCCGCGCTGAAGCGCAAAGCAAATCGGCCTGCGCTCGCAATTTTTCCAATTTTGCGTTGTTCGCGTGCAACGCTCGCCCTCTCAAGGGGCCGCCACTCCCCCCGGCCGCCCGGTCCGGGACACACCAAGACCTCGCCGCCTCACGTCGTCCATGGCGAAATCTATCACCGCCGCAGAGACCATACACACAATCACTTCACCCCACCAAAGAAGATGAACTCAAATTTCGATGAATCCACATTGTTCAAATGGGTCGCACACACAGGCACGCGAATTTCGTCTCTATATTCCGAATATCTCGTTCAGGAATTTGGACTTGGCATTAATGAGTGGAGAATTCTTCTTTTTGCAAAGAAGCAAGAAAAAAGCACAATTGGAGAAATTTGCGCAGACGCGCTCATCCACAAAAGTGTGGTCAGCCGAGCCGTGCAGCACCTGGAGGAGAAACACTTGCTCCGTGTAACGCGAACCAAACGCCATGTCAGCGTGGCGTTGACTGCGGCCGGAAAGTCATTCCTGATACAGACAGAGCCTTCCGTGCGAGAAAAGGAATGTGCACTGGTTCGTGGTGTTTCGTCAGAAGACGCCCGTACAGTCGCCCGGGTGCTGGAACACATCGCCAGCCAGCTAGACGTCTTTGCGAACTGATCCCGTCGATGGTCCCGCTCCCGCGCTTGCCTCTTGCGGCGAGGGGCGCGCCATCCCAAATTCAGGCGGTCCTCTGCAAGCGCCGTACCGAAACTACCCGGCGCCGACTGTGTCCGCAGGTCGGCAGAGGCATGCTTCCTCGACAAGCCTTCGCGGTCGTGAACGCTGATGCCCGCAAAACCTGCAGGTGGGCCAACCCATGACGCCAACCATCGCCATCTGCGTTCACACGACCGTTGTCATCGATCGCCTTGCGCGTCCTCTTGGCTGATCACCCGAGCCGACACCCACGAACTGCCGGCGGTCCGTTCCGGACCTTCAGAGCTCTCAGCATCCACACGCAGCCGCGGCAGGCATTCGGGGTACTCGCGCTGCAAGAAGTCGATGACCCCCTCCCGCACTTTACAGCGCAGATCAAATGCCAGACCCGATGACGCCGCGGTGCACAGTATGCGAAGTTGCATGCTGCGCTCAGTAGCATCAGTGACCTGCAGACCGAAGAATCGACCATCCCACTCTGGGGCCGACCGAATCAGACGTTCTACCTCCGCCCGCACCGGCGCCAGCGGCAGTCGGAAATCAACATAGATGAATACCGAGCCTAAAAGTTGCGCCGAGTTACGCGTCCAGTTCTGAAAAGGTTTGTCAATGAAATAGCTCAGCGGAAGGATCAGCCGCCGGTCGTCCCAAATTCGCAATACAACGAACGTTCCATTGATCTCCTCCACCCGACCCCATTCGCCTTCGACAACGAGCACGTCGTCCAGATGAATCGGCTGCGACAGCGCGATCTGGAGGCTGGCGATCAGGTTGCTAAACAAGGGCTTGGCCGCGAGACCCGCAATGATCCCAATCAACCCCGCCGAAGCCAGCAAGCTGGCACCGAACTTCTTAGCCCCCGGAAAGGTCATGAGCATCAATGCGCCCCCAGCCAACAGCAGCATGGTGTTGGCGGTCCGTGCCAGCACACGCGCTTGGGTCAGCACGCGGCGAGCCTGGAGACTGTCTTGCGCATCGTCCGGCCGCCGGGCGAAGATTCCGTCAGCCAACCCGTTGACCGCCCGCACCGCCAACCAAGTCAATGCACCAATTAGCAACAACGCCGTCCCATGACGCAGCCCATCGATGAATCGCAGCTCATCGGGAGCTCCTTGCCATATCAACTGAAGCGCAATCAACGGCAGTGCGAATCGCACGGCCGGTGCCGCCGCCACAACCACCGAATTGAGTGCAGGCGCTCTTCTGGTCAGCCGTCGCAGCACCCCCCCCACGAGCCATTGAAGGCCCAATGACAGGGGAACTGCAATCAACGCCGCTGCTGCTGGGATGAACCAAGGATGGGAAAGGATGGCCTGTTTATTCATTGTTGGTTCGTTGCTCGCGCATGCCGAGACTCCTTCGCCACACTACATCGACAGGAAAACTGCACAACCATAGGACGAAGCGACCCTAGGCCGCCAGGACCGAAAGCGTCGTACCTCGGGTGTTACCACATCGATAGGCCGGATCCATACCTGGTGGCGGATGCCGAGGTTCCACGAAAGGCACGGTATAGGCCATTGATCGCCTGACGCCACGCAAACATTGCGGTCCGGTAGTCAAAAAGGCTATCGCTGTCCCCGACACAAAGACCCACCCTCTGGTTGCCAAGCAGGAAGGTTTTGCTACTCGGCAGCGGCGGCATGACGATGCCAGCGCGCTTCAGAATTGCAACCTTCTGCGGCACATTGATCTTGCGTTCCCACAGTTCACGCCTCGAGAGGAATCGACCCCTCAGCCAAAGCATGCCTTGGGAGGTAGGTAACTTCGGTGGGGCACTGCTACGACCTCGGGCGGGAACCACTCGGCCGTGCGCGTTATTTATGTGGTTCGAGCACGCACATTCGCCGACTCGCCAAACCACAAAATGGTCACCGGCACACGGCGCCGACCCGACCTGCGAGCGTTGATCGTTGATAGGCATGAGTCGACTTTAGGCGGCTATTCTGCCAAGAGCATTGCGTGGAGATTACGAAACACTCACCCCCAAGATAACGGCCACATTGCCACGTGATTACATCGTGGTCATCCGGCGCACTGGACGCGCTTTTGACCGACATTCGCGCAGTCACGAAACATGGCCGTCACATCGGGCGAGAAGACTTGCAAGCACGGGATGGCAACTAGCCGCGAGGCCGCTTTGGTGCGCCAAGTTCTCATAGGCGCGCCTGCGAAAAGCCGTCTCCTAAAACCACCGCTCAACGCAATGCCACTTCTCAACACGCTCGCCCGGCACCGCATTGCGGTGTGGCGAATTTTCTTCCTGACCATCGCCGCCATTTATCTGACAGGGCGGCCCGCTTGGGCGGGCACCTGGGTGTCCGACCTTCTGCGGCTCAGCGGCTTGCTCTGCGTGGCGTGTGCCGCCATGGGGCGCATGTGGTGCGCGCTGTATATCTCGGGCCGCAAGAACAAGGAACTTGTGGTGAACGGCCCCTACGCCATCTGTCGCCATCCCCTGTACTTCTTCAATTTCATCGGCTTCCTGGGAATCGCGGCGCTTACGGAGTCTCTGCTCATTTGCGCGATGATCGCAGCGCTATTCGCCCTGTACTACCCGTCTGTGCTGGCCTCCGAGGAGAGATTCTTGGCACAAAATTTTGCGAACTTCGAGGCGTACAAACTACAGACGCCGACGTTCTGGCCTCGGCTGTCGCTGCATCACGCACCCAAGACTTGGGAAGTCGACGTATCGGCCTTCATGCGCAACGTCGCCGACTCGATCTGGTTCTTGTTTTTCATTGGCATCGTCGAAATGCTCGACATCGCCCGAGCTCGAGGCATTATCGTGGGCTTATACAACCTCTACTAGCAAAGCAGTGCCATAGACGGAACATGGTTGCGCGGGGCGTCCGTGGCGTACTTGGCAGTGCCCCTGCTTGACTGCCTGCGGCGGCTGGGCTGAATCGCACAAGGCCGCCTCACAGCTCGCCGCGCGTCTCTCGCGGGCAACGCCTCAGTTGGACTGGCTGTTGGCAGGATCGCTGCGCTGGCCGGCGCAGGCGGGAGTGCTTGCCTGTTTCATTGTTGTGCCTGCGCGGCGCGCGCATGATTGACTCCACGGGCATGGTCAATGCCTCCGTCCCTGCCCATGGCTGTGGCCGGGACTCTCGTCTAGGCCGTCTTGGCTTCGCCTGAGGTATCGACCACGCGATACTTTGGGCGCATGGCCCTAGGCCACGTAGACCTTCGGGCTGTTGTGCTGCTGTCACCGGGCGCCTTCCTTGGCCTGCGGCTGGCGTCGCGCCACATCGGCCGCCTTCCCGATTGATATACACGCCGAGGTCTAAAGAAGTCTTCTGGTGTTCGTAGTGTTCGCAAGTGATGTTGGACTGGAACGCGTCGCTATGCGAGTTCGTCGCGACAAAGTGATTGCAAGGATGGGATCGTCGTCGCACTTAAAGCTGCGCCATCTCTTCTGAAGCGAGGTTCCGACCGTCCTTGCCGGTTCGACGTTCCTTGATCGATCAGCGCGCCGCAAGCCGTGGCCCCCGCGTCAACGCGAGGTTTGAGTCAGATAGCCAGCACGAAAGTAGTCGAGATCGCCCTCCTGCGACCCAAGGGTTGGCCGTGGAGGGGGCAGCGAAATCGACGCGGGACAAGCTCAATGCTCTACTCTCGCCGACGCTCTCACGAGCCCGCCCCGCTTCTATCAAGTTCCCGCTCTGAGGGCAAACAGCGCGTCTTCAGGAAAGCAGGCCTTGCGCGCGCCTCTACCAAGACATCGCGTGCCTCTGAATGTCGCCCCATCGCAATGTTCACGCAATCTACGTTCCTAAGCTGCGCGGAATGGAAAGCCAAGAGACTGCCCGCGCCGCTAGCATCTACCACTTGCCCGGCGTCAGCACGCCCGGATCGCAAACCTGGCGGCTGTTGCTCTGGCGCCGTGTGCGGCATCTGTGGCTTCTCAAGATGGTCGGGACGACCGTCGCCATCAGCGGCTTCTTCGTCCTGTACTTCTGGATCATGGAAGTCACGGCGCCGCGCGCCGTCGCAGTGCCGACGATGGCGCTTGACAGGTGGATCACCCCACACCAATGGGCCGTTCTTCCCTACGGATCCCTGTGGCTATATGTCTCCCTGGCACCGGCCTTCTCCGCCAATCTGGGCGCCTTGCGGACGTACGTGGCCGGTGCAGGGATCATCGTTGTCTTGGCATTCGCGACCTATGGAGTCTTCCCAACGGCAACGCCGCCGCTCGAGGCTGACTGGTCGGTGTATCCCATGCTGCAGTTCCTGAAGTCGGCCGACGCGGGCGGAAATGCATTGCCGTCGTTGCATGTGGCGTTCGCCTCCTACACGGCTGTCGTCATCGCGAGCCAACTCAATAGCCTTCGTGCACCGCGCTGGGCCTGGCTGCTCAACTGGATCTGGTGTGTGGCCATCGTCTACTCGACGCTGGCCACGCATCAACATGTCGCACTGGACGTGCTCGGAGGCGTGCTGACCACGTGCCTGGCATTGAGACTGATCCGCATCGGTCGCTGGCTTGCATTGCGAGGGCGCCAGCGCATCCGCAGTCCGAGCGACGCCCTAGCCCTTGCCCGATTTGCCCGTGCGCAGACAATCGACCCACCACCAGCGAAGCCTGGCTTCGGAAAGCCATGAAAAACCTCCAGCCCAGTGCCGTTCGCAAGGACGGTCGTCGGTGAAGATTCTCGTCGTCGAAGACGACGCCGATCTGGCACAGGCGTTGAGCTCCGCGCTGCGCGATCAATTCATGGTGGTGGATGTCGCTTCTTCGCTGCGCGAGGCCTCGGAACTGGCCTTTGCCGGCACCTACGATATCCTCGTGGTCGACCGAGGCCTGCCCGACGGCGACGGGCTGTCGCTGATCGAGCAACTTCGCCACGTGCACGACCACACGCCGGCACTCGTCCTGACCGCGATGAGCGATGTGGTCGAGCGCGTGCGCAGCCTTGACTACGGCGCCGACGACTACCTCGCCAAGCCATTTTCCCGTGACGAGCTGATGGCCCGCCTCCGGGCGCTGGCACGCCGGCCCGCAGTGCGCGCGCAGCAGTTCAGCTCCGCAGGAGACTTGTCTCTCGACCACGAAGTGCGACAGGTGTCTGTGCGCGACGAACAGCTGATCCTGCCGCGGCGCGAGCTCCTGGTGCTGGAGGCGCTTCTACTGTCCAAAGGACGCACGGTACATCGCCAGCGACTGCTCGAGCGCGTGTACGGCGAGGGCGAGGACATCCATTCGAACTCGCTGGACTCCCATGTCTCGCGCCTGCGTGCGAAGCTAGAACACGCGCGGGCAGGCGTGGAGATCCATGCCGTGCGCGGCGTGGGCTACTTACTGCGCGTGACGCCCGGTCTCGACCAAGAATGAAAGCCGGCTCTCTCAGATGGCGCCTCGTGCGCAATCTGGTCATGTTGCAGGTTGCCGCCAGCGTGTTGGTCTTGGTCGGCGTGATCGCGCTGTATTGGTCCGTCGGTCGATTCGTCGACGAGGGCGGCGAACGAACGGCCGAAACGGTGGGCGCGGCGCTTGGACACTCGCCCCGAGGCCAGTTGGTGATGAGGGATGGAGAAGAGATCCGCTGGCTTCTGAAGGCTTCCCCCCAGCTGTGGTTCATCGCCCGAGACGCGCATGGCCACGAGCTGCGGTACGGCGACGTCCCGGAACGCTACGCCGAAGTCATACACGCACTCGACGGGGTCGCCCGCGCGTCGCTGGACTTAGCCGATGCGAGCGCGCGGCCTGCGGCGCGTTTCGAGAAGATCGAGACGGCCAAGGGACCGATCAACCTGGTGGTGAAGACCGGATCGCCGTTCTCCATGACGAACAAGCTCAAGTGGTGGACGTTGGCCTTCTTGGTGTTGGTCGCGCCCACGATGCTGGTGACCTGCCTGGTGGTCGTGATCGCCACGCCCTTCGTGATCCGACGAGGTCTAAGAGGCGTGGTGGCCACGGCAGCGCAGGCCGAGAATGTCAACATCGACACGCTGGCAACTCGGCTCCCGGTACATGGCGTTCCCTTGGAGATCTTGTCGTTGGTCGAAGCCGTGAACCGCGCCTTTGATCGCCTGGACGACGGCTATCGCCGGCAGGCCCGCTTCCTCGCGGATGCGGCGCACGAGCTTCGGACCCCGATCACCACGCTAAGGATTCAGGCGGACTCCCTGCCAGACACGGCGCACAAGGCGCCGCTCGTGCGTGCCACCACACGACTAATGACCCTGGCGGAGCAGTTGCTCGACCTACAGCGACTGCAGCACTCGACCGTGCCGAGCCAACAGGTGGACCTGCGGGAGATCTGCGAGCGCGTGGCTGCAGACCTGGCGCCCCTTGCGGTCATGAGTGGTTGCTCGATAGCCGTTGAGGCACCACAACCGGTATTCCTGCATGCGGACGCGTTCGCCATCGAGCGCGCGGTGGGCAACCTGGTGCAAAACGCGATCGAGCACGGGGGCCGGCGCGCCGAGATACAGGTGCTCGTGCAACCGCCCGGCACCATCGTCGTGAATGATTCGGGACCAGGCATTCCGATTGTTGAGCGCGCGCGCGTGCTAGACCCATTTCACCGCGTTCATCCGCGCGGCAGAGGTGCCGGCCTGGGCCTGCATCTTGTGTCCGAAGTCGCACGGATGCACAGAGGGCGCCTGGTTGTAGGGGAGTCTCCACGCGGCGGCGCCAGCATGCTCCTTGTCCTGGAACAATGCCCCGACAGCACGGAATGAAGAGAACCAGAACTCGCTTTTTGCCAGGACGGGGCTCGTTCATGAGCGGATGAAGGATGCCGCTGTGGAACAGCAGTTGGTGTCGAACTCTGCGCCAGTCTCGCGTACCTCGCCCGACGAGGTCGCGGAAGTTGAACGCTCCCTTGAGTATCCAGGTGCGCACAGGCCGGCATTCTGGAATTTCCTCGAGATCTTCATGAGGGCATCGGATCACGTGCGCGCTTCGCGCTTCGCACTGCGCCGACCGTAGCCTTCAAGGCACCGACGTCGCCGCGGACCATGAAGGTGATGATCCCCCACCAGGTTGCTGCACGGTTACGCGTTGGTGCCGTGGGTTGCGGGCTCCAGTGGTCAATCTTCTTCTCGCCAATGGTTTGAACAGCGCCTTTGGCCCCGCCAAGAGCCCGGTCAGGGGCGATGCCGTCTCGGCGACGTCACGGTATCGAGATTTCCGAATGAAGAATGTGCGAAATGTCGTCGCGCGTCTCGTCGAGTTGCACCAGGGTAGCCTGGCGCGCGGCCAACGGGTCGCGGCTTTGTAACGCCGTCAGGATGGCCTTGTGCCGCGGCAGCGACAGCTGGTGCGTGTTGGGGTGCTGGCTGCTGAGGTTGATCGACTCGCGCAGCGCCAGCGACAGCATGTTGCCGATGTAGGCCAGCAGGTCGTTGCCGGTGGCCTCGGCGATCCTGCGGTGGAAGGCGAGATCCGGCTCCAGCAGTTCCTCGGGCGTGGTGGCGGCCTCCATGCCGGCGTAGGCATCGGCGATGGCCTGAAGGTGCGTGGGGCTGGCCACCTTGGCCGCCAATGCAGCGGCCGCCGGTTCGAAGATGCGACGCACCGTGAGCAGCGTCTCAACGAACTCCTTCTGCGGCTTGGACTGGACCAGCCAATACAGCACATCCGGGTCGAGCAAATGCCAATCGCTGCGCGGACGCACGATCACACCAGCTCGCTGCCTGGACAGCACCAGTCCCTTGGCCGCGAGCACCCGAGTGGACTCGCGTAGCACGGACCTGCTAACGTCGTAGGCTTCACAAAGAGACGACTCGCGCGGAAGCTTCTCTCCGGGCTTGTACTCGCCCGAAACGATCCGCGAACCAATATCGCGGACGATCTGCGGATGCATGCTATTGCCGGCAGGTGGTCGACGGTAGCCGAAATCTTGGTGCGAGGATTTCATCTCAAAGAATCGGTAATCCGGGTGATCTGGTGGTGAGTACAGCCGCGGGATTGTCGTCCGTGGCTGTGGCCCCATTACGCGGTCAGCCCTTGGGGCCGGAGCGCGTGACGATGACGTTCCAGGAGCCGGGCTTCAGGCGTGCCGTTAGCCGATGGCCGTCGATCTGCACGTTGGCATTGCGGACCGGCGACACGTTGTCCGGGTTGTCTCGTGTGTTGGTGGCCTGCATGTCTGCATGTACCAGTTCCGAAGCCTCGACCAGGTGCTGTACGTCGCCCAAGCCACGCAGCTCGATGCCGATCTCCTGCTCTTCGCTCAAGTGACGATTCAACGCGAAGATGGCTGTCTGGCCGGTCGCCTCGTCGTGCAACACACTTGCGCACAGATAAGGAACCTGCGGGACCGTCTTGGCGGCGTAGCCCGGCGAGTCGATGACCGTGCGCAGAACCCGGCCGTGCGCATACCTGGAGGCCTGTGCGAACGGATGGAAGATGGTCTGGCGCCAAGCCGGGCCACCCGGCTCGGTCATGATGGGGCCGATCACATTGACCAGTTGGGCCATGCAGGCGGTCTTCACGCGGTCGGCGTTGTTCATCAGCACGATCAGAGCGCCACCGACGGCCAGCGCGTCTTCGTGGTTATACACCTCCTCGATCAAGCGCGGCGCCTCGGGCCAGCCGGGCTTGCGCTTGTCGTCGATGGTGCGGGCCTTGTACCAGACGTTCCACTCGTCGAACGACAGCATAATGCGTTTGGACGAACGCTTGCGCGCGGCCACGCTGTCTGCCACGGCGACGATCTCCTTGATAAAGCTGTCCAGCTTGTCGATGTTGCCGAGGAACTCGGCGGTGGAGCCGTGCGGGTTCTCGAAGTAGTCGTGCAACGAGATGAAGTCGACGTTGTCGAAGCAATGCTCCAGCACCGTGTCCTCCCACTGGCCGAAGGTCGGCAGCGTCTGCTTGGACGAGCCACATGCAGCCAGCACGACCGTGGGGTCCACCAGGCGCATGAGCTTGGCCGTCTCCTGAGCGACGCGACCGTACTCGTCGGCAGTCTTGGCGCAGATCTGCCAGGGGCCGTCCATCTCGTTGCCCAGGCACCAGAACTTGATGTCGTGCGGCTTTTCGTAGCCATGCGCCTTGCGCAAGTCGGACAGCGCCGTTCCGCCGGGATGGTTGCAGTATTCGAGGAAGTGGCGCGCTTCATCCGGCCCGCGCGTGCCCAAGTTCACGGCGAACATGGGCTCGACGTCCAGCTCATGGCACCAGTCCATGAACTCGTTGGTGCCGAACTGGTTGGTCTCGGTCGATAGCCAGGCCAGGTCCAACCGCTTCGGCCTGTCTTCCTTAGGGCCGACACCGTCTTCCCAGTTGTAGCCCGACAGGAAGTTTCCGCCGGGGTAGCGCACGATGGTCGGACCAAGCTCGCGCGTCAACTTCAACACGTCGCCGCGAAAGCCGCGCTCGTCGGCGCTCGGGTGGCCGGGTTCGTAGATGCCGGTATAGACGCAGCGGCCCATGTGCTCGACGAAGATACCGAACACGCGGCGGTCCAACTCGGAGATGACGAAGTCTTTGTCGACGACTAGTCGGGTAGAAAACATGCTGTGCTCTTAGGTAGGGTGATGGGGGTCAGCGCACGCTGTCCAAGATCTTGTTGACGCGCGTCTGCGCACTGGCCTGGGCCTGGGCCACCGGCTTCTTGGTCTGCAGCATGGTCACCAGCTCTTCGTTCAGCGCCACTTGCACCGCCTGCTGTCGCGGCACCTCCTGCGGCAAGTTGCGGCCTGTTGCCGAGATCGCAGCGATGTTGCTCCGGTAAGGCATGGCCTTGAACTCCGCGCTGTCGATCACGCTGCGGCGAGACGGCAGATGGCCAGTACGGGCCCATTCGATGTCGTTGTCCCACAGGAACTTCAAAAAGCTCAGAGCGGCCTTGCGCTCGCGCTCGTTCTTGGCTCCGCCGCGCACCATGACCCAACTGTGGCCATCAGCGTAGGTGCCCGGCCGCGCGAAGATCTTGGGCACCGGCATCACGGTGTAGCCCTTGTACAGCGGCGAGTCCGACTTCTCAGACTGCGCGAGGAAGTCGTCGATGCGCCAGGTGCCGTTGAACACGATGGGCACCTCGCCCTTGAAGAACAACTGATTGATGCCAGCACTGTCCGCCCCCTGCACGGCCAATCCTTCGCTGTACAAGGTGTTGATCAGTTCCATCACAGCTGTCGTCTGAGGCGTGGCCAGGTTCAGGCGCGGCTTGGCAGCATCGGTGAACAGGCTGGTCTCCTGCTGCAGGCCCAGCGACAGGAAGGTCCAGGTCGTGATCGGAACCGTGCCCGAAGTAGCCCAGCCGATGTACGGCTTGCCCGTGGCTTGCTTGTACTTGCGCGCTTGGTCCAACAGCTCTGCGGCGCTGCCAGGCACCACCGGACTTCCGTCAGGCTTGGCCAGCCCAGCCGCCTTCAGCCGGTTAGTGTTGACGTGCCAGAGCCAGGCGAAGGTGTCGAAGGGCAGGCCGTAGACCTTGCCGTCAACGTAGGAGCCGCCGCGCGCATGCGCGGTGAAGTCAGCGACGTCGATGCCGGCCGCCTTGAAATCCTGGTCCAGCGGCTCCAACAGCTTGCGCGAGGCGAAGTCGCGCAGCGAGGTACGGTGCATAACCGCCACCGTCGGCACGTCGCGCGCCACAATGCGGGCGGACAGCTGGTCGTAGTACGGTCCCCATTCGCTGACCTGGGTCTTGACGGTGATGCCTTCCTTGTTGGTCGCGTTGAACTGGTTGACCAGAGTGGTGATGACGGCGCATTCGCCGCGCGCTTTCTTGACCTCGGTGGACTTTCCCCAATCCGCCTCGCAGGACCCGAAGAACCGCGCCAGGGTGATCTCCACCTTGTCCTGGGCTTGAGCGGGCGCGACCAGTGCGGTTGCCACTGCCGCCGCGGCAAAGATGCGTTGCATGCTGACTTTCATAACCGGTTTGCTCCTGTGTTGTCGTGAATGAACTAGCGTGTGGCCATCCCGGAAGCGGCGGCCACGATGTACTTCTGGAAGAAGAGGTACAGGATGAACACGGGCAGGCCCGCGAACACGGCCTGCGCCATCAGGTAGCCAATGCCTTCGGACTGGCTGAAGTTCGTCTGGGTCGATGCCAGGCCCAGCGTCAGCGTGTACATCTCTGGCTTGGAGGCGGAGATGACAGGCCAAAGGTAGTCGTTCCAGGCGTGCAGCACCGTGAAGATGCCCAACGTGGCCTGCGCCGGCAGCGTCAGAGGCAGCACCACGCGGAAGAAGATCTTCAGCCTCGACGCGTTGTCCAAGAGCGCAGCCTCCTCGATGTCTCGGGGAATGGCCTTGAAATACTGCGTCATCAGGAATACGCCGAACGGAGTCGCCAGCCGCGGAAGTACCAGTGCCGAGTACGTGTTGTGTAACTCCAGATCAGCAAACATGGCGTGCAATGGCACGATAACTGCCTGCTCTGGCACGGCCAGGCCGGCCAGAACCAACACGAACAGCACGTTCTTGCCGCGGAACTCGGTGCGCGCGAAGCCGTAGCCGGCCAGCGAGGCGATGGCCAGCATCAGTAACGTCTGCAAGCCGGCGACGATGACGCTATTGACTGTCCAGCGGAACACCGCGGAAGTGCCCAGGATGTCGGCGTAGTTCTTCAGCGTGAACGGCGGCGAAATCAGCACGTCAGTGCGTTGCGCGAGGAATTCGTTCGGCTTGAACGACAGCGCGAACACCCAAACGAGCGGGGCGATCCACAGAATCGCCAGCGCGATCACGGCGCCCAGGATCAGGCGGTCCGCAAAGCTGCGGCCTACGGAGTTGGACATGGCTCTTGCTCCTGGGATCAGAAGGATTGCTTGCGGCTGGACGCCCAGGCCTGCGCAGCCATGGCCACCAGCATGATGGCGAACAGCACCTGCGACGCGGCGGCGGCATAGCCCAGGGACCACTGCTGGAAGCCGACCTCGTAGATGAACTGCACCATGGGGCGCGAGCTGTTGTTGGGGCCGCCCTGCGTCAGCAGATGGGCCTGCCCGAACAGCTGGAACTGCAGGATCACCTCGATGATCGCGACCAGTACCACAGTGCGCCGGATCGAGGGCAACGTGATGTGGAACAACGTGCGCCAGCGGCCTGCGTTGTCGAGCTCGGCCGCCTCGTAGATCTCGCGCGGGATCTGCTGCAACGCCGCCAGGAACAGCATCATCGGCAGGCCGATGATCCACCAGACCGTGACAGCCGCAACAGTCGGCAGCGCCAGTGATTCCGTGGTCAACGGCATCAGCGTCGGCAGGCCCAGGGAATTGGTAATGTTGGCGAGCATGCCGCCCTGCGGCATCAGCACCAGCTTCCAGACCAGCGTCACGATGGTGACCGACAACACGGACGAACCGAAGAAGATGGCACGCAATGCCGCCGCTGTGCGGCCTGGACGGTTGAGGGCCAACGCCAGCGCCAGGCCTAGGGCCACGAACACCGGCGTGGTCATGAGCACGAAGGCGAACGTGTTGCGCACCACCTGGTGAAAGTGCTCGTCGGCCCACAGATCCCGGAAGTTTTTCAGACCGACGAACTCAGAACTGCGCGACAGCAGGTCTACATCGTTCATGCTCAACCAGATGCCGTGGAACAGCGGGATCACGAGGAGCAGCAGGTAGACGATGAGGAAGGGCATGACGAACAGCGCGTTCGTCCAGCGCGGCCCGATCGGCGCACCTTGAGGTACGGCGCGGCTGGCAGGCCGGTGTGCGAGGGCGCCTGTGCTTGCGGTGGCCGACATACTCATGCTCCCGCCGCGTGGTGGCCCTTGCCGCTGGCGTCGAACAGGTGGACTTTGGATGCATCAATGTCCAAGGCCACAGGCGCTCCAATCGCCAAGTCCATGTCGCGAACAGTGCGGGCCACGACCAGGCCACCAGTCCGCAACGCCACGTGCACATGGGTCTGGTCGCCCAGGCGCTCAAGCACTTCGACCACGCCGGCCTGCGCGCCCTCTGCGTCGGGTGCGCACAGCTCGAAGGCTTCCGGCCGGATGCCGAGCTCGAGCTTGCCATCGGCCGGCAGGCGATCGGTCGGAACCTGGGTCTGCAGCAGACTGCCGTCGGGCAGACGCACCATTGCGTACTCTTGCCCAGAGGGTGCTCGCTCCACCTCCAGAAAGTTCATCGCCGGTGCACCAATGAACCCGGCCACAAAGCGGGTGGCCGGCCGCCGGTAGATGTCCATGGGCCGGTCGACCTGTTCGACCCTGCCTGCATTCATAACAACGATGCGCGTCGCAAGCGTCATCGCCTCGACCTGGTCGTGCGTCACGAACACCATGGTCGATCCCAGGCGGTGGTGCAGCTGAGCCAACTCGACCCGCGTGCGACCACGCAGTGCCGCATCCAGGTTCGACAACGGTTCGTCAAACAGGAAGGCCTGCGGCTCCTTGACCACGGCGCGGCCGATGGCAACGCGCTGACGCTGGCCGCCCGACATGTCGCTGGGCTTGCGCTGCAACAGGTGCGTCAGCTCCAACATGCGCGCCGCCTCATTGACGCGGCGGTCGATCTCCTTGGCGTCCTCGCCGATGTTGCGCAGACCGAATGCCATGTTGTCATACACAGTCATATGCGGGTACAGCGCGTAGTGCTGGAACACCATGGCGATTCCGCGCGAGCCAGGTGGCAGGTGGGTGACGTCCTTGCCCCCGATACGGATCTCGCCGCCGGTCACCGGCTCCAGGCCGGCGATCATGCGCAGGAGCGTGGACTTGCCGCAGCCCGAGGGTCCCAGGAACACCAGGAACTCCCCGGCTTCCACCTGGAGGCCAAAGTTCTTGATCACGGCCACGTTGCCGTAAGACTTGTCGATGTTGCTCAGCATGATGTCTGCCATCTCGTGGTCTCCATGTGCTTTTGTCAGTGGGAGTGCTTAGGAACGGCCGAACCGCGGCTCCCGACTAGGAAATCGAAGTCGCAGCCTTCGTCGGCCTGCAGCACGTGCTCGACGTACAGCTTGCGATAGCCCGATCCATCGGCAGGTACAACCTGCTGAGCCACCTGCCAGGCCGCCAAGCGCTCGGCAAGCTCGGCGTCGCCCAGCTCCAAGTGCAGGCGACCGACATTGGCGTCGAGTTCGATCCAGTCGCCGTCGCGCACCACGGCCAGCGGGCCGCCGGCCCGCGCCTCCGGTGCGACGTGCAGTACCACCGTGCCGTAGGCCGTGCCGCTCATGCGCGCGTCCGAGATGCGCACCATGTCCGTGACGCCCTGCGCCAACAGCTTGGGCGGCAGGCCCATATTGCCGACCTCGGCCATGCCGGGGTAGCCGCGCGGGCCACAGTTCTTGAGCACGAGGATGGAGTCGGCCGTGACCTCGAGTTCGGGGTCGACGATCCGCCGCTTGTAGTCGTCCAGGTCTTCAAAGACGACGGCGCGCCCACGGTGCTTGAGCAAGCCAGCGGTGGCGGCGGACGGCTTGATCACCGCGCCACGCGGCGCCAGATTTCCGCGCAGGATGCGAATGCCGCCATCGGGCACAAGCGGCTTGTCCCAGGCGCGGATGACCTCGTCGTTGTAGGCGGGCGCTTCCTTGACGTTATCCCACAGCGACTGGCCGTTGGCCGTCAGTGCCTCGGGGTGCGGCAGCCGCCCGGCTTCGCCCAAGCGACGCAGCACGGCGGGAAGCCCGCCGGCGTAGTAGAAGTCTTCCATCAGGAAGCGGCCGGACGGCATCAGGTCGACCAGGGTCGGCGTACCCTTACCGATGTCGGTCCAGTCGTCCAGGTTCAAGTCGACCCCAACGCGTCCGGCAATGGCCTTCAGGTGAATAACCGCATTCGTGGAGCCGCCGATTGCGGCGTTGGTACGGATAGCGTTTTCGAAGGCCGCGCGGGTCAATAGTTTGGACAGCCGCACGTCCTCTTTCGCCATCTCGACAATGCGCATGCCGCTCATGTGGGCCAGCACGTAGCGCCGCGCATCGACGGCGGGAATCGCCGCGTTGTGCGGCAGGGTCACGCCCAGCGCCTCGGCCATGCAGGCCATCGTGGAAGCCGTGCCCATGGTGTTGCAAGTGCCGGCCGAGCGTGAGTGCCCAGCCTCGGCCGCCATGAACTCGTGCAGTGTGATCTTGCCGGCCTTGACCTGCTCCGACAGCTGCCAGACCACCGTGCCCGAGCCGATGTCGCGCCCCTGGTGTTTGCCGTTGAGCATGGGGCCGCCGCTGACGGCGATGGTGGGCAGGTCGACGCTGGCCGCGCCCATCAGCAGCGCCGGTGTGGTCTTGTCACAGCCCACGAGCAGCACGACGGCATCGACCGGGTTGCCGCGCAGCGACTCCTCCACGTCGATGCTGGCCAGGTTGCGCGTGAACATGGCCGTGGGGCGCAGGTTGGACTCGCCGTTGGAGAACACCGGGAACTCCACCGGGAAGCCGCCGGCTTCAAAGATGCCGCGCCGCACATGCTCGGCCAGCTTGCGGAAGTGCGCGTTGCAGGGTGTCAGCTCGGACCAGGTGTTGCAGATGCCGATGATGGGTTTGCCCTGGAACTCGTGATCCGGAATGCCTTGGTTCTTCATCCAGCTGCGGTACATGAAACCGTTTTTGTCGGCGGTTCCGAACCATTCGGCGGACCGGAGCTTGCGCGGAGAAGATGTCATGAAACAGGCCGGAAACTACTTGGAAACAAAACTATAGTCAGACTTCTTTTTAAGAACAGGTGGCGTTTACCCTAGCAAATCACAAATCCTCAAAAATTAAGTAGGACTACATAATGCGGCCGGATCCACCTCCATCGTGTGCCATGACATCTTTCGCCTGCTACCCCAGCCTTGCCGACCGCAGCGTCTTGGTCACCGGAGGCGCCACCGGTATCGGCGCTTCCATGGTCGAGGCGTTTGCAGCGCAGGGCGCGCGCGTGGGCTTCGTCGACATCGACACCGTAGCGGGCCAGACACTGGCTCAGAGGCTTGCCGGCATGCGCAACGCGCCTGTCTTCGTACAAGCAGACGTAACCGACATCGCCGGCCTGGAGACGGCCATTGACAGCCTGCGCATGCACTGCGGCCCCTTTGCCGCGCTGCTCAACAACGCGGCCAATGACGTGCGACACCGCCTGGAAGACACCACGCCGGAAATGTGGGACGCCGGGGTCGCGGTCAACTTGCGGCACCAGTTCTTCGCCGCCCGCCATGTCGCGCGTGACATGCAGGCCTTGGGCGGCGGCTCCATCGTCAATTTCGGCTCGATCAGCTGGATGCTCAAGCAGGGCGGCATGCCGGCGTACACCGCCTCCAAAGCCGCTGTGCAGGGACTCACGCGCTGCCTGGCGCGCGATCTCGGCCCCTTCCAGATCCGCGTGAACACGCTGGTACCGGGCTGGGTCATGACCGAGAAGCAAAAGCGCCTGTGGGTGGACACGCAGGCGCTGGCGGACATCGCGCGCGGCCAGTGCATCAACCGGCCGCTGCAGCCCGAGCACATCGCACGCATGGCGCTGTTCCTGGCGGCCGACGACAGCGCGATGTGCACCGCGCAGGACTTCGTCGTGGACGGGGGCTGGACGTGAACGCCGAGACCCTGGTCGATGCACGCGCGACGCTCGGCGAGTGCCCAATCTGGTGCGAACGCAGCGGCGCGCTGTACTGGACCGACATCGAGGCCGGCACCCTGAGCCGCTGGCAGGCCGCGGACCGCCGGGTGCGCCACTGGCAATTGCCTGACCGCGTCGGCAGCTTCGCGCTGTGCGCGCAGGACGGCGTCGTGCTGCTAGGCCTTGCGGAAGGCATCGCCCTGTTTGACCTAGCGCGTGAGACCCTGTCCCCGGTTGTCGCCGTTGAGGCTGATCAGCCGACCACACGCATCAACGACGGCCGGTGCGACCGCGAGGGCCGTTTCGTGTTCGGTATGTTCGACCGAGATGATGCGCCGCGCGGTCACTTCTACCGAGTCGACGGCTCGCTGCGCATCGAGCGCCTGCCGCTGCCGGCCGCCAGCGTAGGCAACAGCATCGCCTTCAGCCCAGACGGTAGGACGATGTACTTCGGCGACTCTCCGACCCGCACGATCTGGCAGGTTTCATATGCACCCGATGGCAGTATCGGCACACCCTCAGTGTTCGTGCGCCTGGGCGCGAACGACGGCTACCCGGACGGCTCGACCGTAGATGCCGACGGCGGCTTGTGGAACGCCCAATGGCAAGGGGGCTGTGTCGTGCGCTATGACGCCCGTGGCCAGGAAAGCGACCGCATCAAAGTGCCCGCGAGCCAAGTCACGTGCCCAGTGTTTGTGGGTCCCGCTCTGACGAGTCTATGCGTGACGACTGCGCGCATCGGCATGGACGCAGCAGCCCTAGCGCAACAGCCGGACGCTGGCGCCCTCTTCGCGCTGGCCACTCCCTGGCAAGGTCTGCCGGAATCGCGTTTTCAGGTTGCACGATGAGCGCCGGCGCACGCATTGACAGCCGCGCCTATGGCCAGCTGCCCGACGGCCGCACAGTCCGCGAGTACACCCTGTCCAACGCCGCGGGGCTCTCGCTCAGTGCGATCAACTTGGGCGGCATCGTGACCCGGCTGTACGTGCCGGACCGACAAGGTGCGATGGGTAACGTGGTGCTTGGCCTGCCGGGCCTGAGCGACTACCTGGCAGACCATCCGCACTTCGGCACAATCGTCGGCCGTTACGGCAACCGCATTGCGCAAGGCCGCTTCCGCATCGCCGGAGAGGCCTACCAGATCGACACCAATGACGGACCTCACGCCTTGCACGGTGGTGCCCAGGGCTTCGGCCGCCAGTGGTGGGACATCGAGGCATTGCCGCCACTGCCAGATGGGAGCGTGGCCATCGAGCTCACACTTGCCAGTCCGGACGGCGACCAAGGCTTTCCGGGACGGCTGGACGTGCGGGTGCGCTACACACTGACGTCATTCAACGCATATCGCATCGACTACCAGGCTCGTAGCGACCGTCCCACCATCGTGAACCTCACCCACCACGACTACTTCAACCTGAGCGGGGGCGGCAATGCACTGGGCCACCGGCTCCAGATCGCCGCTAGCCAATACTGCCCCGTTGATTCCGGACTGATCCCCGAAGGAGTCGCCGCGGTCGCGGGAACGCCGTTTGACTTCCAGCTCCCGACTGTCATCGAGCAGGGGATCCGTACCGGACATGACCAGTTGATTCTCGCGCGCGGGTACGACCACAACTGGGTCCTTGATCCGGCCGAAGGTTTGCGCTTCGCGGCGCGATTGGAGGAGCCAGTGTCCGGCCGCTCCATGGACATTGAGACCACCGAGCCCGGCCTGCAGTTCTACTCGGGCAACTTCCTGGACGGAAGGCATCGCGATGCCTCAGGCCGTGCCATACGTCAGGGCGACGGCCTATGCCTGGAGACGCAGCATTTCCCGGACGCGCCGAATCGAAGCGCGTTCCCCTCGACGCTGCTGCAGCCGGGCGAAACATTCACCAGCACGACCGTGCACCGGTTCGGCGTACTGCCGGACGTTGACGACCCATCCGACGACCACCAGAAAGACTGCCGATGAACCAAACCCAGAATGCCGCACGCTACCAGGGCGTGTTCCCCGTCGTGCCGACCACCTTCACCGAGGCCGGTGAACTGGATTTGGACAGCCAGAAGCGCTGCGTCGACTTCATGATCGACGCGGGCTCTAACGGCTTGTGCATCCTCGCCAACTTCTCCGAGCAGTTCGTGCTGTCAGACGACGAGCGTGAGGTGTTGACCCGAACCATCCTCGAGCACGTGGCGGGCCGCGTGCCGGTCATTGTCACCACCACGCACTTCGGCACGCGCATCTGCGCCGAACGCAGCCGCCGCGCGCAGGACATGGGCGCGGCCATGGTCATGGTCATGCCGCCCTACCACGGCGCGACGCTGCGCGTGCCGGAGGCACGCATCCACGAGTTCTTCGCGCGGCTGTCAGACGCCATCGGCATTCCCGTCATGATCCAGGACGCGCCCATCAGCGGCACGGTGCTGAGCGCTCCCTTCCTGGCGCGCATGGCGCGAGAGATCGAACAGGTGCGTTACTTCAAGATCGAGACCCCGGGTGCCGCGTCGAAGCTGCGCGAGCTTCTCCAGCTTGGCGGCGACGCCATCGAAGGTCCTTGGGACGGCGAGGAGGCCATCACCCTGTTGCCCGACCTGCACGCCGGCGCGACGGGAGCGATGACGGGCGGGGGCTATCCGGACGGCATCCGTCGCATCATGGATGCATGGCGCGCGGGAGACCGTGAGGGCGCGGCCACGGCCTACGCACAGTGGTTGCCGCTGATCAACTACGAGAACCGTCAGGGCGGCATTCTGACGGCCAAAGCGTTGATGCGAGAGGGTGGCGTGATCACCTGTGAAGCCCCACGGCATCCGTTTCCGCCCATGCACGCAGAGGTGCGAAAGGGCTTGCTGGAAACCGCGCGCCGTTTGGATCCACTGGTTCTGCGCTGGGGCAGCTGATTCAGCGCGCGGGCATCAACTACACGCTGGTCCACTGGACAGCCCTCACGCGGCACCTATGGGACGGCACCGTGGCGCTGGACAACAACCACCTGAAACGGCAAGTCAGTCGTGGGAATGGGTCGCGGCGCCTGGCAATTCGCGGGCAGCGAACTCGCCGGTTAACGGGCCGCCATCATGTTCCCGGGGCCCACCTGCGTGATGTGCTGCAGCGTCTGGAGTCACTCGGAACTCGATCTCCTCGATCTTTGGGCCATGCTGGTGCTCGATGAACTCAAGGCTGAAGGCCTCGCAGAGCGCTTCCGCTTCCGCGAGTACCTTGCTGATCACGTCTCGCTTGAAGAAGCTGCAGGCGACCTCGGCGAAGTCAGTTCGTCCTGTGAGGAATGCCGCCCACCATAGGGCGTCGTCCAGGATCGTGAGTCGAATCGGCGAGGTGAGATGGCGCTCACGACGTCCCCCTCACGATCCAGGACGCGCCAGGGCGACGGCGCAGCTTCGGCTGCCGCGGCGGCCTCCCCGCTTGATTCACCTGCGGCCTGCAGGCTTCGTCGATCAAGAAGTCAGTCCAGCAAATCCGAATAGTCTCCGCGCGCATAGCCTCTGCTCGCCTCCCAAGGCGCCGGTTTCGGCGAAGGCAGACGAGTTGCAGTGAGCTGGTAAGACGACGTGCCGTGCATATCCCGACGCTCGATTCGGCGTGGAAACTGCCCGGCAATGTCCCACTCAACTTGCATCTTGCTCTCCCCCTGCGTGAGTGCATAACGCTGCACCCCGCCCCTCGGTGCGCCCAGGCGCTCCATGCGTTGCAGGCTGGCCGGCGAGATAAACCAATAGGCAGCATCCCAAGAGCCAGCGTAGCCAACATTTCCATGATGCGCACGGTCTACCGTGATGACCCGACGCGTCTTCACGAGTACAACCTCCACGGTCTCCTTACCTTCGCGATCGCGCGTCACGCGCAATGGCGCGCCTTGCGCTTCGTCATGGGCGTGGCCGGTATGCGGCCCATAGGCATGCGAATGGCCGTGATCCAAGCTTGTCCGCAACACGTCAGGCATCTCCCGCTCTGTCCATACCATCCCAGCGCGCCGGAACACTCGGTTGGTGTATCGCGATTCGCGTTCCACACCGTCGCTGCCGATGGACCGGCTCACATGGGTCACTCGCAAGTTGGCTTCCGGAGCGCTGTCGACTGCCTCGGTCAACTCTCGGACTGATTGAGACACGACACTCGCTCCTACAGCGGGCACATTTTCAGGCGCCGAGCTCTCTTGGGCCGAGGCGGAGACGGTCGCCGCAACGATGCTCAATACAAGCGCTGCATGGTGAATTTTTAAGATGAATGAAATCACGACAGAAGGCGATTACAGCGTAGCTTTGCACAAAAAGGCCCACCCGTCGCCGGGTGGGCCTGCGGATGGTGGCGGGTCCGGGGCTCAGAGGCCGGCTGCTTCCTTGACCTTCGTGAACACGCGGGTGTTGTCCATCGTGCCCTTGAAGATGCGCGCGCCTGCGCCGCCGGCGAACAGCATCACGTCGCCGCCGCCGTGCGTTTCGGAGCCCGGCGTGCCCAGGTTGATGCCGACTTCCTGCAGGAAGTTGTCCTGCGTGGTGTCGACGTTCGTCAGGTCCTCGCGGGATGCCGCGCGGGCCGGGGCGACCCACGGCTTGTTGCCGTCCTCGGCGTTCACCTGGGTCGAGGCCGTCGCGTTCGGCCGGCCGCCATTGCCGAACACGAGCGTCGTGTAGGGCTTGCCGTCGGATGCCTTGGCCAGCTCGCCGGTCTGGTAGTCGCGCACCTTGCCCAGGATCGGGTTGTTGATCTTGCTGTAGCCGTTGAACGCGATCGCGTGGTCATGGTCGGCAGTGACCACCACCAGCGTGTTCTTCAGCCCGGGGTCCTTCTTCTCCATGAAGGCCAGCGCGGTGTCGATCGCGGCGTCGAGGGCGAGCGTGTCTTCCAGCGCGCGCTTGGCATTGCTGCCATGCAGCGCGTGGTCGATGCGGCCGCCCTCGACCATCAGGAAGAAGCCCTTGTCGTTGCGGCTGAGCACCTGAAGCGCCTTCTCCGTCATCTGCGACAGGCTGGGCTGGTCGAGCTTTTGGTTCACGCGGTCGAGCTCGTAGGCCATTTCGCTCTGGGAGAACAGGCCGAGCAGCTTGGTGGTGGACGTGGCATCGAGCGCCGCGAGCTTGGTGCCGGTGTCCACGTACTTGTAGCCCTTCGCTTCCATGGCCGTCACGAGGTTCACGCCGTCGGTGCGCTTGCTGCTGGCGTTCACGGCCAGCGGCAGGTAGTTGCGCTGGCCGCCGCCCATCAGCACGTCCACGCCGTCGCCGAGCGCCGCGTTGTAGTTGGCATGGCCCGGCACCGACTGTTCGGCGATCGTGTTGTAGCCGTTGCGGTTGCAGATGTGCGAGTAGGTGGCGGCAGGCGTGGCGTGGCCCACGCGCGTCGTGGACACCGCACCCACCGAGCGGCCGGCTGCCTTGGACAGCTCCAGCAGGGTGACCGCCGGCTTGCCGTTCGTGCTGGTGCAGGTCGTGTCCTCGCCGTTGATGTACTGCGTGCCGTTCGGTGCGTACGCGACGGTGTCCTCGGACATGGAGATGACCTCGTTGTTCATCTTCACGCCGGTCATGTAGGCGGCCATCGACGGCGCGCTGTCGGTCGTCTGGCCGTCGCGCGAGAAGGTCTTGACACGCGCGGCGTGCGAAAGCGACTGCATCGTCAGCTTGGCACGCTCGCTGGAGGCCAGTGCGTCGGGCGTGGCGGCGAGCACCTTCTCGCCCTTGTAGATGCGGGCGGCGGTCACCGTGACCGGGCCCATGCCGTCGCCGAGGAAGAAGATCACGTTCTTGGCTTCGCCGGCCGCATGCGCGGTGCCGGCCAGGCCTGCGGTGACGAAGGCCAGTGCCAGGCCGGTGCGTCGGAGGATGGGAGTCATGTCGAAATCCTTGTTCTGCATCCGGCGCTTCACAGGCCGATGGCGGTCCGGATCAGGCCGAACACTTCGTTGTTGGTGAGGGCGCCCTTGAAGTTCTCGGCGCCCAGGCCCTGTGCGCCCAGGAACACGTCGCCGCCGCCGTGCGTTTCGCTTGCCATCGGCACCACGGCTTCCTGCAGGTAGTCGGGGCTTTCGAGCTGCGCGTCGTCGATCGGGCCGCGGGTGGGCAGGCGGTTCGGACCGTTGCCGAAGCCCAGGATGGTGTACGGGTTGCCGTCCACGTCCTTCGAGGCCGTGCCGTCGACGTAGTTCTTCACCAGCCCCAGCACGCCGGGCTTGCCGGGCTCGGTCTTGCCCGTGCGCTGTGCGTAGCCGTTCATCTGCAGCGAGTGGTCATGGTCGGCCGTGACCACGATGAGCGTGTTCTTCAGGCCCGGATCGGCGGCTTCCATCTTGGCGAGGGCGAGCTTGATCGCGTCGTCGAAGGCCACCGTGTCCTGCAGTGCGCGGCGCGCGTTGGTGGCGTGCAGTGCGTGGTCGATGCGACCGCCCTCGACCATCAGGAAGAAGCCCTTCTTGCGTGCGGCCAGTGCGTCGATCGCCTTGCCGGTCATCTCGGCCAGGCTCGGTTCCTTGGCCGCGTCGCGGTCCAGGTCGTAGCTCATGTGGCTCTTGGTGAACAGGCCCGCGATGCGCGTGCTGCCATCGGCCGGCAAGGCGTTGAAGCTCTTGGTGTCGGTCGCGAAGCTGTACTTGGCGGCCTTGAGCTCCGCCACCAGGTCGCGCTTGTCGGTGCGCACGCCGCCGCTTTCCTTGGGCGTGAAGTAGCTGCTGCCGCCGCCCAGGATCACGTCGATGCCGGAACCCAGCTTGGCGTTGAAGCCGGCGCCGCCGGGCACCAGCGCCGCAGCGATCGTGCTCTCCGCGTCGCGGTGGCACACGTGCGAATAGGTCGTGGCCGGCGTGGCGTGGGTGATGCGCGCGGTGCTCACGATGCCCGTGCCGTAGCCGGCGGTCTTCATCTGCTCGAGCAGCGTCTCGGCGGGCGTGCCGTTGCCGCTCGGGCAGGTGCTGTTGAAGCCAGCGTCGAGATAGGCCTTGCCGGTCGCGTCGACCGCCTTGGTGTCGGCCGACATCGAGATGACCTCGTTGTTCATCTTCACGCCGGTCATGTAGGCCGCCATCGAGGGCGCGCTGTCGGTCACCTGGCCGTCCGCCGAATAGGTGTGGACGAAGGCCGTCTCGGGCAGCTTGTCCATCGTGAGTTCGCCGTCCTCGCCCGCCCGGTAGATGCGGGCAGCGGTCATCGTCGTGATGCCCATGCCGTCGCCGAGGAAGAAGATCACGTTCTTCTGCGGTACGGCCGGCGTCGGCGTCGGCGTCGGCGTGACAGGGTTTGTGCTTCCCCCTCCGAATATGGGAAAGCCACCCCCGCCTCCGCCCCCACCCCCACATGCCGCCACGAGCAGAGTCAGGCCCAGCACGGACGGATAAATCACCTTTTTCATTGATGCTCCTCAGCGCTCCACACACCAGACACCATGTCTGGCGCTTCCTCGCTTGCAAACAATTTAGGTACTTGGCGTTACCGAACCGTGACTCTCAAATGCCCGGACAGAGGTTGAGGCATTTAGGAGATCGTTCGCAAACGCTCACGCGCCACGTCGCCACCGCCACAACGCAGCAACTGCACGCCCGCGTCTCGCGCTGCCCAGGGCGTGAGATAGGTTTGAAACGACTGCACCACCTCGAACATCACCTCATCCTCGCGCTCCAGTAAGACCCAGATGTGGCGTCGCGGGCTGAGCCTATCTACGCGCACAGCGAACTTGCTTGCGTCATGAGATGGTCCGTCGCTGAGAGCGGCTGGCGCGTCAGTGGCGCACGACAAAGCGGTCATCGATTGGGTTTGCGAGTAAGCGGGAGCGGCATCGTAGTGTTTCGCTCCGTCAGCCACGTGGCAAACGCGTGGCAACGACCCAAGGACTACTCGTCCGGGCCCGGTCTCGTGGGGGACCGTGTCAGCGCAAGCGCACACGCACCAACATGACGCATCTGTAATCCGCATGTCCGGGTTTTGACTGATGTGCTTTTTAAAGTTCAGTCATGGCGCAAACACTTCTGCGTCAGTCGCCAACTAACGAAAGGACATCCAAATGCAATTCTCTCGAACCGCCTTGGTCATCATCGCCTCCGCAATGACGGCGGCAGCAGCTCCCGCACTCGCAGGCAACTATGCCGAGGGCGACCCGCGGCCCAAGGCCGCTGCCTCGCAAACCTCAGTTTCTGATGTCTCTGGTCAAACGCGCCAATGGATGGCCACCGCACCGACAGTCGGGTATCCGGAAGGCAACCCGCGCGCTGTGGTTCAGACTGGCCAGAAGACGCGCGCTCAAGTACAAGCTGAAGCCGTTGCTTGGGTTGCTTCGGGCATGTCGCAAGTCGCTTACAGCAATGCATCGAAGGACAGCATGGGGCCCAGCTACAAGCGCGCTGAGCAGGAGTTTGCTCGCCTTCGCGGCCAAGGCGGCTCGGTTGCCTCTCAATGACCACGCCTCCGTCCGCAGCCGGAAGCGGCTGTGGGCGCAGCAAGGGTCACGCCAGTTGTCGTCAGCTGAATAGTCCGCATCACCACAGCGGCGCCCTCCCCCAATCGCACAAAAGCAGGCGATTGCGGAGGGCGCGCCCGCGCTTGAAGACTGATTCACTCCCACTCCTTGGACGTTGAAGTACAGCCCGGATCTTCACCAAGCGGATGCCACAGCCTGCGGCGCGGTGCCGTTCGTCTTCATCCCGATTTCAGCAAGTCAAAGACCTTCCGCGCACAATGACCTGGAGCGACTCCAGCGGGCGGTCGATCGGCCTCCTGCCAGCCTCTGCGGGGCCCGGAGCGTCGTTCGAAAACATTACGGACAAAGGACAATCGGTCCAGAATATCGCTTCAACAGTCCATCCCAGGTCAAGTACACGTTCACGCATGCTGTTCAGCCACATCTTGAAGTCCCCTGGTCACACTTCGAAGAAGGAGCATGTACTGCGGTCAAGTCCTTTGCTGCGCGATGACGAGTTGTTCTCGGGCACCTACAAGGATTTGAGTACAGCGCGAGATGCTTCGCCTCGCGGAGCGAGGCTCGATGCCGGAGCCATGAGCAACGCTTTGACGCTCTATCGCCACGAGCTCCACAGCTGGGATTACCCGGCGCTGTATTGGCTGGCAGACGCCCTCAAGACCAGCGGGCACAGAATCTTTGAGCTCGGTGGCCAGTTCGGCGCGAAATATTATGCTTACGGCCAACATCTGACGTATCCCGCCTCGCTCTCTTGGACTGTTTGTGATGCGCCAGAGATCGTCGCAGTTGGGGAAAAGGTCGCGCGACAGCGCATGGCGCCTGCGCACTTATCGTTTTGTGTTGATACGTCTCAGGCAGGCGCAGCCAACGTATTGCTGGTGTCGGGCGCGCTTCAATATCTGCCGAACACGCTGGAGGAAATCCTTGCGCAGATGCCGACAAAGCCACGGCGGGTGCTCATCAACGTCACAGCAGTGCATCCGCGGACAACGATATACACCTTGAGCACCATTGGGTGCGCCGTGCGTCCGTACCGCATCCAACGCCAGGACAGTCTGCTCGAGGAACTAGCCCGATCAGGCTATCGCATCCGCGATGTCTGGCGCAACGAGGGCAAGCGGATCGTCATTCCTTTCGTGAACGACTCGAAGGACGCGTACTTCTTTGGTTGCTGCGCCGATCTCATCTGAGGCCCACCGCGAATCAGTTGCTAAGTCACGGCCTCTACAGATTGTCTTGACGACGCACACCTGCTCGTGCGCGCAACCTTGAACTACCGCACAGAGAGGGTGCGGCCTTAGCTTCGGCAGCGGTCACACAAAGCGGCTTGTCCTCGCACTAAGCCGCCGCGTCAACGCATCGAACCGTCCCAATCAGCACACGGTCACTGACCCGCCGCCTTGCCGCACTGGCCGCAAAATTTCGCACCGGGTTGCATCGCGGTCCCGCATTGGGTGCAGGCAGCAGGCACAGTCGACGCACCGCAAGCCTGACAGAAGCGGGCCTGAGGGCCATTGATTGCGCGGCAGTTGGGGCACGCAATGCCGGAATCCCGCGGAGGCGGCCCACCATATCCATACCCGTGCCCGGAATCCTGGTAACCCTTGCGGCCGTGATGCCCGCCACCGCCTCGGTGATGGCCACCGCCAAGAAATCTCTCAAAGATACCCATGCTGCGCTCCTTAGTTGGAATCTGCACCAATGGAAGGGACCTGCCCTTCCATTCACTTTCAGCGCCTTCGCACAATCACTTCAGCGTAAATCTCACTGACTGCACCGGCTTGTTCTTCATCGTGATCTGCGCCACGGCCTTCGTGCCGGGGTCCACGACGTACTCACCGCGCGCTTCAAGCGCGGAACCGTCCGACTTGAGATCCAGTTCTTGCTTCTTCGTTCCGGAAAGCAGGGTCACTTTCGCTGTCGCCCCGTTGAGGTCCGGGGTCTTTCCATGGTCACTCACGTGGATAGTTACGGCCTGCTTCGAGACAACCAGTTCATAACTGACGTCCTTGACGACACTCACCACACCGCCGTGGCGAGCCTTGTTTTCATCACCATGACCATCGGCGGCGAATGCAACGCCACCAAAGGCCAGCGCGGAAACCGCGAGAAACTGCGTGATCTTCATGAATGCTACCTAAATCGTCCCCTCGACAGATTGCCGTGCGAGGGGATCACGGCTTGCGCCACTAAGCAGGTTTGCCTTCGACGGGACCCAAGGTGCCCTCATGCGCGCCCTCGCGCGGCTCAGTGCCCTCTTCTTCTTCATCGCGTCGGTGCGCGATCCGATACAGCACTGGAAGCACCAGCAACGTCAGCGCTGTCGAAGACAAGATGCCGCCAATCACCACTGTCGCCAGCGGTCGCTGGACTTCAGCGCCAGTCCCCGTCGCAAGCGCCATAGGCACAAAGCCCAAAGATGCCACGAGTGCCGTCATCAGCACGGGCCGCAGTCGAGTGATCGCGCCGTCATGAATGGCCTCGTCAAGCGACGCACCCTCCTCACGCAAGTTGCGGATAAACGAAATCATGACCAGACCATTGAGCACCGCCACGCCGCACAGCGCGATGAAGCCAACAGCTGCCGTAATAGACAACGGGATGCCACGCAACCAAAGCGCCAGGATGCCACCCGTCAGCGCAAACGGAATCCCTGTGAAGACGATCAACCCATCCTTGATGTTCCCAAACATCGCGAAGAGCAAAGTGAACACCAACAGCAGAGCGACGGGAATCACCACTTGCAGCCGTTGGGTTGCGGACTGCAAATTCTCGAACTGCCCGCCCCACGTGGTCCAGTAGCCGCTCGGAATTTGCACCTTGGCGAGCGCAGACTCGGCCTCCGCGACAAACCCGCCCAGATCTCGACCCCGCACGTTTGCACTGATCACGATGCGACGCTTGCCGTTCTCGCGGCTGATCTGGTTGGGCCCAGGCGCGAGATCAAACGTCGCCACTTCCGATAGCGGAATGAAGCTGACCCGTGCCGTGCCTCCGGTGCTGCTCCCTGCGCTTGCACTCGTTGGCGACACGCCACCAATCAAGCTCCCCGGTCCAGACCCTGCCGAAGATGCAGGCAGAGCGATGGGCAGGCGCCGAATGGCGTCGACATTGCCACGCACGTTTTCCGGGAGTCGCACGACGATGTCGAAGCGCCTGTCGCCTTCGAACATCGTACCGGCATCGCGACCACCGATTGCAGTCGCCAGCGTATCCTGGACGTCTCCGATGTTCAGGCCATAACGGTTCACCTTGTCGCGGTCAATGGCGACGGTCAGCATCGGAAGCCCGGTGGTTTGCTCCACCTTGACTTCTGCCGCCCCAGGGATGCCGTTAAGAACTTTCTCGACCTCAGCCGCCGTCTTGTTCAACACATCCATGTCGTCGCCAAAAATCTTCACTGCGACGTCACTTCGCACACCCGAGACCAGTTCATTGAAGCGCAACTGGATCGGCTGCGAGAACTCATAGGTGTTACCCGGAATCTTTGACGCCTCTTCCTGGACAGCTTCCAGAACCTCTTGCCGAGTGCGCTTGGGTTCCGGCCATTCCTTCTCGGGCTTGAGCATCACGTAGCCGTCAGAAATGTTGGGCGGCATCGCGTCCGAAGCGATCTCCGCAGTTCCGGTGCGCGCGAACACCCGTTCGATTTCAGGAAACTTCTCCTTTAATCGAGATTCGAGGCGCTGCTGCATTTCCAGCGACTGAGTCAGGCTCGTGCCGGGGATTCTCAAGGCCTGAATCGCAAAATCGCCTTCGTTCAGGCTCGGGATGAACTCACTGCCCAGCCGTGTCGACAGCAGTCCGCACAGCAGCACCGCAACGCCAGCCGCAGTGAGAACGACTGCCTTGGCATTCAACGCGCGGGCAAGCAGTGGCTCATAGCCTCGCTTGGCCCACTGCATCAGCCGATTCTCCTTCTCCGTGACCTTTTCACCAATGAAAAGCGCCACTGCTGCCGGGATGAAAGTGACCGAAAGAATCATGGCCCCCAGCAGCGCAATGACCACGGTCAGCGCCATGGGGTGGAACATCTTGCCTTCGACGCCCGTCAGCGCAAAGATCGGCAGGTAAACGATCATGATGATCAGCTGACCGAACAGCAACGCGCGCCTGGCTTCTTTCGAGGCCGCAAACACTTCGTGGAAACGCTCGCTTCGCGTCAATTTGCGGCCATGGTGCTCTTGGGCATGCGCCAAGCGGCGCACGCAGTTTTCCACAATCACGACCGCCCCGTCGATGATGATGCCGAAGTCCAGTGCGCCCAAACTCATCAGGTTGGCACTCACCTTCTGGCTGACCATCCCACTGAAGGTGAAGAGCATCGACAACGGAATCACCATCGCCGTGATGATGGCCGCCCGGATGTTGCCCAGAAATGCGAACAGCACCACGATCACCAGCACTGCCCCTTCCAAGAGGTTCTTCTTCACCGTTGCAATGGCCTTGTCGACCAAGACAGTCCGGTCATACACGGTCACTGCTTCGATGCCCGGCGGGAGGTTCTTGTTGATCTCCTCCATCTTCTTGGCCACTGCCTGCGACACCGTGCGACTGTTCTCGCCGATGAGCATGAACACTGTTCCCAGGACAACTTCACGACCGTTGTCAGTGGCAGCGCCAGTTCGCAACTCCTTGCCCAGCTCGACCACGGCCACATCCCGCACTCGCACCGGCGTGCTGCCCGCGCTGCTGAGAATCACGTTGTTGATGTCGTCGATCGACTTCACTTGACCTGGTGCACGGATCAGGTACTGCTCGCCTCGACGCTCGATGTAGCCCGCACCCACGTTTGCGTTGTTGCGTTCAAGGGCTCGCACCACGTCGGCAAGCGACAAGCCATAGGCGGCCAGCTTCTCGGGCGAAGGCGCGATCTGGTACTGTTTCGCGTATCCGCCGATCGTGTTGATCTCAGTGACGCCCGGAACATTGCGCAACTGCGGCTTGATGATCCAGTCCTGGACCTCACGCAGATCGGTCGCCGTGTAAGGCATGCCGTCAGGCTTCTTCGCGCCGTCCTTGGCTTCCACCGTCCACAAGTAGATTTCGCCCAAGCCTGTCGAGATGGGTCCTGCCACCGGGTTCACCCCCTCCGGCAACTGACCTTTCGTGGTCTGCAGTCGCTCATTGACGAGCTGCCGCGCGAAGTAGACATCGGTGCCGTCGCGGAAGATCACGGTGACCTGGGACAATCCATAACGGGAAAGCGAACGGGTCTCCTGTAGACCCGGAAGGCCAGCCATCACCGTTTCGATAGGGAAGGTGACACGCTGCTCGGTTTCCAGCGGCGAGTAGCCCGGCGCTGACGTGTTGATCTGCACCTGGACATTGGTGATGTCCGGCACGGCGTCGATCGGCAGCTTCTGGTAGTTGTAGATGCCCAGGCCCGCCATCCCCAGGACGGCGAGCAGGACCATCCATCGCTGCTCGATGGCAAAGCGAATGATTCGTTCAAACATGTTCGCGCAGTCCGATTCAGTGGCCGTGGGTTGCAGAGCCCTTGCCCTGTTCGGACTTGACGACGAAGCTTCCCGCAGCTGCATAGCTGCTCCCAGCCTTCAGGCCCTCGATGATCTCAACGCGCTTGCCGTCGGTTCTCCCCAACTGCACAGGCTGCGGAACGAATCCGCCAGGCACTTTGAGGAAGACAACGGGCTTGTCCTCGAGTGTCTGAATCGCCGAAGATGCAACCGACACAGGCACCGTCGCCTCTTCGGCGACGACTTCGACGTTGACGAAGAGTCCCGGCCGCCAAGCGCCCTGGGGGTTCGGCAAAGTCACGCGCGCACGCGCTGTGCGCGTCTGCTCGCCGATCAGCGATCCCACGTAGGCGACGGTCCCGTTGGCGGTGGCATCGAAGGCACCTGAGCGCACCAGCACCTTTTCGCCCACACGCACCCTGGGCAGATCGCGGGCAGGGACGCTCATCTCAGCCCAAACAGATGAAAGATCCGAAATCGTAAAGACTTGGGCATCCTCGCGCACAGACTCGCCGAGCGCAATGTGCTTCTCCACGACGATGCCATCAAACGGGGCCCGCAATTCGAACCGACCCAAGGACCCGCTGTTAGGCGTTGCGCCCAAAGCAAGCAACTTCTGGTTTGCGTTCGCTGCGGCGATCTCGGCCTCGCGCAGCGCCTGCTGCGCAGCCAGAACGTCCTGCTCAGGCGAGATGCGCTCCTCAAAGAGCTTCTTCTCTCGCTCATAGGTGGTCCTCGCAAGCTGCCGGCGCTCCACCGCGGACTGGAGCTCCGCACGCCCCGCCGACACGGCCGTACTGGAGATGACTGCCAGGACTTGCCCCTGCTTCACGAGTTGTCCAAGGTTCGCACTCACGCTGTCGACGACACCCTGCACTCGCGGCACGATATGGGCCGTACGGTCCTCATTGAACCGGATTTCACCAGGAAACTGCAGGCCACTGCGAATGCTGGCAGCAGAACTCGCCTCCAACGTGATGCCCGCAGACTTGACCTGCGCGTCCGTCATGGTCACCTTGCCCTCATCCTTGTTGAACGCAAAGAGATACGCGTTGTTGGAGGTTTGCACCTCGACCGTCGCCTCGAAGATGTGCGGCTCAGCCACCGCATCGGCGCTGCTCCAAACTCCATTCGACTGCGTGAAGTTCAACGTTTTCTTGTCGCCGTTGGGACGTGACAAAGAGACGGTCATCTTCGCGCCTGCGGGTACAGCGGGCTTGTCCTTTTCATAGGTCCACGCCTTGAAGCGTGGCTCGCCGCCCTCTTCAGACAACAGCAGTTCGACCGAGAAGTCACCATCCTTGAAGATGTCGCCGCCATTAGGGCCCTTGGCTACGGGCTCTTCAGCGTGGCCGGTATCGCCTTCCGTGCCGTGCCCGTGGCCATCCTCGCCCTTCTTGCCTGACTCGGCTTGACTGGTGGCCGATCCCGACTTCTTGCCGTCAGACTTTGTCATGATGACTACGCCGCCAACGACGCCGATGGCGACAAGCAAGGCAATGACGAGCATCTGTCCCCGACGGGGCTTTGGCTGATTTGTGGAGCTCATGGACGTTCCTGGGACGAGGTGGAGGACGGAGGTGCCGAAGCACTATCGGGGCCCAGCAGGCGCTGCACATCGGTAACCGACCGGTGAGCATCTGCCAGGGCACGCAGGTATTGCGCGCGCGACTGCAGAAGGGTTCGCTGCGCATCCAATGCTTCAAGGTAACTGAACTTGCCCAGCTCGAAGCCCTTGGTCGCGGCATCAAAAGCGCTTTGAGCGCCAGGCAACACGTCTTGGCGCAACGTCGCGACCTCTGCAAGCGAGGTCTCGTAGCGTTGGCGCGCCGCAAGTGCATCCGTACGCACCCGCAATTCGGTGGCGCGAGCGAGATCCTCCGCCTTGTCCTGACGGCGGACGGCTTCGACGATGGCGCCCCGATTCGTATTGAAGATCGGCAACGGAATGGACACGCCAATCACGGCTTGGTTTCGTGCCAGCTCTGTCTGACGCGTCGCACCCAGCGTCACTGTTACGTCGGGGATGCGTTTGGCACGCTCGAGATCGGCCAAAGCCCCGAAGCGCTTGACTTCCAGGCGGGCCTCTTGCACTGCAGGCGCCACGTCTGCGCGAAGCGCGACGTCCGTAGCAGTGGGCAGCGGCGGTGTCTGCAACGCGTTGCCATCCAGTGCCGTAATGGCCGGACCGGGCCCAATCGCAGCACGTAGTTGTTCAAAGCTGGTTCGCAGTTCGCCCTGGGCTTGGAGCAACTCAATGCGAACGCCTGCCTCCGCCACCTTCGCTCTGGTCTCCTCGACCGGCGAGACTTTGCCCGCAGTCACCCGCTTGTTTGCAGCGTCAGTACCGCGCCGTGCGAGATCCAACGATGCCTGCGCGAGCGTGACGCGCTCCTGAGCGACCAATGCCGCGAAGAAAGCCGCGGTCACGCCGGCCTGCACGTCAATGCGCCTGGCGTCAAGCTGCGTCTTGGCAATGTCGACCGCGCGATCTGCCGCCTCCACCCGCGCAGCACGCTTGCCGCCGAGTTCGATCGGCTGCGCCAAGGTGATCGTTGTCTGCCGCGTCTCGCGCCGCGTGTCTTCGACCTGCGCGTCGAGCGTGGGGTTCGGAAGCGCCCCCGCTTGAATTCGCGCCCCCTCCGCCGCAGAGACCTCATCTCGCGCAGCAGCCAACAACGGGTTGGCATCCTGTGCCTGCACGATCGCAGCTGTCAGCGTCAGCGGCGTCCCAGATTGATTTGCTCCAACGGCCCCCTGGGGAGCTGGTGGCGTCGGCGCCGCCATCTGGGCAAACGCGGCGCTGCCACTGGCCAACGCCATGGCTGCGAGCGCAACCGGCGCGAATATCCTCAACATTGCAATCTCCAAACATGATCCCGTCCGGCGTCGACCGACCAGGAAAGAGAACGAACTCGGCGAACGGTCCACCAACTTCGCAGAACAGCTTCAGGGCAAGCCGCGGACTCGAGAACCTCAGAACCGATGCGCGCCCTGCGCAAGCTTGCAAGGCACGCGCTCGACCTGGATCGTCGTGTGCATCAACTTGAATTTCTCCTCGAGCATCTGGGCTGCAATACGAGTCACGTCGCGCGAGTTGCCCTTGGAACTCACCAGATGCACGCTCAGGCTGGCCTTGCCGCTGGTCATCGCCCAGAGGTGCAGTTCATGAACCGAGTCCACGGCAGGTATCGCTGCCAAGGCGCTGCGCACGGCGCCCAGGTCCATGCCATCCGGAACACCTTCGAGGAGGATGTTGACGCTGTCGCGCAGAAGAATCCAGGTTCGTGGAAGGACCCAAAGGCCAATCAGCACCGCAATGGCCGAGTCCACCCACACCCAGCCCGTGAAGCGGATGATGAGCGCTCCTGCGATCACGCCAACCGAGCCGAGGAGGTCACTCCAAACCTCCAAGTAGGCGCCCTTGATGTTGAGGCTCTCGTCTTTCCCGCTGGTGAGCAAGCGCATGCTGATGATGTTGACAATCAGCCCAAGCGTCGCGATCACCAACATGCCCGTCGACTCGATCGCCGGCGGCGACTTCAGACGTTGATACGCCTCGTAAAGGATGTATATGGCAACGCCGAACAGCAGCAGCGCATTGAATGCGGCAGCAAGGATCTCGAACCGCTGGTAACCAAAGGTTCTCTTTGCATCCGCGGCACGCTTACCAATGCGAATTGCCGCCAAGGCGATCGCCAGCGCCGCCGCATCAGTGAACATGTGCGCTGCGTCAGAAATAAGCGCCAGGCTGCCGGTGACGATGCCGCCGATCACCTCCGCAATGAGGAAAGTGCCCGTCAGGGCCAGCGCGATCCAAAGAGACTTTGCTCTGTCAGGGTCGGTTGCTGCCGGTGCGTGCGAATGTGATTGGCCGCTGGACATGTTTGCCAAAAGTCTTAGAGTTGGAATTGCGTTGGTCGAGCCTTCACGGAACAGACTGCGGGACGCACGCGTTACACCGGAAGTTGACGTTTGAATAGTAGGGGTGCAATCCATCTCGCTGCTAACGCGAAGATTACATGTTTGTAATCTTCGCGGCGAGAGGGGAAGTCTTGCGCTTGAACCGAACGTGCGTTGTTTCACAGGGCAGGAAGACAAGCCGATTGCAAACAGGCGGCAGATCGCACATGTGCGGCGTCCATTCACCGAGGAAGGCACCGCTAGTCGGAATAGCTACTTCTTCTACATTTGAAGGCCGCGCCCAGCGCCGCGCGAAGACCTCCACGAGCGGTACGGCGCCACTGCGCGTCTCAAACGCCCAACCGAACATCGGCGAACCCAAGAAGCACCTCCCGATGTCCGGCACCAGTCGTCGAGAACACAAGTGCGGGTTCGTTGTCGATCCGCGCGCCGAGCCCACCCGAACCCGTCCGCGGCAAGTCTCTGGCCCTGAACTCGCTTTGTCGCCCTGCGGTTGTGCGCGCTACCTGGCCGCGCGCGGGGGAAGACGTGCTCCGTGTGGCGTTGACGCCCGCTGCTTGATGCGCCTCGTTCACAGCGAGCTGCCACCGCTCTTGTCGGCCCTGCCGAGCTGTGCCTGCCGACGCTCGCGCGAGCTTTCCCAAACTCTCAAGTTGTCCAAGTACACGATAGACAGTGCGCAGGGAGCTCCGCTCGCGACCGATCAGCCATCTATAGATCTCGATGGCGGAGAATGACTCCTCTGGCGCCGCGCGCACGACTGCGAGGACGGCCTCACGAACTGCGCTATGACGCGTCCTCGCCCGCATTGACGAATGCGGAGGTCGCACTGGAATGGTCATGGCAATCGAAATGGTGGGCCCTCGGGACGCGCAGTCACCCCGTTTTTCAGGCGTGCCCTCTGCACTGCTTCGAGCTGGGCGCGCGATCACGCGCGCCCAGCTTCCGAACAATGCAAGCGAATCGCCGCCGACCTTTAGAACGAGATATTGGCAGTCAACCGGTAAGTGCGCGGTGCGCCCGGTGTGTAGCGATATCCGCTCTTGTTGATGGCTGCCACATAGTCCTTGTTCGCCAGGTTGTACACATTGAATTGCAGGTCAACGTTGCGGCTGACGCGATACGCGGCCATCGCGTCAAAGACCCAATAGGATTCGACGAACTGGGGCGTTCCAACCGCGCCATCCGTGCCGCGATACATCTTTCCGTTGTAGCGAGCGCCCAGGCCGACTGTGAGACCGATCGGCAGTCGATAGGTGCTCCAGGCGGTGAAAGAGTTCTTCGGCGTGTACGCAAGCACCGAACCTCCATCCGCAAGCACCGAAGGGCCACTCAAGACCTGTGTGTCCAATGTGGTGAATCCAGCACTAATGCCCCAGTTCTCAGTGATTGCGCCGGTCGCACCGAACTCAACGCCCTGCACGCGCTTCTTGCCAGTCTGGAAGAAACTGCCACTGACCGCATCCTGGACCACTTCGTTGCTCACATCTGTACGGAACAGGGCCGCGGTCAGCGCAAGCTTCCTGTCCAGCACGTCCCACTTCGTACCCAACTCCCAGGTCTTGGTCTTCTGCGGATCGAAGTCGGTGCGGTTGGCATTGTTGCCGGTGCCACCAGCAGCCAACGTGAAGTTGCTCCCGCCAGGCGGTTGTGCAGCCGTGCCGTAGGCCAAATAGACGCTGCTGTAGTCAGTGGGCTTATAGACCACGCCAAGCTTGCCAGTCCACAGGCTGCCGGACTTGCTGAACCTGCTCGGGGTGAGCAAGCCGGTCGCGCCCAAGGCCGAAGAGTAGTAGTCCGTCGAATAATGATCAAACCGCAAGCCACCCGTGATCGACCACCTGTCGTTGAGTTTGACTGTGTCGAATGCATAGGCGCCAACTGTCGTCGTGGTGCCTTCGGTGCTGGTGCCATTCGGTAGCCGGACATAGCCCGCGACGTTTGGATTCGGCGCATACAGATTCGCAGCGGGCCACAGGCCGGCGTTGGCAATGCCCGGCACGCCGAACACCGTGGCACCTTGACCAAAATAGCCAATGCTGCTTTGCTGTTCACGAATGAGTTCGACCCCGGCATTGAGGGTGTGTCCCACACTGCCGGTGTTGAACTTTGCGCTGACGTTCGTCTGGTTCGTCAGGATCGTGTTCTCCTGCGTCTTGTTGGTCGGCAGATTTCGCGACTGTGTCCAAGCCAGCGGGTTGGCCACAGTGGAGGTGCCGGGGACCAATGTGTTGATGAATCCAGCCGTCGCCGCTGGCACCGAGCCGCGGTAGACGTTGCTCGTCCCGACGCGTGTCGATGTCAGTCCGCCCCCCATGAACGCCGTCAGGAGATAGTCCTGCTCGATCTTGCCGTAGCGGAACGTGTTGCGCAGCGTGATGTCAGGCGTGATGTCGTGCTCGACCCGCGCCGTGAACATGCTCTGCGTCACGGTCTCGAAGTCGGACGTCGTTCCGTAGAAGTTGCTGGAGTTCACGCGCGGCGCAAAATCCAGGTAACCGCGGCGCAGGATGCCCGAGTTGATCGTTGTCGGGTCGGGGTTGCTGTAGCCCGGCAGCCCGACGGTCGGCACGCCACCGTCAGGGATGTTGTTCTGCTGGACGTGAACTAAATCGAAGTAGAAGCGCGTGGGGCTGTTCAGGCCGAACGCGAACGACGGCGCGATGCCCCAGCGCTTGTTCTTCACCACGTCGCGGCCAGAGACGTCGGCGTCGTGCGAAACGGCACTGAGCCGGAAGGCCGCTCCAATCCCGTTCGGACCGCTCAGCGACTTGTTCCAGTCCACGGTCGCACGCCTGAATTTGTCGGTCCCCAGACCTACCGAACCCAAAAAGCTGTCCGTGAGCGTGGGCTTCTTCGTGATGAGGTTGATGTAGCCCGTGGGCGAAGTGCGGCCCGTGTCGCTGCCGGATGGGCCCTTCACGACCTCGACCTGCTCGAGATTGAAGGTTTCTCGAGTGATGCTACCCGTGTCGCGAATGCCGTCCACGAAGATGCTGCTGGAGGTGTCAAAACCACGCATGAAGATGGTATCGCCCGAGTTGGAGTTGCCGTTCTCTCCAACATAAAAAGTGCCAGCACCCGGCGTATTGCGAATTGCCTCGCTCAGCGTGGTGGCGCCCTGTTCGCGCAGCACTTGGTCGCGGATGACCTGCACGGTCTGCGGCGTGTCGACCAGCGGCGCTGTGAACTTGGGGTTGGCGGACGTGTCGGCCTTGTAGTCGGCAGCCGCGGCAGAGTCGCGGATCTGCACCGAAGGCAGAGTACCGGAGCTCGTCTGCGCGATGCCGGGCAGCGAGAGCGCCATCAGCGTGGCGGCAGCGGTCAGGGGGGGAACAGCGCGCGCGACGGCGTGCTTGCGGGTCTTGATGTAAGCCATGAAATCCCTCCTCCAGAGGGCATTGGTCAAAGACCTGACATGGCTTGCGCAACGGTCCCCGTCACGGGACGTGACGGGTTCGGGGCTGGCTGGTCAGAAGATACGTGCTGCAGACAGGCCCGATCCGGCATGCTGCGGGCGCATCATAGGCATCAATGCTGGATACCTACTGCATGTTGTGATCCGCTAAGCATCGCCTGTCGTAGCCGAGCCACGAAGCCATCCTTTCGTTATCAGATTACAGATTCGTAATCCAACGTGGCGCCTGTCTGAGGTATTGGTTCTCGCAAGCGCCATCGCGCTACAGCGCCTACGCCGTGCACCCTCCAGACGGCCCCTCAGCAAAAGTTGGCCAATTCAAACACCGAGCTCGGCGCACTTGGCAAGGGGGATCTCGCCCGCGAATCCAATGGCTTGATTCGACGTTCAACAACCACTGGCGCAGTCCCGGCGAGGTACTTGACCGCCAACGTGTGCAACGTCACGGCCTTCAGCAACGAGAGGCCGTATTTCCCCAACGAGTCCCACACATCCACTTCAAGCGTTCCATGGCTTCGCCTGGGCCATACATCTTCTGAATCTGAGGATCGACAAACCCCCACGGCAACAACGATGTCGGCGATCGAGATCATCGTGGCGGGTCGAGCCAACACGTAGCCACCTCCACGCCCGCGCATGGCGGACACCAATCCCTCGCTGCGCAACCGCGCGAAGATCTCTTCGCAGAAGGTCATCGAGACACCGTGCCGCTCAGACATCTCAGGCAAGGCAATCCGCTTGGTCGAAGGTTGCATAGCAAGGTCCAGCATCGCCGCGACTGCAACTTGACTTCTTCTGGTCACCCACATGGATCCTCCTGATACAAACCGGTAGCTGAATTCAAAGCTTCAAGGCACACCCCGACAGGCAGTCAAGACCGCACCGGATCTGGCGTCTTGCACCGAACTTCATTTTTGTCGCTCACCATCAACAGCTTGGCGGGCACATCAAGACACTGACTTCATCACGCCATGCCTATCCGAAGCGCCGGGAAGAACCGGCGGCGTAGGAGACAACAACTCCGGCCTGAAGCAGGTCTTCCGCGCCCGTTGACCTGATCGGTCCGGATCGACGCGGGGCCGCACACCGGGTGGCTCCGTGCCACAAGAACCTGTCGACCGCACCAGTGGCGCCTGCTGGATCCGCACGAAAGCGGGCGCAACTAGGCGATCAAACAGCCACGTCGCGGCGACAAACATCCCCAGTGACAGCGCAGAGAGGGCGAAGCCAGCCAAGATGTCCAAGGGGAAGTGAACCGCCACATGCACCCTTGCCCAACCTGTCAACAATGCCACCATCAGGGCGGCAGCGGCATACCGACGCAGACGCGTTCGTATGAACAAAGCGCCCGCAACGAAGCCCATGACTGCTGCATGCGCGCTTGGAAGAGCTCCGCTTGCCCCTTTGGAGATGTGCGCTGGCGCCAGGCCCACCGCGAACGGTCGCTGGAGTCCGAAGGCATCGGCCAAGGCATGGGCCAGCATCGAAGTGATGCCAGCCATGGCAAGCACAGCAAACAGGTACCGCCGTTCGATCGGTTCGCGCACAGCAGCCCACGCCATGACAGCGCCGGCGAGCCATGAGCCGTATTCCGCAATCGATGCGGAGACAAACACGACCCACGCACTAGGAGTCGCGCCCGCAGTCATTAGCAGGAACAGAGCGCTGTCAGGACGCTCCATGGCAGGCCCCCCATGCTGAGGCTAGATACTGGATCTCAGGCGGCACAAGGGCATCCTCCGCGGCGCACCTGCACCGATCGGTGCGCGAGTGTTGATGGCACGGATTGCCGTACCTGAATTTCATGAAGACCATCAGACCGCTGGCTCGTTTGGGCGACGGCAGGAGTCGACACAGACATCCCGGCTATCGAGCGGCACTCGCGCTTCCCCAGTAGCGGTGCCAGCGCTCACCCCTATCTGACGCCCAGCCGGCGTCACTCCTCGGGGGCTCTCAAGCAACACATATCCCCCCACGTGCGCCAAGATGGGGTAGCCGCGCCGGAAGGCGTCAGGCAGAGCATCCCAGTCCCTGCTCGAAGCGGCGATCAACTGATGGGCGTGCTCAGCGCTCGTGCCTGAGGGCACATCAAGACCGGCTATCAACTGTTCGATGGTGACGCCGCCCGTCAGGTTGCCGCGCGAATAGAAGCTCGCCGAGGACGGGACTGGACCCAGGAAGACCACCTCTCTGATCGCATGCCCTTGTGTTTTCGCTGCGGCCAAGATGCCCTTAGCGGATCGCACGCCGCCACTGTCGGCTTGCCATAGCAGCAGTGAGGACGCCACGGCCATCACGACGATCAAGCCCGCGCACACAGTGGCATGCACTCGCCTTTGACGAGGATCCCTGGCAAGCCAACGCGCGCAGAGAATCGCCGCAGCAGGTACCACCGGCAGGATGTAGGTCCAAAGAATGTTCCTCGATAAAGTGAAGAACAACACTGGCACCAACAGCCACGCAATGAGCAATGGAGCGTCATCAATAGGCAAGCTCAAGCGTGGAGGACGCGGGTTCGTCGACCGCAGCGCTTGGCTTCGTCCGATCAACAGAAAGGGCACCAGCAAGGTCCACGGCATCAGTCCGCAGGCGAGAAAAAGCCAAATCAATCCGCGCGGCTGCTCGTGAGCCGTGCCATAAAGATCTCCCGTCCAGCCAGGCTGAGTGAACCGCTTCCAGTGTTCCCCGACGAAGAAGTACTCCAGAAAGCCGGGGGTTCGCATCTCCGCGAGCGCATACCATGGAAGCGCGATGACCATGGTTGCCAGGAGCACCTTGAACCACGGCACCGCCCACGTGTAGCGAAGCGCCTGGCGGCCGGTTGCGGCATAGATGACGATCGGGCCAAGGATCAATATGATCGCCACCGGACCTTTGGCCAACAGCCCGGCCGCCAGGCCCGCCGCCAGGCAGATCGCACCAAGCCGTCGCGAGCGCGCGTCCGCACCCGCCAATGCCGACCTGAACCCGCTCAAGCCCAAGGTGACCGACAACATCAGGGCCATGTCAGTCATCACGGCGCCGGCACTTGCAAAGAAAACGACACTTCCCCAAAGAAGGCTGAGGGCGAGCAATCCGACGCGCAAGCCGTGGGCTTTCGCCCACCCCCACGTCAATGCCGTTACGCCCAAACCCATCATCGCAACGGGCAATCGAGCGCCCCATTCATTGATGCCAAGGATCTGCAAGCCAGCAGCCGACGCCCATGACGACAGTGGCGGCTTGCCCCAGAAGACCACGTCACCAGGCAACATGAGCGTCACCCAGTTGGCGGATGCAACCATGTGCCTGGCGATTTCAGCGTAGCGCGACTCGGTGTTGTCGGACAGTGGATAGCTGCCAAGCATCGCGAATCGAAGTGCCACGATCGCGGCCGTGAGCAAGACAAGCTTCGGCGCGACGATCCTTAGGCAGCGCAGGGCATACGGCAGCGTCACAGACGGCCTTGAGCCGAACAACGATGGACCTCGACTCGCATCCATCATGTCGCGCGGTTTTTTGCTGCAGGATGAAATTCCTTGAGCAGATACAGCGGGCGCGCCTTGGACTCGACGAACAGCCGGCTAACGTATTCACCCAAGATGCCAATGGCGGTCAGTTGCAGCCCGCCCAAGATCAGGACGCTCACGATGAGCGTGGGAAAGCCGTGAATGGGGTCACCGTACAAGACGGTTTTGATCAAAAAGTAGATAGCGTAGAAAAACGAAGCGAGCGCGCATGCGAGACCGACGTAGGTCGCCAATTTCAACGGAACTGCCGAAAACCCGACGATGCCTTCCACTGCGAAGCGCCACAGCTTGCGAAAGCCCCATTTAGTCGACCCCAGTTGACGTGCATCGCGGTCGTAATCCAAGATCACCGTGTCGAATCCGACCCAGGCGAAAATGCCTTTCATGAAGCGGTTGCGCTCAGGCAGCCGATTGATGGCGTCGACCACGCGCCTGCCGAGCAAGCGGAAGTCCCCAACATCTGCAGGCATCGGGGTGTCCGAGACCCAGTTGAAGACCCGATAGAACGCGTAGGCGGTCACTGTCTTGAACCACGTCTCGCCGGCGCGCGATCGCCGGCGCATGACGACCACATCGGCCCCGCTCTCCCAGGCCTGCACCATCGTGGGTATCAATGTCGGCGGATCTTGCATGTCGGCATCGATCAGCACCACGGCGTCGCCGCGCGCAAGATGCAGGCCGGCCGTCATTGCCGCTTCCTTGCCGAAGTTCCTGCTGAAAGTGGCGATGGCGACGTGCTCGTCGATGGTGCTGATGGAACGCAGGACCGAGGCCGTCGAGTCGCTGCTGCCGTCGTTCACGTAGACCACCTCGAAGGTTCGGTCCATCGCGCGTAGCACCTCGCCCAGTCGAAGATGAAAGTCCTGCAGGCCTGGCCCTTCGTTGAAGACCGGCACAACCACCGAGATCATCGGCGCGGGTGATGCGGCAGCGCGCGACGCGCTGACCGCGGCGCAGGTTGCCGACGCCGGGAAGCGAACCGGCCTGGTCCGAGGCCGACGATGCAGTAGTTGTGAATTTGGCATGGTGCGCTTGGCTCCGGGGCGCACGCTCACAAGCTACTTGGAGCCTATCGATGCTGGTGCGCCAAACGGCAGCGGGCAACGCCTAGCGTAGGCACCCAAGATAACTCTCGGCTAACGAACGGATTACATTTTCCTCAGCGCGAAATAGGAGCAATCGCAAGCCTCAGACCTCGCCCGCTCGCTTCCAGCGCTGAGGCAGCAGACACCACAAAGTCAGAATGAGAGCCGCGATCAAGATCGCGGTGATCGTTCCTGTGGGGTGACCGAAAACCTTCGACAAGACAAGTTGCGTGCCGAAAACAAGTGCCGAGCCCAGGGCGATCGAGCCGAAGAGAATCTGACGCGTCGCCAACGCTTTGAAACGCGGCCGGTCAGACAGCGGACGTATCAGGCGATGCTGCACCGCGGGCGCTGTGAGAACCACCAAGCTGGTGATGGCCAACACAAACGTCGTGAGGAAGACCCATTTCTCCGTGTATGCGATGGCATCGAAGCCCGGCATGAAAGGCACCGAGATCAAAAAGGCTGACAGCAACTGCGCACTCGGCAGCAACACCCGCAACTCACTCAGAAGATCCGTCAGATCACCGTCATCCACGTCCCCTTCACTCGATTGGAAGTCAGGTCCAGACATCGGCGATCAATCCTTTTTCTGGCCGGTCGCGCTGCAACCAAGCTCTACATAGTTCAACGTGGAGTCTCATTCTGATACGCCGTCGCAGGTTGCACACAGGTCCCGCGCATTACATTTCTGTAATGTCGCCGTGTGGCCTGGTCACGCCTACAGCCGCGGCAACAGAACAAAGCTGCTCGATGTCGGGAGCAAGCGGTGCCTTTTTGACCCGACCCTCGCCATGAGGCGCAACGCCGTAGAGTCGGTTCAACCCTTGAGGCTGTTCATTTGGCTGCACAAAAAAAGACCCACCATGGCTGGTGGGTCAAATCGCAGCGCGCCGTACAGGGAGGTACACGGCGCTGTTCTGACGCTGCGAGGAGGGGATCAGTCTAGGCCATTCGATGCAGCAGTCACGGGTTCGTCAACAACTGGGCCCCGACGGCGCCCAACGTCGACCGTTGCTGCTCGACAGTTGTGATCGCGAGCGGTCATGGGAAGCCCTTCCGATTCTCGATCCATCAGCGACGAGATCGTCCTCGTCGGCCATGCGGCCTCGTCGAGGCGCGCGCGAAGCCAACGCGCGCCTCCCAGCATTCGCAGCTTGTCACGTTGCCGCGCGTTCAATCTGACAGTGACCGGAAAGGTCCGTTCCCCTGGCTCCAGCGGTGGACGCCCCGGCACTGCCGGAGTGGATCGCTCATCCATGCTTGTACCTTCCGTTGGCTGATCGGCGTGGGCCACGCAGTGGCTGAAACCGGGCTGGATCGATGACGCGCGGCTTGGGCTGCCTTCGGCGTCTTTAACTCATTCTCCGTCCTTAGACGAACGCGAACATTACAAGTTTGCAATCTTCGATGGCATGCGACTCGGACGCGATTGCGATTGGCGCCCCAGCATCTAGACTTCTTGTCGCCTAAGCCGCCTGGTCGGCACCCTGTCGCGGGAGCATCGACTCAGTGCCTGCGGTTGCCATCTTCCGTTCCGGCGTAGGCGTGCGTGGCGAATTGCATGATGACATGCGGAAGGATCCGATGCACGGGGACATGAAGGCCTCACACGCGCAACCCGATAGCGCGGCGCCACCAATGCTTGACGCGACCTCTGTCGCACAGATTGTCGAGAATGTGCCGATTGGCATCTGCGTGGTGAATTCCCATCTACGGTTGTGCATCGCCAATGACCGCGCGCGTAATGCATTTCATGTCACAGCTATTGACACTGGGCAATCACTGGCAAGCCTGATCACCGCGAGCTGGGGTGACTCGCTCGTGGGAGACGTGCTGCAACATGTCCATCGGGCCTTCGCCGAGGGCAGTTCGATGTGGACACCTCCCGCAATGCTCGGGCGCAACGACAACGCTGCAGGCGCGCGCTGCGACTGGCACTTCCGACGGATTGCGCTCAGTCCGGTCGAGTTCGGCGTGGCTTGCTACCTCCTGGATCGCCATGACGCCAGCCTGCTACGCGACGCCCAGCACCAATCTGACCGGCGAAAAAGCGAGTTTCTCGCTGTCTTGGCACACGAACTCAGAAACCAGCTTGCACCTATTCGCCTCAGCCTCGAGTTGATGAAGCGGGCAAAAGGGTACGAAGCTAACCGGCGCGCCCTCGACACCATCGATCATCAAAGTCAGGCCATGGCGCATCTCGTCGATGATCTGCTTGACGTGTCACGGGTCGCCATCGGCGCGATGGTCATGCGTCGTGAGAAGTTCCGACTGGATGAAGTGATAGCGATCGCACTGGATGGCAGCCAGCCACTGATGCGCGAGAAGAGCCACTCGATCACTGTTGAGCTGCCGAGCGAACCCCTTTGGTTGGAGGGCGATCGACTTCGGCTGAGCCAAGCTTTCATCAACCTCCTCAACAACGCAGCCAAGTTCACCGAAGCAGGAGGACAAATCACGATAGCGGCCGCGCTTGACTTGCCGAACGTGACGGTGCACGTCAGGGACACTGGACTGGGAATTCCAAAGGAGCAGTTGGAGCGAATCTTCGAGTTGTTCGGTCGGTTGGAGCGCGACCGTGCAACACACGGCCTTGGCATCGGATTGAGCTTGGTGAGGCAGGTGGTCAGCCTGCATGGCGGAAGCGTGTCGGCAAGGAGCGACGGACACGGACTAGGCAGTGACTTTGTCGTGTGCCTCCCTGTCGCCTCAGCGGCGCCGTCCCAGCCCACCCAGATTCCGCAGGTGCTCAGATCGTCTGAGAGCAAACGCGTCCTGGTGGTCGACGATGACTCCGCGAATCGGGACGCGATGGCACGCCTGCTCGAGGCACTTGGGCACATTGCTGTTGTGGCTGCTGGCGGCAGCGAGGCGCTGCGTCTGATGGGGTCGTTTCGACCACATGTGCTGCTGCTGGACCTCAGCATGCCGGGGGTGGACGGCTTCGAGGTCGCTCGCCTCGCAAGACTCGATCTCGACGGATCTTCCGTGCGAATCGTGGCGGTGACAGGACACGGCCAAAAGAGTGACCTCGACAGAACGCGTGGTGCCGGCTTCGACGCTCACCTGGTGAAACCGGTGACGCTGCGCCAACTCGAGGAAGCGCTTGGCGACTGAGTGAGCGGCGGCGGCGCCAGGTTGGAGATCCCAACAACATGTTCGAGCGATGGGAGGACGGCAACTCCAGCAGTTCCCCGACATCATCCCCGCCACACACGGCAGACGCCGTGGAAATTGAAGGGACCGAGCCGGCCGTGTGCCGGCACGGGAACAGCCCGGCCCTGCTCTGGCGTCACTCAGGTGCCTTGTGATTAACTGCGAGTTGCATGCGCCGCAGCGATAACTCTCTCGGTCGTCGATGCCTTTCATCCATCGCATGGTCCGGCGCTGCGGCGTCGATGAGACTTTCGGCCTGGCAATGTTGCGTTCCTCATATTCCGTGCGCTCCACATCGGGCACTTCCCTGCCCTTCGCTCGCCGCGTGCTCAACATAGGTCAATCCGAGATGCTCTCACTTCGCCGGCCGTTTTCGTAGGTGCCGGCACCATGGCGCTCTATGCGGCCTCTGCATGGGCTCCAGATCTTCGGCGGCTCAGTGACAACATTAACGAGTGGTTGAACAGCGGCACGATCGAGATCGGCCTTGCCCGTCAATGAGTGCGACGCGCCGGGCCATCGGAGGAGAAGCTCTTCTCTGGCGGTGAGCAGAGAAGGAGGTCGTAGCACGGGGCCTGAGGCGGTCGCCTTTGCCTCGCTTGACCAACTGCCGCTTGCACTTCTTAGTCGCTCATTGGGCTTCTGCTCTCGCTGGACTACCTCGCGAAACGCAAGCGAATCTCTCTCCGCGTCGAGATGGAGGCGAACTCTCTGGCGATGGTCAAGGAGGCAGTAGCCACAGGACTCTTCAATATAGGCTCGCGTATCAAGCAGTGTTTCCTGAAGTGATTGACGGAACGGAGCACGCCTTCGTCGCGTGCTCCGGTGCCCCCGTCGAAACGCCAGTTGTGCGGGCCGCCCGGCATCCCCATGGGCGGCGATGCAGTTACAGGCCAGTGACGCCTTGGTTGAGGGCAAAGTCAAGCAACACCTTATCCGTCGGTTGCTCAGGCCAAGTTTCGATCGCCAGCCAACGAAAGAAGCTCGTGCCCGCGATGCGACTGGCCGGACCATCGCGCCGCCATGCACGCGCGATCGGCGGCGCCAATGTGTCGAGTGCGGAAGTCTCGAATTTCGCGCGCCACTGATCCTGCTGGCCTTGCGGCATCTCCCGAAACATCTCGCGGGCGCGCTTCATTCGGTCGTTCTCCCACAGCTCTCGCAGTCGCCGCATGCGCTCGGCGTCCGTGAGGGTCGCGCTCGGCCGTGCGGTCGACGCGGGCGCCGGGAGTTCGGTCGGGCTGTTGGACTTGACGCCTGAATATCCTTTTCGCAGCGCATCCTTGAAGTATGCGGCGGAGGACTTCAACGGCGCGAGCGTGGCGTTGCGCAGTCGCTGGTGCACGTGGTCGATCGTGGCGCGCAGCTGTCCTTCATCCGTGGTGGCGTACAGGTCCTGCGCTTCGTCCTGCTTGATGCCCAGCTCGATCAGCTTGCCGACCAGTTCGAGGTCGAACACATTGCGCTGGGTGTTGTCGACTTCGCCAATGCGTTGCTGCACGCGTGGGATGACACGGAACTGGATTTCTTCGATCTTTCGGCCCTGCTTGTGCTCAATGAGCTCGAGGCTGAAGTCTTCACACAACGCCTCCACTTCGGCAAGCGCCTTGCTGATCACGTCGCGCTTGAGGAAGCGGTAGTCGACCTCGGTGATGTCACTGCGCCCGGTGAGCACTGCCGCCCACCACAGGACATCCTCGCGCATGGTGAGTCGCCCTGGGGAGGTGAGGTAGCGAGCGCCGATTTCGTAGAGGACGGCCGCTGAGTAGCTACGCATCTGCCCGCTGATCTCCAGCAGCACCCGTGTGTACTGATGAGGCTTGACCAGCCGTTCCTTGATTTCTTCAGGGTATCGCCAACTCACGATGGTGGGACGCCCCCGGCCCTGTTCTTCGATCGTCACGGTTCCGAGCAGTTGGGAAGAGATCCACCGGCGCTGGCCTGCGGCACTTGTGGACCATTCGATCGTAGTCGCCTGCATGTCCCGCAGATGGGATTTCAGGAGCTCGGTGTTGTTCGAGTTGAAGCGTGCGTCCCCAATGAGCTCGCTGAGTGCGAGTCGGTAGACCGGTTCATCGACGCCCTGGCGCTGTGAGTGGTACAGCAGCGCGTTGTAGATCCGGCGAGACAAGAGTGTCAGCCGGCCGCGCTTTGGACGGATTGCGATCGCTTCGTTGGCCTTGGCCACCGTCTGCTCTTCGCTCGGCTTGGTGGATCGCTTGTGTTTGGGACGGGCGCTGTCGTCCATCGCTTTGATGTGGAGTGGGGTCGCGCATCTTCGGGCAGAAATGTGAAACGGTCAAATCACATGAGTTTTCGGTAGCCTTGTGACTTTGAAATTGAACACTTGGGATCATTGAATACATTGGGATTCGGGAATCCGTCGTGATGACAAGCACTTAGGCCTCGGTGTGTGAGGTCGGTTGGGCTTCAATGTGAGTGCTTTTGGGGTTTGATGTGAGATCGGATGGGGTTTGACGGCGCAGTTTGTGAGCGCCACTGGGATTTGCCGTGAGTGGATAAGGGATTGGCTCTCGATTTGGGCCTGGTACGCGTTCGAAGTGACCGCGTCGGCGTTGCGCAGAGTCTAAATCTGGCTTCGAACTCGATGCCGGGAAACGTCTTGGTAGGACAGACGCAGCGCCGTCGGCGTGCATGGATGCCGGTTTCCCATCCGCTCTCACAGTTAGCGTCGACCAGTTTTAGTCGGATCGTTCGGGGAACATAGATTCAGCGTATTTCCATAGAATCACCGGAATCCGTTGACTCTGCATTTCTGCTCGCCATGGTCTCAACTCCTCCTCCTTCAACTGGAAACCAGGTTTCCAGCGCACCGCCCTCCCCTGCCCGCCCGGTCATCGACATGGCACGGATCGCCAGTTTGGCCACCCGTGCCGGCTCAATGATCGAGCAGATTCGCAGCCGGCTACTGGCCCCCGAGGCTCGCAAGACACCGCCGACTTTCAGTACCGCACAACTCGCGACATTGTGCGGCGTGGACAAGGCCCACGTCGCCTATCGCATCTCCAAGGACGATCTGCCGTCCGGACGGTTGACACCAACTGGTGGCAAGAGGATCTTTGAACTCGCGGAGTTGCAGACTTGGGCACGTACCTATCGTGCGGACAAGATGCGCCCTTCAGGTAAAAAGGCCATCACCATCGCTGTGGGCAACTTCAAAGGTGGCGTGGCCAAGACGACGACCTCCATGGTGTTGGCGCAAGGCTTGAGCATGCGCGGTCATCGGGTGTTGGCCATCGACACCGACCCTCAGGGTTCGTTGACCACGTTGCACGGCCTTCTGCCGGAGGCCGAGGTCAGCGAGGACATGACGATCGCGCCCTTGTGCGACGGGTCTGAATCTGACATCCGTTATGCCATCCGGTCCACCTACTGGGATGGCATCGATCTCGTTGCGGCCGCACCCTTCCTGTTTTCGGCTGAGTTCGCCCTCCCCGCTCGGCAGATGCAGCAAAGCGACGCCGAATTTTGGAACGTCTTGAATGAGGGCCTGGAGAGTGTTCGGGATCTGTACGACGTGATCGTCATCGACACCCCCCCCTCCCTGTCCTACGTGACGATCAATGCGCTTTGGGCGGCGAACGGCATCGTCGTTCCTGTCCCGCCTTCCGGCTTGGACTTTGCTTCGTCGGCGCAGTTCTGGGCGCTGCTGGCCGACCTGGGCGCCAACCTGGATGGCCAGTCCAAGGGGCCGCACGGGAAGAACTTCGATTTTCTCCACGTCCTTCTGAGTCGTGTTGACTCTGCCGATCCAGCCATGCCCGCGGTTCGCAGCTGGATTCAGGCCACGTACGGCGAATACACCTTGCCTGTGGAGATTCCGAAGACCAGCGTCACGAGCAACAAGGCGGCGGAATTTGCGACCATCTACGACGTTCAGAAGTATGAGGGATCTGCCAAGACCTACAAGCGTGCGGCCGACGCGTACGACGCGTTCGTCGATCTGGTCGAGCAATCCGTGGTCGGCGCCTGGGCCGAGCCGGCCAGCGGCGATGTGCCATGATGACTCTGACTGGAAACCAGGTTTCCATGTCGCACCTTGGCTTTCCGATCCCGGGGTGGGTCGCCGGCACTGACGCGAATCCTGGCTTTGAACGCCCTTCCGTCTTGCGCACCGTATCCGGTGTCCAGTCGTGTTGGAAACCTGGTTTCCAACCCTGCGGCCATCGCGCGGACTGTTTCTGTAGTGGGCCCCGCGTCACTCCGCACTCCCTTGGCTTGAAGCAAAGGCTTGGTGACGGTGCATCACCACGCGCCGCGTGGAGCTCCGGTATGCGTGCCTTGGCGCCCTGCCGCATGGTGGTCGATTGCCGCCATCCCCTTGAACGATCAAGATTGGAAACCAGGTTTCCACAAAGGAATTACACCCATGGCCAGCACCCGTAAGCGTCTGGAAGATCTCACCGCCGACCTTCGTCTGCCTGTCGACGCGCCGGCGGGCACGTCGGCCGGGAATGCCGCGGTGCCTACTGCGCCGGCTTTGCCGCCCGCGGCAGTTGCTCCCGCCCTGGAAACCAGGTTTCCACCCGCGCGCGCGCCCAGCGTGACGCCTCGAACCGGTCCCGGCCAGATGCTCGCCTTCCGGGGTCAGATGCGCGAGGTCGAGGGCGAACTGACGACCCTGCGGGACAGGCTGAGTCGATTCGAAGGTGCGATGCCGGTGCGCAAGCTCGATCCCTCGACGATTCGTGCAAGCCGTTGGGCGAACCGGCACGACATGTCTTTTTCAACCCCGGCGTTCGCTGGCCTGAAGAACGACATCGAGAAGGCCGGCGGCAACGTGCAGCCGATCCTGGTGCGCCCAATCGTCGCCGAGCCGGGTCAGTACGAGCTTGTGTTCGGGCATCGCCGGCATCGTGCCTGCCTCGAACTCGGCATTCCCGTGCTTGCAAGCATCTGGGAGGGCGATCTCAACGACCTGGAATTGTTCGCGGCGATGGACCGGGAGAACCGCGAGCGGGCAGATCTGTCGCCCTACGAACAGGGCCAGATGTACCACCGCGCCTTGGAAGAGGGCCTCTTTCCTGCGCAGCGCCGGCTGGCCGACTACCTCGGCGTGAGCCACACTTGGGTGCGCAAGGCGTTGATGGTCGCTCAGTTGCCCGAAGCCATTGTCGAGTGCTTCCGCAGTCCGCTTGAGATCACGCATCGGCACGCCGACAAGATCCACGCGGCACTCGAAGCGGATCGCCGTGGCGTCCTGAAGCGTGCCGAGAAGTTGCGAGGGCAGGCGGTTTCGGCTTCGGCTGTGGTCGATCGTCTGCTGGACAGTGCACCGGGTGGGCGCAAGGATGATCGCGTGACACTCAAGACTGGCGACATGCACCTCGGCAAGGCCGTGCGCGCCAAGGACGGTGCCATTTCACTGGAGCTGCTCCCCGCCGCGCTTGTCTCGGCCCCGCGAGCGCAGATTCTCCGTGCCCTGCAGGATGCGCTGCAGCAGCTTGCCCCGGCGGCAGAGTAGGGCGCCTGGCCCTTGTGTGAGATTCGTTGGGATTTGGGCTTCGCCTCGCTCGCCATGCCAACGCCAGTTGTTGAGCTCAGATAGAATAGACCCACAATCCCCTCGTGGTGTCATTCAGTTGGCTCCCGCTTGGGGCGAAAAGACCACCTTCGGGTGGTCTTTTCATTTGTGGCTCACGTTCCGCGGATGAAAACAGCGATCTACATCGACGGCTACAACCTCTACTACTCGCGCTTGCAGGGCACCGCGTACAAGTGGCTGGACGTCGCGGCCTTGTTTCGAGACAAGATCCTCCGGGTGCAGGATCCTGTGGCCACCATCACGGCCATCAAGTACTTCACGGCCCCCATCAAGGCGAACTACGCCCGGCACGGCCGAGCCTCGGAAGAATCGCAGACCCAGTACCTGCGCGTGTTTGCCACGCGCGATCCCGGCCTGATGGAGATCATTCAGGGCTTTTCGCATCTTCAGCCCACGTCGCTGCCTCCGTAGGAGGCAAGTCTCCCACCGAGCAACGCGAGACGGCAGGCGGTCTGGATGATCGAGGAGAAACTCACCGATATTCAGTTAGCGCCGACCAGCTCCCGGGATGCGCTGCGCGGCGGCGTCGATCAGGTCGTGGTCTGCTCCAACGATTCCGACGCCGAACCGGCCTTCACCACGTTCGGCGTCATGCGCCGGAGGTGCAGGGCGGTGTTACCAACAAGTGCATCACGGCGCAGGCGCACTGGGTCCGCCCATCACATCCTGGATGGCGAATTGGCGGCAAGCCAATTGCCTGCCCACGGCCGACCAAGAAAAAGCCTGCAAGCAAGCCGGGGCACTGGAAGTCATCCGAGCAGGAGTCCCGGTGCATGCGCTCGCGGTGGCTGAACGCCCCAGTCCCCGTTCGATCCCACCATCGATCAGGGGCATAGCGCGCCAACTTCAAGCAAGAACTTGATACCAGGCCGGGACCTAACCTGTTGTCGCAGCATCACTTTTACCGGAAACCACTCCAACATGGTGTTTGCGGCAGCATAGAATGCGACCCTTGATTATTGAGTCAGTGACCTGATCGTTGGAAGGACGCCGAGGTGGGCGCACCGATCGCCTTCCTTCGATTTGAGCCGACAAACCCGCGCGAGAACGCGATAACCCATGCCTGCGCCCTTGGCAGCACCGTCATCCCGTTCCACCATCAAGCGGATGCATGCAGGCCATTTCGCCTTCATGCGCGCGCTCATTCAGGGCATGGACGCGCGAGCGAGTTGGGACAGATACCTCGCTGCAGAGGGGGAGGGCGGCGATCGCCGACAGGTCCAACGCACGATCGCATGGATCAAGGATGCGTTCGCTGCGGCGGCCAGGCGGGAGCACCGACCGGGCACCGCTCGGCTTATCCTCTTCGACGCGTCCCGCGTGGTCGAGCGCGCCTCTCAGCCCTTGCCTGCGCTCGCCGAGTTTGCCCACGCGCAAGGCCTGGAGGACTTCTCGGAGGATGAGCAACTCGAGGCCTACCTGGCGGCCTATCCGGATGCATCACGTGCCTCGCCGGCTCAGGCGCGTGGCGCGCCTCGACGACGCGCGCGCGTGGTGGAGCGTCAGCTGGACGCTCTGCGATGGTTGGAGCATCTGGTCATCCACGAGCCCAGGCCGTCGGATCCGATCGGCGCTTGGCTCTCGCCCCGCCTGTCACACCGGCTCGCCCAGGGCGGCCTGGTGACCCTGGGCGATCTGGTGGCGCGCATGAATGCCCAAGGCGGGACCTGGTGGCGTGCCTGCCCCGGTGTCGGCGAGCACAAGGCCGCCTACGTGGCCGGGTGGGTGCGCGACCACCTGTCCCAACTGGGACTCGCGCTCAGCCCGTTCGCCCTGGACAACTGGGCGCGTCTGCCTGCGGCGCAGAAGGCGACGCTGGTGGTGCCCGCCATGGCGCTGCGCCCTCTGGAGAAGCTGATCGTTCCACCATCCCTGGATGGCCGTGACGGCAGCAACCGCGAACTCGGGGCTTCGTCGGATTTGAGCAACGACATCGAAGCGATCCAGCGGTGGGTCGACTCCAAGGCCGCAGCGCAAGGGCCGGGCCAGGAGGGCGTGGCTGTCCCATCATTGACTGCCACCCAGCGTAGCTACCGAAGAGAGGCGGAGCGGCTGCTGCTATGGGGAATACTGGTGCGCGGCAAGGCTTTGGCCTCGCTCGACGCTGAGGATGCCGGGGACTACCTGACGTTCATCGCCGTCCCGCCGGCGAGCTGGTGCGGCCCGCGCGGCGGCCCACGCTGGTCGCCCCATTGGCGGCCCTTCGAGGGGCCACTGTCCGTCGCCGCGCGTCGGCAAGCCGTGGTGATCCTCCATGGCTTGTTCGCACACCTCGTGCGCCAGCGCTACCTGCGCACGAACGCCTTCGCGGCCCAACTGGCCGCCGTGCGCCCGCGCCCAGACGTCGACCCAGCGACCCGAGGGGACACGAGTCGGGCAATACCCGGGCCACTGGCGACTCCCCAATTCCCCCCAACAGGCCTCCCAAGTCATTGAGTTCATCGGCGCTCCTTGGAAATCGAGTGCCCAAACTCACCCATCAGATGGCTGACTGCTGCGGCGGCGAGCGCCAGGCGGACATGGGTCATGCTCAGCTCATCGAGGAGAATGGCAGGCGCATGACCAGTTGTCGTTCCTTCATGTCCGTGCTCCCGCGGCATCCTGCGGGGCGATGCTTCCCATGCGCCGCCGAACGCGGCATCGTGCCCTTGCGCAGGCCCCAGTGACACAGGGGAAAGCGCCTCCTCGAGGCGCCGGCGTCCCTTCTACCGGCCCGAGCGCGAACGTCGAACAGTCTTTCTCGGAGGTCGATCGACGGATCGAGCGCGCCCGGCTGGACACGCTGCAGGGGGTTAATTCGGGACTGGTCGACCTCTACTGGGAACTGTGCGCCCAGATCAGTGCCAAGATCGAATCCGCCGGGTGGGGCGAGGGGGTCGAGAATCGCCTGGCCCGCTACCTTGCGCAGACCGTCGCCGGCGCCAGAGGCTTTTCGGCGTTCAACCTGTGGCGGATGCGTCAGCTGTTCGAGGGGTACCGCCACGATCCAAAACTCGCACCACTGGTGCAAGTTTTGCCGTGGACGTACAACCTGATCATCTTCAACCAGTCAAAACTGGCCGAGGAATGCGAGTTCTACCATCGTTCGGCCTTCCGGGAGGGCCGGACCCAGCGAGAGCTGGAGCGCCAGCACATTCGAGCGTGCAGTGCTGTCCGCGCCAAAACTCGCACCAGCGGTGCGAGAACTCCACGGACGTGCAGCCGCCGAGGCATTCGCGGACGCCTACACACTGAAGTTCCTCGATCTGCCAGTCGGCCAACCGGAGGCCGATCTGCATCCGCGGGCTGCGGTCGCAGCTGCGCGTCGTCAATCTGAGTCGCTGCAGTCCGCGTTGCCCTGCGCGCTCGTCGCACCGCCACCGGCGACGCAGACAGACGTCGACACGCCCTTGATGGCGCTCTTCTGAAACCTGCTCCCCATCGACCCTGCACCAGGACACGGGGCGCGTCTGGCGCAGCGCCTCATCTCAACTCGGCTGGCCGTGGCCGCGGGTCAACGTTCGAGCGCCGTCTCGCTGCGCATCGTGTGGGGGAGGGCCGGAGGTCTGGAAAGGGCGGGCTGGCCTGTGTGCCTTCACGCTACCCCACCGTTCTCGCGTTCAAGGCCCTGCGCGCGCTTCGCGTGCTCAGCACGTGCCGTGCGCCTTCGGCGGCCTTGAGCGCTGCGCTGCGATGGGGTGGGTCCGGGGCACGCAGGCAATCCCGCTTGCGCCTACTCCAGGAGTGCCTCCCATGACCGACTATTCCTTCATCGAACAACGCGTTGTCGAGCACCTGCGCCTGTTTCTCGGCGACGAAGCCGTGCAAGCGTACGAGCGGTGCGGCCGGTCGTTGCTCAAGCTCTCGAGCCTCGCACGCGAGTCGACGCACCCGTCCTACCGGTTGCTGGCGGCGGGGCTGGCGCTGGCCCAAGAGACGCTGGCAGAGCCGATGCGCGCCACGACGGTCTTCGAGACGCCGACGGCCGTGAAGGATTACCTGCGACTGCACTTCGCTGGCCAGGCGTACGAGAGTTTCATGGTGTTGTTCCTGGACGGCCAGCATCAGCTGCTGGCGGCCAAGGATCTGTTTCGAGGCACGCTCACCCAGACGAGCGTCTATCCCCGGGAAGTCCTGCGCGAGGCGCTGAGCGTTGGCGCCGGGGCGGTGATCCTGGCGCACAACCACCCGAGTGGCGTGCCGGAACCGTCCCGGGCCGACGAGTTGCTGACCACCACGATGAAAGAAGCGCTGGCGCTCGTGGACGTCCGGGTGCTCGATCACATCGTCGTCGCTGGCACGCGGACCGTGTCGTTCGCCGAACGCGGGCTGGTTTGAGGCAGGGGCCTCGGCCCCTTTTTGGTCATTGCCCGGCCAGCGCGCTGCGCGCGTGCACTCAATTTGCGAACGGGACGTCCGCAGGCGTTGGCCAGGTCTACCGTCTCGCTTCGCCTCGTGTGTGGCAGGGGTCGGTTGGGGCGGGCTTGCGTGACCTGCAGGGTGCCACACCGTTCTCGCCGTCAAGGCCTGCGCGCGCGATGCGCGCTGGCGGCCTGCGGCCGTCTTCGAGCCTTGACCGCTGCGCTGCGGCGTGACCCAGGACGGTCCTCGGGCAATCCCGCCCGAATTCTTTTCAGGAGCGCGCCATGACTTCCTCGTATTCCTTCCTATCCGACGAACAGGTCCAGCTGCTGATGGCCAACGGCCGTCGGTCACGGGCCTTCCAAGACCGCGACGAGCTGTTCGACCCGCAACCGCTAGTCAAGCTCTTCACGCCCGATGCGGGTGCCACCTGGCTGCTGACCGAGATCGATCCGGATGCGCCGTCGATGGCCTTCGGGTTATGTGGAGCTCCACATAAGCCGAACTATGTGAAGCACACAGTTATGCGGAGTGCGGCGTGCCAGTGCTCGCACGACGTGGTCACAGGCAGACATT
>NZ_CABFMN010000075.1 GCF_901875635.1 Xylophilus ampelinus | reverse complement strand
ATGACGCCCACGGTCTTGATCGGGCGCTGCGGCGTGTCCTCGGGCACGTCGGGGATCTTGCTGGCGGCGCGCTCGGCGAAGAAGGCGTTGCGCAGCGCGGCGCTCTCGGGCGTCCACACCAGCTCGGTGACGCCGGCGCGCTCGTAGGCCAGGGCCTGGTCGAAGGGCATGCGCACCGACTGCGCCACGCAGTCCAGGCAGCGCAGCGGCGCCGGGTAGTTCTTCGACATCGCGGCGACCATGTTGCGCGCGAACTGCAGGTAGGCCTCGGGCGCCGGGTGCGTCACTTTCAGCTCGCGCACGCGCGGCAGCGGGCGCACGTCGGCGTGCGCCTTCGCGAAGTCGATGGCGGCCTGCAGGACCTCGCTGTCGACGATGCGGTCGAACAGCTTCTGGCCCGGCATGGCGGCCAGCACCTCGCTCATCACCGTGTTGCCGGTGACGATCATGTTCAGCGCCGGCTCCAGCCCGATGAGGCGCGGCAGGCGCTGCGTGCCGCTGGCGCCGGGCAGGATGCCGATGCGCACTTCCGGCAGCGAGACCATGGTGCCGCGTTGCACCACGCGGTAGTGGCAGCCCATGGCCAGTTCGAGGCCGCCGCCCATCACGATGCTGTGGATGGCCGCGACGACCGGCTTCTCGCAGCGCTCGACGAGGTCGATGACGTCGATCAGGTCGGGCGCCATCGTCGCCTCGGGCTGGTTGAACTCGCGGATGTCGGCGCCGCCGCAGAAGGCGCGGCCGCGGCCGGTGAGCACGATGGCCCGCACGGCCGGGTCGGCCTCGGCACGGCGAATCGCGTCGGCGATGAAGCGCCGGTTGCCCAGCCCCAGGCTGTTGACCGGGGGCGTGTCCATGGTCGCGACGGCGATGCCGTCCTGCACGTCGTAGCTGCCGCTCACAGGAGTCCTTTCAAAGTGGAGCGCCGATGTTCCGCCGGCACGCACGCAGCACGCATCAGTGCCCCGAATGCGTCCGATGAAAAGACTGCATGGCTCCGGGTTCCGGCGCCGGGCCGATGCGGGCACCATCGGTGCATCCGAACTTTGCCCGGCCGCGCGCCGGCCTTGCCATGCCCGTCCTGACCCGAGACAACCTGCAGCAGCACGTCGGCCAGTCGATCGGCACCTCGTCCTGGGTCGAAGTGCCGCAGTCGCGCATCGACGCCTTCGCCGAGTGCACCGAAGACCGCCAGTGGATCCACATCGACGTGGAGCGCGCCACGCGCGAGAGCCCCTTCAAGGCGCCCATCGCGCACGGCTTCCTCACGCTGTCGCTGCTGCCCATCACCTCGTACGAACTGCTCGCGGGCCTCAAGCCCACCAAGTCGGTCAATTACGGCATGGACAAGCTGCGCTTCATGTCGCCGGTGAAGGCCGGCTCGCGCGTGCGCAACCACATCAAGCTGCTGGCGGCCGAGCCGCGCGACGACGGCTGGGTGCTGCTGCGCTGCGAGAACACCGTGGAGATCGAGGGGCAGGACAAGCCGGCCCTGGTCGCCGTCACGCTGGGCCTGTTCTCCTGGTCCTGATCCCCTTTTCTCATTGCCGCACACACGAAAGAACACCGCATGGACTTCAATCACAGCCCCCGCGTCCAGGACCTGCGCGAGCGCCTGCTCGCCTTCATGGAAGAGCACATCTACCCCAACGAGCAGCGGCAGGCCGAGGAGGCCCACCAGTCCTACCTCAACGCCGTCAACAACGGCGGCCGCTATACCGGCCTGCCGCTGATGGAGGAGCTCAAGCCCAAGGCACGCGCCGCCGGCCTGTGGAACCTGTTCCTGCCCGAGGCGGAGCATGGCCCCGGCCTCAGCAACCTGGAATATGCGCCGCTGTGCGAGATCATGGGCCGGCGCTACTGGAGCGCCGAGGCCTTCAACTGCAGCGCGCCCGACACCGGCAACACCGAGGTGATCGCGCGCTACGGCAACGCCGAGCAGAAGGCACGCTGGCTGCAGCCGCTGCTCGACGGGGAAATCCGCTCCGCCTTCGCGATGACGGAGCCGGCCGTGGCGTCGTCCGATGCCACCAACATCGCCACGCGCATCGAGCGTCGGGGCGACGAGTACGTCATCAACGGCCGCAAGTGGTACATCACCGGCGCGATGAACGAGCGCTGCAAGCTGTTCATCCTGATGGGCAAGACCGACCCGGACAACGCCGACCGGCACCGCCAGCAGTCGATGATCATCGTGCCGGCCGACACCCCCGGCATCACCGTCAAGCGCGACATGGCGCTGGTCAACCACTTCGACGCGCCTTTCGGCCACCCGGAGGTGATTTTCGAGAACGTACGCGTGCCCGCCGCCAACATCCTGCTGGGCGAGGGCCGCGGCTTCGAGATCGCGCAGGGCCGCCTGGGCCCGGGCCGCATCCACCACTGCATGCGCATGATCGGCATGGCCGAGTCGGCGCTGGAGATGATGTGCGAGCGCACGGTCTCGCGCGTGGCCTTCGGCAAGCCGCTGTCCGAGCAGGGCGTGTGGCGCGAGCGGATCGCCAAGGGGCGCATGCTGATCGACCAGACGCGCTGGATGGTGCTGCATGCGGCCTGGCGCATGGACACGGTGGGCAACAAGGTGGCGGCCAAGGAGATCGCGATGATCAAGGTCATCGCGCCGAACAACTGCATCCAGGTCATCGACGACGCGATGCAGGCCTTCGGCGCGATGGGCCTGAGCCAGGACACGCACCTGGTGAACTTCTGGGCCTATGCGCGCCACCTGCGCGTGGCGGACGGCCCCGACGAAGTGCACCGCAATGCGGTCGCCAAGCAGGAGCTGGCCCTGTACCGCCCCAAGGTGGCCTGAGCCGAAAAGTTCGAACGAAATCGGCCCGCAGCGCCCGTTGCGCCTGCGCCAACAGCTATCGAAAAGATAGCAATCGTGGTGTGGCGCAGCGTCAGGCCGCGCGCGCGCCGAAGGGCAGGATGCCCGGCTCGCGCAGCATGCGGCGCAGCAGCTTGCCGTTGCCGGCCGCCGGCAGGCCGTCACGGAACACGATGGAACGCGGCACCTTGTAGTGCGACATGTGCTCCAGGCACCACTCGATGAGACGCTGGTCGGTGCGGTCGCGCGAGCGGCCGAAGCCGTCGACGCGGATGTCGCGCGACGCCGCCTCCCTGAGCACCACGTAGGCCTGCAACGCTTCGCCGCGGTCGGGGTCCGGCAGGCCGACCACGGCGGCCTGGCGCACGTCCGGGTGGGTGGCGAGGATGGCCTCGACTTCTTCAGGGAAGACGCTGTAGCTCCACACTTTGATCATTTCCTTGTGGCGGCCGATGAAGCGCAGGTAGCCCTCCTCGTCCATCGCGCCGATGTCGCCGGTGCGCACCCAGCCGTCGACCAGCATGGCGCGCGTGGCCTCGGGCCGCATCCAGTAGCCCTTGAAGGGCACGGGGCTGCGCACCTGGATCTCGCCGGGCGAGCCGGCCGGCAGCACCGCCCCGGTGTCGGGGTCGACGATGCGCAGCTCGGTGCCGGGGATGGGCTTGCCGTTGGTGCCCCACTTCACGGCATCGGCGGGCATCAGCGCATCGGAGCTGTGGGTCTCGCTCAGGCCGTAGCCCGTCTCGAACACCTTGCAGCCACCCGTGAAGCGACGCCAGGCTTCGCCCAACTCGCACGTGAGCACGGTGCCGAAGCTGGTCGCGGCGGTGATGCGCAGCGACGAGAGCTCGTAGCTGGCAGCGTCCTCGCAGGCCATCACCGAGTCGAGCGAGGGCGCCATGGTGTACCACCAGCTCACGCGGCAGGCCTCGACGGCCTGCAGCACGGCCGTGGCGTCGAAGCGGCCGAGCAGCACGACGGTGGCCCCGCAGTAGATGACCGCGTTCAGCCCGGTGATGAGGCCCGAGATATGGTGCAGCGGCACGTCGGCCAGCAACACGTCGTCGGGCCGGATGTCCAGGCTCTGCGCCGTGGCGGCCGTCTTGTAGAGCGCGCACTCGTAGCTCAGCATGGCGGCCTTCGGCAACCCGGTAGTGCCCGAGGTGTAGGCCATCAACGCCACGTCGTCCAGCGCGAGGTCGGGCACGGACTCGAAAGGCCCGGCTGCAGCCAGTGCCTGCGCGAAGCCGAGCGTGCCGGCCGGCCAGGGCGGATGCACGTCGCCGCGCAGCGCGATGCACGGAGGCACGTCGATGGCAAGCACGCCCGGCAACATGTCGCCGTAGCGCACGGCGTACAGCTGGCAGCCGGCGCGGCCGCCGATGGCTTCGTGCGCGAGTGCCAGGCCCTCTTCGCCCGCCACCACCGCCGCGGCGTCCAGCTCCGTCAGTTGGTGGGCCAGCTCGTACAGGCGCGCGTGGGGGTTGCACGGGCTGACGACGGCGCCGAGCTTCTGCGCACCCAGGTGCGCAATCACGTACTCGGGGCAGTTGTGCATGAACAGGGCCACCACGTCGCCTTGCGCCAGCCCGCGATCGCGCAGGCTCTGGGCGAAGCGGTCGCTGAGGTCGTCGAGCTCGGCATAGCTGATGCGCCGGCCATACCAGACGATGGCCGGCTTGTGCGGTGTCGCGCGGGCATGGAGCCGCAAATACTCGTGCAGCGGCCGGCGGCCGTGGCGGTAGTCGATCATCCTGGCTTGTCTCCGGATCGGTCGGGCCTGGCGGCCCGGGCGGGTGTCGGGACGGCGTCTGTGCGCCGTGGGTCCAACCCCGCTCTCGTGCGGATGATCGGCCAGTGCCCTCGCCAGGGCAAGCGACCGGCAATGAATATTCGGCATGCCCGCCCATGTGGCGGCTGCATGCGGCGCCGCGGGCCGGCGGCGCCCCCGCTCAGGCGGCGGCGCGCGCGCTGCGCCGGACGGCCACCTCGGGCTGCCCGTTGCGCTCGCGCAGGTAGGCCAGGATCGGCGCCGCGGTGCGCTCGATCTCGTCCTCGATGCCCTTGCGCGCGACCTCGCCGTCGCCCTTGCGCAGGCCGCGCAGCACGAGGTGGTGCGGGTGCTGCCTGCGCGGCTGCGCCAGCGCGTGGGTCTGCAGGGCACGCATCAGCGGGCCGCATTGCAGCCACAGGCCCTCGACCATGCGCTGCAGCACCGGCATGCGCGCCAGGGCATAGACCTCCATGTGGAAGCGTTCGGCCGCCAGCAGTTCCGCCGCGCTGTCGCCCGCTTCGCGCTGCGCGGCCATCTCGTCGTGCAGGGCTTCGAGGCGCCGCACGTCCGCGGGCGTCGCATGCCCTGCCGCGCGTTCCGCCGCCCGGCCTTCGAGCATCAGCCGCAGCCCCCGCACTTCCGCGAAGCGCTCCTCGTCCATCACCGGCACGCGCACCGAATGGTGGCCCACCTGTTCCAGCGCCTGCTCGGAGATCAGCCGCGCCAGCGCCTCGCGCACCGGCGTCGGGCTGATGCCCATCTCGGCCGCCAGGTCGCGCAGCTTCAACTTCTCGCCCGGCGCGAAGCGGCCCGCCTTGAGGTCGCGGCACAGTCGCGCATAGGCCTGGCCGTTGAGGCTCTCACGGGTGAGCGGGGCGTCGTCCATGGTCGGGGCTGGCCGGATGGCCTTCAATCTGAAATAGGTTATATCGTATGCCGACAAGGCGGCCGCTCAGCGGCCCGTGAAGTTCGGCGCGCGCTTTTCGAGGAAATGCGCCACGCCTTCCTTGAAATCCTCGCTGTCGAAGGACGCCACCATCGCCTCGTCGGCGCGGCGCCAGGCCTCGTCCAGATCCTGGAAGAGGCTGTCGTACACCTGCCGCTTGATCACGCCGATGGAGCGCGGCGAGGCGCTGTGCACCAGTTCGCGCGCCACCGCCTGCACCGCCGCCAGGAAGCCGTCGGCCGGCAGCGCCTTGACCAGGCCGAGTTGCGCCGCCTCGGCCGTGAGCAGCGTGCGGGCCGACATCAGCAGGTCCAGCGCATTCGTCACGCCCACCAGGCGCGGCAACATCCACGAGGCGCCGTGCTCGGCGATGAGGCCGCGCTTGGCGAAGGCGGTGGTGAGCTTCTGCCCTTCGGCCATGTAGCGGAAGTCGCAGAAGAGCGCTATGCACAGGCCGATGCCCGCGATGGGCCCGTTGATGGCCGCGAAGATGGGCTTGCGCACCTTGAGCAGGTAGCTGAAGCGCCAGGCGTAGTTGCGCTCGATGCCCTCGGGCGCATCCGCCGCGGACGCCGAGCGCGCCGCTTCGGCATCGCCGGTGCCCGATGCGCCGGCCTCCAGGATGTCCATGTCCGCCCCGGCGCAGAAGCCCCGCCCCGCGCCGGTGACGACGATGGCGCGCACCGCCGCGTCGGCCTCGGCACCGAGCACGGCCTGGCGGTACTCGTCTTCCATGCCCTGGTTCCAGGCGTTGAGCCGTTCCGGGCGGTCGAGGGTGATGGTGCACACGCCGTCCTGCGTGGCCACGGTGATGTTGCTGTACGCCATGGCTCAGCCCTCGTCCCCGCCGCCGATGGTGGCGCCGCCGTCGATCACGATCGTGGTGCCGGTGATGAAGCGACCCGCGTGCGAGCCGAGCAACAGGGCCGCACCGGCGATGTCCTCGGGTTCGCCGATCATGTTCAGCGGGCTGGATTTCAGCGCGTTGGCCAGCGTCTCCGGGTTGTCCCACAGCGCCTTGGCGAAGTCGGTCTTGATCAGGCCGGGCGCGATGCAGTTGATGCGGATTCCCTGCTTGCCCCATTCGAGCGCGAGGCTGCGCGCGAGCGACATGTCGGCCGCCTTGGAGATGCCGTAGGCGCCCAGCACGCGCGAGCCGGTCAGCCCCGCGATGGAGCTGATGATGACCACCGCGCCGCCGCCCTTGGCCGCCATGCCCGGCGCCGTGCGGTTCACCAGCCAGAGGTTGGAACGGATGTTGACGTCCATCACCTTGGAGAAGGCCTCGTCGGTGATGCCGGACATCGGCCCGTAATAGGGATTGACGGCCGCGTTGCACACCAGCACGTCGACCGTGCCGTAGACCTTCTCGGTCTGCTCGACCAGGCCCAGCACCTCGTCCTTGCGCGAGATGTTGCAGGCGATGGCCGTGGCCTCCAGGCCCTCGGATCGGATCTGCTCGACCACGGCGGCGCAGGCGTCGGCCTTGCGGCTGGTGATGACCACGCGCGCGCCGGCACGCGCGTAGGCGATGGCGATCGCGCGGCCGATGCCACGCGAGGAGCCGGTGACGATCGCGGTCTTGTTCTTCAGTGACAGGCTGTCCATGGCGGGTCTCTCTCTTCCTGGGTTCGTTCAACGGTTGGCGAAGACGGGCGTGCGCTTCTCGACGAAGGCACGCGCCGCCTCCACATGGTCTTCGGTCATCGCGCAGCGGATGTGGCGCACGGCCTCGTGGTCCAGTGCCTGCGAGAGCGTGGCGCCCTGCTCGGCCGCATTGAGGTTGGACTTGATGTGGCCCAGCGTGATGGTCGGCCCGTCGGCGAGCTGGCGCGCGAGCTGGCGGCCGGCGTCGTCGAGTTCCGCATCGGGCACCACGCGTGTGGCCAGGCCCAGCTGCAGCGCCTCGTCGGCCCTGAGCACGGGCGAGAGCAGCGCGAAGGCGCGCGCCCGCGGACCCAGCAGCTGGGTGAGGAACCAGGTGCTGCCGAAGTCGCCCGACAGTCCGACCTTGGCGAAGGCCGAGGTGAGCTTGAGCGTGTCCGAAGCAACGAGCAGGTCGCAGGCCAGCGCCAGCGACAGCCCGGCGCCCGCGCAGGCGCCGCGCACCACCGCCAGCGTCGGCTTGGGCATCTCGCGCAGCAGGCGCGCGCATTCCATGTGCTCGCGCAGCTGGTGGGTGCGCGCCTCCAGCGTGGCCGGCGGACCGTCGCTCTCGGCCATCGACTTCACGTCGCCGCCGGCGCAGAAGCCCCGACCCGCGCCGGTGAGCACCACGGCGCGCACGGCCGGGTCGATGGCGGCGCGGCGCAGTGCCGCGAGCAGGGCGTCGGTCATGCCGGGCGTGAGCGCGTTCAGCCGCTCGGGCCGGTTCAGCGTGAGGGTGAGCACGCTGCCGTCGCGCGCTTCGATGAGTTCGGTCGTCAAGGTGTGTCTCCAGGGTGGGGGGGTGTCAGAGCGCGCCGGCGGCCTGCAGCGCGGCCACGCGCTCGGGGCCGTGGCCCAGCCACCCGGCCAGCACCTCGGCGTTGTGTTCGCCCACGCGCGGCAGTGCGCTGCGGATGCTCAGTGGCGTGTCCGACAGGTGGATGGTCACGCCCTGCATGGGCACGGCGCTGTCGCCGAAGGGCACGTCGCGGATGGCCCCGCGGTGCGCGAGCTGCGGGTTGTCGACCACTTCGTCGACCCGCGCGATCTTGGCGCAGGGCACGCCCTCGGCCTCGAGCCGGGCGACGATCTGGTCGGCGGTGTGGGCCCGCATCCAGTCGGCCACGATGCCTTCCACGGCGTCGCGGTGGGCGAGGCGGCTGGCCATGGTGGCGAAACGCGGGTCCTCGATGAGCGCGGGCCGCTTCATGGCGCGCAGCACGCGCGGGAACATGTTGTCGTCGCCGCCCACCATCAGGACATAGCGGCCGTCGCCGGCCTCGAAGGTGTTGGACGGCGCGACGTAGCGGTCGCGGCTGCCCACGCGGGTCATGGTCTGGCCGAAGAGCTTGTGCTGCGGGATGGCAGTCATCAGCATCGACAGCGCGCTCTCCAGCAGCGACACGTCCACCAGCTGGCCGGTGCCGGTGGCGTGGCGGGCATTGAGCGCCGCCAGGATGCCCAGCGCCGCGTACATGCCGGTGGTGTAGTCGCACATGAAGGAGCCGATCATGGTCGGCGGGCCGTCGGGCTGCCCGGTCATGTCCATCAGGCCGCTCATCGCCTGTGCAACGCCGTCGAAGCACTGCTTCTGCGCCAGCGGGCCGTCCTGCCCGAAGCCCGAGATGCGCGCCATCACCAGGCGCGGGTTGAGCGCATGCACCGCCTCCCAGCCCAGTCCCATCTGCTCCATCGTGCCGGGGCGGAAGTTCTCGACCAGAACGTCGGCCTCGCGGATGAGCGCCTTCAGCGTGGCCAGCCCCTCGGGATGGCGCAGGTCGATGGCCAGGCTCTTCTTGTTGCGGTTGACGATGAAGGTGTAGAGGCTCTGGCCCTCCACCGCGGGCAGCGCGCGGCGCGCGTACTCGCCTTCGCCGGGCGGCTCGATCTTGACCACCTCGGCGCCCATGTCGCCCAGCATCATGGCGCAGTAGGGCCCGGCGATGAAGCGCGAGAGGTCGAGGACGCGCAGGCCGTCGAGGGAAGTCATGGGCAGGTGTCTCCGTGGTGGCGCCTGTCGTGCCCGGCACATCGCCAGGGCGGCGTTTTGTTTAATTTGTTATATCATATTTTCAGGAGACAACTCGATGAACCAGGCTCAGCAAGGCCCCGCGGACGCACCGTCTGCCGCCGTCCCACCCTTCCTCCGGCTGCGACAGATCTGCCTCGTCGCGCGCGAACTCGATCCGGTCGTGGACGACCTGTGCGCCGTTTTCGGCGTGCAGGTCTGCCACCACGACCCGGAGGTCGGCCAGTTCGGGCTGCACAACGCGCTGATGCCCTTCGGCCGGCAGTTCATCGAGGTGGTGGCCCCGGTGCAGGACGGCACCACGGCAGGCCGCTACCTGGAACGCCGCGGAGGCGACGGCGGCTACATGGTGATCCTGGACAGCGAGTCGCTGCCGCGCTGGCGCAGCCACGTGGCGCAGGTGGGCGTGCGCGTGGCCGCGCCGCTGGCGCTGGGCGACTACGAAGGGCTGCAACTGCATCCACGGGACACCGGCGGCGCCCTGCTGGAGATCAACTGCACGAAGAACGGCGCGAGCCTCGACGGCCCCTACTGGCCGGCCGGTCCGCACTGGCAGCGGCACATGTCGACCGAGCGCGTCACCGGCCTCGCGGGCGCCGTACTGCAAGCCGCCGCGCCGGCGACGCTGGCGCAGCGCTGGGCCGAGATCCTGCAGCGACCGGTCGAGGGCGACACGCAGGTGCCGCTCGACAACGCCCGGCTCCAGTTCGTGCCCGGCACCGACGGCCGCGGCGAAGGCCTGGCGGCCGTGGTGCTGCAGGTGCGCGATGCGGCGGCCATCCGCGCCGCCGCGCGTGCGCGCGGCCTGCCCGAAGCCGAGGACCGCGTGACGGTCGGCGGTGTGCATTTCATCTTCTCACCGGCCTGAGCGCCTTCACCAGGACAGCCATGGAACTCGCCTTCACCCCCGAGGAACAAGCCTTTGCCGACGAGGTGCGCGGCTTCATCCGCGACCACCTGCCGGCCGACATCTCGCGCCGCGTGGAACACGACCTGCACCTCACGCGCGAGGACCACATGCGCTGGCAGCAGATCCTTGGCCGGCGCGGCTGGCATGCCTACACCTGGCCGGTGTCGCAGGGTGGGCCGGGCTGGACGGCGACGCAGCGCTACCTCTTCGAGACCATCAGCGGCGAGATGAACTGCCCCACCATCCAGCCCTTCGGCCCGCGCATGGTGGGGCCGGTGATCTACAACTTCGGCTCCGAGGCGCAGCAGGCGCAGCACCTGCCCGGCATCCGCGATTCGACGGTGTGGTGGTGCCAGGGCTATTCGGAGCCGCAGTCGGGCTCGGACCTCGCCTCGCTCGCCACCCGCGCCGACGACCATGGCGACCATTACGTGGTCAACGGCCAGAAGATCTGGACCTCGTACGCCCACCATGCCGACTGGATGTTCTGCCTGGTGCGCACCAGCCGCGAGGGCCGCAAGCAGGAGGGCATCTCCTTCCTGTTGATCGACATGAAATCGCCCGGCATCGAGGTCCAGCCGATCCCGATGCTGGAAGGCACCCACTCGTTCAACGCGGTGTTCTTCACCGACGTGAAGGTGCCCAAGGCCAACCTCGTGGGCGAGGAAGGCCGCGGCTGGCAGTACGCGAAGTTCCTGCTCGAGCACGAGCGGGTCGAGAACTCGAACATCGGCTTCTCGACCTTCGCGCTGCGCCGGCTGCACCGCATGGCGCGCACGGTGCAGCACCGGGGCCGGCCGCTGATCGAGCAGCCGCTGTTCAGGGCCAAGGTGGCGCGCGTGGAAGCGCAGCTCAAGGCGCTGGAGATGAACACGCTGCGCGCACTGTCGAGCATGGGCAGCGGCAGCTCGCCCGGCGCGGGACTCGCATCCTCGCTGAAAATCCGCGGCACCGAGATCGGCCAGCGCCTGACCGAACTGTTGTACGAAGCCGCCGGCCCCGCGGGCCAGCGCCTGGACATTGCACTCGCCCATGGCGAGGGCGACATGGACGGCATCGACGCGAGCCTGCGCGGCGCGCCGGCCAACTACTTCTGGCGCCGCGCGATGTCGATCTACGGCGGCAGCAACGAGATCCAGCGCAACATCATCGCCAAGCAGGTGCTGGGGCTGTAGCGCCGCCTTCCGCGCTGAACGGCGGGATCAGGGCGCCGTGCTGGGCGCGGCCCCCGTCGGCGGCCACGGCATCTCGCTGGCCACCAGCGGCTTGCCGATGGGCGCAGCGGCCTTGCCCTGGCGCACCGCGGCCATGTCCTGCTCGTTGGGGTACTGGTCCATCAGCCAGTAGTCGAAGGCGCGGCGCACCATCGGGGCGGCGGCCGCGGCGCCGAAGCCGGCGTTCTCCACGATCACGGCGATGGCGATCTTCGGGTCCTCGGCCGGCGCGAAGGCTGCGAACAGCGAGTGGTCGCGCTGGTGTTCCTCCAGCGCCTTGGCGTTGTACTTCACGCCCTGGCCGAGCGACACCGCCTGCGCCGTGCCGGTCTTGCCGGCCGAGGTGTAGCCCGAACCGGCGAACACGCGCGTGCCCGTGCCGCCCTTGTTCACCGCCACCAGCGCGCTGCGCACGATGTCGACGTTCTTCGGCAGCCAGCCCAGGTCGTCGGCCGGCGGTTGCGGCACCAGCTCGACCTGGCCGCTCACCGTGTCCTTGATGGCACGCACCAGATGCGGCCGGTGCTTGACGCCGCCGTTGGCGAGCGTGGCCTCGGCCACCGCCAGCTGCAGCATGGTGAAGTTGTTGTAGCCCTGGCCGATGCCCAGCGACACCGTTTCGCCCGAGTACCAGCGCTTCATCTCGGCGCGCTTGTAGGTGTTGCGCTTCCACTCGGTGCTGGGCAGCGTGCCGCGCACCTCGCCGCCGAGGTCGATGCCGGTGAGCTGGCCGAAGCCGATGGGCTTCATGAAGTCGTGGATGGCATCCACGCCCATGTCGACGGCGAGCGAATAGAAGTACGTGTTGCTCGAGAACTGGATGGCGCGGTGCATGTCCAGCGCGCCCAGGCCCCCTTCGTGGCTGCGGAAGGTGTGGCCGCCGTAGGTGTAGAAGCCCGGGTCGTTCACGATCATGCTGGGCGAGCGCTTGCCCAGCTGCAGCGCGGCCATGGCCATGAAGGGCTTGTAGGTCGAGCCGGGCGGGTAGGTGCCGCGCAGCGCGCGGTTGAGCAGGGGCTTGTCGATCGACTCGTTGAGTGCGGCCCAGCTCTCGGAGTCGATGCCCTCGACGAAGAGGTTCGGGTCGAAGGTGGGCTTGGAGACGAAGGCCAGCACCTCGCCGGTCTTGGGGTCGATGGCCACCATGGCGCCACGGCGATCGCCGAACATGTCCTCGATCAGCTTCTGCAGCTTGATGTCGAGGGTCAGCATCACGGTGTTGCCAGGCGTGGCCGGGTGGCTGCCCAGCTTGCGCACGGCGCGGCCGCCGGCGGAGGTCTCCATCTGCTCGACGCCGGTCTGGCCGTGCAGCACCTTCTCGTAGCTCTGCTCGACGCCCAGCTTGCCGATGTAGTCGGTGCCCTTGTAGTTGGCCTGGTCCTCTTCTTCCCAGTCCTCCATCGCGGCCTTCTCGCGCTGGTTGATGCGGCCGATGTAGCCCAGCACGTGGCTGCCCAGTTCGCCGAAGGGGTAGTTGCGAAAGAGGCGCGCCTTGATCTCCACGCCGGGGAAGCGGTAGCGCTGGGCGGCGAAGCGGGCCACCTCCTCGTCGGTCAGCCGGGTGCGGATGGGCACCGAGTCGAAGCTGCGCGAGTCCTCGCGCAGGCGCTTGAAGCGGCGGCGGTCGCGCGGCTGGATATCGACCAGCTGCGACAGCTGGTCGATGGTGTCCTCCACATCGCCGGCCTTGGACGGCGTGATCTCCAGCGTGTAGGCCGAGTAGTTGGAGGCCAGCGTGATGCCGTTGCGGTCGAGGATCAGGCCCCGGTTGGGCACCACCGGCACCACGGCCGTGCGGTTGCTCTCGGCCTGTTCGGCCAGGTCCTCGTGGCGGGTGACCTGCAGGTAGAACAGGCGCGTGCCCAGCAGCGCGAAGGCGCCCAGCACGACCAGCGCGATCACCAGCACACGGCGCTTGAAGCGCACGAGTTCGGCGGCGACGTTGCGGATTTCGGTCATGGGTGGGGAGGCAGGCGTGGCGCAGCTTAGGCGCGCGGCAGTTTCAAGGCAAATCGGGCTGCAGCGCCCGTCCCGCCTGCGCAACGCGCTATGAAATCAATAGTACTCATCGGCGCCTGCGGCATTGGCATGGCTAGAGGGGGCGGTTCTCGTCCGGCTCGGGCGTGCGGCGCTGGGGCGCCAGCAGCAGCACCGTGACCAGCGGCCACAGGGCGGCCTCGATGGCCGGCGCCACCAGCATCGTCCAGCCCGGGAACACGCCGCCGCCGATCATGCGGATCGCCAGCTCGATGAGGTGCGAGACGGCGAACAGCGGCACCAGCTGCAGCGCCTGCGACACCACCGGGTACCACAGCAGCCGCCGGTGGATGGTGACCGCGAAGAAGCTCAGCGTGGCATAGCTCAGCGCGTGCTGGCCCAGCAGTGCCGACTGGTGCACGTCCATCACCAGGCCGAAGGCGAAGGCCGCGCCCATGCCGATCCGCGCCGGCTGGTGCACGCCCCAGAACACGATCACCAGGGCCAGCAGGTCCGGCGTCCAGGCCAGGCGGCCCAGGGGCAGCAGGTTCACCATCAGCGCGGCCAGCAGGCTGCACCACATGAAGACGGGGCTGACGGGCAGCAGCAGCTGCTCCTGCCCGGGGCGCATGATCATCGCGTGGTGCCCTCCTGGCGACCCGGACGGCCGGGGCCGGACTTCCTGTCCTTGCCGTTGTCCGCCTTCCTGGCCTCGGCCTTCTTGGACGAGGGGGCGGGGCTCGACGCAGGTGCCAGCGCGGCGGCCGGCGTGCCCACGGGTGCGAGCACCATCACGTAGCGCGCCGCGTTCACCCGGGCGAGCGGGGTGCAGTGGATGCGCGCGAAGGCCGAGTCGGCGCGGCGGTCGATGCGGTCGACCCGGGCCACGGGCAGCCCGGCCGGGTAGACGCCGTCGACCCCGCTGGTGGCGAGCACGTCGCCCTCCTGGATGTCGGAATTGGCGGCGATGAAGCGCAGCTCCATGCCGCCACCGTGGGTGGTGGCGTCGCCGAAGGCCACGCTGCGCACGCCGGTGCGGGTGTTCTGCACCGGGATCGACAGGTCGCGGTCGATGACCAGCGTCACCTCGCTGGAGAAGGGCTGCACCAGCGTCACCTGGCCCAGCACGCCCTGCTCGTCGATCACCGGCGAGCCGGGCGAGATGCCCTGCGTGAGGCCCTGGTCGATCACGACCTTGCGCGTGTACGGGTCGGCGGTGTCGAACAGCACCTCGGCGGCACGGCCCGGTGCCGGCGGGTTCTCCCGCAGTTCCAGCAACGCGCGCAGGCGGGCGTTCTCGCGGGCCAGCGTATCGGCCTGGCTAGCCCGCTCGGCTTGCAGGGCCAGTGCGCGGCGTGCCTCGGCCTCGTTCGACTGCGCCGTGCGCAGGTCTTCCAGGTACTGGCTGGCGCCGGCGACGGCCTGCACGGGCTTCATCGCGATCCACTGGATCGGGTAGAGCACTGCGCTCACGGCGGTACGCAGCGGGTTGACGACGTCGAAGCGTGCGTCCGCCACCATCAGGAACAGGGCCAGCGCGCTGAAGAAGACCAGCTTCGACAGCGCCGAGGGCCCCTGGTTGAACAGGGGCGGCGCGGAGCGGTCGAGCGTGCCGAGCGGCATGGGAAAAGGGAGGAAAGCGCCAGGTCAGATGGCAAAAAGCCGGCCTGGGTGGCCGGCTCGCGAGACTAGCCTGCAATCACTCGCTCGTGAAGATGCTGCCCAGGCGGTCCATGCGTTCCAGCGCGATACCGCAGCCGCGCACCACACAGGTCAGCGGGTCTTCGGCGACCAGCACGGGCAGGCCGGTCTCCTCGGCCAGCAGGCGGTCCAGGTCGCGCAGCAGGGCGCCGCCGCCGGTGAGCATCATGCCGCGCTCGGCGATGTCGGCGCCCAGCTCGGGCGGCGTCTGCTCGAGCGCGTTCTTGACGGCCGAGACGATGTTGTTGAGCGGATCGGTCAGCGCTTCCAGCACCTCGTTGGAGCTGATGGTGAAGCTACGCGGCACGCCTTCGGAGAGGTTGCGGCCCTTGACCTCCATCTCCTTGACCTCGGAGCCGGGGAAGGCCGAGCCGATGCTCTTCTTGATGATCTCGGCCGTGGGCTCGCCGATCAGCATGCCGTAGTTGCGGCGGATGTAGTTGATGATGGCGTCGTCGAAGCGGTCGCCGCCCACGCGCACCGAGCCCTTGTAGACCATGCCGCCCAGCGAGATCACGCCCACCTCGGTCGTGCCGCCGCCGATGTCGACCACCATCGAGCCGCTGGCCTCGCTCACCGGCAGGCCGGCGCCGATCGCGGCGGCCATGGGTTCCTCGATGAGGTAGACCGAGGTGGCGCCGGCGGCTTCGGCCGCGTCCTTGATGGCGCGGCGCTCGACCTGGGTGGACCCGCAGGGCACGCAGATGATGATGCGCGGGCTCGGCGTGAGCAGCGTGCGCGGATGCACCATCTTGATGAACTGCTTGATCATCTGCTCGGTGATCACGAAGTCGGCGATCACGCCGTCCTTCATGGGGCGGATCGCCTCGATGTTGCCGGGCACCTTGCCCAGCATGGCCTTGGCCTCGGCGCCCACGGCCTGGATGACCTTCTTGCCGTGCGGCCCGCCCTCGTGGCGGATGGCGACGACCGAGGGCTCATCGAGCACGATGCCCTTGTTGCGGGCGAAGATCAGGGTGTTGGCGGTGCCGAGGTCGATCGCGAGGTCGGTGGAGAAGTACCGACGGAAGGCTCCAAACATGGCGAGAGTCCTTGGGGGCACGGCGGCGCTTCGGCCGGGCGTCGCCCCTTGTTATTGGGTGGGAGAAGTAAACCGATTTTGGGCAGGTTTTGCGGCCAGACGGGCCCTTGAACCTGCGCGATCGCGCGCGTTGCGGCAAAGGCGGGATAATACCCGAATCCCCCCTGGATCCCGTGTTTTCCCGCCCCTCCGGAGCGTGGAGCGGCGACCTGTTTCGCGCCCTTCAGGGCGCCTTCTTCCGATGGCACTGACTTCCACCGATATCGCGCGCATCGCCTCGCTGGCGAGGCTGCAACTGGCTCCCGACGAAAGCGAGCGCATGCTCAGCCAGATCAACGGCTTTTTCGACCTGGTCGAGCGCATGCGCGCCGTCGACACCGCCGGCGTCGAGCCGCTGGCCCACCCTGTCGCGGCCATCGAGGACATCACCCTGCGCCTGCGCGAGGACGTCGTGAGCGAGCCCGACAACCGCGCCGCGAACCAGAAGAGCGCCCCCGCCGTCGAAGCGGGCCTGTTCCTCGTGCCGAAGGTGATCGAATGAGCGATCTTCACGACAAGGGCGTCGCCGGCCTGGCAAAGGCACTGGCCGCCCGCGAGGTGTCGGCCGTCGAGACGGCGCAGCATTTCCTGGCCCGCATGAAGGGCCACCAGGACCTGGCCGCCTTCGTCGCCGTCGACGAGGACGCCACGCTGGCCCAGGCCCGTGCCGCCGATGCCGCCCTGGCCGCCGGCAACGCCCCGGCACTGGCCGGCGTGCCAGTCGCGCACAAGGACATCTTCGTCACCACCGCCTTCCCGACCACCGCCGGCTCGAAGATCCTGGCCGGCTACCAGTCGCCCTTCGACGCCACGGTGGTGCGCAAGCTGGGGATCGGCGCGCCCGGCGAGCCGGGCGGTGCCGGCATGGTGACCCTGGGCAAGCTCAGCTGCGACGAGTTCGCGATGGGCTCGGCCAACGAGAACGTCGCCGTGCCGGCCGTGGGTGCCACGCAGGCCACGCCGGTGCGCAACCCCTGGGACGCGGCCCGCATCCCCGGCGGCTCCTCGGGCGGGAGCGCCGCCGCGGTCGCCGCGCGCCTGGCGCCCGCCGCCACCGGCACCGACACGGGCGGCTCGATCCGCCAGCCCGCGAGCTTCTGCGGCGTGACCGGCATCAAGCCCACCTATGGCCGCGCCTCGCGCTACGGCATGGTGGCCTTCGCGTCCAGCCTCGACCAGGCCGGGCCGATGGCCCGCTCGGCCGAGGACTGCGCGCTGCTGCTGTCGGCGATGTGCGGCCCCGACCCGGACCGCGACTCGACCTCGCTGGACCGGCCGGCCGAGAACTTCGCCCGCGACCTGAACGGTTCGCTCGAGGGCCTGCGCATCGGCGTGCCGAAGGAATTCCTCGGCGAGGGCGTCGCACCCGGCGTGCGCGCGGCCATCGATGCGGCCCTGAAGGAGTACGAGAAGCTCGGCGCGAAACGCGTCGAGGTGAGCCTGCCGCGCACCGAGCTGTCGATCCCGGTCTACTACATCTGCGCCGCCGCCGAGTCGAGTTCGAACCTCAGCCGCTTCGACGGCGTGAAATTCGGTCACCGCGCCGCGCAGTACAAGGACCTGGCCGACATGTACGCGAAGACGCGCGAGGAAGGCTTCGGCGACGAGGTCAAGCGCCGCATCATGATCGGCACCTACGTGCTCAGCCACGGCTACTACGACGCCTACTACCTGCAGGCGCAGAAGGTGCGCCGCATGATCGCCGACGACTTCCAGAACGCCTTCAAGGACTGCGACATCATCGCCGGCCCCGCCGCACCCACCGTGGCCTGGAAGATCGGCGAGCACGGCGACGACCCCGTGGCCGACTACCTGGCCGACATCTTCACCCTGCCCGGCTCGCTGGCCGGCCTGCCCGGCATGAGCGTGCCCGCCGGCTTCGATGCGGGCCTGCCCGTGGGCCTGCAGCTCATCGGCAACTACTTCGCCGAAGCCAGGCTGCTCAACGCGGCCCACCGCTTCCAGCAGGCCACCGACTGGCACTTGCGGGCGCCTGCCGGTTTCTGAAGAAAAACATCCGTACGCGAAGGGCGCGAAGGTTTCGCGAAGGACGCGAAAGAGAGAAGAAGAAAATTTCAATGAATTTTTCGCGACTTTTGCGTGACCTTCGCGCCCTTCGCGTACGGCTGCCCGAATTCAAAGCACCATGAGCACCCCCCCGCCCCTCGTCCAAGGCTACGAAGTCGTCATCGGCTTCGAGACCCACGCCCAGCTCTCCACCGCGAGCAAGATCTTCAGCCGCGCCAGCACTTCCTTCGGCGCCGAGCCCAACACGCAGGCCTGCGCCGTGGACCTGGCACTGCCCGGCACCCTGCCAGTGATGAACAAGGGCGCCGTCGAGCGCGCGATCAAGCTCGGCCTGGCGCTGGGCAGCACCATCGCACCGCGCTCCATCTTCGCCCGCAAGAACTACTTCTACCCCGACCTGCCCAAGGGCTACCAGATCAGCCAGTTCGAAATCCCCGTGGTGCAGGGCGGCTCGGTGAGCTTCTACCTGGGGGATGAATTGAAGACCGTGCGCCTGGTGCGCGCGCACCTGGAGGAAGACGCGGGCAAGTCGCTGCACGAGGACTTCGTCGGCATGAGCGGCATCGACCTCAACCGCGCCGGCACGCCGCTCCTGGAGATCGTGACCGAGCCCGACATGCGCTCCACCGCCGAGGCCGTGGCCTATGCGAAGGAGCTGCACAAGATCGTGACTTGGATCGGCATCTGCGACGGCAACATGCAGGAAGGCAGCTTCCGCTGCGACGCCAACGTGTCGGTGCGCAGGCCGGGGCAGCCGCTGGGCACGCGGCGCGAGATCAAGAACCTCAACAGCTTCCGCTTCATGCAGCAGGCGATCGACTTCGAGATCCGCTGGCAGATCGAGCAGCTGGAAGACGGCCATGCGATCCAGCAGGCCACCGTGCTCTTCGACCCCGACACCGGCGAGACGCGCGCCATGCGCACCAAGGAAGATGCGGCCGACTACCGCTACTTCCCCGACCCCGACCTGCCGCCGCTGGCGATCGCCGCCGAGTGGATCGAGCGCGTGAAAAGCGGGATGCCCGAGCTGCCCCGCGCCATGGCGGCGCGCTACGTGCGCGAGCACGGCCTCTCCGAGTACGACGCCACGCAGCTCACGCAGACCCCGGCGCATGCTGCGTACTTCGAGACTGCGGTGGCCGCGGGCGCGGCGCCCAAGCTGGCCAGCAACTGGCTGCAGGGCGAGATCTCCAAGCGCCTCAACGCCCAGGAACTCGACATCGAAGCCGCCCCGGTGAGCGCCGTACAGCTGGCGCAGCTCATTGGCCGCATCGCCGACGGGACGATCTCCAACAACGCCGCGCGCCAAGTCTTCGAGGCGCTGTGGACCGCCGAGGGCCAGGACGTCGACGCCCTCATCGAGGCCAAGGGCCTCAAGCAGATGAGCGACACCGGCGCGCTGGAAAAGATCGTCGACGACGTGCTCGCGAAGAACGAGAAGAACATCGCCGAGTACCGCGCCGGCAAGGACAAGGCCTTCAACGCCCTGGTGGGACAGGTGATGAAGGAAAGCAAAGGCAAGGCCAACCCGGCGCAGGTCAACGCGCTGCTCAAGGCCAGGCTGGGTTGACCGTTCAGGCCGGCGCTTTCGAACGAAAAGTGCCTGGAGCACCCGCCCAGCGGGCGCGATTAGCTATCAAAAAGTGAGCGACTGCCGCGCGGGTCAGGGGCGCCTCACGGCGCCGGGCGCTGGGCCGTGCCGCCGTTCTCGGGCGACCACAGCTGCACGAGGCGCGTGCGCTCTTCGTCGAAGCGGGCGTTCACCCGGCGCTTCTCGGCGTCCTGCTCGGCAATGAAACGGTTCTGCACCGCCGCGCTCTGGTCGTTGTCCTCGAGCTGGCGACGCAGCGAGGGCGGCGCCTTGCTCGGGTCCTTCTTGTAGAACTCCATTTCGCCGTCGATCTTGCGGCGCTCCTCGGCCAGTTCGCCCAGGCGCGTGCGCGCGGCGCCAATCACGGCATCGATCTGCTTCATCGCTTCGCCCCGCTCGCGGTCATGGGTCGCGGCGTTCGGGTAGCGAACGAGCAGCGCGCGCTCGCGCCGACGCTCCTCGCGCGCTCGCAGCGCCGCCTGCTCGGCCTCGCGCTGGCGCGCCTCGCGCTGCTCCAGCTCGCGCGCCGTGTAGCGCGGCTCGATGCGGCGGCGCACGGTGCCACTGGGCGTGAGCTCGACCTGTTCGCGGTCGAAGCAGGCCGGGATGGGACGGTCGGAGGTGATGGTGCGGCCGCTGCCATCCACGCAGCTGTAGATGCCGCCGGCGTTGGCCGGGCCCTGACCCTGCTGCGCCCAGGCGCCCCCGTGGGCCAGCCAGGCGCAGGCCCCGAGCGCAAGGGCCCGGGCGAAGGGAACGAGGACGGCATTGAGCAACACAGGGTCTCCGGGTCGAAACGGCATCAGACCGCGCCGTAACGCGTCCGGTACGCCAACACTCCCTCACGGTGCGCGCGCAACTCGTCGCTCGCACGCTGGTCCAAATACTCTAGCAAGTCGTCCAGCGTGGCGATGGCGATCACCTGCATGCCCAGCTGGTTGCGGACATATTGCACTGCGCTGTGCGGGACGTCCACCCCGTTCTCGGTCGCCATCTCCTGGCGGTCCAGCGCGATGGCCACCGCATGGGGCGTGGCGCCAGCGGCGCGGATGGTGGCGATCGACTCGCGCACGGCCGTCCCGGCGGACATCACGTCGTCCACGATGAGCACCCGGCCGGCGAGCGGTGCGCCGACCAGGGTGCCGCCCTCGCCGTGGTCCTTGGCTTCCTTGCGGTTGTAGGCGAAGGGCACGTTGCGGCCGCGGCGCGCCAACTCGGCCGCCACGGTGGCGCCCAGCGGGATGCCCTTGTACGCGGGACCGAAGATCATGTCGAACTCGAGGCCGGAATCGATCAGGCGCGCTGCATAGAATTCCGCCAGCCTCGCGATGCGGGCGCCGTCGTTGAAGAGCCCCGCATTGAAGAAATAGGGGCTGATGCGGCCGGCCTTGGTCTTGAACTGCCCGAAGCGCAACACGCCGGCATCGAGCGCGAACTGCACGAAGTCCTGCGCCAGCGCGCCATCCGTTCTCACCTCAGCCATCGGGAATTCCTCGTCGTGTTCAAACTCACCAGCCTCAACCTCAACGGCCTGCGCTCGGCCGCCACCAAGGGGGTGGCCGACTGGGTCGCCGAAACGGCGCCGGATTGTATTTGCATGCAGGAAATCCGCGTCTCGGCCAGCGACGTCGAGGGCCGCTTCGAGGAAATGGCCGGCCTCAAGGGCCACTTCCACTTCGCCGAAAAGAAGGGCTACGCCGGCACGGCCATCTACACGAAGCACGCCCCCAGCGACGTCGTCGTCGGCTGGGGCGACGCCGAGTTCGACGCCGAAGGCCGCTACCTGGAACTGCGCTTCGACACGCCGCAACGCAAGCTGTCGATCATCAGCTGCTACTTCCCGAGCGGCAGCTCGGGCGAGGAGCGGCAGGCCGCCAAGTTCCGCTTCCTCGCCGGCTTCATGCCGTACCTCGTCGCGCTCAAGCAAGGCCGCGAGTTCATCCTGTGCGGCGACATCAACATCGCCCACAAGGAAGCCGACCTCAAGAACTGGAAGGGCAACCAGAAGAACAGCGGCTTCCTGCCCGAGGAGCGCGCCTGGATGACGCGCCTGCTCGACGCCGGGGCCGAGGGCGCCGGCCTGGTCGACGTCTACCGCCATCTGCAGCCCGACACCACCGACGCCTGCTACACCTGGTGGAGCAACCGCGGCCAGGCTTATGCGAAGAATGTGGGCTGGCGCCTGGACTACCACCTGGCCACGCCGGCCATGGCGCTGCTGGCGCGCAGCGAGCACATCTTCAAGACCATCAAGTTCAGCGACCACGCGCCGATCACGGTGGACTACGCGTTCACCCTGTAGCGGCGCCGAACGCCGGGGCGCGCGCCCCCGTGGCCGCGATCCGTCGTGCCCGTCCAACAGCCATCGACCGCCAGTCGCCTATTTTTCACATCGGCGGCCTGCAGCCGCGCGTCGGATGGCGAGAATTACGCCTTTGGTATTCGCCACGGCGCAGCGATGCGCGCAACGAGACAGGAAAGAGCGCCATGCGGTTGGAGTTGACACGCCGGCTGGACCTTCAGGAAAGGCTGTTCGGCGGCATCGAGAACGAGTCCTTGACCTTTCTCACCTCGTCCACGGGGCTGATCCAGCTGATCGACCGTGCGAGCAACGAGAACTGCACCATCGACGACGTGGCGCGGCTGGTGCACAGCGAGCCCCTGGTCTCGGCCAAGATGGTCGCCATGGCCAACAGCGCCGCCTATGGCCGCCCGGGCCGTGCCGTCACGAATGCCCGCGAGGCGCTCAGCATCCTCGGGCTGAAGATGCTGCGCGCCGTGGCTGCCGCGCTCGTCACCGCCCAGCTCGCCGACCGCGCCGCGCAGGTCAACCAGCCGGCCGTCGCACGCCTGTGGGCCCACAGCACCGAGGTGGCCGCGCTGGCCGCCGTGCTGGCACGGCGCTTCACCCAAGTCGCCCCCGAGACCGCGCTGTTCGCGGGCATGCTGCATGACATCGCCGGCTTCTACGTCCTGGCCAAGGCCCAGGAGCAGGTGCCGGCACTGAGCATCGATCTGGCCGGCCGCGCCCAGGTCGGCGATCCCGAGCCGCCCGAGCGCAGCCAATCCGTGCTGGCGGTCGGCACCCGGCGCCTGCTGTCGGCGCTGAACGTGCCCGACGAGTTGTCCGAAGCCATGGAAACGCTCTGGCGCGGCTACGTCATGGCGCCGCCCGAGACGCTGGGCGACGTGCTGCAGCTGGCCAACCTGATGGCCCAGACGCAGTCGCCCTTCGAGGAGTTCTCGCGCGAGCCGGCGCAGTGCGGCATCGACCTGGACGAGGTGCTCGAACGCGGCGAGGCGGCGCAGGTGGTGCGCCAGGCCTACGACGAAGTGCGCGCGGTGCAGCAGGCGCTGACGCGGCGCGGCTGAGAAGGCCGACCGCCACCGGCCGGGCGCGGACCGAACGCGCTAAGGCGTTCCGCCAGGTCCCGGAGCGCGCCGGTGCCCCGCCCCCCGTGGCGCGGGGTTTAGCAGCAGCCGCCCAGGAAGCGGCCGTCGCGGCAAAAGGGGGCCATGTCCTCGGCGAAGGCCTGCACGGTGCGGCGCCAGCCGGCATGGGCAGTATCCGCCGCCAGGGCCGACCGCATGCGGGCAAGCAGCTCGACCTGCAGGCCGACTTCATCGACGCCGACGACGCGGCCGGCCTGAACGACGGTGTGGCCGCCAGCGATGACGGTGTGCACATGCCGGCCGCTGCCGCGGGCGAGCAACAGGTCCAGCGGATCGATGTCGTCGAACAGGGCGTCGTCGTCCAGCGCGTCCCAGTCCAGCAGCACGAGGTCCGCCCGCTCGCCCGGCGCGATACGCCCGCGCGAGGCGAAGCGCCAGAGCTGGGCCGGCGTCATGGTGGTGTCGTAGCCCCAGCCGCGGTGCAGCGCATAGGCCAGGCGCGCCTCGCGCAGGGCATCGTCGTCCTCGTCGAAGGCCATGCCGTCCAGGCCCATGGCGACGCGGCAGCCCTGCGCCAGCATCTGCGCGAGCGGCGCGATGCCCGACTTCAGGCCCAGGTTGGAGCTGGTGTTGACCGCGATGGTCGCGCCGCGCTCGGCGATCAGGGCCAGTTCCTCCGGCCGCGCCCAGGTGCAGTGCGCCAGGGTGAGCCGCGGGCCGAGCAGGCCGATCTCGTCCAGGAAGCGCACGATGCCGCCCGGATGTGCGGCGTCGGCCCAGGCGCGCTGGTACTGCGTCCCCAGCAGGTGCATGTGCACGCGCCGGCCGGTGTCGGCCGAGGCCTGCGCGATGGCTTCGAGCAGCGGCGTGCTGCACCACTGCACGCCGGTGGGGCCGTACTGCAGCTCCACATGGTCGCCCAGCCCCTCGGCGGCGAAGCGCTGCGCGACTTCTTCCACCAGCGCGAGCTGCTGCGCGGGCGGCACCGACGGCGCCGACAGCCGGCGGGCGATGTCGTCGCGGATGGCCGGGCGCAGCGCGGCCAGCACCGTCGCATCGTCCGCGTAGCCCAGGCCGTGGCGGTCGCGCAGGGCCACGGCGAAGCCGATGCGCACCCCCACGTCGCGTGCGGCCCGGCCCACGGCTTCTGCCTCGTCGACATAGGGCAGGCCGCCCTGCACACGGGTGTAGTGGACCATCAGGTCCACCACGCCGTTGCGCAGCGAACGGGCGAAGGAGGTCGCAGCGCAGAGGTACGGATCCATGCCCGGCACCACGCCCAGGAAGGGCAGCCAGCTCTCGAGCGGCTGGCCGAATGCGCCCAGCGTGGCGCTGCGCACGGTGCGCGCATGGTCGTGCGCATTGGCCAGCGCCGGCAGGGCCAGGCGACGTCGGCCAGGCACCGGGGCAGGCAGGGCCTCGATGGCGGACACGACACCGCCATCGAGCCGGATGCGCATGTCCCGTTGCGCGGGGGCCGCACCGGGCTCGGCCAGCAGCCAGGCGCAGTCGAGGGCGGTGGCGGTGTCGCTCATCGCTGGGCCACCGTGCGCTCGGCCAGCGGCGGCAGGAAGCGGCGGTCGAAGACCTCGGCCGCCGTGGGCACGCGCGGCAGGCCGAAGGCCTCCTTGAGTTGCAGGAAGGCGCGGGCGAAGCGGGCGTCGCTCACCTCGCCCAGGCCCTGCGTGGCGACCTCGGGCGTGAGCATGACGCTGCGCAGCGTGTAGAGCAGGCGGCGCTTTTCCAGGTCCTTGTTCAGCAGCGGCTCGCGCTTGACCAGGGCGGCGATGGCGGCGTCGGGGTCGGCGATGGTGTGGCGCACCGCGTGGTTGATCGCCCGCACCAGGCCGGCCACGGCCTCCGGCCGTTCGCGCAGCAGTTGCTGCGACACCATCACGCCGTTGCCGTAGAGCTCGACGCCGTGGTCGCCGTAGTGGAACCAGCGGATGTCCTTGTCGGGGTCGATGCCCTGGGCCACCAGGTTCATGTAGCTGGTGACCGAGAACACCGCCGCGGCATCCACATGGCCCTTGAGCAGCAGTTGCTCCTGCAGGTTGGGCGCGACGTTGGTCCAGGCGACCCTGGCGGCGTCGATGCCGGTGCGCGCCGCGATCACCGGGAACATGCGGGCCGCGGCGCCGCCGGCGGGCGTGCCGACGGTGCGGCCTTCCAGGTCCCTGGGCGTGCGGATGGGTCCGTCGGCCTTGGCGATGAGCGCGAAGGGCGCGCGGTTGTAGAGCATGTAGACCATCACCGGCGCCTGGCCCGGCTTGGCGGCGGCGTTTTGCACGATGGCGTTCACGTCGCCGAAGCCGGCCTGGTAGGCACCGGCCATGATCTTGGTGACGGTGGCGGCCGAGCCCTCGCCCTGGTCGATGGTCACGGCCAGCTTCTCGCGGGCGAAGTAGCCGCGGTCCTGCGCGAGGTAGTACCAGGCGTGCACGCCCTGCAGCTTCCAGTCGAGCACGAATTTGATCGGGGTCTCGGCCTGCGCGGCGGCCGGTGCGGGCGCCAGCGCGGCGCCCAGGGCCATCAGCAGGGAGAGGGCCGACAGCGCCAGGCCGGCGGCGCGGCGGGGGAGGAAGCGGGACATGGAAGCTCCTTGAAGAAGGGAAGGCAGAACGGCGTCCGTGCGCCGGTCCGCACCGGGTGACCCGTTCGCCCTGAGCCTGTCGAAGGGCTTGGACACTTGCGTGCCCCGGCTTCGACAGGCTCAGCCCGAACGGCTGTGGGTTGAACAGGACGGCTGTGGGTTGGCCCGAACGATTTGGGGTTCACTGACCCGCATTGCATCGAGGGTGCGCGGTGTCTGCGCCGGGCGTCGTGCCTCAGGCGCCGGTCGCCGCCAGGTCGGTCTTGCGCTGCGACCAGCCGGTCACGCGCCGCTCCACCAGCGCCGACAGCGCATAGAGCACCACGCCCATGGCCGCCAGCAGGAAGAGGCCGGCGAACACCATCGGCACGTCGAAGTTGCCGCTGGCGATCATCATCACGGTGCCAATGCCGCGGTTGGAGGCCACGGTCTCCGAGAGCACCGTGCCCACGAAGGACAGCGTGATGGCGATCTTGAGCGAGGCGAACAGGTAGGGCATGGCGCGCGGCAGGCCCACGTTCCAGAGGATGTCGCGCTTGCGCGCGCCCAGCACGCGCAGCACGTCCTCCAGCTCGGGCTCGGTGCTGGCGAGGCCCGTGGCCACATTGACCACCACCGGGAAGATGCTGATGACCATCGAGGTCAGCACCGCCGGCACGGTGCCGGCGCCGAACCACACGACGAAGAGCGGGACCACCGCCACCTTCGGAATGCTGGAGAAGCCCACCAGCAGCGGATAGGTGACGTCGTAGGCCAGCCGCGACGAGCCGATGCCCACGCCGATGACGATGCCCGCCGCCACGCCCAGCGCGAAGCCGAGCAGCGTGGTGTAGAGCGTCTGCACCGTGTGCGGCCACAGCAGCGGCATGCGCTCGATCAGCACGCGGGCGATCTGGCTGGGGCGGGGCAGCACCAGGTCCGAGATGCCGCTGGCCAGGCACACGAGTTCCCAGATCACGAAGAAGCCCACCAGGGCGAGGCCGGACAGCAGGCGCTGACGCACCACAGGGGACAGCCGCAGCATCGCGGGCGCGGCGGCTTCGACTGCGGGTTCGACCCCGTCCGCGATGTTCACATGCGCGTTGTTCATGCCGCCACCCCCTGCAGCGCAGCGGGCACGACAGCGGCAACGGCGGCCGTGTCGCTCTCGCAGCGCGCCTCCGCGATGCGCATGCGCAGCTGCTGCACCAGCGCCCCGAAAGCCGGGTCGTAGCTGGACTGCAGCGTGCGCGGGCGGGCGAAGTCCACGTCGCGCGTCTCCAGGATGCGGCCGGGCCGCGCGCTCATCACGCAGATGCGGTTGGCCAGGTAGGCCGACTCGCGCAGATCGTGCGTCACCAGCAGCACGGTGGGCCGCTGGGTCATCCACAGCGTCTGCATGATGTCCCACAGCTCCTCGCGGGTGAACTGGTCGAGCGCGCCGAAGGGCTCGTCCAGCAGCAGCAGCTCGGGCTGGTGCACCAGCGCGCGGCACAGCGAGGCGCGCTGCAGCATGCCGCCCGACAGCTGCCAGGGCCGCTTGTCGCCGAAGCCGCGCAGGCCCACTTGGGCCAGCAGCGCGTCGGCGCGCTCGGCGTACTCGCCGCGCTTCTTGCGCGCGTAGTCCTGGCGGAAGGGCTCGACGATCTTCAGCGGAATCATCACGTTCTCGCGGATCGTGAGCCAGGGCAGCATGGTCGGGTTCTGGAAGGCCAGGCCGATGCGCAGCGCCGGCCGTCCGGCCACCACGGGGCGCGCGCCGGCCGCCCCGACCTCGCGCCCGCCGGCGATGACCGCGCCCGAGGTGGGCCGCAGCAGGCCGGCCAGCAGCTTGAGGATGGTGGACTTGCCGCAGCCGCTGGGGCCGACCAGCGCGACGAAGTCGCCGCGGTCGATGCCCAGCGTGGTGTGGTCCAGGGCGATGGTGCCGCCGCCGTAGCGCAGCATCACGTCGGAGAGTTGGATGAAGCTCTGGCTCATGGGAGGTTCCAGCAAAGGAGTGGGCTCAGCCGACGCGCACCAGCGCGGCCACCGGGCCGCCTCCGGGCGGGCCCTGGTGCTCGGCACCGCCCGAGACGTACAGCGCCGTGCGGCCAGCCACCGAGGCCAGCACCGCACCGACTGCGGCGCGCGCATGGCGGGTGGAGTGGATGTCCGAGTCGTTCAGCATGGTGTGGCGCAGGCCGCGCACGCGGCCGTCGGGGCTGGCCTCGGCCTTGGCCAGCAGGTTGACCAGCCGTTGAGCGATCAGCGCCGCATCGGCCTCCGGGTCCAGCCCGAAGTGCTCGCGCAGCAGCGTGCGCAGGCCGGCCGTGTCCACGGCATCGCGCATCAACGCATGGCCGATGCGCAGCGGCGAGGCGCTGCCCGTGGCCTCGCCCAGCACGATGACGACGTTGCCTTCCAGCTCGATGCCGGCCGACACCGAGGCGCGCGCCGAATGCAGCGACGTGTCGTGCAGCACGGCCGCGTCGGTGGCGCGGGCCGGGTCAATCTCGCCCAGCGCCACGCCCACGCCCAACGCCGAGGCGCCGCGCGAGTAGCCCATCGACTCGTAGGTGTCGCGCGTCACCGTGTCCCGCCCGCGGCCGAGCGCGTCGTCCACCTTGGCCGAGGTGAGCAGCGGGCACTTGACCTGCACGAAGTGCACGTCGGCCGCACTGTCGATGCCGGCGTCGCGCATGGCGGCCTGCACGGCCTCGGCCGTGGCGGCGATCTGCGCCTGGCGGCCCATTTCCTCCGGCGCGAAGTCGCGCGTGTGGGCGATGCCGACCACCAGCCGCTTCTCGCCCTCCACCACTTCATGCGGCAATGCCGCGCGGCGGGTGAAGACGGTGAAGTGCGGCGACAGCACGCCCTCGGTGCCGCCGGACATCACCAGCGCCACCTGCGCATGCACCGCCTGCGGCGTGCAGCCGAGGTGGGGCGCGAGGTAGTGGCACCAGGCCATGGCGGCGAAGTCGCGCGTGTGGTCGTTGACGCAGCCGTTGCCCTCGGTCTTGCCCATCACCGCGACGATGTCGCGCGGTTCGAGCACGCCGGCCTCGACCAGCGCCTGCACGCCGCTCAGGTCGCCGGGGCCGCGGCAGGGCACCACATGGGCGTCCACATGCCGGGGGACGCGGGCACTCATGGAGCGCTCCAGTCCACCTCGCCCACCGGCACCGCGGTGCACGGCACGCCGGGCGGCGTCTGCAGGATGGCGCGGCTGTAGTGCTCGGTGTTGCGCGGCCGCGGCGCGGGCATCTTCTGCACCGCCTTGACCGAGCGGCCCCAGCCCACGGCGTCTTCCACCAGCCGGCCTTCGCGCATGACGAAGCGCCCGCGCAGCAGCGTGTGCAGCGGATAGCCCTGCACCGGCCGGCCGTTCCAGGGCGAGATGCGGCTGATGCTCTGCAGCCTGTTCTGCGACAGCACGCCCTGGCGCGCCATGTCGACGATGGCGATGTCGGCATGGGCGCCGGGCGCGATCACGCCCTTGGTGCCGTACAGGCCCCAGGCCCTGGCGGGCGCGACGGCGCTCCAGCGCACGTAGTCCATCAGCGAGGCCCGGCCGCGGTTGACCTCGGTGAGCATCAGCGGCATCTGTGTCTCCACGCCGGGGAAGCCGCAATCGCAGTCCCAGATGCTCTCGCGCGTCTTTTCTTCGGGGGCATGCGGCGCGTGGTCGGTGGCGATCATGTCCAGCGTGCCGTCCATCAGCGCGTCCCACAGTGGCTGGTTGTGGCGCGGCTCGCGGATGGGCGGGTTCAGCCGCATCACGCCGCCCAGCTTGCGCATGTGCTCGGTGTTGAGCAGCAGGTACTGCGGGCAGGTCTCGGCCGTCACGTCCACGCCGCGGCGTTTGGCTTCGCGCAGCAGGAAGAGCGAATCCGCCGCGCTGTGGTGGGCGATGTGCACCCGCGCGCCGGTCCATTCGGCCAGCGTCAGCACGCGGCCGATGGCCTCGATCTCGGCCACGGCCGGCCGCGCCGCCAGGTGGGCCAGCGCGTCGATGCGGCCGGCCTCCTGCATCTTCTTCTGGCGCCGGAACAGGATGGACGAGTTCTCGGCATGCACCACGGTGCGGATGCCCAGCGGCGCCAGCGTCTCGAAGCCTTCCAGCAGCGCACCGTCGGTGGGCGCGGGCAGGTTGCCGAAGGTGTTGCCCACGAAGGCCTTGAAGCTGGTGACGCCGGCCTCCAGCAGCTCCTCCAGCCGCTCGATGGTGTCGTCGCCCAGCAGGCCGTGGATGCCGAAGTCGCAGTACGAGGCCTCGGCCGCCTTCTGCTTGAGGCGCAGCGCCTCCACCGTGCCGGTGGCCGGCGAGGTGTTGGGCATATCGAAGACGGTGGTCACGCCGCCCAGCGCCGCGGCGGCCGAGCCGGTGCGCCAGGTCTCCTTGTGCGGATAGCCCGGATCGCGGAAGTGCACATGGCTGTCGATGGCGCCGGGCAGCAGGTACAGGCCGTCGGCGCGCAGCTCCTCGCGTGCGGGCGGCATGGTGTCGTCGTGGCCCACGGCCACGATCTGCTCGCCGGCGATGGCCACGCTGGCGGGCACGATGGCGTCGGGCGAGACCACGCTCGCGCCGCGGATGACGAGGTCGACGTCGGGTCGCATGGCGTTCGCTCCCCGGCTCACAGCGCGGCCCAGCCGCCGTCCACCGGCAGGTCGGCGCCGGTGATCTGCCGCGACACCTCGCTGGCCATGAAGAGGCAGGCGTTGGCGATGTCGGTGTCGGTGGAGACGCGGCGCAGCGCGTAGTCGGCCGCATGGCGCTGCATGGCCTCTTCCAGCGTGATGCCCAGGCGCTGGGCCATGTTGGCGCACACCTTCTCGCGGAAGCGCGGCCCGTCGACCATGCCCGGCGCGACGTTGTTGACGTTGATGTTGTACGGCCCCGCCTCCAGCGCAAAGCTCTTGGTGATGCCGCGCAGGCCCCATTTGGAGGCCGAGTACGCCATGCGCCCGGCACGCCCGCGCAGGCCGAAGGTCCCGCCCACGTTGACGATCTTGCCGCTGCGCTGCTCCACCATCGCGGGCATGACGGCGCGGATGGTGTTGAAGCAGCCGGTCATGTTCAGGCGCACGATCTCGTCGAACTCCTCCGTCGTCGTCTCCCAACCCGTCTTGCCGATGGGGCCGGAGCCGCCGGCCACGTTGACCAGGATGTCGATGCGGCCGAAGGCGGCGAGCGCGGCGGTGGCCAGCGCCTCGGTCTGGCTGGAGACGGTGAGGTCGCAGGCCACGACCTGTGCCGGCACGCCCAGGGCGCGGGCCTCGGCGGCCACGGGTTCGATGGCAGCGGTGTCGCGGCCGGCCAGCACCAGCCTGGCGCCTTCGCGCGCAAAGGCCAGCGTGATGGCGGCGCCCATGCCCTTGGCCGGGCCGGTGATGATGGCGACCTTGTCGCGCAGTTGCAGATCCATGGGGGTCTCTTCTTTCTTGAGGGGTCGTGTCGGGTTGTTCAGGGCGCGACGGTGCTGGAGGGGCGCTCGGCGCGCGCCGGCAGGAAACGGCGGTCGAAGACCTCGCCCACCTCGGGCTGGCGCGGCAGCTGGTTGGCCTCGGCCACGATGCCGATGGCCTTCTTCAGCCGCGCGTCGTCCACGTCGCCCAGGCCGATGCGGGCGATCTCGGGGTGGCTCATGTCGTTCTTGAGCGTGGCCAGGAGCTTGTCCTTCTCGACGTCGCGCTTGAGCAGCGGCTCGCGCTTCATCACCGCGTCGATGCCGGCGTCGGGGTTGGCGATCACCTCCTTGATGGCGCGGTTGAGGGCCTTCACGAAGCCGGCCACGGCCTGGGGCTTGTCCTGCACGAAGCTGCGCGAGAAGAAGACGGTGTTGGCATAGAGGTCCATGCCGTGGTCGCCGTAGCGGATGAAGCGCAGGTCCCTGGCCGGGTCCAGCCCCATGCCGCGGGCGCTGAAGCTCACGGTGGTGACATAGCCGAAGGCGCCGTCGATCTGGCCGCGCACCAGCATCTGCTCGCGCAGGTTGGGCGCCATGTTCGAGACGGTGACCTTGGCGGCGTCGATCCTGGCCAGCTTGGCGAAGGCCGGGAAGAGCTTGAGCGCGCCGTCGTTGGCTGGGCCGCCGAGGGTCTTGCCTTCGAGGTCCTTGGGCGTCTTGATGGGGCTGTCGCTGCGCACCACGACGGCGAAGGGCGGCGTGTTGTAGAGCATGTACACGCCCACCGGTGCATCGGCCGGCCGCTTGGAGGCCAGGTCGATCAGCGCGTTCATGTCGCCGAAGCCGGCCTGGTAGGTGCCGGCTGCGACCTTGGGGATCGAGGCGGCCGAGCCCTCGCCCTGGTCGATGGTGACGTCCAGGCCTTCCTGCTTGAAGTAGCCGCGGTCCTGCGCCAGGAAGAACCAGGCCTGCGGGCCTTCGTACTTCCAGTTGAGCACCAGCTTGATGGGCGTCTGCGCGGCGGCGGGCAACGCGGCCAGCGCCAGGGCGGCGGCACCGAGCAGCGGCCGCAGCCGGCGGGCGAGCAGGGAGAGGGTCGAGGTCATGGCGAAGGCTCCTCAGAGGGGTTGGGAAGGAAGGTCGGAAAGATCGGCGAGCGCCGCGTGCAGCTCGGCGGCGCGTGCGGTGAAGCCGTGCAGCAGGCGCACGAGGTAGAGCACGCCGTCGGTCACGTAGTCGGGCGACGAGGTGCTGCAGGCGTCCTCCAGCAGCACGCAGTCGTAGCCCAGGAAGGCCGCGTCCTGCAGCGTGGAGAACACGCAGCGGTCGGTGTTGATGCCGGCGAACAGCAGCGTGCTGATGCCGGCGTTGCGCAGGATGCTGTCGAGCTCGCTGTCCCAGAAGCCCGAGAGCCGGTGCTTGTGCACCAGGATGTCGCCGGGCTCGGCCGCGAGTTCGTCGACCAGCGCCGCGCCCCAACTGCCCTGCACCAGCGACGGGCCGTGGTCGATGGGCGAGCGCTCGCCATAGCCCACGCCCTCGGCCGTGCGCTTGCCCATGAACTGCACCGTGGGGCCGAGGTTGCGCCGGTCGGCACGGATGCCCCAGTGGCACCAGACGAGCGGGCTGCCCGCGCGGCGCCAGGCGGGCAACAGCGCCTGCAGCACCGGAATGGGCCGCCGCGCCGCCTGCACGTCCAGCCCCTTCTGGCCGAACCAGCCTTCGGGGTGGCAGAAATCGTTCTGCATGTCGACCACCACCAGGGCGGTACGGGCCAGGTCGATCACCAGCGATTCGGGCTGCGCCGGCAGCGCCAGCGGCCGCGGGGCCGGCTGCGTGCGGACCAGGCTCAGGCGGCCGTCCTGCAAGTGCCAGCGGTTGGCGGCCGCGGGGCCGAAGCCGCGGGTGTCGCCGGTGGCCGTGTCCAACTTGGTGCCGGGAGTGCATTCATCGCTGTGCATGCGCCGAGGGCACGCATCGCCCGTGCCACTGGCGCTCACTTTCCGGCGCTTTATCGCGGCAGCGCCGTTGCCGTTGAGGCAACGGTTCGTCGGCGCCTCAGAGGTTGGCCGGCAGCGGCTGCTTGAGCCAGCGCGTGGCCATGGCGGCGAGCCGGCCGTTGGCCTTCAGTTCGGTGATGGCGGCGTTGATCCGCTCCAGCAGCCGCTGCTCGCCCTTGGTGACGGCGGCGCACACGGGCGAGTTCATCAGCAGGAACTTCTGCTCGGGCTTGCGCGGCGGGTTCTTCTCCATGATGGCCGCGGCCACGATGTTGCCGACCGACATGAGGTCGCTCTGTCCGCTCAGGAAGGAACTGATGGTGTTGCTGTGGTCCTCGTAGCGCTGGATCGTGGCCTCGGGCGGTGCCATCTTCGTGAGCAGCTGGTCCTCGAGCGTGCCGCGCGTCACCGCGATCTTCTTGCCCGCCAGGTCGGCCACGCCCGTGGCGGTCTGGTCGACCGGGCCGAACACGCCGATGTAGTAAGGCGCGTACGGCTGCGTGAAGTCCACCACCTTGGCGCGCTCTTCGTTGCGGCCGATGTTGAGCAGCAGGTCGGCCTTGCGCGTGGCCATCGTCGGGATCTTGGACTGGGCCGTCACCCGCACCAGCTCGGCCTTGACGCCCAGCGCAGCCGCCATCAGGTTGGCGAACTCCACGTCGTAGCCCTGCGGGCTCATGTTGGCATCGACCGAGCCGAAAGGCGGGTAGTCGAGCGTGATGGCGACGCGCAGCACGCCCGCCTTCTGAACGTCGTCGAGGGTGTCGGCCTGCGCGGCCGGCATCGCGAGCAAGGAGCCGCAGGCCGCCATGGCCAGGGCGAGGATGGAACGTCGGAACATGGTGGAAGTCCTCAGTGGATTTCGAGCAGGAAGGCGTGCAGCGCGGCGTCGAATGCCGCAGGCGTCTCGACCATCGGCGTGTGCCCGCTGTCGGGCATGCGGGCCAGGCGGCTGTTCGGAATGCCGGCCAGCAGCGTGTTCGCGTGATCGATGGTGCGGCCCGCGTCGTGCGCGCCGAACACCACCAGCGTCGGCGCGGTGATCTTCGGCAGCAGCGGCCGGCAGTCGGTGTCGAGCAGGCTCTGCTGCACGTCGATCATGGCTGCGAGCGGCGCCGTCTGTGCGCGCGCCACATAGCCCTCGAAGAAGCCTTCGGGGAGTTCGCGGAACCAGTGCGCACTGATCTCGCGCAGGTTGGCGTGGCCGTTGTCGCGCAGGTCCTGCAGCAGCACGCGGCCCAGCGTGTGGTTGGTCATGACGGCGCCGGTGCACACCAGCACCACACCGCCGTAGCGCCCGGGGTCGTTCGATGCGGCGATCTGGCTCACCACGCCGCCCATCGAATGGCCGCCGATCACCGGCCTGTCGAGGTCGAGTGCATCGACGAAGCCTCGCACACGCCGGGCCAGCGACTGCACGCTGTAGCCGTCGGGCGGCGCGGCCGAGCGCAGGAAGTTGTCGATGGCATAGCCGCGCCAGCCGGGCGGGAGCGCCTGCAGGGTGCGCTCCCAGAGTTCCGAGGAGCTGCCGAAGCCGCCGTGCATGAAGACGATGGCGCGCTCGCCGCTGCCGGCCTCGGCGTAGTGGACGGGTACCCCGTCGACGGAGATGGTGGGCATGTTCGTTGCGTCAGGTGTTGCGATGGCGGGGTCAGCGTAGGTCGGCCCGACCGGCGTCACAACGTGCAATTTCGCGAACTGACTCATTAACGAGACGGCAGCAGCCATGACCACCACGCACCACTACGCCCACATCGGCGAGCGCCTGCGCAGCCGGCGCCAGGACGCACGCCTGAGCACCGAGCAGGTGGCGCGCGCGGCGGGCATCTCGCGCGCGCTGCTCTACCGCTACGAGTCGGGCGAGGTGGTCAAGCTCGAGGTGCTGGAAAGGCTGGCCCGGCTGTACGAGACCTCGACCGGCGCCCTGCTCGGCCTGGGCAACGAGTACATCACCCACGGCATGCTCTTCTTCGACCGCCAGCAGCGGCTGGAGGCCGAGGCCACGCAGATGACCGTGGTGTTCGGGCCGCAGGCCTACATGCTGAGCTCCGACGCCTACGACACCGCGCTGGCCGAGCGCCTGGTCGACCAGCGCGACGACCAGACCGCCCTGAGCCCGGCCGAAGCCGAGCGCCTGATGCACCTGCTGGCCAAGCGCAAGGCCGCCTTCGCACGCAACCGGCCGGCGCTCGTCAACATCGTGCCGGTGAGCGACATCGAGCGCTACCTGACGCACGGGCTCGGCGGCCACCCGCGGCTGCCCGCGGCCGAGCGCACCGCCCGGCGCCTTGCGGCGCGGCGCGAGATGGAGCGGCTGGCCGGCCTCATCGCCGCGCCGCCGATGGGCGTGCAGATCGTGCTGACCACCCAGCCGCTGCCGACCAGCGGCTTCCAGCTGGTCCAGTTGCCGCACGGGCGCCGCGTGCTGGTGACGAGCCCCTTCCGCATCGTGGAGCCGACCAACCTGCACTACGGCGTGGCCATGATCAGCGAGGACGAGGAGGCGCTGCGCCTGCACGAGACGCTTGCCGCACGCCTGTGGGACTCCGCCCTGAAGGGCGCAGCCGCCAGCGCAGAACTGGCGCGCCTGCTGCATGCCCACGCAGACACCACAATGGGCGCATGAACCACCTGCGCCTGCTGCGCTATGTCGACGAAGTGGCGCGCGTCGGATCCATCCGCCAGGCGGCCGAGCGGCTGCATGTGGCGCCGTCGGCCGTCAACCGCCGCATCCAGGACATCGAGGAGGAGCTGGGCACGCCGCTGTTCGAGCGCCTGCCGCGGGGCATGCGCCTGACGGCCGCGGGCGAGCTGTTCGTGCGCTACGTCCGCGACCGTGGCGCCGAGCTGGAGCGGGTGCGCTCCGAGATCGAGGAACTGCAGGGCCTGCGCCGCGGCCGGGTGCGGCTGGTGGCCAGCCAGGCGCTGGCGCCGCGCTTCCTGCCCGCGGCCATCGCGGCCTTCCGCGAGACGCATCCGCTGGTGGCCTTCGATGCCCGCATCGGCGACCACGTGCACGCCGCCGAAGCCCTGCGCAGCCTCGACACCGACCTGGCGCTGGTCTTCAACCTGCCGGCCGAGTCCGACATCCAGCGGCTGGACGTGGCCGGTCAGCGGCTCATGGCCATGATGCATGCGACCCATCCGCTGGCCGGCCGCAGCGCCCTGCGCCTGCGCGACTGCGCCGACTACCCCGTGGTGCTGCCCAACCGCGACATCGGTGGGCGGCAGTTGCTGGAGCGCTTCCTGGCGCGCAGCTCCACGCGCTTCCAGCCCATGGTGGAGAGCAACAGCTTCGAGTTCCTGCGCGGCTGCCTGGCCGACCGCCGGTCCATCACCTTCCAGATGGCAGTGGGCACCGAGCTGGGCGACCCCGAGCTGGTCGCCCGCGCCATCGAGGACCGGGCCTTTCCGCAGGGCGAGCTGGTGCTGGGCTGCCTGCGCGGGCGCCAGCTGCCGGTGATCGCCTATGCCTTCGCCGAATTCCTTCGGGAGCGGCTGGCGGCGCTCGGTGCAGGGGACGGCTGAGCCCCTGCGCTCATGCCGGCCGGTGCCGCACCTGCCGGCTCCCCGACGCCACCCGAGGCGAACGGCGCGAAGACCTCGCCCAGGTAGGCGATGAAGGCCCTCGCATTCGGGCTCGCCCGCCGGCTCTCGGGCCACACCGCGGTGATCGGTGCGCCATCGATTGCGAACCGTCCCAGCACTGGCCGCAGCAGCCCCCGCTCGACGTACGGCTCGGCGATGAAGGATCCCAGCAAGCCGATGCCGCCCCCGGCGGCGAGCACTTCGGCGATGGCGTCGCTGGCATCCACCACGATGGACGCGTCGGGCCTGAACTCCACGATGCGACGGCCCACCCGGAAAGACCACGCCATCACCTGCCCCGACGCCTGGTAGCGGAAGCTCACGCAGTCGTGATCTCTCAGGTCCTCGGGGTGGGCCGGAACGCCCCGCTTGGCCAGGTAGGCGGGCGAGGCGAAGGCGCCGATCCGCGTGCGCGCCAGGCCGCGTGACACCAGGCCCGAATCGGCCAGGTGGCCGATGCGGACCGCCACGTCGATCCCTTCCTCGACCAGATTGACGAAGCGGTCGCCCAGGCGCAGGTCGACGCGCAGCTTTGGATGGCGCCGGTGGAACTCGGGCAGCGCCGGCGCCAGAAGCCGCACGCCGATGGGCATCGACGTTGCCACCTTCAGCACCCCGGCGGGTTCCAACCGCGCGGCGGCGGCCGACTGCACCACCTCCTCGGCTGCCCGCAGCAGTTGCAACGCGCGGTCGTGCAGCGCCTGCCCTTCGGCCGTGAGCGTGAGCGAGCGCGTGGTCCGGCTGAAGAGCCGCACGCCCAGTTGCCGCTCCAAGCGCCCGATCGTCCGGCTGACCGCTGAGGGCGACACCGACAACGACCTCGCCGCCGCGGTGAAGCTGCCGGACGATGCGGCACGCGCGAACGCCACGATGCCGGTCAGGCGCTCCAGGGTCATTTGTTCTTTCATGACACAAAACAATTGATCTTCTGCCTGATTATCAATTTCATCGCAATGACGAACACTTGGGGTCCGCGCCACCCCGCCGGGTCGCTGCGCGCCCCCGAGGCACCGGCGTTCGGCATGCCCGAGGCCATGGAATCTGAAAGGAACACGATGACCACCCCCACCATGAAAGCGATCCTTCAGCACACCGTCGGCGGCCCCGAGGTGCTGCGCTACGAAGACGCGCCGATGCCCGGCCTGGCCCCCGGCGAGGCGCGCGTGCGCGTGCACGCCGTGGGCATCAACCCGCCCGACTGGTACTTGCGCGAGGGCTACCGCATGCTGCCGCCCGAATGGCAGCCGCCCCTGTCCTTCCCGCTCATCCTCGGGACCGACGTCTCGGGCGTGGTCGACGCGGTGGCCGACGACGTCGACGGCTTCACCGTCGGGGACGAGGTCTATGCGATGGTCCGCTTTCCCGAAGGCCTGGCAGGGGGAAGCCGCGCCTATGCAGAGTGGGTGAGCGTGCCGGCCGCGCAACTCGCCCGCAAGCCGCGCAACCTCGACCATGTCCACGCCGCGGGCGCGCCCATGTCGCTGCTCACCGCATGGCAGTTCCTGATCGAGCTCGGCCACGACCGGCCGAACCCGCTGCAGCCGAAGCAGCATGTGCCGGTGCCGCTCGAGGGCCGGACCGTGCTGGTGAACGGCGCCGCGGGCGGTGTGGGCCAGTTCGCAGTGCAGCTCGCACGGTGGCAGGGTGCGCGCGTGATCGCGGTGGCCTCCGGGCGGCACGAAGCCTTCGTGCGCGCGCTCGGCGCAGAGCAGTTCATCGACTACACGCGGACGCGGCCCGAGGACCTCGTGCGCGACATCGATCTGGTCGTCGATGCCGTGGGCGGCCCCACCAGTGGCCGCTTCCTGCGCACCCTGCGGACCGGCGGTGCGCTGTTCCCCGTCTTTCCGCTGGGCTTCGACGGCGCCGAGGAGGCCACGGCACGCGGCGTCACGGTGTCGACGACCCAGGTGCGTTCGAGCGGCGCACAGCTCGCACGACTCGCCGAACTGCTCGATGCGGGCACGGTGCGCGTGGCCATCGACAGCACCTTTGCGTTGGCCGACGCGCGGCGCGCGCACGAGCGTGCCGCACAAGGCAGCCTCCAGGGCAAGATCGTGCTCACGGTGCAGTAAAGACGATGGCCGTGTTCGGAGAGGGCCATCGTCGACCTGCTCGACGACGGCGAGTGGACGGTCGACGAAGCCAAGGACCGGCACTTCGGCCCCACCTTCCGCCGGTGCACGAACGGCCAGTGGGCCGAGCGCTCAGCGTCCCGCGTGCCGCGCGAGGTGGACCTGGTGCAGCGTGATCTTGCGCACCTCGGACTGGCTGGTCTCGATGTGCGCGCGCAGCAGCATCGCGGCCTGGTCGCCGCGATTGGCGCGGATGGCCTTGAGGATCTTGGCGTGCTCGTCGTAGGTGGCGTCGATGCGCGGCTGCTGCGTGAAGTCGAGCCGGCGGATGATGCGGATGCGCTCGGTCACGTCGCGGTGCACCCGGGCCATCTCGGCATTGCCGGCGGCCTCGACCAGCGCGCAATGAAAAGCTTCGTCCCACTGCGCCACCTGCACGCCGTCGGCGCTGCGCTCGGCCGCGGGCACCAGCCAGATGCTCATCAGCGAATCGAGCAGCGCACGGTCGATGCGGCGGTCGCTTTCGCAGAGGCGGTGCACCGCGGTGGTCTCCAGCACCATGCGCAGGTCGTAGAGCTGCTCGAACTGGTCGAAGTCGAAGGGCAGCACGCGCCAGCCGCTGCGGAACAGCACCTCGACGAAGCCCTCCTGCTGCAGCCGGAAGAGCGCCTGGCGCACCGGCGTGCGCGAGACGCCCAGGCGTTCGCTGATCTCGTTCTCGGTGAAGCGGTCGCCGGGCACGAGCGTGAACTCGGCGATGTCGCGCTTGAGCTGGGCATGGACCTCGTCGGCGCGCGAGCGGAAGGCGCCGCTGTCGTCCGGGTTCGATCGGCGGGGAGGGCGCAGGACGGTGGGCACCACGGGATGGTACGCGCTTAGCCCGCGGCCAGCGCCGCGTGCAGCGCGGTGCTGGGGGCCGTCCAGCCGACGATCGCGCCCTGCGCACGGATCATCTCGAGGGCCGCCGCCTTGAACTGCGGGAAGTAGCTCTCGGTGCAGTCCTCCAGCAGCAGGCCTTCGTAACCGCGGTCGTTGGCCTCGCGCATGGAGGTCTGCACGCACACCTCGGTCGTCACGCCGCCGAACAGCAGGTGCGTGATGCCGCGCGAGCGCAGCGTCTCGTGCAGGCCGGTGGCGTAGAACATGCCCTTGCCCGGCTTGTCGATGACGAGTTCGCCGGGGGCCGGCGCCAGCGCGTCGATGATCTGGTTGCCTGGCTCGCCGGCCACCAGGATGCGGCCCATGGGACCGAGGTCGCCGATGCGCAGGCTGGGGTTGCCGCGGTCGCGCTTGGCGGGCGGGCAGTCCGACAGGTCCGGCCGGTGCGCCTCGCGCGTGTGCACGACGAGGCCGCCTGCGGCGCGCCACGCCGCCAGCACCGCCTGCGTGGCCGGCACGATGGCCTCGAGCAACGACACGTCGTTGCCCAGCGTCTCGCCGAAGCCGCCGGGCTCGATGAAGTCGCGCTGCATGTCGATGAGTACCAGCGCCGTGCGGGGCAGCTCGAATTCGTAGGCGAAGGGTTGGGCGTCGATCTTCATTTTCAGTGCGCTCCTCCGCCCATGAAGGCGCCGAGTTCATGGCGATCGGCGGTCGCGGCCGTGGTCTCGTGGACGATGCGCCCTTCGCTCATCACCACGATGCGGTCCGACAGCTCCAACAGCTCGTCCAGGTCCTCGCTCACCAGCAGCACCGCGCCGCCCTGGTTGCGCACCTGCACGATGCGGCCGTGGATCTCGGCCACGGCCGCGAAGTCGAGGCCGAACACCGGGTTGGCGGCGATGAGCACGTTGATCTCGCCGGCCAGTTCGCGCGCCAGCACCGCGCGCTGCACGTTGCCGCCCGACAGGCTCTTGATCGGCGCGCCCTCGCCCTGCGTCTTCACGCCGTACTCAGCGATCCATTCGCGGGCCCGGCGCTTCCACTGGCCGAAGCGCAGCAGCCCGCCGGAAGCCAGCGGCGGCTGGTCGAAGTCGCGCAGCGCCATGTTCTCGGCCACGCTCAAGTCGCCGACGCAGGCGTTGCGCAGCGGCTCTTCCGGAAGGCTGCGCACCTTGAGCGCGCGGTTCTCGGCGCGCCTGGCCGTGTAGGGCTGCCCCATGACGCGCACCGTGCCGCCGGCGCGCGGGCGCTGGCCCACCAGGGCCTCGACCAGCTCGCGCTGGCCGTTGCCCGACACGCCTGCCACGCCGAGGATCTCGCCAGGCCGCACCGCGAAGCTCAGGCCGTCGACGGCCAGGGTGCCGCGGTCGCCCTCGGCTTTCAGGCCCTGTACGTCCAGTGCGGGAGAAGCGCCGATTGCTCCTGATTTGATAGCTGCTTGCGCAGACTGGACGGGCGCTGCAACCCGATTTGGCATGGAATCCAAAGGATGGTGCTCGGCCGCCGTCTCGCCCTCGGGCGGCGGCTGGACCGCCTCCTGGCCCTCGCCCATCATCGCCTGCGCCAGGCGGCGCGGGTCGGTGTCGGCCACGCGAGCGTGGTGCACCGCCTTGCCCCGTCGCAACACGGTCACGGCGTCGGCATAGCCCATCACCTCGCGGAACTTGTGCGTGATGATGAGCACGGTGCACAGCCCACTCTTGGCAAACTCGCGCACGTGGCCCAGCACCTCGTCGGCCTCCTGCGGCGTCAGCACCGAGGTCGGCTCGTCCAGGATCAGCAGGCGCGGCTTGAGGTAGAGCTGCTTGAGCAGCTCGAGCTTCTGCTTCTCGCCCGCGGCCAGTTCGGACGGCCGCGCGTCGAGGTCGAGCGTGAAGGGCGTGGTCGCGAGGAACTCCTTCAGCCCGGCGCGCTGCGCCTTCCAGTCGATCAGCGCCGGTGTCTTGCCGCCGGCCAGCAGCAGGTTCTCGGCCACCGTCATGCCCGGCGCCAGCGTGAAGTGCTGGTAGACCATGCCGATGCCCAGCTGGCGCGCGACGATCGGGTTGGCGATGTCCTGCTCGCGACCGTCGATGAGGATGCTGCCTTCCTCCGCGCGCTGGAAGCCGGCCACGCATTTCACGAGCGTGCTCTTGCCCGCGCCGTTCTCGCCCAGCAGCGCGTGCACCGTGCCGGGCTCCACGTGCATCGTCACGCGGTCCATCGCGGTGAAGCTGCCGAAGCGCTTGGTCAGTTCGTAGGTGTCCAGCGCCAGCGCACCGGCGGCGCGTGCGGGGGCGGCGACGGGCGCGATCATGGCGTCAAGGCTTTGATGAGGGCATCCGACGTGGCATGCGCACCGAACACGCCACCCTGCATCGTGATCATCTTCAGCGCCGCCGCATGGTTGCCCGGGTCGGTCGCGGCCGTGCAGTCCGACAGCAGCAGGCACTCGAAGCCGCGGTCGTTGGCGTCGCGCATCGTCGTGTGCACGCACACGTCGGTGGTGATGCCCGTCAGCACGATGTTGCGGATGCCGCGGGTGCGCAGGATCATCTCCAGGTCGGTGGCGTAGAAGGAACCCTTGCCCGGCTTGTCGATCACCACCTCGCCGTCGATCGGCGCCAGCTCGGGGATGATCTCCCAGCCCGGCTCCCCGCGGATGAGGATGCGTCCGCACGGGCCGTCGTCGCCGATGCCCACGCCGTCCTGCCCAATCTGGCGCGAGCGCCAGCGCTTGTTGGCAGGCAGGTCCGACAGGTCGGGCCGGTGGCCTTCGCGGGTATGGATGATGGTGTAGCCCAGCGGCCGCATCGCGGCCAGCAGGCGGCGAATGGGTTCGATCGGTGCCTGCGTGAGCGAGATGTCGTAGCCCATCACGTCGACATACCCGCCCTTGCCGCAGAAGTCGGTCTGCATGTCGATGACGACGAGCGCCGTGTTGTCGGGACGCAGGTCGCCGTCGTAGGGCCAGCGGTAGGGCTCGGCGGCGGCGAAGCGCGGCGCGGCGGGGGTGGGTGTCGTCGTGGCGTCCATCGTTTCAGTCCAGCGTCTTGAGCCGTTCCTTCTCGGGCACGTCGGGCGCGGGCGGCGGCACCAGCGGGTGCGAGCCCGCGCCGCCGTACAGCCGCACCGGGGCCGGGAAGCCGCAGGAGCTGCCGTCGGTCACCTGCACCTTGTCGCTCCACGGCAGCCGGTAGCGGCCGGTCGCCATGTCCTGCATGTAGGTGTAGGGGCAGTCCTGGGCGCCGCCCTTCACCGCCACGTAGCCGCGGTGGTAGAGCTGGTAGATGTTGTTCTCCACGCCCCAGCCGGTGCGCGCCTCGCGCACCAGATCGGGCCGCAGCTCGGCGGTGATGATCTCGTCGGGCCGGCCGCCGCCCTCCACCATCACGGTGCCGTCGAAGCTGCAGAACATGCCCTCGCCCATGGAGTCGAAGGTGCCGTCGCTGCCGCACATGCAGACGCTGGCGGTGTAGGCCAGGTTGCAGAAGGCGTTGGCCTGGTTGGTGATCTTCCAGGCGTGGCGGATCGGCGCGGTGTAGCCGGCGGTGCGCAGGATGATCTCGGCGCCCTTGTACGCCGCCTCGCGCGCCATCTCCGGGAACATGCCGTCGTGGCAGATGATGAGCGACAGCTTGCTGCCGTTGGGGCCGTCGCACACCGGCACGCCCAGGTTGCCGGGCTCCCACGGTTCCACCGGCACCCAGGGGTGCAGCTTGCGGTAGTACAGGCGGATGGCGCCCTGGTCGTCGATGACGAGGCCGCTGTTGTACGGGTTGCCGCCGGGGTTGGCCTCCATGATGGAGAAGCACCCCCAGATGCGGTGCTCCACGCAGGCCGCGCGGAAGGCCGCCACCTCGGGGCCGTCCAGGCTGCACATGATCTCGGGGTTGGTGTCCATCGAGAGGCCGTGCAGCGAATACTCGGGAAAGACCACCAGGTCCATCGTCTGCTGGTTGCGCCGGGCCTTGCCCACCAGTTCGCAGATGCGCTGCGTCTGCGCCGCGAGCTGCTCGCGCGTGGCGACCACCGGCAGCTGCAGCTGCACCAGCCCCACCACCACGCCGTTCGCCGATTTGTTGAGACCGCCCAGGCCGCTCATGGATGCATTCCTTGTGTTGTGTTCATCGCGTCGACGACAGCTCGCCCGGGCTGCCCGCCGCGACCTTGCCCGGCCGGCAGGTGGCCACGAGGATGACCAGCGTGAGCACGTACGGCACGGTGTTGAAGAGGTGGTAGCCCCAGCCCACGCCGATGGACTGCAGGGCCGGCCCGATGGCGCCGGCGCCGCCGAAGAGCAGCGCCGCGTAGACGCAGCGCAGCGGGCTCCAGCGCGCGAAGATCACCAGCGCCACGGCGATCAGGCCCTGGCCGCTGGAGATGCCCTCGTTCCAGCTGCCAGGGTAGAAGAGCGTGAGCGACGCACCGCCCAGCCCGGCGATGGCGCCGCCGGCGGTGGTGGCGGCGATGCGCAGGCCCGACACCGAGTAGCCCAGCGCCCGCGTGGCGTTGGCCGAGTCGCCCGCCATGCGCACCAGCAGGCCGGCGCGCGTGCGTGCGAAGCCCCACCACAGGCCCAGCGCCAGCAGCAGGCCGATGGGCACCAGCGCATTGACCTGCAGCGCCGCGCGCACCGCGCTGTTGTCGCTCCAGTTGCCCAGCGCGATGGCCGGCAGCTGCGGCGCCTGCGGCTGGATCAGCGGCTTGCCCAGGTAGAAGGCCAGCCCGGTGCCTAGCAGCATCAGCGCGATGCCGGTGGCCACGTCGTTGACGCCGCTGAGCGAGCACAGCAGCCCGTGCAGCAGCGCCAGCATCGCGCCCGCGAAGGCGCCCACCAGCACGCCGATCCAGGGCGAACCGCTCCAGTAGGCGCCGCCGAAGGCCGCCATGGCCGACAGCACCAGCACGCCTTCGAGGCCGAGGTTGATGCGGCCCGATTTCTCGGTCAGGCACTCCCCCAGGCTCACGAACAGGAAGGGCGCGCCCACGCGCAGCGCGCCGCCGACGATCGCGGCGACCAGCGCCACCCATTGGTCCGCCGTCATGCGAACACCTCCTTGCCTGCCGAGGGCGCGTCGCGCCGCTGCGGCGTGTGGGCCCCGGGCTCGGCCGCGCGCACCGGCAGTTGCTCGAGTTCCTCGAAGGGCCGGGCGAAGAGCTTGGCGGCCACCGCCTTGCCCGTGGTGCCGCGCAATGCCTCGCTGGCCAGGATCAGCACGAAGGCGATGCCCTGCAGCACCTGCACCGACGCGTCGGGCAGCCCCAGCCGGCGCTGCAGCAGGCTGCCGGCAGCGCCGAAGCCGCCGAAGAGGATGGCCACCGGGATGACGGCCAGCGGGTTCTGCCGGGCGATGAAGGCGACCAGAATGCCCGCGTAGCCGTAGCCCGCGATCAGCGAGGCATTCGCGTTGGTGTGCACCGCCGCCACCTCCACGGCACCGGCCAGGCCCGCGCAGGCCCCGCCCAGCGCGCAGGCCAGCAGGATCAGGCGGTTGGCCGGCAGGCCCACCAGCTGCGCGGTGCGCGGGTTGCCGCCCACCACACGGATCGAGAAGCCCGAGGCCGTGACCCGCAGCCACAGCCCGAGGCCGATGCAGGCCAGCACGCCCAGCACCAGGCCCCAGTGCACGTCCGAGCCGGCGATGCCGCCGATGCGCAGGCCCTCGGCCAGCGCATAGGTGGAGGGCTTGTTGAGGCTGGCCGGGTCGCGCAGCACGCCTTCGACCAGGTGCTTGAAGATGCCGATGGCGATGTAGGCCAGCAGCAGGCTGCTGATCGTCTCGTTGATGCCGCGGTACTGCCGCAGCCAGCCCGCCCCCATGATCCACAGCGCTCCGGCAACGGCACCGGCGAGGCAGACCGCGGCGGTGCCGACGATGTTCGCGGGAAGCGGCACCAGGTAGGCCATGGCCGCGCAGGCCAGTCCGCCCAGCACCAGCGCGCCTTCGCCGCCGATGATGACCAGCCCGGCGCGCGCCGGAATGGCGACGCACAGCGCGGTGAGCATCAGCGGCGCCGCGCGTTGCAGCGTGTTCTGCCACGAGAACCAGCTGCCGAAGGCGCCCTGGAACAGCACCGACCAGGCTTCCACCGGATCGGCGCCCGCGGCGATGGCCACGAACAGGCCGAACACCAGCAGTGCAGCCGCGATGGCCAGCACCGGCAGCAGGGCTTCACGCAGCGCGGCGCGCATCCCGGTCATTCCGCCTGAGATCGATCAACCAATCGAACCCATCACGCCTTCGACCAGGTAGTTCATCTTTTCCAACTCCAGGTCGGTCTGCTTCTGCACCTGGCCGGCGGCGACGACTTCCTTGCCCTTGTTGTCCCTCAGAGGACCCTTGAAGATGTCGAAGCTGCCCGCGATCATCCTGGCCTTGATGTCGTCGGCCTGCTTCTTGGCGGCGTCGGTCACCATGGGGCCGTAGGCGGAGGTCTTCACGTAGCCTTCCTTCAGGCCGCCGCGCAGGAAGTTCGGGTGCGGCTTGCCGGAACGCGCCGCGTCGATGATGGTCTTGTAGGCAGTGAGCCAGTTCCACTCGGCCCCGGTGAGATAGGCGTCGGGCGCCAGCTTGGCCTGGCTGGCGTGGTAGCCGCACACCATCTTGCCGCGCTTGGCCGCCGTCTCGACCACCACCTTGGGGCCGTCCACGTGCATCGTGAACACGTCGCAGCCCTGGTCGGCCAGGCTGTTGGTGGCCTCGGCCTCCTTCACCGCCATCGACCAATCGCCGGTGAAGATCACGCTGCAGGTGATGCCCGGCTTGACCGAGCGCGCACCGAGCGTGAAGGCGTTGATGTTGCGCAGCACCTGCGGGATCGGCTTGGCGGCCACGAAGGCGATCTTGTTGCTCTTGGTCATGTGCGCCGCGACCACGCCGTTGAGGAACTGGCACTCGTCGATGTAGCCGAAGAAGCTGCCCACGTTCTTGGGGTTCTTCTCGGTCCACAGGCCGCCGCAGTGTGAGAAGCGCACGTCGGGGTATTTGGGCGCCACGGCGAGGATGTGCGGGTCGAAGTAGCCGAAGGAGGTCGGAAACAGCAGCGACGCACCGTCCTGCTGGATCATCCCGCTCATCGTCTTCTGCACGGCTGCGGTCTCGGGCACGTTCTCTTCCTCGACCACCTTCACGCCGGGCATCTTCTTGACCTCGGCGGCCGCCTGCGCGTGCGCCTGGTTGTAGCCGTAGTCGTCGCGCGGGCCGACGTAGATCACGCCGACGGTGAGCGGCTTCTGCGCCCGCGCAAGCGGGCTGAGCATGCCGAGGCTGCCGGCAGCGCCGAGGGCGGCCAGGGACTTGAGGGAATCGCGGCGGTTGAACTGGCTCATGGTTTGGCTCCGGAAGAAGGATGCGCCGACGGCGCGGAACGGTTCAATCTTGGATACAAGACAGTACGCATAACGCATGCCAGGTCGGCACGGCTCAGCACGGGGCGTGTTTCAGTCCAGTAGGCTCACGTGCGCCGCCACCACGCGCCAGCCTTGTGCGGTGCGCATCCAGGTCTGGCTCTGGCGCCCCGTTCGGGTGCTGCCTTCGCGGCGGAACTCGCAGTTGGCGGTGGCGCAGTCGCGGCCGTAGGTGGTGATCTCCACGCGCAGCAGGTCGCGCATCAGGCCTTGCGAGGGCCGCGCGGCGCGGAAGGCGGCGATGGCCTCGTAGCCGTAGAGGTTCTCCGTGGCACCGTAGCGCAGGGTGTGCGGGCTGTTCCAGAACAGGGCGTCGAGGATCTCGACCTTGTTGTGCACCAGCGCGTCTTCGTACAGCGAGAAGGCGGCACGCACCTCGGCCATCACGTCGGGCAGGTTGATGTCGGCGATGTCGATCATGTCGGGCTCTCTTCCAGGTCGGCGACCGGCGCCTGGGTGACGCCGGCACGCTCCAGCACGGCGGCGACGCGCAGCGCGAGGTCTTCGCGCCAGGGCGCGGCGATCACCTGCACGCCGATGGGCAGCGTGGCATGGGCGCCCCACACCGGCACCGCGGCCACCGGCAGCCCGATGCACGAGATGGGCTGCGTCATCACGCCCACGTTGGGGCGCAGCGGCAGGCGCTGGCCGTCGAGCTCGAAGAACTCGGTGCCCAGCGGCGTGGCGGCGCAGGGCGTGGCCGGCGCCAGCAGAATGTCGAAACGGCCGAAGACGCGCGCCGCCTCTTCGGCATAGCGCTGGCGCACGCGCTGGGCGCGCGCCACCCAGGCCGCGGGCAGCAGCGCGCCGGCCAGGAAGCGGTCGCGCGACAGCGGCTCGAAGTCCTGCGGCCGGCGGCGCAGGTCGGGCAGGTGCAGCGCGGCGCCTTCGGCGTTGGTGATGAGGAAGGCCGCAGCGCGCCCGGCCTCCACCAGCGGCAGCTCGACCATCTGCCGGGCGCCCAGCGCCTGCGCCACGGTGTCGACGGCGGCGATCGCCTCGGGCTGCGCCCACTGGCGGAACCAGCCGCCGAGCACGCCGATGCGCAGCCCTTCTGCGCCGCGCTCGAGCAGCGGCGTGACGGCCTCGACGGGCCGCTGTGCGCAACCGGGATCGCGCGGGGCGCGCATCTCGGGGCCCTGCAGCGCGTCGTAGCACAGCGCCAGGTCGCGCACCGAGCGGGCGAAGGGGCCCAGGTGGTCGAGGCTGGCGACGAAGGGGTAGCTGCCGGTGCGCGGCAGCCGGCCGAAGGTGGGCTTGAGGCCGTACACGCCGTTGAGCGAGGCCGGCACGCGGATCGAGCCGTTGGTGTCGGAGCCCAGGGCCAGCGGCACCTGTCCCGCCGCCACCGCAGCGCCCGAACCGCCCGAGGAGCCGCCTGCCGTGCGCGACAGGTCGTGCGGGTTGCGGCAGGGTCCGGCATGGCTGTTCTCGGTGGTGAAGCCGTAGGCGTACTCGTCCATGTTGAGCGCGCCGACCAGCACCGCGCCGGCCTGCTCCAGCCGCCGCACCAGCAGGCCGTCGGTGCGCGCGGGCGCCGCGGTGCGTTCGATCTTCGAGCCGGCCAGCGTGGGCAGGCCCGCGACGTCGAACAGGTTCTTCACCGCGAAGGGCACACCCAGCAGCGGCAGCGCGCGCGCCCGCTCGGCCGAGGGGCCGGCCAGTGCGGCATCGACCTGCGCGGCGCGACGCAGCGCACGTGGCCCGACCACGTCGGTGAAGGCATTGACGCGTGCATCGGTCGTGTCGATGCGCGAGAGCGCCGCCTCGGCCAGCGCCACGGCGCTGAGCGTGCCGCTGCGCACCGCCTCGGCCATGGCGGCCGCATCCTGGCGCAGCCACTCCGCGGGCGTCATTCGGCCGGCTCCGGCAACACCGGCGCGAAACTCACCGCGCTCTCGTGGTGCGGTTCGAGCGGCACCGCCTCGACCAGGGCGGCGAAGCCCGCGGCCAGGCCGAAGTAGCGCAGCACGCCGGGGCGGTGGTCGCTGCGCAGCGGCAGGCCCAGCGCGGCAGCGGTCGCGTCGACGTACTTCTCTGCCTCCTGCGGTGTCATGGGTGCCCCCACGGGCTGCACCGCGTGTCGTCGCTGCCTTCCGAAGGGGCGCCCGTTGGCCTGGGGCGGCCCGGCGCGGCGCTCATCGCCGCACCTCGCGCTGGAAGATCTCCAGGCTCAGCTTCTTCATCGCGACGAAGCTGGGCGAACTGAGCGTCTCGAGGGTGCGCGGGCGCGCATCGGCGTAGCTGAGGATCTCGGCCACCTTGGTCGGCCGCTTGGTCAGCAGCAGCACCTGGTCGGCCAGGTACACCGCCTCCTCCAGGTCGTGCGACACCAGCAGCATGGTGGTGCCGGTCTGCATGAACACCTCCTGCAGCTTCTCGCGGATGAAGAGCGTCATCTCGAAGTCGAGCGCCGAGAAGGGCTCGTCGAGAAACAGCACCTCGGGGTTGGGCGCCAGGGCCCGCATGATCGATGCCGTCTGCTGCTGCCCGCCCGAGAGCTCGTAGGGGTAGCGGTTGAGGTCGAACTTGACGTCGAAGCTGGCCACCAGCTCGGCCATGCGGCGGTCCACCTCGGCCTTGCTGCGGCCTTCGAGCTTGAGCGGGTAGGCGATGTTGTCGATGGTGCGCATCCACGGGAACATCGCTTCGCGGTAGTTCTGGAACACGTAGCCGATCTTGGTGTCCTTCAGGCTCTTGCCGTCGAACAGGATCTCGCCGCGGTCGATGGGGATCAGCCCCGCGATCATGTTGATCAGCGTCGACTTGCCGCAGCCGTTGGGGCCGAAGACCGAGACGATCGCGTGCTTGGGGATGTCGAGGTCGAAGTTCTCGTACAGCGGCCAGCCGGCGAAGTACTTGGTCAGGCCGCGGATGGTGATGTGCGTGCCGGCGGGGCCGGGCGCGAACTTCGGCTTGGGCACGTCCGCGTAGACCGGACCGTTCAACACGATGTCTGCCGCCATTTTCATCTTCCGCTCCAGTGGACGATCTTGCGTTCCATCAGCAGGAACAGGATGTTCAGCGCATAGCCCAGCGCCCCCGCCGCGAGGATCGAGGCGTACATGCTCTTGACGTTGAGCACCTGCTGCGAGTTGATGATGCGGTTGCCCAGGCCCGAGTCGGCGCCGATGAACATCTCGGCCACGATCACGATCACCAGCGCCATCGACACCGCCGAGCGCAGGCCGACGAAGCTGGGCTGCAGGCTCTCCCACACCAGCACGTCGCGAAAGGTCTGCCAGCGCGTGGCGCCCATCACCTTGGCGGCCATCACGCGCTGCTTGCGCGCGTTGATGACGCCGTAGGCGCTGTTGAACACCACGATCAGCAGCGCACCGAAGGCCGCGATGGCGACCTTGTTCACGTCGGAGGTGCCGAAGATCATGAGGAACAGCGGAATCAGCGCCGAGCTGGGCGTGGAGCGGAAGAAGTCGATCAGGAACTCCACGCTGCGGTACGCCTTCTCGTTGCTGCCCAGCAGCACGCCCAGCGGCACGCCGACGACGGCGGCGATCAGGAAGGCCTGCAGCGTGCGCCACACCGTCACCAGGAAGTCCGAGAGCAGGGGCCCACCCGCCAGTCCGGTGATGAGCGTGCTCACCGTGTCGGCCGGGGCCGGCAGCAGGATGGGCTTGATGAAGCCCAGCCGCACGACCAGGTCCCAGACGATGAAGAGGGCGACCGGCCCGATGGCCGGCAGCAGGCGCTCGATGAGCGGTGTCTTCGGGACGGCGCTGGCCGTGGCGGCCGGCGGCGTCCAGGGCGTGGCGGTGGTGGTGCTCGCGTCGGCCATGGCTCAGCCCTTGTAGAGGAGGCCGTCCACCGTCACCTTCTTCTCGAAGATGCCCTTCTCGGTGAACAGGTCGTAGAACTTCTGGAAGTAGGCCGCGTCGCTGGTCTTGAACTCGTTGAAGAGCATGTACGAGGCCAGCGGCACCTCGTTGGTGAGCGCGCCCTCGATGGCGGTGTAGCCCTTCATGTACTGCCGCGCCTCGGCCGGCTGCGTGCGCACGAACTCCACGCCCTTGGCGTAGGCGGCGATGTACTTCTTCGCGAGTTCCGGGTTCTTCTTGATGAAGTCGGTCGTGAGGCTGGCGGCGCCGCCGTGCCAGGGCGCCATCGGGTCACCCAGGATGTAGTGCGCCACCACGCCGGCCTCCAGCAGGCGCGTGGTGCCGTTCATGCGCCCCACGGTGCCGGTGGGCTCCAGCGTGTAGACGGCATCCACCTGCCCTGCCGCCAGTGCGGCCACGTGCTGGCCGATGGGCAGTTCGGTCACGTTCATCGCGCCGGCACCGGCGCGCTCGAGCATGGTCTTGGCCAGCGTCACGTTCTGGATGCCGGGGCCCGAGGCGACCTTCTTGCCCTTGAGCTCGGCGACGCTCTTGATCGGGCTGTCCTTGGGCACCAGGAACTCCTCCAGCACGAACTTGGCATTGCTCGGGTTGGTGCAGAAGATCTTGAACAGGCCCGGCTGCGCGATCTCGCCGATGGCCAGGTTGGCCGAGCCGGTGCCGTTGGCGCTGCCGTCGCCGCGGCCGGAGAGCATCGCCTCCATGACCTGCTGTGCGCCCGCGAACTTCAGCGGCTCGACGTCCAGGCCCGCTTCCTTGAAGAAGCCTCTCTCGACCGCGGCGAAGAAGGGCAGGCCCGCGGCCACCGGCCAGTAGCCGATGCGGATCTTGGTCGTCTGCGCGCGCACGATGGCGGGTGCGGCCAGCACGGCCAGTGCAGCGCTGCCGGTCTGCAGCAGCTGGCGGCGCGAGGGACGGGAAAGGGACATGGCAAGAACTCCTGTGCGTCTGTGTTTGAGAAAGGGAAGGCGGCGGGTCTCAGGGGGGCTACAGGCTGCGCATGTACGCGCGCCAGCCGCCGTGGTGGGTGATGTCCTGCGCGCCGGCCAGGGCCTGCGCTTCGCAGAGAAAGCCCTGCACCGCCGAGCCGTCGGCCAGCGTCAGCGTGCCGATGCCCAGCGGCGCGGGGATGAGCGCGACGAAGCTGCCGTAGTGCGCTGCGGGCAGCTCCCACACCTCCAGCGCGATGGCGGCGCCCTCGCCCGCCGCGGCGCGGATCAGGCCGGGCTTGGGCGGCGTGGTGCCGGGCAGCGCGAAAAGGCGGTAGTGCGGCGCGGTGTGCGTGGCCTGCAGGAGGCGGCCGCCGCGCTCCTGCAGCTGCACGTTCAGCGGCATGCCCGACAGGTGTGCGCCGACCACGGCCACGCGCACCGTCGGCCCGGCCATCGGCGGCTGCGGCAAGGTGCCCGCGGGCGGCAGCGGGTCGCCGGTGGCGCCCAGCGTGAGGCCGCTGGCCTGCTGGTAGCGCTGGCCCAGGGCGGCGAGCGCGAAGTCGCTGCCGCACGGGCCGATGAAGGTCACGCCGAAGGGCAGCCCGTCGGGGCGCAGGCTGGACGGCACCGAGATCGCGGCGTAGTCCAGCAGGTTCACGAAATTGGTGTACACGCCCATGCGGCTGTTGCGCACCACCGGATCGGCCTGCATGTCGGCGATGGTGCAGTGCGTGGGCGCGGTGGGCACCATCAGCACGTCGATGCCGTCCCACATGGCCGCGGCGCGCTGGCCCAGCGCCCGCAGACGGGTCAGCGCGTCGACATGCTCGGCGGCGCCGTAGCCGATGCCCTGGGCGAGGATGCCGCGCACCGGCTCGACCACCGCGTCCGGATGCGCGTCGAAGAACGGGCGCACGGCGGCGTAGCGCTCGGCCACCAGCGCGCTGTCGTAGAGCAGCGCCGCGGCCTCGGCCAGAGGCGCGTAGTCGATCTCGACCGGCGTGCCGCCCAGCGCCTGCAGCTTCTCCAGCGCCGCGTCCCAGGCCGCCTCGGCCTGCGTGTCGCCGAAGAAGGCGCGCAGCGATGGCACGCCGAAGCGAAAGCGCGCCGGCCAGTGGGCCGGCGCCAGGGCCAGCGTGCGTGAGTACGGATCGCCGGCGTCGGGCCCCAGCGCCGCGGCCAATACCTGCGCCGCGAGCTCGACCGTGCGCGCGAAGATGGACACGCAATCCACGCTCTGCGCCGCCGGCACCACCCCGCGCGCGCTCACGAGGCCCCGCGTGGGCTTGATGCCGACGATGTTGTTCAGGCCCGCCGGCACGCGGCCCGAGCCGGCCGTGTCGGTGCCGAGCGCGAAGTCGACCTCGCCGGTCGCGACCACGTAGGCCGAGCCGGAGCTGGACCCGCCCGAGACGTAGCGCGCATCGAAGCTGTTGGGCACCGCACCGTAGGGCGAGCGCGTGCCGTTCAGGCCGCAGGCGAACTGGTCGAGGTTGGTCTTGCCCATCAGCTCGGCGCCGGCGGCGCGCAGGCGCTGCACCACCGTGGCGTCGGCCTCGGCAAGGTAGGCGAAGGCGGGGCAGGCGGCGGTGGTGGGCAGGCCGCCGGCGTCGATGTTGTCCTTGGCGGCGAAGCGCAGCCCGGCCAGCGGGGCACCTGCGTCGGCGCCGGCCGGCAGCGGCGGGAGCGGGGAATCCAGCCGCGTGATCCAGGCTGCCGCGGGCAGGCCGTCACGCTCCGGCCGGGGCTGCGAGACGGTGGACAGGGCATGCACCATGTTCAAGCATCCTTTCTTGTATCCAAGTTGTGATGCAAATCATGTGCCAGCGTGCTGCAGTGCGGCCTCAGCCAAGGTGACGGGCGCAACACCGGCGCTTCGATTCACAGCGCGGCGCTGCCGAAGGCATTTCGCAGCCCCCTATGTCATCGCAACGACAGTTCGATCTCGATGCCTTGTGCACAGTGAGTTCGTCCATCTTGAGAGCGACATGACGACCACCCGAAGCATTCAAACTTTATTTCGCTACCCGATGAAAGGGTTCAGCGAGGAACTGCTCGCACGCGTGCAGCTATCTCCAGGAGCGGGCTTTCCCATGGATCGCGCCCTCGCTGTGACAGATGGCAACTGGACGTACTCGAAGGCGAGTTACGTTCCGAAGAACAAACTGGAGTTCCTGGGACTGATGGGGCACCCTCGGCTGGCGAAGATCCGCCTGGTTGCCGACGACGAGGCACGGCATCTACAGTCGATTGGGGAAGACGGCAGTCGTTTCGACATCGACCTCATTTCCGGCGAGGGTGCCGACGCTTTCATCGATCACCTCATCCGCTTCCTCGGCCTGCCAAGCGAACCGCGTCCGACCTTGTGCCGGGCGGACGGCGGCGCCTTTTCCGATCTCGCCATGCTCAACCGTGCGGGCGTGCACCAAGGCAACACGCAGTTCGCCATTTCGGCCATCAACCTCGCATCGCTGCGGGACCTCGAAGCCCGCATGGGGTGCAAGCTGGATCCTTTGCGGTTCAGAGCCAATGTCTACTACGACAGCGACACCCCGTGGGAAGAACAGGCGTGGTTGGGAAAATACCTCCGTATCGGCTCGGCGCTGGCCAAGGTCGTCATGTCCACGCCCCGGTGTGTCATCACGTCGGTGAATCCACAAACAGGGGAGCGCGATGCAAACGTCATCCAGAGCCTTCTTCGTCACTACAAGCACAAAGACCTGGGCTTCTATCTGGATGTCGTGGAAGGGGGCGAGGTCCGTCCAGGGGACCCCGTCTCGATCGAGGAGGTCGCCAACGAAACGCACTCGCTGGTTTCCGTTCCGCTCAACGGCGTCGACTATGCGGTCTACGTCCGTGAGCCGAGGGTTCGATCCCAGTCTGCGTCCAGTGGAGACACTCGATGAAGGTGGTGGTGGCATCGGTGTCGCCTGAAGGCGCACGCAGTCGACGGTACGTGCTGCAGGGCGACGGCGGCCGTCGCCTGGCCGGCTTCTCCGCCGGCGCGCACATCGCTGTCCATGTCGACATTCCGGGCGCAGGTCGCCAAACCCGCTGCTATTCGCTCATCAACCCCCGCGACTCGGAGACGGTCGATACGTACGAGATCGTTGTTCAGCACGAAGCCCGAGGTCGCGGCGGCTCGGAGTGGCTGGCATCCGAACTGCGACCCGGCAGCGTGCTCGAAATCGATGCACCTCGCCAGGCGTTCTCTCTGGCCGAGGGCCCGGAACCGGTTCTCCTGATCGGCGGTGGCATCGGCGTGACACCAATCCTCGCGATGGCGCGCACTTGCGAACAGACAGGACGGGCTTACAGGCTCCACTACTTTGCGCGGTCATCCGACGACGCGCCGCTGGCGCAGGCGGTTCGGGCATTGCGCCACGGCGGCGTCCACCTGCACCTCGGCACGCCCGTTCCGGAGGTTCGTTGTCGGCTTCGAGCCATCATCGGGGATTCGGCGCCGAGCACATCGCTCCATGTGTGCGGCCCGAAGGGGTTGATCGAGGAAGCTTTTCTGTGCGCGCGACAGGCGGGTTGGGCCGAAAGGCAATTGCGCTGCGAAAGCTTCACGGCGGCCAGCGGTTCCGGCGATCGGTCGTTCAGCGTTCGTCTGGCAAGTTCAGGACGCCTGATTACCGTGCCTGCCGATCGCACGATGCTGCATGCGCTGGCGGAGAACGGCGTCCAACTTCCCACGAGTTGTGGCGCCGGCATTTGCGGGAGCTGCCTCGTCACGGTCCTGAGCGGCCGTGTGGACCACCGGGATTCATTCCTGAGCGACGAGGAGAAGAACCTCGACGACATGATGTGCGCCTGCGTCTCCCGGGCTGCCGGCGATGAAATTGAGATCGATCTGTAAGAACGATGTACGAACCGTCCCAACCACTCCGAATCGCGAGCCTGTGGCCTGCATCACTCAACCTGGACCTTTCGGAGAGGCTGGGCAGGACATGCACCGTCGTCCAGATTCCGGTGAGCCTCGACGCCGCAGCACTCGACGGCGCCGAGGTGCTCCTCGCCGCCCCGGAGGGACTGCCGCAATCTGCTCCCGAAGGATGGCCATTCGGGCTGCGCTGGATCCAGCTCATCTCATCCGGCACGGACCACTATCCTGCGTGGCTCCTGGATGCGGCCAGGCTCGGCGTGCTCCTCACCTCCGGCAAAGGAACTTCCGCGCTGCCCATGGCGGAGTTCGCGCTCGCGGCGATCTTCGCGCATGCCAAGCAGATGCCCGAGGTATGGATTGACCGCAGAGAACGATGGGGCTTCAGAAGCCTTGACAGTGTGGCCGGTGCGACCCTGGGCATCGCGGGCTTCGGCGTTCTGGGGCAGGCGGTCGCACGGCACGCACTTGCGGTGGGCATGCGGGTCGTCGCGCTTCGCCATCGCCATGCAGCGTCACCCGTCCCGGGCGTCGAGCTGATCCCGACGATGGAAGCGCTCGCGGCGATCAGTGACCATCTCGTGCTGCTCTTACCTGCCCAAGCCTCGACGCACCACATCGCGAACGCGGCGTTCTTCAGCGCCGCTCGACGCGGCATGCACCTGATCAATCTGGGCCGCGGCACTTTGGTCGACCAGGAAGCACTGGTCGCGGCTCTGGACAGCGGACAACTCTCACGGGCGACTCTGGATGTGACAGACCCGGAGCCCTTGCCGGACGGTCATCCGCTGTATTCCCATCCCCTCGTGCGCCTGTCCCCGCACACCTCGGTGTTTTCCTCCGCGACTTTCGAGGCCCTGGCCGAACGCGTGGTCGTGAACACGGCGAAGCTGCGCGCAGGCACGGCGCTCGAGGGCGCCATTTGAGCGTGGCATGGATCGTGCGTAGTCAGCGCTCATGCGCGTCCTCAGCAGAGCCCAGGCCGGAGAGAAATCATGGTCGCTATCCGAGTTCCTGGAATCGAGCGACTGGTATGTCCGTCTGACCCCTGACCAGCAGCTGTGGGTGTCACAGCGCATGACGGCGCGCTCCGTCACTGCCGGCGAATACCTCGCTGCCGCAGGTCAGATAGCGACCCATGGGTACACAGTCCTGCACGGGTTGCTGGCATGGTCCGAGGGCAATGCGGAAGGCGCCGAGATCACGACCGGCGCACTGCTCAGCGGTTCGTGGTTCGGCCATGCCACCTTGTTCGCCCAGCGGCCCCGCCGTGGCTACATCATCGCGCTGCGTGACAGCACCCTGGCATGCATGCCCAAGGATGTCTTCGAATGGCTGCTCGCCGAGAGCATTCCTTTCAACAACTTCATGCTGCGCCACATGTTTGCCCGGGTGCAATGGCTGATGGGCAACATCGCGGCACGCACGACCATGACCGTCGATCAGCAGGTGGCCTCTGCAATTCTCGGGATGACCGACCCGGAGATGAATCCCGGTGTCGGCTCGGAAATCAACGTGTCGCAGGAGGAGCTCGGGCGTATTGCAGGCTGCTCGCGGCAGCGTTGCTGCGCCGCAGTCAAACACCTGCGTGCCTTGAAGCTGATCGAGACCGGATACTGCGACCTGATCGTCCGTGACCGCGACCAGTTGCGAGCTTTCGTATTCGACGCGAAAGCGCCTGCTGCCGGCCCTGCGCGGCCGGCCTATCGGTACTAGCTAGGACAGCAAGTCCGGCTGTTCCGCCACGATCCGGGCATACAGGGGCTGGAATTCGTACCAGCCCGCGGCGCTTGTGCCGATGAGCTGCACGGACTGGCGGGCCATCTCCGGGCGCACCAGGTTGACCTTCCTTCCATTGGCTGCGGCGCTCTCCACCAGCAATTGGATCTGGCACGCCCTTTCCATCTTGATGAACCAGAAGGCCGCTTCGTCCACCGTGCCCCCGACCGTGAGAAGGCCGTGGTTCTGGAGGATGACCGCCTTGTGGCCACCCAGCGCCCGAGCAATGCGGGCGCCCTCCGCTTCCTCGACCGCGACACCGCCGAAGTCCGTGTAGACCGAGTGATCTTCGTAGAAGGCACAGGCGTCCTGGGTGATCGGATCCAGCGTCTGGCCGAATACCGACCAGGCACGGCCGTGGATCGAATGGGAATGCGCGGCGGCGTTGGCTTCTGGTCTCGACTTGTGGATGCTCGAGTGAATTGCAAACGCGGCCTCGTTGACCGCCTGATTGCCCTCCACGACATCGCCATTGTGGTTGCAGCGTATGAGGTTGCTGACGCGGATCTGGCTGAAATGCACCCCCAGCGGATTGACCCAGAACGAGTCTTGATGCTCCGGATCTCGAACCGTGATATGCCCCGCGACCCCATCGTCGAAGCCGAACTTGGAGAACAGCCGGAAGGCAGCCGCCAACCGCTGCTTGCGGTGCTGGCGATCCGCCCGTGGATCGGCGAAGGTCGGTGGCGTCCTCAAGCTGGCCAGCTGCTGCATTCGATCGGCAGAGCGCTGCTGACGCTCGGTGTATGTCAGTTCCATGGGACTTCTCTGTTGGTTTGTTACGCGTCGGGAATGACGGCGAATGCTTGGATCTCGATCTCCATCGCCGGCAGCATGAACTGCACGCCGCCGATGGCAGTGGATGCGGGATAGGGCGCAACCAGGAAGTCCTTGCGGACCTCGTTCATGATGCGGTAGTTCTCCGGACTGCCGTCCTTGAGGTAGATGTTGATCGAGACGAGGTCGGCCATGCTTCCGCCGGCAGCTCTGACGATGGCTTCGATCGCCTTCCAGCAGTTCCTTGTCTGTTCCTCGAAGCCGGTCGGCACCGCCGGCCCGGCAACGCCGGCCTGGCCGGCGATTGCCAGCACCCGCCCCGGCTTGGACAGAATGCCGTTGGAGAACATACCGATGGGCGCCAGCGCCTCAGGTGGATTGACAGCGATGTTCTGCACGGCAGTCAGTCCTCGAGGGTCACGCCGGACGTGCGGCTCAGCGCCTGCCACTTCTTCAGATCGTCCTCCAGGATCTGGCGCAACTGGGGCCCTGTTGCCCAGGCGGGCTCGATGCCGGCCTGCTGCATCGCAGTCGTGAAATCTGCGGTCCCGACGACCTTCTGCAATCCCTCGGTGAGCCGTGCCACCACGGCCGGGGGCATCTTCGCGGGACCGACCACCTCCACGATCGACACGGTATTGAGGTCCGGCACGCCGGCCTCGGCAGTGGTCGGCACCTGCGGGATCAGGGGGTGTCGCTTGGACCCGGTGACCGCCAGCGCGCGGATCTTGTTGTCGCGGCCCATGGCATTGACCGGGTTGACGACACCGAACTCGATCATTCCGCCGCTCAGGTCCTGCACGAGCGGGACAGCACCTCGATAGGGCACATGGGTCATCTCGAGGTGGTACTTCGCCGCCAGCTCCAGTGTGGGCAGATGCAGGATCGAGCCGATCCCGCCGGAGCCGTAGTTGACGGGTGTTCCCTTCTTCGCCTCCTGCCTGGCGTAGTCGATGAACTCCCGCATGCTGGTCGCGGGGACTTTCGTGCTCGCCACGTAGACGATGGGCGCGTTGCCGATGAGCGCGATGTGCGTAAAGTCTTTGTCGATGTCCCACGGAGGATTCTTTCGCAAGGCCGGATTGATCGTCATGTCGGACGAGTCCAGCAGCAGCTTCAGGCCGTCCGGCGGCGCTTTCATGAGCGCCTGGTGCGCGATGCGTGAGCCCGCGCCCGTGATGTTCTCGACAATGATCGACTGATTGAGCACCGGAGAGAGAAGGCGCGCGAGATTGCGGGCAATCGTGTCCGTCCCGCCGCCTGCCGGGTAGGGAACGATGATGGTGATCGGACGTTCGTCCGCACGTGCGGTCATGCCCGGCAGCGCGACCGCCAGCGCTGCGAGGACGAGGAACACCTTGGGGAAGCTTGAGAACCTCATTGAAAACTCCTGCTGTTGTCGAGGGCGTCTCCCCACGCTCCACGGCAGCAATGTTCCCCATCCAGCCATGGCTGGCACGTCCAGGACGAGGCACCGTCGTTGCGGCTTCTTCTGCTCTGGAGGAAGTCTCAGACACGACACCCGGGCGATCTGTCATTGATCCGACAATTGGGATCTTGTTTCGCGCCGTGCATCTCCGGGCCGTCGATGACCGCACCTGTCCCGTTGCCCGTCGCGAAGACCCGGCCCGCCTGCGGGTTGCGACTTGCCCGCGAGGGTGTTCGTCAATTTGCTCGAGTCGTTGCCAACGCCCTGACATCCGATGCTTCGCTACCAGACCGTCCCCGTCACCCCCTTCCAGCAGAACTGCTCCATCCTCTGGTGCGACGCGACGATGAAGGCCGCCGTCGTCGATCCCGGCGGCGAGTTGGACCGCCTGATCGCCGCAGCGAAGGCGCTGGGCGTCACGCTCGAACAGATCTGGCTCACCCACGCCCACATCGACCACGCGGGCGGCACCGGCGAGCTGGCACGGCGCCTCGGGCTGCCGATCGTCGGCCCGCATCCGGGCGACCAGTTCTGGATCGACGGCCTGGTGCAGCAGAGCGCGATGTTCGGCTTTCCGCCCGCCGAGCCCTTCACGCCCACGCGCTGGCTGCACGACGGCGACACCGTCACGCTGGGCGAGGAGACGCTCACCGTGCGCCACTGCCCCGGCCACACGCCGGGCCACGTGGTCTTCCACTCGGCCGGCGCGGAGCGCGCCTTCGTCGGCGACGTGCTCTTCGCCGGCGGCATCGGCCGCACCGACTTTCCCGGCGGCAACCACGACCAGCTGATCGCCAGCATCACCGAGCGGCTGTGGCCGATGGGCGATGCGACCGTGTTCATCCCCGGCCACGGGCCGGAGAGCAGCTTCGGACGCGAGCGGCGCAGCAATCCCTACGTGGCCGGGACCTGAGCGGCGCAACCCGACGTTTCAAGCCAAATCGGGCCACAACGCCCGTCCCGCTTGCGCGAGCAGCTATCGAATCAGTAGCAATTCGACCTCAGACGACGCGGAAGTGGTGCGTCCCGTCGCGCTCCAACTGGGCGACCAAGCCGAACTCCCAGTCCAGGTACGCCTGCATCGCCTTGCGCGGCGCATCCGTGCCCTCGTAGGGGCGGCGGTAGCGGTCGGTGCGGGGAGTGGCCAGGTGCGCCTCGCCGGCCTCCTCGGGCAGGCCGGCGGCGAACCAGGCGGCGTTGCCGCCGTCGAGCACGCGCACTTCGCGGGCATCACCCTGCGCATCGAGCCATTCGCGCACGTCGTCGGCCGCGTAGCGCGCCAACAGGCTGCTGCCGCAGGTGAGCACCAGCGTGCCGGTGCGCGGCAGCCGCGCCAGCGCCTGCGGCAGCTGGGCACGCACCGCGAACCAGGCGCCGGGGATGTGCCGCTTCACGTAGTTCGCGCTGGCACCGACGTCGATGAGCACCGCGTCGCGCGCCTTCAGCAACGCGGCGAGCGCGGCCGGGGCGATGCCGTCCACGTCGTGCCGGTGGGCCGGCAGTTCGGCGGCGGGCACGGTCGTCTCGTCGGGCTCCGCCGGGCCTTGCAGCACGTGCACCTCCCAGCCCATCTGGGCCAGCCACGAGGCGGTCATCGGTGCGCGCACCCCGTCGCCCTCGTCGGACAGCACGATCCGCGCGCCGCGCACCGGCACGTGGTGGTCGGTCTCCTGCACCAGTTGGCCGCCGGGCGCGCTGGCGAAGCCGGGCCGGTGGCCGGCGGCGTATTCCTCGGGCGTGCGCACGTCGAAGCGGTACACGGTGCGGCCGGGCTCGCGCAAGGCGGCCAGCGCAGCGGCGTCGAGCCAGCGCACGCCGGCGCGCTCGGCCACGCGGCGGGCATCGGCCTGCGCCTGCGCGCGCACGGCCGGGTCGATGTCCGCCGGCGCGCGGCGGTCGGCGCCGTGGTCCAGCGCCTGGCCGGCCAGCGTCCAGCCGATGGTGCCGTTGCGCAGCGCGGCGATGGGGTTGGGCAGGCCGGCGTTCACCAGCGACTGCGTGCCGATGATGCTGCGCGTGCGGCCGGCGCAGTTGACGACGATGCGCGTGCGCGGATCGGGTGCCAGCGCCCGCGCCCGCAACACCAGCTCGGCGCCCGGCACGCTGGTGGCCGTGGGGATGCTCATCGTCTGGTATTCGTCGAAGCGGCGCGCGTCGAGCACCACCACGTCGGCCTTCGCGTCGATCAGGGCCTGGACCTCCTGCGCCGGCAGCGAGGGCGTGTGCCGCTCGTGCTCCACCAGCTCGCCGAACGCCTTGCTGGGCACGTTGACGTCGCGGAACAGTTCGAACCCCGCAGCCTGCCAGCCGGCGAGCCCGCCTTCCAGCGCATGCAGCTGCGTGTAGCCCAGGCGCCGCAGCACGGCGGCGGCGCGCGGCGCCAGGTCTTCGCCCACGTGCTCGCCGAAGAGCACGATGCGCGTGTCGCGGCGCGGGATGCGGCGCCAGGCCTCCAGCTCGATGCGCGAGAGCGGCAGGTTGGCGGCCCACAGCGGATGGGCCTGCGCGTAGGGGTCTTCCTCGCGCACGTCGAGCAGGGCGATCTCGGTGTCGCGCGCGAGCAGGTGCGCACGCACCTGCGCGGCGCTCAGGGTGGGAAGGTCGGGCGCGGCCTGCGAGGCAGGGCGCGTGGCGAACAGGGTGTCGGTCATTCAGCGGCGGAACGCAGCTCGGCGCTGCGGTCCCAGAGGTTGGGCAGAAGGGTGTTGGAGTAGCCCGAGACGAAAGGACGGCGCCCACCCTCGGGCGGGTAAGTATGGCGCCGCACGGCGCCGATGTTGGCGCCGTAGACGTGGATGCTGATCGACACGCGATCGTCGAAGGCATTGCGCACGCGGTGCACGTCGCCGATGCGCGGCGACACGGCCTCCACGTCGCCCGGCTGCAGCCGCACCGGCTCGCCCTCGGGCACCCAGGCGCCCTCGCGCTCCACGTAGCCCTGGCTGTACTCGCTGCCGCGCAGCATGCCGATCAGTCCCCACACCGTGTGATCGTGCACCGGCGTGGCCTGCCCCGGCCCCCACACGAAGCTCACGACCGAGAAGCGCTCGGTCGAATCGGCATGCAGCAGGTACTGCCGGTAATACTCCGGGTGCGGCTCGGCGAAGGCCTCGGGCAACCAGTCGTCGCGCGCGACCAGCGTGCGCAGCAATGCACGGCCCTGCGCCAGCAGTTGCGGCTCCTCGGGGCGGGTGTCCAGCAGCAGGCCGAAGGCATGGACGAACTCGCGCAGCGGCCGCGTCATGCCGGCCTGCGCCACAGCGTGGCGTCGGTGATGGCGCGCACGTCCACGCGCTGGGGCAAGATGCCGTCGCGTGCGGCGCGGTCGGCCACGCGCTGCAGCGCCACGATGTCTTCCTCGCTCACCGGCCGGGCCGCGATGGCGGCGTTCGCGGTGATGGCGCGTGCCGATTCGATGGGCAGCCGCGACAGGCCGGCGTACACCTGCGCGTAGTCCTCCGGATGCGCCTGCGCCCATTCGCCGGCACGCGCCAGCCGGTCCAGGAACTGCACGATCGCAGCACGCCGTGCCGGGTCGGCGAGGGCCTGTTCGCTGGCGGTGATGAAGCCCAGCGCCGTGTTGATGCCGCGCCCGTCGCGCAGCACGCGGCCGCCGTGCTGCCGCGCCACCGTGTAGTAGGGGTCGAAGGTGGCCCAGGCCTCGATCTGGCGCGAGGCGAAGGCGGTGGCCGCATCGGTCGGCAGCACGAAGCGCACCGTGACCTCGGCCAGCGGCACGCCCGCTTCTTCCAGCGCGCCATAGAGCTGGTACTGCGAGATGCTGCCGCGCGCGGACGACACGATCACCGTCTTGCCGCGCAGGTCGGCCACCCGCTGCAGGGCGGAGTCGGGCTGCACCACGATGCCGAGCGACTCGGGCCGGCCGGCGCGCGTGGCCACGATCTTCAGCGGCGTGCGTCCGACGGCGGCCGCGAGCACCGGCAGGTCGCCGGCCACCGCCGTGTCGACGGCACCGCTGCGTTGCGCCTCGAAGAGCGGCGCCGCGCCCTGGAAGTTGGCCCAGCGGAAATCGAAGGGCGCGTCCTTCAGCGCGCCGGCCGCTTCGAACAGCGCGCTCAGGCCGCGCGCCTGGTCGCCCAGCACGAGCGCGGTGCGGGCCTGGGCCTGCACGGTCGGCCACAGCCAGGCGGTCGCCAGCGCCGCCCCGCCGTGCAGCCACTGCCGGCGGCTCGACCGCCACGACCCGCCGCTCACGACGCCACCTCGGCGAGCGCGCGGCGTCCGGCGGCCACCAGCACCGCGTCGTTCTGCGGCGTGTGGATGCGGCTGCACAGCACGTCGCGGTGGTGCCGCTGCAGCGGGTTGCGGCGCGACAGGCCGTGGTTGCCGCTCAATTGCAGCGCGATCTCCACGGCGCGGATGGCCTGGGTCGTGACGCTGTACTTCACCAGGCCGCTGTCGGCCGGCGGCGGCGCGCGACCGGCGTCCACGTCGGCGGCGAGCGCGTCGAGCTGCACGCGGTTGCTGCGCAGCAGCGCCTCGATCTCGCCCACCGCCTCCTGCACGCGCGGCAGGCCGGCCAGCGGCGCGCCGAGGCTGCCGGGCGCGCGCGTGCGCAGGAAGTCCAGCAGCCAGTCGCGCGCCGCCTGCGCCACGGCGTCGTAGAGGCTGCCCAGCAGCGCCACCATCCAGGCCTGCTGGCTCGCCTGGCCGGCGATGTCGGGTGGGCCGCCCGCTCCAGGCGCCCAGTCGGCGGGGTCGCGCAGGTCGACGGCGTGGTCGAGGGGGATGCGCACGTCCTCGAACACCACCTCGTGGCTGCCCGAGGCCCGCAGGCCCAGGTGGTCCCAGCTCTCGATGATGCGCAGGCCGGTGGCCTCGCGCGGCACCAGGAACACGCCGGTGCGCGGTGCGGGCTCGTCGGTCCGGCCCCACACGGCAAGCCAGCTCAGGCCCTCGATGCCGGTGGTGTAGAGCTTGTGGCCCGAGATCACCCAGGTCTCGCCCTCGCGCCGCGCCACCGTGCCCGGCAAGCCGCCACGTGCCGGCGATCCCAGCGCCGGCTCCACGCGCAGCGAATTGATGAGCGCGCCGTGCGCCACCGCATCGCGCGCCACCCGCTCGGCCAGGTGCCGCGGCCAGCGGCTGTCGGGACGGCCCAGGCCCTGGTGCTGCAGGTAGGTCATGACCAGGATCAGCGCGGTGGCCGGCTCGCCGCGCGCCACGGCCGTGATCACCTCGCGCGCCTGGGCGAGCGTGGCGCCGCCGCCGCCCCAGGCGGCTGGCGCCACGAGGGCCACGAGCCCCGCGGCCTGCAGGGCGCGGAAGTTGGCATGGGGAAAGGCACCGCTCGCGTCGAGCGCGTCCGCCGTGGCGGCGAACTCGCGCGTCAGCCGGGCGAGCAGCGCGCGGTCGGGCGGCGCGCTGCCGGACGCCGGGGCCTGGGTGAAGGGGGGTGGAACGGAATGGGCGAGCACACGCATGCCGCGCACCTTAGGCGCGCGGCGCCGTGCGGTGAACGACGGAAGGCGCATATGCAAGCGCGTTTTTCTACGTTCACGACGCCGCGCGCGGCCGATACGGTGACGCTCCGCTTCTCTCCCGCCTGCGCACCGCACGCGCCGGCCCTCATTCACAAGGAACACAACATGAGCCAGAACGACGTCGAATTCATCGGCATGATCCAGGGACAGAAGGTCTCGGAGATCCATGCCCCGCGCGGCCCGGTATTTGACCCCGCATACATCCGCGCCTTCGCGCAGGCCCACGAGGCGGCGGGCTTCGACCGCATCCTGGTGCCGCACCACTCGACCAGCCCTGACGCCACGCTCACCGTGGCGCATGCGGCTGCCGTCACCGAGCGCATCCATTTCATGCTGGCGCACCGGCCGGGCTTCGTCGCGCCCACGCTGGCGGCGCGGCAGTTCGCCACGCTCGACCAGCTCAGCGGCGGGCGCCTGGCGGTGCACTACATCTCGGGCGGCTCCGACGAGGAACAGCGCCGCGACGGCGACTGGCTGGACCACGACCAGCGCTACGCCCGCACCGACGAGTACCTGGACGTGCTGCGCAAGGTCTGGACGGCCGAGAAGCCCTTCGACCACGAGGGCGCCCACTACCGCGCGCAAGGCGCCTTCTCCGAGATCAAGCCGCTGCAGACGCAGGGCGGCAAGCCGCACGTGCCGGTGTATTTCGGCGGTGCGTCCGAAGCCGCCATCCCCGTGGCCGGCAAGCATGCCGACGTGTATGCGCTGTGGGGCGAATCGCTCGACCAGGCGCGCGAGCTCACGGCCCGCGTGCGCGCCGAGGCGGCCAGGCACGGCCGCAGCGTGCGCTTCTCGGTCTCGTTCCGGCCCATCCTGGCCGACACCGAAGAGGCCGCCTGGGCACGCGCCGACCGCATCCTGGAAGAAACGCGCCGCCTGCGCGTGGTGGCCGGCTACGCACGCGGCGGCCCGCAGCAGAGCGAGGGCGCACGCCGCCTGCTGGCCGCGGCCGACAAGGGCCCGCGCGTGGACAAGCGCCTGTGGACCGCCATCGCGCAGGAGACGGGCGGCCGCTCCAACAGCACCGCGCTGGTGGGCACGCCCGAGCAGGTGGCCGACGCGCTGCTCGACTACTGGGACCTGGGCGTGAGCACTTTCCTGATCCGCGGTTTCGACCCGCTGGAGGACGCCACCGACTACGGCCGTGCACTGATCCCGCGCACGCGCGAGCTGGTCGCGCAGCGCATCGCGGGCCAGCGCCGGGCCGCGTGAGCCCAATGCACCCGCAAGCCCTTCGGAAAACACGCATGAGCGCCATCCTGTCCATCGAACGGCACGCCGCGGCAACGCGCGGCCTGCGCGAACGCTTCAACGACACGCCGCGCCAGCATTTCTGGTTCGAGTCACCAGCCGCGCGCCCCAGCGTGGAGGCCGAGCGCCGCCACCGCCAGGAGCGCCTGGCCGGCGCCTTCCGCCTCTTCGCGCGCTTCGGCTTCGCGCAGGGCCTGGCCGGCCACATCACGGCACGCGATCCCGAGCTGACCGACCACTTCTGGGTCAACCCGCTGGGCGTGCACTTCTCGCGCATCAAGGTGTCGGACCTGCTGCTGGTCAACGCGCGCGGCGAGACGGTGATCGGCCGGCGCCCGCTCAACAAGGCCGCATTCGCGATCCACGCGGCCATCCACGAGCGCCACCCCGGCGTCGTCGCCGCCGCGCACACGCATTCGACCTTCGGCAAGGCCTTCTCCACCCTGGGCCAGCCGCTCGCGACGCTGACGCAGGACAGCTGCGTGTTCCATGGCGACGTGGCGCTGTTCGACGACTTCACCGGCATGGTGGTCGACACCAGCGAAGGCGACCGCATCGCGCAGGCGCTGGCCAAGGAGGCCGGCGGCGTGGCCAAGGGCGCGATCCTGAAGAACCACGGGATCCTCACCGCGGGCCCGACGGTCGAAGCCGCGACGTGGTGGTACATCGCGCTCGACAACGCCTGCCACACGCAGCTGCTGGCGCAGGCCGCCGGCACGCCCCAGCCCATCGACGAGGCCACGGCCCGCCACACGCACGGCCAGATCGGCGGCCCGGAGGGCGCGCTGCATGCCTTCGAGAGCCTGTACGAAGGCCTCGTCCAGAGCGAGCCCGATCTGCTCGATTGATTCACCACCCTCTCGCCCCCAACGACCATGACCCACCCGACCCTCGACCGCCGCAGCGCCCTGCGCATTGCCGGTGCCGCCGCCACCGTGGCCGCCAGCGGCCTGCTCGCCTCGCGCGCCTGGTCGCAGCCGCGCAAGCTCACCTTCGCCTGGAACGCCAGCGCCTTCTGCCTGTCGCCGGTGGTGGTGGCGCAGGAGCGCGGCATCTTCGAGAAGAACGGCCTGCAGGTCGATCTCATCAACTACACCGGCTCGACCGACCAGCTGCTCGAGTCGCTGGCCACCGCCAAGGCCGATGCGGCGGTGGGCATGATCCACCGCTGGCTCAAGCCGCTGGAGTCGGGCTTCGACGTCAAGATCGTCGGCAGCTCGCACGGCGGCTGCGTGCGGATGGTGGGCGTGAACGAGGCGGGCGTGACGAGCCTGCAGCAGCTCAAGGGCAAGACCATCGGCGTCTCGGACATCGCGAGCCCCGGCAAGAACTTCTTCTCGATCCTGCTCAAGAAGAACGGCATCGACGCCGACAAGGACGTGCAGTGGCGCCAGTACCCGGCCGACCTGCTCGACGTGGCGGTGAACAAGGGCGAGATCCAGGCGATTGCCGACGGCGACCCGACGCTCTACCTGATCGAGAAGCGCAACAAGGGCCGGTTCACCGAGCTGGCGACCAACCTCTCGGGCGAATACAAGGACAAGGTCTGCTGCATCGTCGGCGCGCGCGGCGAGCTGGTGCGCAAGGACAAGCCCACCGTGGCCGCACTGGTGCGCTCGATCGTGCAGGCCTCCGACTACGTGGCCGAGAACCCCAACGAGTCGGCCAAGCTCTTCGCCAAGTACTCGCCCAAGGTGGCCGTGGAGGACCTGCAGGCGCTGCTGGGCACGCTGACGCACCAGCACCACCCCGTGGGCAGGAACCTGCGCGACGAGGTCGAGTTCTACGCGCGCGACTTCCGCTCGGTGGGCGTGCTCAAGTCCTCCACCGACCCGGCGCGCCTCGCGAACCACGTGTCGGTGGACGTGTTGGCCTGAAGGAGCCCGAGGCATGACAGCAGTCATCGACGGCACGCTCGCACGCGCCTACGACACGAACGCCGCGGCGCCCCGCGCCCAGCGCGCACCGGCCGTCGCGGCCACGGCCACGCCCCGGCCACGGCGCATCTGGCGCACGGGCCTCGCCTCGGCCGCTGCGTGGGCGGGCCTGGGCGTCCTCACGCTCGCCTGGCCCAACCGCGAGGTGGGCTTCTCGGACTGGAACTTCACCAACGAATTCGGCGTGCTCGCGCTGGGCATCGCGGCGGTGGTGCTCGCCTGGGCGCTGGCCGGCCCGCGCAGCGGGCGCATCGCGCAGGCGCTGCACCGCGCAGGCCAGTGGCTGGTCGCCGCGCCGCTGCTGCTGGCGCTGTGGGAGCTGCTCACGGCCAAGCTCGGCGCGCTGCCGCCCCCCTTCTTCGCGCCGCCCCAGAGCCTGATCGACGTGGCCTACGAGGACTGGGCGCGCCTGGGCCTGTCCACCGCGCATTCGGTGCGCCTGCTGGCGCACGGCTTCGTGCTGGGTGCGCTGGTGGGCTTTGCGACCGGGGTGTGGATCGGCTGGTCGCGCATCGCGGGCTATTGGGTGCATCCGGTGCTGCGCTTCCTCGGTCCGGTACCCGCCTCGGCGCTGCTGCCGCTGGCCTTCTTCTTCGCGCCGTCGAGCTACGCGGCGGCGGTGTTCCTGATCGGCCTGGCCACCTTCTTCCCGGTGGCGGTGCTCGCCTGGTCGGGCGTGGCCTCGGTGCACAAGAGCTACTACGACGTGGCGCGCACGCTGGGCGCGAGCGAATGGTTCCTGGTGTGGCGCGTGGCCGTGCCGGCCGCGCTGCCGCAGGTCTTCGTCGGCCTCTTCATGGGCCTGGGCGCCTCGTTCTCGGTGCTGGTGACGGCCGAGATGATGGGCGTGAAGGCCGGCCTGGGCTGGTACCTCCAGTGGGCCCAGGGCTGGGCCGCCTACGCCAACATGTACGCGGCGCTGCTGGTGATGGCGGTGCTGTGCTCGGGCCTGATCACGCTGCTCTTCACGGTGCGCGACCGCGTGCTGTCGTGGCAGAAGGGGACCGTGAAATGGTGAACGCGGCCCTGCCACCCGCGCCGACGACCGCCGCCGGCGGCGCGCGCATCGGCATCCAGGGCGTGAGCCACTGGTTCGGCACCGCGGCCGCGCCGCTTCAGGTGCTCGACGACATCGACCTCGAGGTCGCGCCAGGCGAGTTCGTCGCGCTGCTCGGGCCCAGCGGCTGCGGCAAGTCCACGCTGCTGCGGCTGGTCGCGGGGCTGGAGCCGGCGACGGCCGGGCGCCTCACCCAGGACGGCGCGCCGATCACGCACCCCGACCCCTCGCGCATCGTCGTCTTCCAGGACCCGACGCTCTACCCCTGGCGCAGCGTGCGCGACAACGTGGCGCTCGGGCTCCAGGCGCGCGGCGTGTTGAAGACCCAGGGGCACCGCGTCGACGAGGCACTGCAGCGCGTGGGCCTTGCCGACTTCGCCAAGGCCTTCCCGCACCAGCTCTCGGGCGGCATGGCACAGCGCGTGGCGCTGGCCCGTGCGCTGGTCAACGACCCGCGCCTCTTGGTGCTCGACGAGCCGCTGGGCAAGCTCGACTCGCTCACCCGCATCGCGATGCAGAGCGAGCTGGTCGCCCTGTGGCAGCGCAGCGGCTTCTCGGCCCTTCTGGTCACGCACGACGTGGAAGAGGCGCTGTTCCTCGCCAACCGCGTGATCGTGCTCAGCGACCGCCCGGCGCGCGTGGTGGCCGAACTCACGGTCGACCTGCCCTACCCCCGCCACCGCGGCCACCCACGCCTGGCCGAACTGCGCCACGAGGCGCTGCGCCACCTCGGGCTGGACGCGAGCTGGTGAACGGTGGAGGCCGCGATCGAGGCGCAATGGCTGCAGGCGCTGATCGACGGCCTGCAGTGGGCGCAGCTCGCCCTGCTGCGGGCGCTGCACGCGCTGGGCATCGTCGGCGACGTGCACGGGCAGCCGGCCTGGCCCTGGGCCTGGCGGCTGTCGGGCGACAACCTGCTGATCGAACTCGGGCAGGCGCGGCGGCTGGCCGCGGCGCTGGCCTTCGTCGCCTTCGCGCTGCTGGCGCTGGCCGTGGCCTGGGCGTGGCGGCGCGGGCGCTGGTACCTGCTGGCCACGCTGCCGCTGGCCGCGATCGCGGTGCCCTGGCCCGATGCGTCGGCGCTGCGCGTGCCTGCGACGCCGGCCAGCTTCCACGTGCCGCCCGGCCTGCCGACCGCCGCCGGCGTGGTGCGCGGGCAGGCGCTCTATGCGCAGCACTGCGTGCATTGCCATGGCACGGACGGCCGTGGGCAGGGCCCGCAGGCCGCGTCGCTCGCCGTCTGGCCGCCCAACCTGGCGGGCCCGCTGCTGTGGCGCCGCGCGGACGGCGACCTGCTCTGGCACCTGCAGCACGGCCTGCGCGACACGCAGGGCCGACCCACCATGCCCGCCTTCGGCGACCGCCTGAGCGATGCCGATGCCTGGGCGCTGATCGACGCCATGAAAGCCCAGGCCGCCGGCGAGATGCTGCGCGCGACCGGGCAGTGGGGCCGGCCGGTGCGCCTGGCCGATGCGCCGGTGCAATGCGCCGACGGCCGCACGCGGCTGCTGTCGAGCTGGCGCGGCCAGCGGCTGCGGCTGGTAGCAGCGGGCGATGGCACGCCGCTGCCCCTCGAGGACCCGCGGCTGGTCACGGTGCGGGTGCGTCCCGACGGCGGCCCGGTGGCCGAGGGCTGCGAGGCCCGCAGTCCCGAGGCCTGGCAGGCGCTGGCGCTAGTGGCCGGGACCGCTTCGCCGGCCGGTCTGCAGTTCATCGTCGACCGCGACGGCTACCTGCGCGCGCGCAGCAGCCCCACGCGCGCCGACTGGTCCGACGACGACCTGCTGTGCCGCAGCGACGCGCCGCCGAAAGCCTCAGCGGCAGCAGCACAGGCGGACGGCCTGGGCGCACTCATCGCCCGCATGGACGCGCAGCCGGTGCGCTTCGTCAAGGGCGGCTTCATCCACTGACCCCCTTCCTCTTCTTCTTCATCGCACGACACCCGGAGCTTCCATGACTTCTCGCCCACCCTCTTCCCTCGGCCGTCGCCGCCTCGTCGCCGGCGCGGGCCTCGCAGCCGCCGGCCTGGCACTGCCGGCCATCGGCCTGCATGCGCAGGGCCGCCCCGTGCTCAAGGCCGGCGACCAGAAGGGCGGCCTGCGAGCCCTGCTCGAAGCCGCCGATGCGCTGCAGGGCCTGGCCTACGACATCCAGTGGTCGGAATTCCCGGCCGCCGCGCCATTGGCCGAGGCGCTGAACGCCAACGCGGTGGACAGCGGCCCAATCGGCGATGCGCCGCTGATCTTCGCGCTGGCCGCCGGCACCAAGGTCAAGGCCATCGGCGCCAACCGCAGCGACGCCTACGGCACCGCGGTGCTGGTGCGGCCGGACTCGCCGCTCAAGACCGCCGCCGACCTCAAGGGCCGCAGCGTGGCGACCAACCGCGGCTCGATCGGCCACTTCGTCACGCTCAAGGCGATCACCGCCGCCGGCCTCAAGCCCGAGGACTTGAACCTGCGCTTCCTCGCGCCGGCCGACGCGAAGCTGGCGCTCACGCAGGGCTCGGTCGACGCCTGGGCGACCTGGGAGCCGTACACCGCGCTGGCCGAGACCAGCGGCCATGCGCGCGTGCTGGCCAGCGGGCGCGGCCTGCTGCCCGGCCTGAGCTACCTGGCCGCGACCGATGCCGCCATCGCCGCCAAGCGCCCGGTGCTGCAGGACTTCCTGCAACGCGTGGTGCGCGCCCAGGCCTGGTCGTACCGCAACGTGGACGCCTTCTCGGCCACGCTGGCGCGCATCATCGGCATCCCGCCCGAGGCGGCGAAGCTGCAGTTCGAGCGGCGCCAGCAGAAGTGGGTGCCGATCGACGCGGCGGTCATCGCCGACCAGCAGCGCACGGCCGACTTCTACCGCGAGGTGGGCCTGATCCGGCAGCCCCTGCAGGTGGCCGCCACCTTCGACACCGGCTTCACGACCGCGGGCTGATCCGGCCGCCGCTGGTGTGCCAGCAGTGATAGGCTCCATGAAAACTTTAGTTGCAAGGAGCGGTCTTGAAATACTTCGGCAAAAAGCGCGACGGCTACAGCCGATTCCATCGCCACCGCAGCCGGCGCAGCCGCCGCCGGGCCCTGATGCGGAGCGTGGCCTTCGCGGTGGCGATGCTGGCAATCGGGGCGATCGCCTGGTATTTCGCCGCGTCGACGCCCGACAGCGCGCCGCGCCTCGCGCAGGCCGATGCGCCAGCCGACGCGGCGAAGGCCGCGGGCCTGCCGAGCGAACGCACCGCCGCGCTGCCCCCGCTGAACCTGCCGACGGACGAGGCGCCGCACGGCTCGGCCATGGAGTGGTGGTACTACAACGGCATCCTCGATGCCGACGAGGGGCCGCGCTACGCCTTCCACGTGGCCGTCTTCGTCGCCAGCGGCCTGGTGCGGCACACGGTGATGCACGTGGCGCTGACCGACCTGCGCAACGGCAAGCGCTACGACGGCCAATACCGGACCGCCGGCGTCGCCACCGCGCCGGTGCGAGACGGCTTCGACTTCCGCCAAGGGAGCTGGCGCTTCGCCAGGCTTGCGGGCAGCCACACGCTGCAGGCCAGCCTGGACGGCGGCGCCTCCTTCACGCTCGACCTCGCCGACGCGCCGCCGCTGGTGGCGCACCGCGCGGACGGTTCGACCACGCCGGGTCTGCTGGACTTCGGCAGCAGCGGCATCAGCTACTACTACTCGCGCCCGCGGCTGCCGGCCAACGGCATGGTCGAGATCGGCGGGCAGAGCACACAGGTGCGCGGCACCGTCTGGTACGACCACCAGTGGGGCGAGTTCGACGTGCTGGAGCTGGGCTGGAACTGGTTCGCGCTGCACCTCTCGGACGGCTCCGACCTCATGATCTACGAGCTGTTCGACCGCACGGGCCGGCCGGTGGTGACTGCCGGCACGCACACGCTGGCCGACGGCAGCTCCACCCCGCTGCCCCGCGAGAGCGTGCAGCTGCAGCCGGTGCGGCAATGGACCAGCCCGGCCACCGGCATCCGCTACCCGGTGGCATGGCGCGTGAACGTGCCGGCCGGCACCCTGGAGGTCGAGCCCTTCGTGTCCAACGCCGAATTCGACGCCGGCATCACCAGCGCCAACGTGTACTGGGAAGGCGCCGTGAAGGTCACCGGCGCGCTCGAAGGGCGGGGCTTCCTGGAGCTGAGCGGCTACGAGCGGCTCAAGGACCTGCCCGCGCGCACGCCCTGAAAGCCCAAAGACAGTTTGATCATGAGCAACCAGCGAAACGGTCGTTCCCGTGCAGGACGCCGCTTCGCACAATGGCGGCCCGGCAGCCGCGCCCCGCGCTGCCGTGTCGATTCCGTTGCCGCCATGAACTTCCAGCAGCTGCGCTCGGTCCGCGAGGCCGTGCGCTGCAACTTCAACCTCACCGACGTCGCCCAGGCCCTGCACACCTCGCAGCCCGGCGTGAGCCGCCAGATCCGCGAACTCGAGCAGGAGTTGGGCATCGAGCTTTTCGTGCGCGCCGGCAAGCGGCTCACCGGGTTGACCGAGCCGGGCGGCCACGTGCTGCCCATCATCGAGCGCGTGCTCATGGAAAGCAGCAACCTGCGTCTGGCCGGCGAGGAGTTCGCCGCGCAACAAAGCGGCGTGCTGTCGATCGCGGCCACGCACTCGCAGGCGCGCTATGCGCTGCCGGTGGCGGTGCAGGAGTTCTGGGAACGCTTCCCGCAGGTCAAGCTGAACCTGCACCAGGGCTCGCCGCGTCAGGTCGCGCAGATGCTGCTCGACGGCGAGGCCGACGTGGGCATCGCGACCGAGGCGCTGGCCGACATCCCGCAACTCGTGGCGCTGCCCTGCTACCGCTGGACGCACGCGGTGGTCGTGCCGCCGGACCATGCGCTGCTGCAGGCGCCGCTCACGCTGCAGGCCCTGGCCGCGCACCCGCTTATCACCTACGACGCCGGCTTCACCGGCCGCACGCGCATCGACGCGGCCTTCGCCGCGGCCGGGGTGGAGCCGAACATCACGCTGGCCGCCATGGACGCCGACGTCATCAAGACCTACGTGCAGCTCGGCATGGGCGTGGGCATCGTCGCCAGCGTGGCCTACGAGGCCGAGCGCGACACCGCCCTGCGCGCCATCGATGCCGGCCACCTCTTCGGCATCAACGAGACCAAGCTGGCGGTGCGGCGCGGCGGGTACCTGCGCAAGTACGTCTACGCCTTCATCGAGTCCTTCGCGCCCACGCTGACGCAGGAGGTGATCGAGCAGGCGCTGGCGCAGGCCGACGTCGCGGCCGAGGCGTAACGCTCCTGAATTGATAGCTGCTCGCACCCACTGGATGGGCGTTGCGGGCACTTTTGGCTTGCAAACCGGTAGCGTGCGCGGCGGGCTCGCATCGCGAAGCCGTCTTAGATGTTTGCGTTGTTAACAACCGAAAAATCAGTTGTTCCCTCGGCGGCATGCGCTGCCTAGAGTGCAGGGCTTCTCCACGCGGCGTCCGCCGCCGCCCTGCACCATGTCCGCCCTCGCCACGTCTCCCGTCCGTTCCGATTCCGCCGCGCCTGAAACCGGCCTCGTCATCCGCCCCCTCGACGCGCCCTTCGGCGCCGAAGTCATCGGGCTGGACCTGAGCCGCCCGCTGGCCGACGAGGATTTCGCGCGCATCCACCGCGCGCACCTCGACCACCATGTGCTGGTGTTCCGCGACCAGCGCATCACCCCGGCCGAGCAGGTGGCCTTCAGCCGCCGCTTCGGGCCGCTGCAGATCCACGTGCAGAAGAAATTCCAGCTCGCGGGCCACCCCGAGGTGCTGGTCGTCTCGAACATCAAGGAGAACGGCGAACCCATCGGCCTGGGCGATGCCGGCCACTTCTGGCATTCGGACCTGTCGTACAAGGACAAGCCCAGCCTCGGTTCGCTGCTGCATGCGCAGGAGCTGCCCGCCGAGGGCGGCGACACGTTGTTCGCCAATCAGCACGCCGCCTACGACGCGCTGCCCGAGGCGCTGAAGGCCACCATCGCCTCGCTGCGCGCGGAGCACAGCTACCTGGCCAAGTACGAGGAACTGCGCGCCCGCAGCCCCTGGCGGCCGAAGCTCACGCAGGCCCAGCTCGACGAGGTGAAACCGGTCGTGCACCCGGTCGTGCGCACCCACCCCGAGACCGGCCGCAAGGCGCTGTTCGTCAGCGAGCACTTCACCACCCGCATCGTCGACCTGCCGGAGGACGAGAGCGCCGCCGTGCTGGCCGAACTCTTCGCCCTGGCCGTGAAGCCCGAGCTGCAGTACCGGCACCCCTGGCAGCCGCACGACATGGTGTTCTGGGACAACCGCTCGGTGCAGCACCTGGCCGCCGGCACCCCGGACCACCTGCGCCGCAAGCTGTATCGCACCACGATCGAAGGCGACGTGCCGTACTGAAGGCGGACATCCATACGCGAAAGGCGCGAAGGTTTCGCGAAGGACGCGAAAGAAGACATTCAAATTTTTCCTTTCTTGAATCCTTTCGCGCTCTTCGCGAAACCTTCGCGTCCTTCGCGTACGGCTGCCCGCATTCCTCCTCCCCCCAACCCACACCTCCCATGAAACCCATCACGCGCCGCGCCGCCGCGCTCGTTACCGCCTTGGGCCTGGCCACCGCCTCGCTCGCCGCCCATGCCGAAGGGCAGATCCGCATCGCGCAGCAGTTCGGCATCGTCTACCTGCTGCTCAACGTGGCGCAGGAACAGAAGCTGATCGAGAAGCACGCCAAGGCGGCGGGTGTGGACGCCAAGGTCGAGTTCCTGCAGCTGTCGGGCGGTTCGGCCGTGAACGACGCGCTGCTGTCGGGCAGCATCGACATCGCGGGCGCCGGCGTGGGCCCGCTGTTCACGCTGTGGGACCGCACCAAGGGCAGGCAGAACGTGAAGGGCGTGGCGTCGCTGGGCAACTTCCCGTACTACCTGGTGACCAACAACCCGGCGGTGAAGACCATTGCCGACTTCACCGAGAAGGACCGCATCGCACTGCCCGCCGTGGGCGTGTCGGTGCAGTCGCGCGTGCTGCAGCTGGCGTCGGCCAAGCTGTGGGGCGACAAGGAGTTCGCCAAGCTCGACAAGATCAGCGTCGCCGTGCCGCACCCCGACGCGGCCGCCGCCATCATCAAGGGCGGCACCGAGATCACCGGCCACTTCGGCAACCCGCCCTTCCAGGAGCAGGAGCTGGCCGGCAACCCGAATGCGCGCATCGTGCTCAATTCTTACGACGTGCTGGGCGGCCCCTCGTCGGCCACGGTGCTGTACGCGACCGAGAAATTCCGCGCCGAGAACCCGAAGACCTACAAGGCCTTCGTCGCCGCGCTGGACGAGGCCGCGCAGTTCATCCGCAAGAACCCCGAGCAGGCGGCCGACATCTACCTGAAGGTGAGCGGCGCCAAGACCGACAAGGCGCTGCTGCTGAAGATCATCAACAACCCCGAAGTGCAGTTCAAGACCGAGCCGCAGAACACGCTCGTGCTGGGCCAGTTCATGCACCGCGTCGGCGCCATCAAGAACGAGCCGAAGTCGGTGAAGGAGTACTTCTTCGACGACGTGGTGGGGGCGGGGGCGAACTGACACGCCGCTGGAAGCCGGACAGCCGAACGCAGAGGTCGCAAAAGCCGCGCAAAGGGCGCAGAGAAGACATTCAAAAAAGAAAACTTCTGCGCCCTCTGCGAAACCTCCGCGCCCTCTGCGTTCGGCTGCCCGCATTTCTCTCTCTCTCTCTCTGCATTCCAACCCTCACCGACATGACCCCCCTCACCCGCCGTACCGCGGCCCTCCTCACCGCCCTGGGCCTGGCCGCGGCCTCGCTGGCGGCGCACGCCGAAGGGCGCATCCGCATCGCGCAGCAGTTCGGCATCGGCTATCTGCTGCTGGACGTGGTGCGCGACCAGAAACTGATCGAGAAGCACGCCAAGGCGCAGGGCCTGCCGGTGGTCGAGGTGGAGTGGTCGGCCATTTCGGGCGCGACGGGCATGAACGAGGCGCTGCTGGCCGGTTCGCTCGACATCGTCTCGGCCGGCGTGCCGCCCATGCTCACGCTGTGGGACCGCACCCAGGGCAAGCAGAACGTGAAGGCGGTGGCGGCGCTGGGCTCGCTGCCCAACTACCTCATCACCAACAACCCCAACGTCAAGACGCTGAAGGACCTGAGCGACAAGGACCGCATCGCGGTGCCCGCGGCGGGCGTGGGCTTCCAGTCGCGCACGCTGCAGATCGAGACGGCCAAGCTGTACGGGCCCGCCGACTTCAAGCGCTTCGACAACATCTCGGTGAGCCTGCCGCACCCCGACGCGACGGCCGCGCTCGTCAAGGGCGGGTCGGAGATCAACACGCATTTTTCGAGCGCGCCCTTCTACTACCAGACGCTGGCGGGCAACCCGGCGGTGCACAAGGTGATCAGCAGCTACGACATCCTGGGCGGGCCGGCGACCTTCAACGTGCTCTACACCACGCAGAAGTACCGCGACGAGAACCCCAAGGTGTACCGCGCCTTCTACGCCGCGCTGGTCGAGGCCGCGCAGATCGTGAAGGCCGACAAGGCCAAGGCGGCCGACATCTTCATCCGCGTGCAGCAGTCCAAGCTCGACCCCGCGCTGGTGCGCCGCATCGTCGACGACCCAGAGAACGACTTCACCGTCTCGCCGCACCGCACCCAGGTGTACGCCGACGAGCTGCACAAGCTGGGCGTGCTCAAGAACAAGGCCGCGTCGTGGAAGGACTACTTCTTCCCCGAGGCGTATGCGCAGCCGGGCAGTTGAGGAGCGAGGGAGCGCCTTCGCCCCCAAAACTCCGTTCGGGCTGAGCCTGTCGAAGCCCCTGCACAGCGCTTCGACAGGCTCAGCGTGAACGGTCGGTGGCCCGTGAGAAGAAGGCCCTCGCCCCGGACATTGCGAGATTTCAGAGCAAAAAGTGCCTGCAACGCCCGTCCCACGGGCGCAAGCAGCTACTGTTTTTATAGCAAGCAAGCTTTCACATGACATCGGCCACCACCGCCCTCCGCGCCGCGCCCGGCCCTGCACCGGTACGCGCCGTGCCTACGCCAGCGCCCGCTGCCGCCCACGGCGCCGCAGCGCCGTCCGACCGTGCCCACACCGCCGCGCTGCTGCAGGTCGACGGCGTGAGCCTGGAATACCGCACGCCCGAACGCGTGGTGCGCGCCACCCATCGCGTGAGCTTCGACGTGCACCAGGCCGAGCGCTTCGTGCTGCTCGGCCCCTCGGGTTGCGGCAAGTCGACCCTGCTCAAGGCCGTGGCCGGCTTCATTCCGCCGGTGGAAGGCGCGATCCGCCTCGACGGTCGCACCGTGACCGCACCGGGCCCCGACCGCATCGTCGTGTTCCAGGAATTCGACCAGCTGCCGCCGTGGAAGACGGTGAAGCAGAACGTGATGTTCCCGCTGCTGGCCTCGAGAACGCTGGGCCGCAAGGAGGCCGCCGAGCGCGCGCTGCACTACCTCGACAAGGTGGGCCTGGCCCAATTCGCCGACGTGCACCCCCACCAGCTGTCGGGCGGCATGAAGCAGCGCGTGGCCATTGCCCGCGCCCTGGCCATGCAGCCGCGCGTGCTGCTCATGGACGAGCCCTTCGCGGCCCTGGACGCGCTCACGCGCCGGCGCATGCAGGAAGAGCTGCTTGCGCTGTGGGACGAGGTGCGCTTCACCCTGCTCTTCGTCACCCACTCGATCGAGGAGGCGCTCGTCGTCGGCAGCCGCATCGCGCTGCTGTCGCCGCACCCGGGCCGCATGCGCGCCGAGATCAACAGCCACGCCTACGGGCTGAAGAGCCTGGGCGGCGACGACTTCCAGGCCACCGCGCAGCGCATCCACCGCCTGCTCTTCGAGCATGAACCCGACCAGGGAGGGACCGCGCCATGAGCGCCGTGCTGCCGACCCCCGCCACCATGCCGCCCGTGCGGCCCGAGTACGAACGCCCGCTGGAGCCCTGGACCGGCGACGCCGTCGAACGCGAACTGCCATGGACCACGCGCCTGTGGTCGCAAGGCTGGCTGCGCAAGGGCTTGATCCTCGTCGTGCTGGCCGTGCTCTGGGAGCTGATCGCGCGCTGGCAGGACAACGACCTGCTGTTGCCCACCTTCACCGCCACCGCCAAGGCGCTGGTGGAGGGCCTCGCCAGCGGCGAGCTCGTCACCAAGACCGCCATCTCGCTGTCGGTGCTGCTCAAGGGCTACGTGGCCGGCGTGCTGCTCGCCTTCGCGCTCACCACCCTGGCCGTGTCGACCCAGATCGGCCGCGACCTGCTGAGCACCCTCACGTCGATGTTCAACCCCCTGCCCGCCATCGCGCTGCTGCCGCTGGCACTGCTGTGGTTCGGCCTGGGCCAGGGCAGCCTCGTCTTCGTGCTCATCCACTCGGTGCTGTGGCCGCTCGCGCTGAACACGTACGCGGGCTTTCAGGGCGTGCCCGAAACGCTGCGCATGGCCGGCCGCAACTACGGCCTCACCGGCCTGCGCTATGTGCTGCAGATCCTGGTCCCCGCAGCCCTGCCCGCCATCCTGTCGGGCCTGAAGATCGGCTGGGCCTTTGCCTGGCGCACCCTCATCGCCGCCGAACTCGTCTTCGGCGCCAGCTCCGGCAAGGGCGGGCTGGGGTGGTACATCTTCCAGAACCGCAACGAGCTCTACACGGACCGCGTGTTCGCGGGGTTGGCGCTGGTGGTGCTGATCGGGCTGGCGGTGGAGAGCCTGGCCTTCGCGACGCTGGAACGCGTCACCGTGCGGCGCTGGGGGCAGCAGCGCTGAACCGAGGGCGTCTTGAGGTGCGTGCTCGGCTTGGCCAATGACCTGAAGTCGAGCGTGCCGCCTTGCGGCTGCATCGGGTCCTTAGAATTCCGCCTGCTGGGGATACACAACACGCGCTGAGCGTCCCTCCTTGCTCCACCGTGCCCAGCCCTCGGGCCCCCTCGTGGGGCCTTTTTCATAGGCCGACGGTCACCGGCCTCGTACTCGCGAAGGGATAGGGATGCACAGAAGAATCGTCGTGGTGGGAAACCCGCCAGCACCCGGCGGTCAGGGTGCTGCCATACAGCGGACCCGACTGAGCGCCATGTGGAAAGTCGGCCGTCCCCTTGTCAATTTGCTACTACCGGTGATGGCGGCTTTGGGGCCGGGGGGGGTGCTTGCCTGCAGCCCGGTCAAGTCCATCGCGGTGACCTTCTATCCCAACTCGTCCGTGGTGCCTGCCGATCAGGTGCTGAAGTTGGCGGATTGGATGGCCGGGCTGGAAGAACGATACCCAAACCATGAATCGATCGATGTGGGGGCTTCGGTAGAGCCGTGGGAGCGTGACCACAGACCTGATGGGCTTGGCTTGGCGCGTGGGCGCAACGTCGCTCGCGTTCTGAAGGAAAACCTGCAGTCCAAGGCCCGAATCGATCTCCCACGAAGAGGCTACGTTGTGGTGCCGAATTCTTCGGCAGCGGGGACAAGCAAGAGCACACGCGTACTGGGTGTGCAACTCGACTTCTTGCCGGCATGTCCACATGAGTGCCCCTGCCCAATGGGCGACCCGCTCTACCAGCCGCGGCGTTGAGGCTAAAGGACTACAGCCTCACCCGAATCGCAAGCGGCGAGTTCGTTGCCAAGGCTGCGGTCGCCATCGTGCTGCCCGAGGGCTATGGGGCCGGTGTGCCGCTGAGCAGCACGGCCCCGCCACACCCGTGCGCTCAGCCCCGCCAGGCGGCCGCCGCGGCGTCGGCGATCTGCGGCGCGCGGCCGGTGTAGGCCCGCACGTCGAGCAGGTCGGGCTGTTCGGCCAGCCAGGGCGCGATGGCCGGGTCGTCGCGCGCGGCGTCTTGCAGCGAGCAGCCGCGTTCGCGCGCGGTGCGCACCAGGCGCTGCACCGCGTGGTGCGCGCTGTGCTTGCCCATGCGGGCGGCCAATGCGAAGGTCAGCGCCTCCGACAGCACCATGCCCTGCGTGCGCTGCAGGTTGGCCGCCATGTGCTCGGGCATGACCACCAGCACGTCGAACAGGCGATCGAGCTGCGCCAGCAGGTCGGCCATGCCCACGCACTGGTCGCGCAGCACGTCGCCGTGCTGGGCGGAATCGCGGTCGTAGACCATGCCGATCCAGTCGAGCAGCGGCTGCAGCCGCGCGGCGACTTCACGCGCACGCGAGACGACCTCGATGCACAGCGAGGGGTTCGACTTGTGCGGCATGGTCGACGAGCCCACGGCGCCGTTCGCTTCGCGCAGCTCGTCGATGTCGTCGCCGGCCAGCAGGAAGATTTCGTGCGCCATGTGCCCGCAGGTGCGCGCCGCCAGCGCGACGGCGCAGCCGAACTCGGCAAAGCGGTCGCGGCTGCCTTTCCAGTCGACGGCCTCGGGCTCGGCCAGGCCCAGCTCGGCCATCACCGCGCGCTCGATGGCCGGGCCCGCGTCGCCGAAGGACGCGTAGGTGCCCACGGCGCCGCTCAGGATGCCGGTGCGGTACTGCGCCAGCCAGTGCTGCAGCCGCGCGGTGCTGCGCCCGTGCTCGGCCAGCCAGGTGCCCACCTTCATGCCGAAGGTGAAGGGCAGCGCATGGCGCCCCAGCGTGCGCGCGACCATCGGCGTGGCGCGGTGCGCCGTGGCCAGGGCCGCGAGGCGCTGCGCGATGCCCTGCATCTGCGCCACGAGGGCGTGCCCGGCCGCCTGCAGCTGCATCACCAGCACGGTGTTGAACAGGTCGGCCGTGGTGGCGCCGTAGTGCAGCCACTCGCGGCTGTCGGGCGCGAGGCGGCTCGACCAGGCTTCGAGGATGGCGACCAGCGGGTGCCCCACGCGCATGCGCTGGCGCTCCCATTCGTCGACAGGAAAGTCGGCCAGCGTCGCGCGCGCCGTGATGTCGTCGGCCGCGGCCTGCGGCACGATGCCGTGGCGCGCCTGCACGCGCGCGAGCGCCGCCTCGACCTGCAGAATGTGCGCCACGCTCGCCTGCGCGGAGAAGACGGCGCGCATCGCGTGGCCCGCCGGCGTGGACGCCGGCTCGTCGGACAGGCAGATCATCGGCAGGCCGCTTCGGCGTTGTCGTCGTTCATCGGTCGAGCTTCACCGTCGCGGCCACCTCGCGGTAGCGCTTGTCGTCGCGCGCCATGCGCTGGGCGAAGTCGGCCGCGCTGCCGGGGTTGACCTTGAAGCCGATCTTGACCAGGCCCTCGCGCAGCTCGGGCTTCTTCAACACCTCGGCCAGCGCGGCGTTGAGCTTTGCGACGACGGGCGCGGGCGTCTTCGACGGCGCCAGCAAGCCTAGCCACGCGTCGGTGCTGAAATTCTTGATCTCGCGGCCTTCGTTGATGGTCGGCAGATCGGTGGCGCGCTCGTCGCGCTGCAGGCTCATCAGGCCCAGCGACTTGAGCTTGCCGTCGGCGATGTAGCCGATGGCCGAGGGCAGCGTGACCACCGCCAGGTCGACCTGCCCGCCGAGCAGGTCGGCATTGAGCGGCGCCGCGCCCTTGTAGGGCACCGTCGTCCAGTCGAGCTTGGCCTGGCCGGCCAGGGCCGCGACCGCGATGTGCTGCAGCGTGCCGATGCCCGGAATGCCGACGTTGACCTTGCCGGGGTTCTTGCGCACCAGCGCCAGCAGCTCGTCGATCTGGCTGGCCGCCACCTTGGGGTTGGCCACCAGCACGAAGGGCGTCGAGCCCACCTCGCCCACCGGCGCCAGGTCCTGGTACTTGTAAGGCGTGCCGGCGCTGACGATGGGCGCCAGCACCACCTCGTTGATGGTGCCGGCCAGCAGCGTGTAGCCGTCGGGCGCAGCGCGCACCACCTTCTGCGCCGCGATCGCGCCCGAGGCGCCGGCCACGTTGTCGACCACCACCGTCTGCCCCAACACCTGGCCCAGTTGCGTGGCGACCAGGCGCGCCGCGGCGTCGGTCGCGCCGCCGGCCGGGTAGGGCACCACAAGCGTGATCGACTTGGACGGGTACGCCTGCGCCGCGGCCGGCAAATGCAGCGTTGCGGCACCGACGCCGAGCACGGCCACGGCTGCGAGCAGGCAGGCGCGGCGCCGCGCAGGCCGGGCGGGCAGGAAGGAATCGGGGGTCGCGGGCGTGCGGGTGGTGGTGATGCGGTGCATCGGCATGGCTGTCTGTCTCCGTCGGTCTCGTCGTTGTTCAGGGAAGCGCGACGCGATCTTCTCGGCCCCGGCTGCAGGCCGCAACGGCAGAATACAGCCCAGCCATCGAATTGGCCTATACCTTGCCGGAACGCCCGCCCATGCCGCCTGCCCTGCCCGACGCGTCTGCCAGCCTCGCCCGCCGCCTGCTGCATTACGCGCGGCCGCGGCAGCTGCAGCTGGTGGTGCGCATGGCCGAGCTGGGCGCGATCCAGAAGGCGGCCGCGTCGCTCGGCATGGCCCAGCCCTCGGCCACCGAGGCGCTCAACCGTGTCGAGGCCCTGCTGGGCGTGACCCTGTTCGACCGCCACGCGCGCGGTGTGCGCCCCACGCGCGAGGGCGCCCTGCTGCTGCCCGCGCTCAAGCACGCCATTGCCGGCTTCGAGCGGCTGGCCCACGACGCCGCGCAGGTCGGCCAGGGCGCCGCCGGCGTGGTGCGCATCGCGGGCATCGCCGCCGCCAGCACCGCCATCGCCGCGCCCGCCCTGCCCGCGCTGTGCGCCGCGCAGCCCGAGCTGTGGATCGACTACCGCGAGATCGAGGCCGCCGACATCCCCGCGCTGTGCCAAGACGACAGCGTCGACCTCGTGCTGTGCCGCGCGGGCGTGGAGGTGCCCGCGGGTTTTGTCTTCACGCCCCTGGTGCACGACCGCCTGGCCGTGTACGCCCCCGCCGACCACCCGCTCGCGTCACGCCGCAGCGTGAGCGCCCGCAACTGCGCCACCGCCACCTGGCTGCTGCCGCCCGTCGATTCGCCGCCGCACCGCGCCTTCGTGCAGCTGTGCGAACAGTGGGGCGCCACGCCGCCCGTGGCCCGCATCGGCACCCGCACCGTCGCGCTGAGCGTGGCGCTGATGCAGCGGCTGCAGCTGCTGTACGTGGGGCTGGAGAGCCACATGGGGCGGTTCGTGGAGGGTGGGCAGCTGCGACGGTTGCCGGTGGCGGTGCCGGGGGCGCCGGAGGCGATTGGGGTGCTGTGGCGGGGGGACGAGCGGGCAGAGGGGGTGGGGGTGGTGGTGCGAGAGCTGGAGCAGTGGGCCGGGGAGTAGGTGGTGGGCCGCTTGGAGGTGGACACGTACGCGGCCTTTCAGGGCGTGCCCGAGACCCTGCGCATGGCTGGCCGCAATTACGGCCTCACCGGCCTGCGCTATGTGCTGCAGATCCTGCTCCCCGCCGCCCTGCCCGCCATCCTGTCGGCCTGAAGATCGGCTGGGCCTTTGCCTGGCGCACCCTCATCGCCGCCGAACTCGTCCTCGGCGCCAGCTCGGGCAAGGGCGGGCTGGGGTGGTACGTCTTCCAGAATCGGAACGAGTTCTACACGGACCGCGTGTTCGCGGGGTTGGTGCTGGTGGTGTTGATTGGGTTGGGGGTGGAGAGTTTGGGGTTTGCGGCGGTGGAACGGGTGACGATCAGGCGGTGGGGGCAGCAACGCTGAGCGTGCGCGCCGCCGTAGCACTCTCGCGCAGGGCGTCGACGATGAGGCGTGCGCACACCTAAGCGACCCCGCTGAGCACGCGTTCGCGCAGGGTCACCACGCAGATCTTGCGACTTGGGATGCGCGGCCGCAGGGTACGACTTGGTAAGCGTTGTGCGGTCCAGCCGGAACACAGATCGTGGGCAGCGCCGGCTCGCCTAGGCCCGCGGCCACCATGTAAAGCACGGGTCGGGTGGTGCGGGGGCCGCAGAGGTAGCCTTGGTAGATTTAGGATACGCGTCTTAGGTGCTCGTGCGGTGTTGATCCTGAGGGCCCTGCCACCGGCTACCACGAGGGGCCTTTGGCGTGGCATGCTTCCTAAAGATTCAGCTCGACCCCACGCATTCGCAGCCACTCTTTACGCCGTTGAAAATCCGGCAAGACCTTGTCCACCTCGTTCCAAAACGCATCGGAGTGATCTCGGTGACGCGTGTGGCAAAGCTCATGGACGACGATGTAGTCGATGATGGTCAAGGGGGCCATCAGGCACTTCCAGTGAAAGTGCAAATCACCATCCTTTAGGCATGAGGCCCAGCGGTATCCCAGGTCCTTGACTTCCACTCGGCCCGCCGCAACGCCAACCTTGGGGGCGAAGTAGGCAACCCGGCTTGCCAGGCGACGCTGTCCCTTGTCGGTATAGAAAGCTGCAAAGGCCTTACTGGCGCCGTCTTTTCCAAGTTCGGAGACAACACGCTTAACTAGGCAAAAACGACCGTCCTTCAGCTTCAACGGCTCGTCTTGCGCAGCCACCAGCTCCAACCGGTAGCTGCTACCCAGGTACATGAAGGACTCGCCGCTGACCCATTCGCGGTTGACGCGGCCCCCGTTCAGTTCGCGCCACTCCGCCAAGCTGCGATAGATCCACATCCGCTTCGACAGCACCGTCTGGTCGATCTGCTCGGGTGTCATGCGGGCAGGCGGACGCACCGTCACCACGCCATCGCGCTCGATGACGATGTCGGTCGTCCTCCGCGCCGTGCCGGGCAGGAGGTGGTACTCGATGTCGTGAACCTGGCGCACTTGCATTCAGCTCTCCTGGCCACCGGCTGCCTTGAGCCCCTTGGTCAGTTTGCCGTGGCGGTTCTTGGCCAGCTTCATGATTTCAACGGCCACGCGCTCGCGGTTCTGCTTCATTTCCTCTATGGAGGTCTTGGCAATTTCGGTCTTGATCAATGCGCGCACACGCTTTTGCTTGTCCGGGCTTTGCCAAAAGTCGATGCTGCCGATCGTGTCCTGGAGCAGCTCCACCACAGCCTCCAGGAAGGCCCTGAACGCCGGGCGTTCGGCGTCAGGCAACTTACCACTCGCAAAGCCCACCTGGACGATGTGTTCGAAGAATGCCGTGGCCTCCTTGCTCATGCCATCTTGGCCTTGCTGGCGGCCGGCTACGGCCTCGTGCCTGAGCTCTGCCAGTTTGTCCACCAGCAGGTCCCATTCGTCCTTGTGGCGCTCAATCAACGCGTCCACCTTCTCGGACAGGCTTTTGTAGAACGCCGGGTCCTCGTCGTGATGAACAGTGCAGTGCTTGCGAATGGCATGCTCCATTTCGCTCGCCTTGGCCTCTGTGCTGCCTCCGGCATGGGCACTCAGTTGCTCAATGAAGTCTGCAGACAGCAGTTCCACCGGAGGCACCTTGGGATTGATGCCTAAGCTGACCAGGTGCTCGTTGATGAGGGCTTTCACCTTTTCCCCGGCATCACCGAGGTTCAGGCTCTCGTCCTTGTAGCGTTCCTTAGCCACCTGCAGGATGTAGCCGAAGCGGCGTGCCGGCACCCGATAAGGCTGCGCTTGAGTGCCGGGCAGGATGATGTCCAGACTGGTCAAGAACTTCTTCAGGTACACCTCGAAGTCGGCTCGCTGTCGTTCGTCCTTGAGGGCGGTCACCGCTTGGTGAACGACCGCGGCATCCGCCTCTTGAGTCGATAGGCGACCTGTTGCAAAGGCCTCGATCTCTTTCACGCCCATGCCTGCGAACTGCTGCAGAAGCCGCTGGTAGCGCTCTTCAAGCACGGGCAGCTCGGACGTGATGTTCTTCAGGCCATCCTTCAACTCCTGCTGTTCTTCAGTGGCGGCATAGACCGTGAGTGCCTCGGTCAGGTGATTGGCCAAGCCGATGTAGTCCACCACGTAACCGCGCTTCTTGCCCCTCTTCACCCGGTTCGTCCGCGCAATCGCTTGGAGCAGGGTGTGCTCGCGCAGCTTCTTGTCGATGTACATCACCTGCTCGATGGGGGCGTCAAAGCCCGTGAGCAGCATGTCGCACACGATCAGGAAGGCGATGCCGGAGTAAGCCTTGTCGGGATCTTCCAGGTCGAAGCTGCGGCAGAAGTTGTCCACCGCATTCATTCGCTGCGCTTGCTTGCGCGCGTGGGTGACATAGGCCGGCTCGTTCGTCCCATCACTGGAGATCACCACGGCAGCCTTGAGAAAACGCAGCCGCTCGATCAACTCGGTATCGGGCGTACTGCGAGACTCCTCCCTGGTCACACGTTCGGCCAGAGCGGCCTCGATGCCCGCCTGATAGCGTACGCAGGCCAGCTTGCTGTGGCACACCACCTGCGCCTTGAAGCCGTTGGGCAGGATGTTGTCCACGTAGTGCGCGACCAGGTCGCGTGCGATCGCGTTGATGCGCTGTTCCGCTTCCAGGATGTCGCCGGTGGCGCCGTACTTCTTCTTGATCGCAAGCAGTTCTTCGTCGGACCGATCTCTGAACAAATCCTCGAACGCCGTATCGAAGGCGTGCTTCTCGCTCAGCGCGCTGTCGGCCGTCTTGCCTTCGTAGAGGATTTGCAGCGTCGCACCATCGTTCACCGCATCCATCAGGCGGTAGGTGTCGATGTACTCGCCAAAGCGCTTGTGGGTCTTCTTCTCACCGTGGCGCTCGGTGATCAAGGGCGTTCCGGTGAAGGCAATGCGCGCCGCGTTGGGGAATGCCTCAAAGAGGTTGTCGCCCAGGTCTGAGCTCTGGGTGCGGTGGGCCTCGTCGATCATCAGGATGATGCGATCGGAGGTGTTGACGACCCCAAAGGTCTTGCCGGCCGGGATGGCGCGATAGGTGCCCAGCGCTTCCGCCACCGCATTGCTTAGCGTTTCCCGCCGATCCTGGAACTTGTGCACCATCACCATGCTGACATCGGAGCTGTCAGTGGCCAGGTGGCTGCGCAGTCCCGCGCGGCTCTCGATGACGTTGACACGGCCGCCGATCAGGGTGGCCGTGTAACCCAGTTGTTCTTCCAGATCCTGCCGGTCATTGACCAGCACGATCTTGGAGTCGCTGAGATCACGGCTGACGCGCATCATTCGGGCCAGGAACACCATGGTCAACGACTTGCCCGAACCCTGGGTGTGCCAGACGACACCGCTGCGCTCGGCAGCCGTCTGGCCCTCGCGCAGGCGAGCCATGATGCGACCTGCCGCGCGGTACTGCTGGTAGCGGCAGACCACCTTGACGCGCGGACCACCATCGGTGTCCATGAACACCGAGCTGGTGCGCAGGATCTGCAGCAGGTTGGGGCGAGTCAACATGCCGCCAACCAACTGCTGCTGGGCGCTCAGGCCCTGCAGACCTGCGTCGTCCTGCGGAAACAGGGTCTTCCAAGCGTAGAAGTGCTCCTCGCCCGAGGTGATGGTGCCGTAGTCAGCCTCTAGGCCACAGCTGCGAACCACGAACAGATTGGTGTGGAAGAGGCGCGGTTCGCCCTCCTTGAGTCCATCGAGCTCAGTCTGTGCGCGGCGCCGCATGTAGCGCTGCAGCTGGACGAAGGCCTCCTGCATCGGGTTCGCGCAGACCTCAGACCCCTTCTTGCACTCCACCACCACCAGGGGGATGCCATTCACGAACAGCACGATGTCCGGAACGATGAAGGCCTTTACGCAGCCCGGCGTGTCCACCCTGAACTGGTTGATGGCGTGAAAGCAGTTGTTCTCGGGATGGTGAAAGTCGATGAGCCGCACCACAGGGTCTGATTCGCCGGTCAGTTCGTTCATGCCCACCTGTGCCTTGAACAAGAGCGCCTGCACGGCCTCGTTGGCTTCCAGCAGCGACCGGTTGGAGTGCCGCGTCAACTGCTGGCGCAACTCGTCCAGCTGCGCGTCCGTTAGCCAGGTCTGGCCATCGTTGGTGCGGTTGAGGCTTCGCACCGCTTCATCGAACACCCCGGGGAGCAGCCATTCGCGGAAGTGGTTCCGCAGGCTGGGGCCAGCCTGCTGCGGCACACCGCTGCCATGGTCGATCACCGTCCAGCCTTTCGTGGCCAGCTGATCGAGGAACGGCCGCTCAACCTCGGTGTATTCGCTCATGACGCAGGTTGGCGAAGGCGCTCGCCCAGAGGTGTCAGCCTGTAGCGCTGCATCCGGCTCGTGGGCTTGTCCGGTAAGGTCATTTCGACGGCCTTTGCTGCCAAGGCCGGCAACAGGTAAGCCTTTCGGAAGTGTTCGCTGTCTTTCAGGCGCAGGCGCTGTTGTAGCTCCTGGCGCGATGCCTCACCTTCCATCACACTCACTAGCCTTGTGACTTCCGGGGCGACTTCCGGGGTGACTTCCGGGGTGACTTCCGGGGTGACTTCCGGGGCACGAAAGATCAGCGTGACGCCACGTGTGTCCGCGCCGAAGTAGAAGTGAGCCACCGGGCCGATTGAGAAGTGAGCCAGGGGTGGAAGCCGACTTTGCGATGGT
>NZ_CABFMN010000074.1 GCF_901875635.1 Xylophilus ampelinus | reverse complement strand
CTTGCGGGCCGGAGCGCGCGCGGCCGGGGCCGCATCGGGCAGGCCGGCGGGTTCGACCGGGTCCGCCTCGCGGGGGGTGGCGGATGCATCGCCGCGCCGGGCGCTGGTCTTCTTGGCCGCGGCCTTGCGCGCCGGGCGCGCCAGCGGCGCTTCGGCCGGCGGTGCCGCCGTGCCGGCGCCCTTGTGCTTCAGGTCGATGAAGTGGTCGTAGGCGGCGCGCGTCTCCTCGCCGGTCTTGCCCTGCTGGCCGATGCCGCAGACGCGGCAGCCCTTCTCGCGCAGGCGATTCACCAGCGGCGCGAAGTCGGAGTCGGACGACACCAGATAGACCAGGTGTGGGCGCTCGGCCATGACAAGGTCCATCGCATCGACGGCCAGCGCGATGTCCGTGCTGTTCTTGCCTGCCGCCAGGTTGACCATGGGCCGCATCGACAGCCGCTTGAACAGCTGCTGGTGCTTGAGCGCGACCTCGGCCGTGCAGTAGGCGCGGCGCACATGCAGGTGCCCGTGCTCGGCGATCACGCCGCGCACGGCCTGCTCCATCACGTCGGCCGAGACGTTGTCGGCGTCGACCAGGAGCATGACCTTGTGGGTGGTGGGGGAGGGATTCATGGGCGGGTGACTCAGCCGCGATATCGCACGGTGTGGGGTTGTTTGAGGGGGGTGAGTTCGAACTGCGCGGGAAAGCGCCTGAACAAGGGCGTGGAGCTGGCATTTTTCCCGAGCACACCCGCGTCCCGCAGCTTCTTGGCAACCACACTAAGCTGCATCGGAGCCTTGTCGCGAAGCTCGGGAACCGCGGCCAGCAACGCCTTCACCGAGGCGCCGGCAGGCGGCAACGGGCCATTTGCAGGTGCCGGCACCTTAGAGAGGTCCATCGACTTCCTCGACAACGAGGCGCCAGAGCCATTGACGGCAGCACGTTCGGACGGCACGAGAGGTGCGGGCATCGAATCGCTGACGACGTCGAGGAGCACGACTTCGTCATAGAAGCTCTCGGGATTCGCGAATATCTTGTTCGGCAGGCTGAAACACAGCACCCTGCAGCGCTTCTCCCGCAACCAGAGCGCCAGCGGCACGAAATCCGCATCGCCCGAGCAGATGGCAACGATGTCGATGTCGTTGCGGCACACCGCTTCGACAGCATCGATGACCAGTGCGCTGTCGGTGGTCGTCTTGTCGACGATGAGATTCGCGACGGGGCGAACACCGTGGCGCCAAAGAACCGCCTCGATGGACTTCAAGCTCTCCGGCCGTCCATAGGCGCGGCGATAGATGACCCTGTCGGCCATCGCTCGTACGCTGGTGAGGACATGATCGAGCGCCGTCGCATCGTTCAGGTTGTCCGCATCGATGAATACCGCCATGCTGCGAGCGGTCGTCATCGAGACGGGCAAGGTGGTCATGCCACCAGCGTCCAGTTCAGCGTCTCGCCGCCACGCAGCGGCTTGAGCGTGGCTTCGCCGAAGGGCACGGTTTCGGGCACGGTCCAGGGTTCGCGCTTCAGGGTGATGGTGTCGGTGTTGCGCGGCAGGCCGTAGAAGTCGGGGCCGTGGAAGCTGGCGAAGCCTTCCAGCTTGTCCAGCGCGCCGGCGTTGTCGAAGGCCTCGGCGTACAGCTCGATGGCGGTGAGCGCGGTGTAGCAGCCTGCGCAGCCCAGGGCGTTCTCCTTCAGCACGGCCGGGTGCGGCGCGCTGTCGGTGCCGAGGAAGAAGCGGCCGCTGCCGCTGGTGGCGGCCTCGACCAGTGCGACGCGGTGCGTCTCGCGCTTGAGCACGGGCAGGCAGTAGTAGTGCGGACGGATGCCGCCGGTGAAGATGGCGTTGCGGTTGTAGAGCAGATGGTGCGCGGTGATGGTGGCCGCGGTGAAGTCGCCGCCGGCGTCGCGCACGTAGTGCGCGCCCTCCTTCGTCGTCAGGTGCTCGAAGACGATCTTCAGCTCGGGGAAGTCGCGGCGCAGCGGGATCAGCACGCGGTCGATGAAGACGGCCTCGCGGTCGAACAGGTCGACGCTGGGGTCGGTCACCTCGCCGTGCACCAGCAGCAGCAGGCCGTGCTTCTGCATCGCCTCGAGCGTCGAATAGGTCTTGCGGATGTCGGTCACGCCGGCATCGCTGTTGGTGGTGGCGCCGGCCGGGTAGAGCTTGAGCGCCTTCACGCCGGCCGCGGCGGCGCGGGCGATCTCGTCGGAGGGCAGTTTGTCGGTGAGGTAGAGCGACATCACGGGCTCGAAGCGGGCATCGCCCGGCATCGCGGCGAGGATGCGCTCGCGGTACTCGGCGGCGAGCCGCGCGTTGGTCACGGGCGGGCGCAGGTTCGGCATCACGAGCGCGCGGCCCATCTGGCGCGCCGAGTGGGGCACCACGTCGCCCATGGCGGCGCCATCGCGCACATGCAGGTGCCAGTCGTCGGGGCGGGTGATGGTGAGGGTGTCGGTCATGCGCGGCATTGTCCCATCGGGCCAATGAGGTGGACGATGCCCGCGGCCGGCCGATCGGCACGGTTTTCTAGAATCGATTGCCGATACTCCAACGAACGCCCATGGCCAGCAAGAAGGAAACGCCCGGGTCGCGCCGCGCCGCGAAGGCTGCCGCGGCGGAAGTCCCGGACCCGCTGTTCAACCTCTCCCTGGCCAAGGGGCTGGAGGTGCTGTGCGCCTTCGATGCCGCGCACCGCACCATGACCCTGACCGAGGTGGCGGCGCGCACGGGCATGAGCAAGGGCTCGGCCCAGCGCACCGTGCACACGCTGCAGGTGCTGGGCTACGTGGGCAAGCACCCGCAGACGCGGCGCTTCCGGCTGCTGCCGCGGATCATGGACATCGGCTTCAACTATGTCGCGGGCGACCCGCTGGTCCAGGTGGCCAATCCCTACCTGGCGCAACTGGCCGCCGCGAGCGGCGAGACGGCGCACCTCACCGAAGCGGTGGACCACGACATGCTCTACGTGGCCCAGCGCATGACCAGCCAGTTCATCCCCGTGCTCACGCCGGTGGGCATGCGCATTCCCATGTACTGCACGAGCAGCGGCCGCGCCTGGCTCAGCTGCCTGCCGGACGACGAGGTGAAGGCCATCCTCCAGGCCTCGGACCGCGCCGCGCGCACACCCGCCACGCTGACGGGCATCGGCGCCATCCAGGCGCGCATCGCCGCCTGCCGCAAGCAGGGCTACGCGTACAACGCCGAAGAGCTGTTCCTGGGCGACATGGGCATCGCCGCCCCCATCGTCGACCAGCGGGGCAGGCCGCAGGGCGCGGTGCACGTCTCACCGCCCACCAGCCGCTGGACGCTGGAGGCCGCGCAGCAGAAGCTGGCGCCGATGGTGATCGAGTGCGCGCGCGCCATCTCCAGCGCGCTGCTGCACTGACGGCCGCTGCGCACCTCCCGCCCGGGCAGGGCCGCGATCTCCAACGCGGTGCGCCACCATCGCAGATTGGTGCATGTATCGTTTATCGATATTTTTGAACCTATAAACGATTCTCTTAGACAGGCATGGGCCTTGCTTGCCGCCGTGGATCGACCGCCGTGTCGCCCCATCCACAGGAGCTTCGCCCCATGTCCCCGATCGCCCCGACCCGCTCCCGCCTGCACACGTCCCGCGCCGGCATCCTGGCCGCTGCCGCCGCCCTGCTGCTCGGCGCTCCTGCCCTCGCCCAGGAAAAGACCCTGCGCATCGCCATGACGGCGGCCGACATCCCGCGCACCTCCGGCCAGCCCGACCAGGGCTACGAGGGCAACCGCTTCACCGGCATTCCCATGTACGACAGCCTCACGCAGTGGGACCTGAGCTCGGACACCAAGCCCAGCGTGGTGATCCCCGACCTGGCCGTCTCCTGGGCCGTGGACGCCAAGGACAAGACCAAGTGGGTCTTCAAGCTGCGCCCCGGCGTCAAGTTCCACGACGGCTCGCCCTTCAACGCCGACGCCGTGGTGTGGAACGTGGGCAAGGTGCTGGACAAGGCCGCCCCGCAGTACGACCCGGCCCAGATCGGCGTGACCGCCTCGCGCATGCCCACGCTGCGCAGCGCCCGCAAGATCGACGACCTGACCGTCGAACTCACCACCAGCGAGCCGGACTCGTTCCTGCCCTTCAACCTGACCAACCTGTTCATGGCCTCGCCGGTCCACTGGCAGAAGAAGTTCGATGCCGTGCCGGCCGGCGTGAGCGACAAGGCCGAACGCAGCAAGCAGGCGTGGACCGCGTTCGCGGCCGATCCCTCCGGCACCGGCCCGTTCAAGGCGTCCAGGTTCGTGCCGCGCGAGCGCCTCGAGATGGTGAAAAACCCCGACTACTGGGACGCCAAGCGCCGCCCGAAGATCGACCGCGTGGTGCTGCTGCCGCTGCCCGAGGCCAACTCGCGCACGGCGGCCCTGCTGTCGGGACAGGTCGACTGGATCGAGGCCCCCGCACCCGACGCGGTGGCCACGCTCAAGCAGCGCGGCTTCAAGATCTACGCCAACCTGCAGCCGCACCTGTGGCCCTGGCAGTTCTCGCTGCTGCCCGATTCGCCCTTCAAGGATGTGAAGGTGCGCCAGGCCGCCAACCTGTGCGTCAACCGCGGCGCACTCAAGGAACTGCTGGGCGGCATGATGGCCGAGGCCACGGGCATTGCCGAGCCCGGCGATCCCTGGCGAGGGCACCCCACCTTCCAGATCAAGTACGACGTGGCCGCCGGCCAGAAGCTGATGCAGCAGGCCGGCTACTCGGCGAGCAAGCCGGTCAAGGTGAAGGTGCAGACCTCCGCCTCGGGGTCGGGCCAGATGCAGCCGCTGCCGATGAACGAGTTCATCCAGCAGAACCTGAAGGACTGCTACTTCGACGTCGAGTTCGACGTCGTGGAATGGAACACGCTGTTTTCCGGCTGGCGCCTGGGCGCCAAGGACCCCGGCGCGCATGGCGCCCATGCCACCAACGTGAGCGCGGCCACCATGGACCCGTTCTTCGCCATGGTGCGCTTCGTCAGCACCAAGGCGCAGCCGCCCGTGGCCCAGAACTGGGGCTACTACAGCGACCCCAAGACCGACGCGCTGGTGGACAAGGCCCGCACCACCTTCGACGACAAGGCGCGCGACGCCACCCTGGCCGAGCTGCAGGCCCGCATCGTCGACGAAGCGCCCTTCCTCTTCGTCGCGCATGACGTGGGCCCGCGCGCGCTCTCGCCCAAGATCCAGGGCGTGGTCCAGCCCAAGAGCTGGTTCATCGACATCGCCACGATGAGCATGAACTGACGCGAAAGGCGGCCGCCGGCCCGCGCCGGCGGCCGCTCGACGCCCGGTCTGCCAGCCCCGAGCCAGCCGACTCCATGCTCGCCTACCTGTTCCGCCGCGTCCTCTACACCCTCCCGATCATGCTGGGGGTGGCACTGGTGTGCTTCTCGCTGGTGCATATCGCCCCGGGCGACCCGCTGGTGTCCGTGCTGCCCGCCGATGCGTCGGTGGAACTCCAGACGCAGCTGCGCACGGTCTACGGTTTCGACCGCCCGCTGCCCGAGCAGTTCGCGCGCTGGACCTGGCGCGCCCTGCACGGCGACCTGGGCCTGTCGATCGCCACCAGCCGGCCGGTCGCCGCCGAGGTGCTGCGTGCCGTGCTCAACACCCTGCGCCTGGCGGTGGTCGGTACCGCCATCGGCTTCGTGTTCGGCTGCCTGTTCGGCTTCGTGGCCGGCTACTTCCGCAACTCCTGGCCGGACCGTCTCGCCTCCATGCTCTCGGTGCTGGGCGTGAGCGTGCCGCACTACTGGCTGGGCATGGTGCTGGTGATCGTCTTCTCGTCGCAGCTCATGTGGCTGCCCGCCACCGGTGCCGGCCCCGGCGGCTCGGACCAGTGGGCCTGGGACTGGGAGCACCTGCAGTTCATGCTCCTGCCGGCCCTCACCATGTCGGTCATTCCCATGGGCATCATCGCGCGCACGGTGCGCGCACTGGTGGCCGAACTGCTGGACCAGGAATTCATCATCGGCCTGCGGGCCAAGGGGCTGACGCACCTGGGTGTGTTCCGCCACGTGGTGAAGAACGCGGCACCCACCGCGCTGGCAGTGATGGGCCTGCAGCTGGGCTACCTGCTGGGCGGCTCCATCCTCATCGAGACGGTGTTCTCCTGGCCCGGCACCGGCTTCCTGCTCAACGCCGCCATCTTCCAGCGCGACCTGCCGCTGCTGCAGGGCACGATCCTCGTGCTGGCGCTGTTCTTCGTGCTGCTCAACCTGCTGGTGGACGTGCTGCAGACGCTGCTCGATCCGCGCATCGCGAGAAGCTGATGGCCGCCATCCTCACGCCCACCGCGCCGGACGTGCAGCCGCTGCCCGCGCAGCGCTCGCGCGGCTACTGGTCGTCCGTGCTCCTGCGCCTGCGCCGCGACCCGGTCGCCATGGCGGCGGCAGCGGTCGTGCTGCTGCTCATCGTGCTGGCGATCGCCGGCCCCTGGATCGCGCCGGCCGACCCCTACGCCTCGTCCATGTTCAAGCGGCTCAAGCCGATCGGCACCCCGGGCCTGCCGCTGGGCAGCGACGAGCTGGGCCGCGACCTGCTCTCGCGCCTCATCGTCGGCACGCGGCTGTCGCTCTTCATGGGCATCACGCCCGTGCTGTGCGCCTTCGCCATCGGCGCGGCGATCGGCATCGTGGCCGGCTACGCGGGCGGCCTGGTCAACACGGCCATCATGCGCACCATCGACGTGTTCTACGCCTTCCCCTCGGTGCTGCTGGCCATCGCGCTGTCGGGCACGCTGGGGGCGGGCATCGTCAATTCGCTGATCTCGCTGACCATCGTGTTCATTCCCCAGATCGCGCGCGTGGCCGAGAGCGTGACCACCCAGGTGCGCGGTCGCGATTACGTGGAGGCGGCGCGCGCCTCCGGCGCCGGGGCCTTCACCATCGTGCGGGTGCACGTGCTGGGCAACGTGTTGGGCCCGATCTTCGTCTACGCGACCAGCCTGGTGGCGGTGTCGATGATCCTGGCCTCCGGCCTGTCCTTCCTTGGCCTGGGCGTGAAGCCGCCAGAGCCCGAATGGGGGCTGATGCTCAACACGCTGCGCACCGCGATCTACACGCAGCCCCTGGTGGCGGCGCTGCCGGGGCTGATGATCTTCATCACCTCCATCTCCTTCAACCTGCTGTCGGACGGCCTGCGTTCGGCGATGGACAACAAATCATGAGCGCAGCCATCGACATCGGTGGCCCGGCCCAGCCGCTGCTCACCATTCGCGGGCTGCAGAAGCACTTCCCGCTCAAGCGCGACCCGCTGGGCCGGGGCGGCGGCGTGGTGCGCGCGGTCGACGGGGTCGACTTCGACGTGCTCAAGGGCGAGACGCTGGGTGTGGTGGGCGAGTCCGGCTGCGGCAAGTCGACCACGGCGCGCCTGCTCATGCACCTCATCGACCCGACGGGCGGCGAAGTGGTGTTCGACGGCCGCACCGTGGGCACGCGCGACCTGCCGCTCAAGGAGTTCCGGCGCCAGGTGCAGATGGTGTTCCAGGACAGCTACGCCTCGCTGAACCCGCGCCTGACCATCGAGGACTCGATCGCCTTCGGCCCCCAGGTGCACGGCGTGGGCCGCAGGGAGGCCGTGGCGCGTGCGCGCGACCTGCTGGGCCGCGTGGGCCTGGAGCCGGCGCGCTTCGCGGAGCGCTATCCGCACGAGCTGTCCGGCGGGCAGCGCCAGCGCGTCAACATCGCCCGCGCGCTCGCGCTGCAGCCGCGCATGGTGATCCTCGACGAGGCCGTGTCCGCGCTCGACAAATCCGTCGAAGCGCAGGTCATCAATCTGCTGCTGGACCTGAAGGCCGAGTTCGGCCTCACCTATGTCTTCATCAGCCACGACCTGCACGTGGTGCGCTACATCAGCGACCGCGTGATGGTGATGTACCTGGGCCAGGTGGCGGAGATCGGCCCGTCCGAGTCACTCTACGACGCGCCGGCGCACCCCTACACGCAGGCCCTGCTGTCCTCGATGCCGTCGATGGACCCGGACCGGCGCACGCAGGAAGCGCCGCTGGCCGGCGACCCGCCCAACCCCATCGACCCGCCCTCCGGCTGCCGCTTCCATCCGCGCTGCCCGATGGCGGCCTCCGTGTGCAGCCGGCACGCGCCCACGCTGTCGCCGGTGGGAACGCTGCATGCGGTGAGCTGCCTCATGCACGAGCCAGGCAGCGGGCACCCGCACGCCGTTTCCGCGGCCCGCGCCGCCTGAGGCCGACGGCCATGACGTCCTTGCCCCCCTCCGAGACAACCGAGCCGATGGTCCTGCTGCAGGACCTGGGCGTGAGCTTCCACGGCGCGCGCCAACCGGTGCAGGCCGTCAGCGGCGTGAGCCTGCAGGTGCAGCGCGGCGAGGTGGTCGCGCTCATCGGCGAATCCGGCTCGGGCAAGAGCGTAACCATGCGCACCCTGTTGCGCCTGCACCCCGAGCGGCGCACGCGCATCGCCGGCACGGTGCGCGTCGCCGGCCAGGACGTGCTGGCCATGGGCACGCGCGCGCTGGCCGACTTCCGCGGCAAGGTCGCGTCGATGATCTTCCAGGAGCCCCTGCTGGCGCTGGACCCGGTGTACCCCGTCGGCGCGCAGATCGTCGAATCGATCCGCCGCCACGAGGCGGTGACGAAGGCCGAGGCGCAGAAGCGCGCGCTGGCCCTGTTCGAGCGCGTGCGCATCCCCAGCCCCGAGCGCCGGCTGGCCGCCTATCCGCACGAGATGTCGGGCGGCATGCGGCAGCGCGCGATGATCGCGCTCGCGCTGGCCTGCAACCCGCAGCTGCTGCTGGCCGACGAGCCCACCACGGCGCTCGATGCGACGGTGCAGATCCAGATCCTGCTGCTGCTGCGCGAACTGCAGCGCGACCTGGGCCTGTCGGTGATCTTCGTGACGCACGACATCGGCGCCGCGGTCGAGGTGGCGGACCGCATCGCCGTGATGTACGCGGGCCGCATCGTCGAGGAAGGCACGGCCCGCGAACTGATCCGCGCGCCGCGCCACCCCTACACCATCGCCTTGCTCCGGAGCCGCGCCCACGGCGCCATGGCCAAGGGCGCGCGGCTGGACACCATCGCCGGCGCCCCGCCCGACCTGTCGGCGCTGCCGCCGGGCTGCGCCTTCGCGGCGCGCTGCGCGCTGGCGACCGACGCCTGCCGCGCGGCCCAGCCACCGGTGGTCGAGTTCACGCCGGGCCACCGTGCGCGCTGCCTGCGCACCGACGAGACGGCCGCGCTGGCGCCCCTCGCGGCCTGACCGTCCCGCCTTGTCCATGCCCCTGCACGACCCCGCCCACGCCTTCGTCCCCTACCCCGATGCCGAGGTGCCGCACGCGCCGACCGGCCCGCTGGCGGGCCTGAGCTTCGGCGTCAAGGACCTGTTCGACGTCGCCGGCTACCCCACGGGCGGCGGCAGCCCCTTCGTGCTCGCCATGTCGGGCATCAAGACGCGCACGGCGCCCACCGTGCAGCGCCTGCTGGACGCCGGTGCGCGCCTGGCCGGCAAGACCGTCACCGACGAGCTGGCCTTCTCGATGAACGGCAACAACGCGCACTTCGGCGCGCCGATCAACGGGGCGGCGCCAGACCGCATCACGGGCGGGTCGTCCTCGGGCTCAGCCTCGGCCGTGTCCTCGGGCCTGTGCGACTTCGCGCTCGGCACGGACACGGGCGGCTCGGTGCGCGCACCGGCCAACCACTGCGGCCTCTACGGGCTGCGGCCCACGCACGGCCGCGTCAGCCTGCAGGGCGCGCTGGACCTGGCGCCGAGCCTGGACACCTGCGGCTGGTTCGCGCGCGACCTCTTCACCTTCACGCAGGTGGCCGATGTGCTGCTGTCCCCCGACGCGACGCCGTTGCCCGCCGCCGTGCGGCTTCTGCGGCCGGCGGACCTGTGGGCGCTGGTGGCGCCCGCGGCGGCCGAGGCGTTGCAGCCGGCGCTGGCCCGCACCGAGGCCGCACTGGGTGCCGCCGCCCCGGTCACGGTGGCGCTGGAGTCCTTCGAGGCCATGTACTGGCACTTCCGCCACGTGCAGGCGCGCGAGGCCTGGTTGACCGACGGGCCGCTGATCGAGCGCTTCGCACCGCCGCTGGGGCCGGGCGTGGCCGAGCGCTTCGCGTGGTCGCGCGCGGTGACGGACGCGCAGGTGGCGGCCGGCCGCGCCTTCCGCGCCCGCTTCCGCGGGCACCTGCGCGCGCTGCTGGGCGCGGACGGCGTGCTCGTCATGCCGACCATGCCCGACATCGCACCGCTGCGCAGCGAATCCGAACCGGCGCTGGAGGATTACCGCAACCGCGCGATCCAGCTGCTGTGCCTGGCCGGGCTCAGCGGCTTTCCGCAGCTGTCGATGCCGCTGGCTGCGCGCGACGGCGCGCCGCTGGGGCTCTCTCTGCTCGGCCCGGCGGGCACGGACCGCTCGCTCATCGCGCTGGCCGCCCGCATCGCCAACGCCGCCTGATCGGGCCAGAGTTTCAAGCCAAATCGGCCTGCAGCGCCCGCGGGACGGGCGCAATCAGCTATGAATTCGATAGCATCCGAGCCGTGCCGACGGCGACGCGTCAGGTCGAAAGCGTGTGCAGCCCGGCGCGCACCTGCCGGTCCTCGATCCACAGCTCGCCCAGCGAGATCGGCAGCGTGAAGCGCCGCGGACCGGCGCTGCCGGGGTTGACGAAGAGCACGCCGCCGCGCGCTTGCACCAGCGGCCGGTGCGAGTGGCCCGAGAGCACGACCTGCACCCCTTCACGCGCCGGGTCGATCGCCAGTTCTGTCAGGTCGTGCAGCAGGTGCACGCGCACGCCTGCGAGCTCGACCGTGCGCTGCACAGGCAGCGCCTGGGCCCAGGCGCCCTGGTCGTTGTTGCCGCGCACGGCAGTCACGGGCGCGATGCGGCCCAGGTCCTCCAGCACCTCGGGGCGGCAGACGTCGCCGGCGTGCAGGATGTGCGCGCAGCCCTGCAGCCAGGCGGCCGCTTCGGGCCGCAGCAGGTTGTGGGTGTCGGAGATGAGGCCGATGCGGGTCATGGGCCGCGCACCTTAGCGCGCCGCCCGCCGCGCGGCAACGCCGGGGGTCAGGTCGCGAGCTGCACCTGCGCCGGCGCAGCAAGGTGGCAGAGGTCGCAGTCGACCTCGGCCGCGACGCGCTCGAGGACCGCGAAGTCGCCCGCATCGATGGCCAGCAGTGCGTGGTGCCAGGTGCCGGGCGCCAGCAGCGCGCCCTGCGTGCCGTCGGTCACGAAGGCGGCCAGGTCTTCGGCCGCCGGCGCGGCGCCGGCCCGCGCCACCACCAGCACGAAACGGCGCGTGCCCAGCGGCACGAAGGTCTGGCTGCCCAGCGCATGGCGCTCCATCTCGCCGACGGTGTGCGGGAAGGCGCGCGCCTGGGCGCGGAAGATGGCCAGCGCCGGCCGTCCGCCGGCTGCGGCCAGCGCCATGTCGTCCACCAGGTCGAAGCGCTGCGAGGTGCCGCCGTTGATGGGCCGGCCGGTGCCGCCCTCGGGCACGGCGAGCACGGTGCCGTAGGGTGCGAAGCCCTCGGGCGTGAGCGGCTGCGCGACGAGCACCCTCGTCACGCCACGCCCGCCTGGTCGAGCATCGCGTGCAGCAGCACGTTGCAGCCGGCGGCCAGGTGGTCGGGCCGCGCGTCCTCGATCTCGTTGTGCGAGATGCCGTCCTTGCAGGGCACGAAGATCATCGCCGCCGGTGCGGTGCGCGCGACGTACACCGCGTCGTGCCCGGCACCGCTCACGATGTCCAGGTGCGGCAGGCCGAGGCGTTGCGCCCCCTCGCGCACGGCGCGCACCAAAGGCTCGGCAAAGGGAGCCGGCGGGAAGTAGACCGTCTCCTGCACCTCGACGCCCAGGCCGCTCTCGGCCGCCAGCGCCTCGCACGCCCGGCGCAGGCGGGCGTCCATGCGGGCCAGGCCGGCGTCGTCGGCGTGGCGGAAGTCGACGGTGAACAGCACGCGGCCGGGGATGACGTTGCGCGAATTGGGATGGACCTGCAGGTAGCCCACGGTGCCGCGGCCGTCGGGCTGCTCGTCCATCGCGACTTCGCGCACGAGTTGCATGAGGCCGGTGGCGCCCTGCAGCGCGTCGCGTCGCAGGCGCATCGGCGTCGGGCCGGCATGCGCCTCCTGGCCGGTGACGACCACGTCGTACCAGCGCTGGCCGAGCGCGCCGGTGACGACGCCGATCGGCACGTCCGCGTCTTCCAGCACGGGGCCCTGTTCGATGTGGGCCTCGAAGTACGCCGCCATGCGCGGCGCGCCTTCCGCGACCGACGCCGGCGCGCTGCCGGCGAAGCCGATCGTGTGCAGCGCCTGGGCCACACTCACGCCGTCGCGATCCCGTGCATCGAGGGCATGCGCGAGCGGAAAGGCGCTGGCATAGACGCCCGATCCCATCATCACGGGCACGAAGCGCGAGCCCTCCTCGTTGGTCCAGACGCAGACCTCCAGCGGCGCCACCGTGCGCACACCGGCATCGTTCAGGGTGCGCAGCACCTCCAGGCCGGCGAGCACGCCGTAGTTGCCGTCGAACTTGCCGCCCGTGGGCTGCGTGTCGATGTGGCTGCCGGTGGCCACGGCGGGCCGCGACGGGTCGGTGCCGGGGCGGCGGGCGAAGATGTTGCCGACGGCATCGACACGCACCGTGCAGCCCGCCGCCTCGGCCCATCGGACGAAGAGTTCGCGGCCCTGCCGGTCCAGGTCGGTGAGCGCGAGGCGGCACACGCCGCCCTTGTCGGTGGCGCCGATGCGCGCCAGGGCCATGAGCGAATCCCAGAGGCGGTCCCGGTCGATCGAGAGGGCCGCTGCCGCAGCGGCCGGGGAAGAAGCGGTGGTGGAGTCCATGTGGGCGGTTCAGCAGGAAGCATGCCGCTGATCCACGCTGTCGCGAAGGCGCACCGGCTAAGGAAAGCCCCCATGCACCGCAGGGGCGCCGGCCCTTACGATCGCCCGTCGATTTTTCTCAACCGGGCGGTTGGAACCTGCTTGTTGCCGCCCTCGCCTCCCATGTCTTCCGCCCCCGAGCCCGGCGCCCAGCTGGACGCCGCCAGCCCCCTGCCCCCCGACATCGAAGCCGCCGACGAGCCCGTGAAGGTGCCCCTGGCGATCGAGGACTGGGCCACGGTGGTCATCATGGCGCTGCTGGCCTGCATCACCTTCGCCAACGTGCTGGTGCGCTACTTCACCGACTCGTCCTTCGCGTGGACGGAGGAGTTCTCGGTCTTCCTCATGATCCTCCTGGCGATGGTGGCGGGCTCGGCCGCCGTGGCCCGCGACCGCAACATCCGCATCGAGTACTTCTCGGAGGCCGGCTCGATGGCACGGCGCCGGCGCCTGGCGCAGTTCGGCGCGGCGATGGTGGCCATCCTGTTCTTCCTCATCGCGGGCCTGAGCATCCGCGTGGTGTGGGACGACTACCGCTTCGAGGAGACCTCGCCGGGCATCGGCGTGCCGCAGTGGTGGTATTCGATCTGGCTGCCGATCGTGTCGACGGCGATCGGGCTGCGGGCCGTGGGGCTGTTCATTCGCCGGGGCCGCAGGGCTGAGCATGAGGACGCGTCCTCATGATCGCGACTCTCCTGTTCGTTGCCTTCGTGGCAATGATGCTGATCGGCGTGCCGATCGGCGCCGCGCTGGGCCTGGCCGGCGCGGCCTGCATCGCACTGGCCAACACCGACGCCCAGTGGTTCGGCCTGCTGGCCGTGCCCCAGAACTTCTACGCGGGCCTGGGCAAGTACCCGCTGCTGGCGATCCCGATGTTCGTGCTGGTGGGTTCGATCTTCGACCGCTCGGGCGTGGCGCTGCGGCTGGTGAACTTCGCGATCTCGATCGTCGGCCGCGGCCCGGGCATGTTGCCGCTGGTGGCGATCGTGGTGGCGATGTTCCTCGGCGGCATTTCGGGCTCGGGGCCGGCCAATGCCGCTGCCGTGGGCGCGGTGATGATCGCGGCCATGTCGCGCGCCGGCTATCCGGCGGCGTACTCGGCCAGCGTGGTGGGCGCCGCAGCGGCCACCGACATCCTCATTCCGCCTTCGGTCGCCTTCATCGTGTACTCGGTGCTGGTGCCGGGTGCGTCGGTGCCGGCGCTGTTCGCGGCAGGCATGGTGCCGGGCATCCTGGCCGGGCTGGCGCTCATCATCCCGGCGGTGTGGATGGCGCGCTCGCACAAGATGGGCGCGCTCGAGGCCACGCTGCCACGGCCGGCCTTCTGGAAGAGCTTTCGCGAAGCCACCTGGGGCCTGGCAGCGCCGGTGCTGATCCTCGGCGGCATGCGCGCCGGCTGGTTCACGCCGACCGAAGCCGCGGTGGTGGCAGTGTTCTACGGGCTCTTCGTGGGCATGGTGGTCTACCGCACGATCAGGGTGAGGGACCTGTTCGTCATCCTGCGCGAGTCGGGCGAACTGTCGGCGGTGATCCTGCTGGTGGTGTCGCTGGCGGGCATCTTCGCGTACTCGCTGTCGACGCTGGGCGTGATCGACCCGGTGGCCAAGGCGATCGTGAATTCGGGCCTGGGTGAGTACGGCGTGCTGGCGCTGCTGATCGTGCTGCTCATCACCGTGGGCATGTTCCTCGACGGCGTGTCGATCTTCCTGATCTTCGTGCCGCTCCTGTGGCCCATCGTGCAGCACTACAAGTGGGACCCGGTGTGGTTCGGCGTGATCCTCACGCTCAAGGTCGCGCTGGGCCAGTTCACGCCGCCGCTGGCCGTCAACCTCATGGTGTCGTGCCGCATCGCCAACGTGCGCATGGAAGAGACCGTGCGCTGGGTCGGCTGGATGCTGTTCGCGATGTTCCTGGTGATGGTCGCCGTGATCATCTGGCCGCAGCTGGCGCTGTGGCTGCCGGCCAGGCTGGGGTACTGAAAGGCGGACATCCATACGCGAAGGGATGTCCGAATTCAAAGGCTTTTAAAGGAGACAGAGACATGAAATTCCGCCGCACCCTGCTCGGCCTCGCGCTCGCCGCCACGGCCCTCGGTTTCACCACGGGCGCCATGGCGCAGGCCGCCTACAAGCCCGAGTACAAGATGTCGCTGGTGCTGGGCCCGCCCACCCCCTGGGGCATGGCCGGGAAGATCTGGGCCGACCTGGTGAAGGAGCGCACCCAGGGCCGCATCAACATCAAGCTGTACCCCGGCGTGTCGCTGATCCAGGGCGACCAGACGCGCGAGTTCTCGGCGCTGCGCCAGGGTGTGATCGACATGGCCGTGGGCTCGACCATCAACTGGTCGCCGCAGGTCAAGGAACTCAACCTGTTCTCGATGCCCTTTCTGATGCCCGACTACGCGGCCATCGACGCCCTGACGCAGGGCGAAGTGGGCAAGGACATCTTCGCGCGCCTGAACAAGGCCGGCGTGGTGCCGCTGGCCTGGGGCGAGAACGGCTACCGCGAGGTGACCAACTCCAAGCGCCCGATCAAGACGCCCGAGGATCTGAAGGGCATGAAGCTGCGCGTGGTGGGCTCGCCCATCTTCTCCGACATGTTCAGCGCCATGGGCGCCAATCCGACGCAGATGAGCTGGGCCGACGCGCAACCCGCCCTGGCCAGCGGTGCCGTCGACGGGCAGGAGAACCCGCTCTTCCTCTTCACGGTGCTCAAGATGCACACCGTGGGCCAGAAGTTCGTGACCACCTGGGGCTACGTGGCCGACCCGCTGATCTTCGTCGTCAACAAGGAGATCTGGGCCAGCTGGACGCCGGCCGACCAGGCCATTGTGCGGCAGGCGGCGATCGATGCCGGCAAGCAGGAGATCGCCCTCGCCCGCAAGGGGCTGACCGAGGCCGACAAGCCACTGCTCAAGGAGATCGCCGGCATGGGCGTGACGGTGACACAGCTCACCCCCGCGGAGCGCGAGGCCTTCGTGAAGATCACGCGCCCGGTCTACGCCAAGTGGAAGGGCACCGTGGGCAACGACCTGGTGAGCAAGGCCGAGAAGGCGATCGCCGCGCGACCGAAGTAAGCGACGGAGCCTCGCCGCCGGGCCCGTGCCCGGTCGCGACTCACTTGGCCTTGAGGCCGTGCGGCTCCGAGGCCATGCTGCTGGCCAGCACTTGGTCGTAGGCCGACTTGGTGAGGTTGATCTTGCAGTACTGATCCAGCTCGGGCTTGATCTTCTCGACGGCCACCTCGTCGAACACGGCGTCCTTCTTGCCGTGCTTGCCGTGGCCGACGACGAAGTACACGAACTTGGGCTTGATGGTCTCGTCCATGCCGATGTAGTCGGCGCAGGTCGTCTTGACGACCGGCTTGGCAGGCGCAGGCGCGGCAGGCGGCGTCTGCGCCATCGCGGTGGCCGCGAGGGCGGAGAGCGACAGGGCGGGGACAAGGGCGAGGAGTCTGTTCATGGTCGTCATTCCTGAGGTCGTCGTTGGGACTGCCGTTGCCGACGTGCGATTCGCGCCAGCTGCGGCTCCGTGCCATCGGAGGACCGGTGCGCCGGTCACTTCGCTGCATGGCGAGGCCATCGTAGGAATGCGCGCTTAGACATCGCTTAAACAGCAGGTTCGGCCTGCGTGGGGGCGCGCACCATGAAAAACGCCGGGCACAGGCCCGGCGTTGCGTTGAGACGCCCCAGCGTGCGGCCGCGCGGCTGCACCGGCCGGGCTGACAGGGGTCGGCGGGCGTAGCGAGCGGCCCGAGGTCGCATCGAGGACCGGAGCCGTACCCACGTACGGCGAGGACCGCAGGTGCGAGATCGGGCCGCGCAGTAGCCCGACGGCCCCTGTCAGTGTTGGAGGATTTTGTTGAGGAAGTCCTTGGTGCGCGGCTGGCGGTTCTCGGGGTGGCCGAAGAATTCGTCCTTCGAGCAGTCCTCCAGGATGCGGCCGCCGACGTCGATGAAGATCACGCGGCTGGCGACCTTGCGCGCAAAGCCCATTTCGTGGGTCACGCACATCATGGTCATGCCCTCCTTGGCCAGGCTCACCATCACGTCGAGCACCTCGCCGACCATCTCGGGATCAAGGGCCGAAGTGGGTTCGTCAAAGAGCATCACGATCGGGTCCATCGACAGCGCGCGCGCGATGGCCACGCGCTGCTGCTGGCCGCCCGACAGCTGGCCGGGGAACTTGTCCTTGTGCGCCATCAGGCCCACGCGGTCGAGCATCTTCAGTCCGCGGGTTTTGGCCTCGTCGAGGCTGCGGCCGAGCACCTTGACCTGCGCGATCGTCAGGTTCTCGGTCACCGACAGGTGCGGGAACAGCTCGAAGTGCTGGAACACCATGCCGACCTTGGAGCGCAGCTTGGGCAGGTCGGTCTTGGCGTTGTTGACATGCACGCCATTGACGGTGATGTCGCCCTTCTGGATCGGCTCCAGCGCGTTCACGGTCTTGATCAGCGTGGACTTGCCCGAACCGGAGGGGCCGCAGACCACGACCACATCGCCTTTGTCGATGCTGACGTTGCAGTCGTTGAGCACCTGCACGGGGCCGTACCACTTCGAGACATTCTTGATTTCGATCATTTTTTCAGCCATGGCTTGTTCCCCTTCAACGGATGATGGCGATCTTCTTGTGCAGGCCCTTGACCAGGTAGGACAGCGAGTAGCACAGGATGAAGTACACGACGGCGGCCAACAGGTAGGCCTCTTCGGGGCGCCCGAAGTTCTTGCCTGCGGTCTCGAAGCCCTTGAGCAGGTCGTAGGCGCCGATGGCGTAGACCAGCGAGGTGTCCTGGAACAGGATGATGGTCTGGGTGAGCAGCACGGGCAGCATGTTGCGGAAGGCCTGGGGCAGGATGACCAGCGTCATGTTCTGCTTGTAGGTCATGCCCACCGCCATGCCGGCGAAGACCTGCCCGCGCGGGATCGACTGGATGCCGGCGCGCATGATCTCGGAGAAGTACGCCGCCTCGAAGCAGATGAAGGTGATCACCGCCGAGGTTTCCGCGCCGATGGGCCGGCCGATCACGAAGGGCACCAGCAGGAAGAAGCCCAGGATCACCATGACCAGCGGCACCGAGCGCATGCCGTTGACGTACGCGGCCGCCGGGAAGTCCAGCCACTTCTTGCCCGACAGGCGCATCAGCGCCAGCAGGGTGCCGAAGAAGATGCCGCCCAGGGTGGCCACCACCGTGAGGAACACGCTGAAGTAGAAACCCTTGAGCACGTAGGTGCTGATCAGGCTCCAGCTGTAGAAGGAGAAGTCGAGATTCATCATGTCAGTGGCCTCCCGTACCGCCGGCCGCGACGAAGCCCGGCACACGGAGCTTTCTCTCGATGAAGGTCATGATGCGGTTGACCAGCATGGCGCTGATCACGTAGAGCACGACGACGCCGAGGTAGATCGGAATCTGGGCCGAGGTTTCCTCGCCGGCCTGCAGGTAGAACTGCGTGAGCTCGGGGATCGACACCGCGAACGCCACCGACGAGTTCTTGAAGATGTTCATCGACTCGCTGGTCAGCGGCGGCATGATGATGCGGTAGGCCATGGGCAGCAGCACGAAGCGGTAGTACTGCGGCGTCGTGAACCCGACCGCCATGCCCGCATAGCGCTGGCCGCGCGGCAGCGCCTGGATGCCCGAGCGCAACTGCTCGGCGATCCGTGCCGAGGTGAAGAAGCCCAGCGCGCAGACCACCAGCACGAAAGGCGGCAGGTCGCGCATCGGCGGAATCATCTTGGGCAGCACGAAGTACCAGATGAACACCTGGACCAGCAGGGGGATATTGCGGAACAGTTCCACCCAGGCATTGCCGAAACGCACCAGCCAGGGGCTGTTGGGCAGCGTCCGCAGCGTTCCGATGATCGAGCCGACCACCAGCGCCACGAACAGTGCCGTGAGCGCCACGCTCACGGTCCAGCCCCAGGCGTTCAGCATCCATTGCAGATAGGTCTGGTCGGACCCGCGTGCGAAGCAGCTGGCGACCACTTCGTTGGTGAGCGTGTCCTGGCAGAAGACCGACATGTCCAGGTTCAGCATCCATCCTCCTTCGCGGGTCGGGGCCCGCGCCCGTTCATCGAAAAGCCCGCGTCGGCAGGAGCGCCGCGCGGGCTTGGCTTTTCAGGTCTGGCGCCTTCTTACTTGGGAGCGTAGGCTTCCATCGGCTTGTCGTTCGGGTTGGCCCAGGCGGCCTTGGTGCCTTCCGACGCCGGCATGTTCAGGTTGACGTTGTTCGGCGGGATGGGCTGCGTGAACCACTTGTCGTAAAGCTTGGCCAGCGAGCCGTCCTTGATCTGGCGCACGATGCTGTCGTCGATGGCCTTCTTCAGCTTGGCGTCGCCCTTCGGCAGCATGCAGGCGATGGGCTCGACCGACAGCACTTCGCCGACGATCTTGAAGTCCTTCGGGTTCTTCGACTTGGCGGCGTTGGCGGCCAGGATCGAGCCGTCCATCACGAATGCGTCGGCGCGGCCCGACTCGAGCAGCAGGAAGCTGTCGGCGTGGTCCTTGCCCATGACTTCCTTGAAGTCGATGCCTTCGGCGCGCTTGTTCTTGCGCAGGGTCTGGACCGAGGTGGTGCCGGTGGTGGTGGCCACCGTCTTGCCCTTCAGGTCGGCGATGCCGTTGATGCCGGAGTTGGCCTTGGTCAGGATGCGCACTTCTTCCACGTAGGTGGTGTAGGCGAAGTCGACATCCTTCTGGCGGGCCGTGTTGTTGGTGGTCGAACCGCACTCGAAATCGATGGTGCCGTTCTGCACCAGCGGCACGCGGTTCTGCGAGGTGATCACCTGGTAGTTGATCGTCAGCGGCTTGCCGACATCCTTGCTCAGGTCCTTGATGATGTTCTCGGCCATTTCGGTGTGGAAGCCGACGTACTTGCCGCCACCCAGCGTGAAGGCCAGGCCCGACGAGTCGCGCACGCCGAGGTTGACCGCGCCGCGCTCCTTGATCTTGGCCAGCGTGTCGGTGGCCTGCGCGAACGCGCCGGTCGCCACGAACGCGGTCACTGCGAGCGCGAGCAATTGCTTTTTCATGAAGAGACTCCTTGGGAAATGGAAAAGAGAAACACGGTGAAATTCTAGACACACACTTTTGTTGGGCGCATCGGTACCCACCCCGGTGCGCGGCGCACTAAATGGGGTGGGCTGTTGCGAGGTCGAGCGCCTGTCTGGTGCGTGGATTCCGTCATGACGTCGAAGGCAATGGATTAGCAGCCTCCGTGCCTGTCGGCAACGCCGCCGCAGGAACGGGTGTGGACAATCTCACGGGTTGCGTCAGATGTTCGGGCACAAGCAGCGCGTCCATCTGTTCGCGCGTGAGGATGCCCAGCGATTCGGCGACGAGGTCGATCGGGCCGCCCGTGGCCAGCGCCGTCTTGGCGATGAGCGCAGCCTTCTCGTAGCCGATGATGGGGTTGAGTGCGGTGACCAGGGTGACGGACTCGCGCACCCGGCGCGCCAGGAACTCGCGGTTGGCCTCGATGCCGTCCACGCAGTTGCGGCGCAGCGTGCCGCAGGCATTGCCCAGGTGCTGGATGCTCTTGAACAGGCTCCAGCCCATGATCGGCTCGAACGCGTTGAGCTGCAGTTGCCCCGCTTCCGATGCCAGCGTCACGGTGATGTCGTTGCCGATGACTTCGAAGGCGACCTGGTTCATCACCTCCGGGATCACGGGGTTGACCTTGCCCGGCATGATCGACGACCCGGCCTGGCGCGCGGGCAGGCGGATCTCGCCGAACCCGGCCTGCGGCCCGCTGGACAGCAGGCGCAGGTCGTTGCAGGTCTTCGACAGCTTGGTCGCCACGCGCTTGAGCACGCCGGACAGCTGCACGAAGGCGCCGGTGTCCTGCGTGGCCTCGATGAGGTTGGCGGCCTGCTTGAGCGGCACGCCGGTCTGCTCGGCCAGGTACTGGCAGGCGAGGTTGGCATAGCCGTGCGGCGCGTTGATGCCGGTGCCGATGGCCGTGGCGCCGAGGTTGATCTCCTCGATGAGCGCGCGGGCCTCGCGCAAGCGGGCCTCGTCCTCCTCGATCATCACCGCGTAGGTGAGGAACTCCTGGCCCAGCGTCATCGGCACCGCGTCCTGCAACTGGGTGCGGCCGATCTTCAGGATGTCGCGGAACTCCAGCGCCTTGGCCTCGAAACCCGCGCGCAGGTCGGCCATCGCCCCCAGCAGACGGCCCAGCGCGAACCACAGCGCGAGGCGCACGGCCGTGGGGTACACGTCGTTGGTGCTCTGCGAGGCGTTGACGTGGTCGTTGGGGTGCAGCACGTCGTAACGCGCCTTCTCGTGGCCCAGTTTCTCCAGCGCGAGGTTGCAGATCACCTCGTTGGCGTTCATGTTGGTGGAGGTGCCGGCGCCGCCCTGGATGACGTCGACCACGAACTCGTCCAGCAGTTTGCCCTCGATCAGGTCCTCGCAGGCCAGGATGATGGCGCCCGCGCGCTCGCGGCCCAGTGCCCCCAGGTCGGCATTGGCGCGCGCCGCCGCCTTCTTCACATGGGCCAGGGCGCGGACCAGGTCCGGCATGGCGGAGACGCGGGTGCCGGAGATGGGGAAATTCTCGACCGCGCGCGCGGTGTGCACGCCCCAGTAGGCCGGGGCGGGAATGCGCTTCTCGCCGAGAAAGTCGTGTTCGATCCTGAAGTTCGATTCCATGGCAGCGCGTTCCTGGGGGTTCCTCGATTCACGCACGCCCGGCGGGCGTGGACTTGGGGTGCGACAGCAGACAGCGCGCGACTGTAGGGGTCACATTCCGGCAACACCAATGCCGTATGCGGACGCGACGATGCACGAAAATCATAGGGTCGCGTCGCCAGTCGGCGCCGGTGCGGCCACTGCCCCTGAACCGCTGGTAAACCCTAGGGATGCTCTTCACGGATGCTCGCGACGTGTGCATCCGCGGCCTCGGCGGTCTGCGGGATTGCAAAGCCTCGCCATAGCAATGGCTATGGCTGCGTTTTGCGCCCCCGCATCCCATCCCGATCCGCAGCGCACCCATCCACTCGATTCGTGAAGAACATCCCTAGGCCTTCGCCGCCGCCTGCGTGCTCACGAGATAAGCCCAGAGGGCATCGGCCGCGCGCCTGGGCTGCAGGCTGACGTCGCCGCGGGCCGCGCGGGTGGCTGGCTTGGCGCTGGCCGCGGCGCCCGGACGCTCCCGGTAGGCGCGCACCTCCATCGTTGCCTCGAGCGGTCCCATGTCGGGCGGCAGGGCGCTCACCAGCTTGCGGGCACGCACTTCCTTGCGCACGGCGCTCTCCGGCAGGAAGGCGATGCCATGCCCCTCGAGGGCCATGACCTTCAGGCCTTCCGCCATGTCGGTCTCGTACACCCGGTCGAGGTGGATCGGCGTGCCGGAGGATTTCAGCAACTGGTCCACCAGCCGGCCCAGGTAGGCGCCCGGCGCATAGCCCAGGTAGGGCAGCGGCCGGCCGGCCTGGCCCGGAAGCCGGTAGCGGGGACCGCCGTCGGCGTCCGGCCGCACCCAGGGCGCAACCACCTCCTCGCCGAGGTGGACCATCTCGTAGCGGTTGGCATCCAGCTGCAGCGGCTGGGAGGGGTGGTGGTAGGCGATGAGCAGGTCGCAGTTGCCCTCGACCAGGCGCATCACCGCGTCGTGCACGTTCAACGCAATAAGCCGGCTCTTGAGCGGCCCGAACTGCTCGCGCAGGCTGGTGACCCAGGCCGGGAAGAAGGTGAAGGCCAGCGTGTGCGGCACGGCGAACTCGATCACGTCCTGCGCCACCGCCGAATGGCCGCGCAGCATGGCGCGGGTGCTCTGCAGGGCCTGCAGCATCTCCAGCGCCTGGCCGTACAGGGTCTGGCCGGCGGGCGTGAGCCGCGTCGGGTAGGAACTGCGGTCGACCAGGTCGGTGCCGGCCCATCCCTCCAGCGCCTGGATGCGCCGCGAAAACGCGGGCTGGGTGACGTGCCGCAGCTGCGCCGAACGGCTGAAGCTGCGGGTCTCGGCGAGGCTCACGAAGTCCTCGAGCCACTTGGTTTCCATGGGGCGGGATTATGGCTGCGGCGCCAGCGCTCATACTGCGCGGCATCGCCCGTCCCGCCCGCCCCGACGCCATGCCCGCCACCGAACTGCTCGACCTCAGCGCCACCGAACTGTCGCGCCGCATCGCCTGCCGCGACTGCAGCGCCCGCGAACTCATGGACGCGACCTTGGCGCGCATCGACGCGCTCAACCCGCGCTTCAACGCCCTCGTCGCGCTGCGCCCGCCCGAAGAACTGCGCGCCGAGGCCGATGCCTGCGACGCCCGCCTGGCACGCGGTGAGCGCGCCGGCTGGATGCACGGCTTTCCTTTCGCGCCCAAGGACCTGAGCCACTGCGCCGGCCTGCCGACCTCGATGGGCTCGCCGCTCACGCCGAAGAGCCCGGCGCGACAGGACAGCCCGCACGTCGCGCGCGCCCGGGCTGCCGGCGCGATCATGATCGGCAAGAGCAACACGCCCGAGTTCGGACTGGGTTCGAACACCTACAACACCGTCTTCGGCACCACCCGCAATGCGTGGAACCCGTCGAAGTCCGCGGGTGGCAGCAGCGGCGGCGCGGCCGTGGCGCTGGCGCTCGGCATGCTGCCCGTGGCCGACGGCAGCGACATGATGGGTTCGCTGCGCAACCCCGCGGCCTTCAACAACGTCATCGGCTTCCGGCCCTCGCGCGGGCGCGTGCCCGGTGGCCCCGACGACGAGCTCTTCTTCCAGCAATTGGGCACCGACGGCCCCATGGGACGAACGGTCGAGGACACGGCCCGGCTGCTGTGCGTGCAGGCCGGCCCCGACCCACGGCTGCCGCTGTCCCTGCCTCAGGCGCTGCCCGCGCCCGACGACCTGCGCCTTCCCACGCAGGTCAAGGGTCTGCGCATCGGCTGGCTCGGGAGCCTGTGGCCCGATCTGCCGACCGCGCCCGGCATCCTGCCGCTGTGCGAAGCGGCGCTGAAGACCTTCGTCGACCTGGGCGCCCATGTCGAAGCCTGCACGCTCGACGTCCCGCGCGAGCAGAACTGGACGGCCTGGCTGCGGCTGCGGCAACTGCTGGTCGGCGGCAAGCTCGGTGCACTGGTTGCCGACCCGAAGCACCGCGCCCAGGTCAAGCCCGAGGCGCTGTGGGAGATCGACCAGAGCCGCCACCTGGATGCGGCCTCGCTGTACCAGGCGTCGATTTACCGCTCCAACGTCTACCGCGCCTTCCTGCGCCTGTTCGAGCGCTTCGACCTCGTCGCCGCGCCGACGGCGCAGGTCTATCCCTTCGACGCCGAGTTGCACTGGCCCGATCGCGTGGCCGACGTGCCCAGCGACACCTACCACCGCTGGATGGAGATCGTCACGCCCTTCACGCTGGCCGGCCTGCCCACGCTGAACCTGCGCGCCGGCTTCGGCCCGCAGGGCCTGCCGATGGGCCTGCAGCTGGCCGGGCCGGTGAACGCCGACCTCGCGGTGCTCGGTGCGGGCCAGGCCTACGACGACGCCTGCCCGTGGTCGGCGCTGCGGCCGCCGGCACTGGCCTCGCTCACCGAGGGCTGAGCCTTCGAGATTCAGGGACGCAGCGCCATCGTGGACGGCAGCCGCGTCCACGGCAGGTCGGCCGGGTCGGCCGCCATCGGCCCCGGCGCCTTCGCCACCAGGATGGTGCTGGCGATGGGCGCGAAGTCGGCGCGGAAATGCACCGAGCTCTTCACCACCAGCACCCGCATCCGCTCGGGTTCGATGCCCAGGAAACGGAACAGCGCGCGGTCCAGCATCTGAGTCTTGCGCGTGCTCACGCCGACCAGCACGCCCTGCACCTCGAGGCAGGCGCAGGGCCCGAGCGACACCCTGCCGCCCATGCCCATCGGGCCCAGCAGCACCACCTCGCCATCGGAGAGGCGGCGCACCGTGGCCTGTACCGGCACCGGCGGTTCGCTGAACTGCCCGCCCCAGGTCGGCACCGCGCGGCCCAGCCGAAGTTCGACCCGCGCGCCTTCGCCGGCGGCATGGGCTGCCGCCGCAGCCTCCGGGTCGGCCAGCAGCCCCAGCGCCACCTGGCCGGGGAAACGCGTGCCCGCGCCGGCGGCGAGCAGCGCGTGCAGCAGCCCCGTGGTGTTGCTGTCGCCGCCGGCGCCGGGGTTGTCCTGCGTGTCGGCGATGACGACGGGGCCGGCACCGTCCGCGGCGACATCCAGCGCGGCTTGCACCGCCTCGGCCGGCGTCTTCAGGTCGAGGCGCCACTGGGCGCGCGGCTGGTCGATGCGCGCAAACAGCGCGTCCACCGCAGCCTGGGCCGCGTCGCCGTAGGCCCACACGACCGGGCCGCACTCGGCGATGTCGGCCGCGGGAAAGCCGGTGGCGAAGCTCAGCACGGTGCCGTGCGCCGCGTCCAGCGCACGCAGCGTGTCGTAGACCACGTCGGCCGGCGCGGTCATGGTGCTCTGCACGTTCAGCGGCAGCAGGAAGTCGAGTCGGCGCACTGCCAGCGTCTCGCGACGGCCGCGCGCGACACGGCGCGCCAGCAGCGTGGCCGCCAGGCGCCCGGTGTCGGCCATGTCCACGTGCGGGTAAGTGCGGTAGGCCACCAGCGCATCGGCCGCGTCGAGCATTCGCGCGCTGACGTTCGCATGCAGGTCCAGGCTGGCGACGATCGGCACCTGCGCACCGACGGCGGCGCGCAGGCGGGCCAGCAGCTCGCCCTCGGGGTCGTCCAGGTGCTCGGCCACGGCGGCGCCGTGCAGGTCGAGGAAGATCGCGTCCACGCCGCCCGCGCGCTGCGCCCGGCCCAGGTCCTCGAGGATCTCGCCGGCAATCCGTTCGAAGGCGTCGCGCGTGACGTGCGCGGACGGATTGGCACCCGCCCAGACCGAGGCCGCCAGCGTCCAGCCCTGCGCCTCGGCGGCGTCGATGAAGCCGCCGACGGGCAGGCCCTTGCCGCGGTAGGCCTCGACGACCTCCGGCCCGCGCCGGTAGGGCGGATAGCCGGCGCCGGCCTCGAAGGCGGCCCAGTCGGCCTTCGTCGGCGCGAAGGTGTTGGTCTCGTGCTGGAAGCCGGCGATGAAGACGTGCATGGCGAGCCCTGAAGGATCAGATCGGCGAGACGACGCCGCGTCCGGAGAAATGGCCTTCGGCGTTGGCCATGAAGCGGTTCACGCTGGCCTGCGTGGCCTCGGGCGACCAGCCGGCCATGTGCGGCGTGATGTAGAGGTTGTCCAGCCCGATGAGCTGCACGGGCGGCTTCGGCTCGCTCTCGTACACGTCGAGGCCCGCGCCGGCGATGCGCCCTTCTCGCAAGGCCGCGGCCAGGGCCTCGGTGTCGACCACGCTGCCGCGGCCGATGTTGACGAGGAAGCCCTGCGGGCCGAGCGCGTCGAGCACCTGCGCGTCGACCGCGTGGCGCGTGGCCGGGCCGCCGGGCGCGGCGCACACGAGGAAGTCGCACCACTGCGCCAGCGCGAGCAGGCTGTCGAAGTAGCGGTGCGGCAGCTCGGGCCGCGCGCTGCGGTTGTGGTAGCCGATCTCGAGGTCGAAACCGGCGGCGCGCTTGGCGATCTTCTGCCCGATGGTGCCCAGGCCGAAGATGCCCAGCTTCTTGCCCGAGACGTTGGGCGGCTGCGGGATCGCCTCGCGCCAGATGCCCTCGCGGCACTGGCGGTCGAGCATGCGCATGCCGCGCACGATGCCGATGAGCAGGCCGAAGGCGTGGTCGGCCACGCAGTCGTCGTTGGTGCCGGAGCCGTTGGCAGTGGCGATGCCGCGGGCGCGCAGCGCATCCATCGGCAGGCACTCGAAGCCGGCGCCCAGGCAGCACACCAGCTCGAGCGCCGGCATGGCGGCCACTTCCTCGGGCGTGATGCCGACGACGCCGATGGTCAGTACGGCGCGGATGCGCTGCGCGTTGGCGGCCACGGCGCCGGGTCGCTCGGCCGCGGTGGGGGCGTAGATCAGCTCGTACACCTCGCCGATCTGGGCCTGGTGTTCGGGAATCAGGCTGGTGAGCACCAGCAGCGGAATCTTCTCGGTCACTTGGGATGCTCCTGAAACGATAGCAGCTCGCGCAGTCGGGACGGGCGTTTCGGGCCTTTTTGATCTGAAATGGCAATCACAGCATCGGGGCGGCGTCGACCTTCTGCAGCGCCCACATCTGCGCATAGCGCCCGCCGAGTGCCAGCAGCTGGGCGTGCGTGCCGCGCTCGACGATCACGCCGGCTTCGAGCACGAGGATCTCGTGCGCATCCACCACCGTCGACAGCCGGTGCGCGATGACCAGCGTGGTCTTGTTGCGCGAGGCGCTCGCCAGCTCGGCCTGGATGGCGCGCTCGTTGGCCGAATCCAGCGCCGAGGTGGCTTCGTCGAAGATCAGGACCGGCGGGTCCTTGAGCAGCGTGCGCGCGATGGCCACGCGCTGCTTCTCGCCGCCCGACAGCTTGAGCCCGCGCTCGCCGACCACCGTCTCGTAGCCCAGCGGCAGGCCGGCGATGAAGCCGTCGATGCGCGCCGCCTTCGCGGCAGCCACCACCTCCTCGTGCGTGGCACCGGGTCGGCCGTAGGCGATGTTGTAGGCGATGGTGTCGTTGAAGAGCACCGTGTCCTGCGGCACGATGCCGATCGCCTGGCGCAGGCTGGACTGGGTGACGCTGCGGATGTCCTGGCCGCCGATGCGGATGTGGCCTTCCTGGATGTCGTAGAAGCGGTAGAGCAGGCGCGCGAGCGTGGACTTGCCCGAGCCCGAGGGTCCCACCACCGCCACGGTCTTGCCGGCCGGGATTTCGAAGCTTACCCCGTGCAGGATCGGCCGCGCCGGCTCGTAGGCGAAGCGCACGCCCTCGAAGCGCACGGTGGCGTCGTGCGTGTCCAGCGGCCGCGCGCCCGGCGCATCGGCCACCTCGCGATCGCGCTCGAGCAGGGCGAACATCTTCTCCAGGTCGACCAGGTTCTGCTTGATCTCGCGGTAGATCACGCCCAGGAAATTCAGCGGGATGTACAGCTGGATCATGAAGGCGTTGACCATCACCAGGTCGCCCAGCGTCATGCGCCCGTCCACCACACCTTGCGTGGCGCGCCAGAGCATCGCCACCAGGCTCACGGCGATGAGCATCTGCTGGCCGGTGTTGAGCAGCGACAGCGTGGTCTGGCTCTTGACGGCGGCCCGGCGGTAGCGCTCCAGGTTCTCGTCGTAGCGACGCGTCTCGAAGTCCTCGTTGTTGAAGTACTTCACCGTCTCGTAGTTCAGCAGCGAGTCGATGGCCCGGCTCTGCGCCTTGGAGCCCAGCTCGTTCATCATCTTGCGGAACTGGGTGCGCCACTCGGTCACCGTGACGGTGAAGCCGATGTAGATCACCAGCGCGATGCCGGTGATGACGGCGAACCAGGCGTCGAACTTCACCGCCAGGATGCCCAGCACCAGCGACAGCTCGATCAGCGTGGGCACGATGCTGTAGAGCGAGTACGAGATGAGCGAGTGCACGGCCTGCGTGCCGCGCTCGATGTCGCGCGTCATGCCGCCGGTCTGGCGCTCGAGGTGGAAGCGCAGCGACAGCGCATGCAGGTGGCGAAACACCTCCAGCGAGATGCTGCGCGACGCGCCCTCGGTCGCCTTGGCGAAGACCAGTTCGCGCAGTTCGGTGAAGAGTGCGGTGGAAAAGCGCAGCAGCCCGTAGGCCACCAGCAGCGCCACCGGCACCACCAGCAGCACCGCCGGGTCGCCGGGCTTGAGCGTCATGCGGTCGACCAGGTTCTTCAGCAGCACCGGCACGCCGACGTTCGCCACCTTGGCGCCGACCATGAATGCCAGCGCGGCGAACACGCGCCACTTGTACTGCCAGAGGTAGGGGAACAGGCGCCGCAGCGTGGCGGCATCGGAGCGCGGGCCTGCCACCGCGGCGGTGGCGGGATCGGCGGGAGGATGGGCGAGCGACCTCATTGCGGCCTCAGCAATCCCGAACGGCATTCGGGATGGGCGACGAAGTCGGTCTCGCTGGCCAGGCAGTCCGACAGGCGGTGCACCGCATCGATCTCGAGCACCGGCGCCGGGACGCCCCAGACCGTCGCCTGGCCGACCACGCGGCCCTCGACGCGCAGCACCGTGAAGGGCTCGACCAGCCCGCGCTCGTAGCGCCCCGGGCCGCAGGCGACGAAGGGATGCAGTTCGCGTGGATCGTCGGGCCACTGAAGCCGGCCCTGCGCATCGGTGTGGCCGTAACGCAGCGTGAAGCAGTCGCGCCCGTCGTCACGCGCCTGGACGCGATCGATGCCGCCGTACCAGCGCACGCGCGCGCCGATGGCGTCGGCCTGCAACGCCTGGGCGCGCGTGGGGGAAGGGGCGGCCGCCACCGATGAATCGGTTCGCTGGGCAGGCGGCGCGCCTGCGCAGCCTGCCATCAGCAGCAACGCCGTCACAGGCAGCAGGAGGGAGAGGCGGGAGGCAAGGAGCAAGGAAGACAGCGCGTCGCAGGGGCGTCGCATACGGGACAATCGTGGTTTTCGTGTTGCCGAGATTGTGCCGATGTCCGCTTCTTCCAGTCCCGCCGCCGTCCTCAAGAGCCTGCCGGCCGACATGGAACTGGTGCTCAAGGTGATCCCCATGCCCGGGGACACGAATGCCAACGGCGACATCTTCGGCGGCTGGGTCATGGCGCAGGTGGACCTGGCCGGCTCGGTGCTCCCGGCGCGCTACGCCAACGGACGCATGGCCACCGTGGCCGTCAACGAGTTCATCTTCAAGCAGCCGGTGCGCATCGGCGACATCCTGTCCTTCTATGCCGCGGTCAGCCGCGTGGGCCGCACCTCGGTCACGGTGAAAGTCGAGGTCTTCGCGGAACGCATCCGCAACCAGGGCGAGTACGTGAAGGTGACCGAGGCCACGCTGACCTACGTGGCGATCGACGAGAACGGGCGGCCGCGGCCGCTCGCGCCCGAGCCCGCACAACCGGCTTGACGGCCGCCGCCGGCAAAGTGCAATCGGGCTGCAGCGCAGGCAGGGCGGGCGTTACAGCCGAATTCGTCACGGATGTGACGATCTGAAGATGCAGGGGCGATGAGGCCGCCGATCCGCACCATCCGTTCAGGCTGAGCCAGTCGAAGGCCGGCGCGTGGCTTCGACAGGCCCAGCCCGAACGGTGGGGGCCAGGGCGGACGCCAGTCAGACCTTGCTGAAGTCCGGCTTCCTCTTCTCCATGAACGCCGTGAACGCTTCGCGCGCCGCCGGTTCGCGCAGCATGCGGCCGAAACTCGCGCCCTCCTCGCCCATGCGCTCGACCACGGCCGGGCCCTGCGACTTCTTCATCAGGCGCTTGGTCTCGACGAGCGCCGACAGCGGCTTGGCGGCGAGCTTGCGCGCCTGCTGCTGCGCGATGGCGTTGCACTCGGTCGGCGGCACCACGCGGTTGACCAGGCCCACTTCCAGCGCGGCTTCGGCCATGAAGGGCTCGCCCAGCAGCAGCGCCTCCGCGGCGCGGTGGTAGCCGAACATCTGCGGCACCAGCAGGCTCGACGCCGCCTCCGGGCACAGGCCCAGGTTGACGAAGGGCATGGAGAAGGCGGCGTTGTCGCCGGCGTAGACCAGGTCGCAGTGGAAGAGCAGCGTGGTGCCGATGCCCACGGCCGGGCCGCACACGGCCGCCACGATGGGCTTGGGGAACTGCGCGATGTTGCGCAGGAATCGGAACACCGGCGAGTCCTGCGTCGAGGGCGGGGCGTTGAGGAAGTCGCCGATGTCGTTGCCGGCCGAGAAGATGGTCGCGTCGCCCTGGATCAGCAGGCAGCGCACCGCGGCGTCGGCCTGCGCGGCCTCCAGCGCATCGGCCATCGCGGCGTACATCGCGCTGGTGATCGAGTTCTTCTTGTCGAGGCGGTTGAAGGTCAGGGTGCTCACACCGCCTTCGGTGTGGACGAGGATGTCGCTCATGGGTGGCCTTGAAGGTCTGGATCGAATCGAGGGAAAAATCAGCGTGCGGCCAGCACCGCTTCGCGCACGAAGTCGAGCCGGTCCTGGCCCCAGAACATCTGGTCGCCGACGAACATGGTGGGCGCACCGAACACGCCGCGGGCCACGGCCTCGCCGGTCACGGCCTTGAGGCGCTCCTTGACGTCCGGCTGTCCGGCCAGCGCCAGCACAGCGGCGGCATCGAAGCCGGCCGCCTGCAGCACGGTGCCGACGACGGCCGGGTCGTTCATGTTCTGCGCATCGACCCACATGGCCTGGTAGATGGCGCGGCAGTAGGCCTCGAAGCGCTCCGCCTCGTGCATCTGCAGGCCGGTCGCGCCGCGCATGAGCAGCAGCGTGTTGATGGGGAAGTGCGGGTTGTGGGTGAACGGGACGCCGTAGCGCTGCGCGAAGCGCTGCAGGTCCACGTTCATGTAGGGGCCCTTGGGCTTGATCTCGGCCGGCGAATGGTTGCCGGTGGCCTGGAACACGCCCCCCAGCAGCATCGGCCGGGGCGCGAGCGTGGCGCCGGTGTCGGCGCACAGGTGGGGCAGCTGCGTCCAGGCCAGGTAGGCGGCAGGACTGCCGAAATCGAAGAAGAACTCCACGGTGGTGGCGGGCATGGTCGTGTCTCCGGTGGTGGGCGGGGTGCTCAGAATTTTTCCATCCACGGCCGCAGGTCCAGCTCGTGCGTCCAGGCGTCGCGCGGCTGGCGGTGGAGCATGACATAGCTCTGCGCGATGTGCTCGGGGTTGAGGATGCCGTCCTGCGCCTTGAGTGCATAGCGCTCGGGGAAGTTGCTGCGGATGAACTCGGTGTCGATGGCGCCGTCGATGATGGTATGGGCCACGTGCACGCCCTGCGGCCCCAGCTCGCGCGCCATGGCCTGGGCCAGGGCGCGCAGCGCCATCTTGGCGCCCGAGAAGGCACCGAAGTTGGCGCCGCCGCGCAACGAGGCGGTGGCGCCGGTGAAGATGATGGTGCCGCGGTGGCCACCCCCGGCCGGCATGTCGCGCGCGACCATGCGCCGCGCCACCTCGCGGCCGGTGAGGAAGCCCGAGAAGCAGGCCATCTCCCAGACCTTGAAGTACTTGCGCGCGGTCTCGGCCAGGATGCTTTCAGGGACGTTGGCGCCGATGTTGAACACCATCACCTCGATCGGGCCGATGGTCGACTCGATCTGCTCGACGAGCGCGACGACCTCTTCTTCCTTGCGCGCATCGGTGCCGAAGGCATGGGCGATACCGCCCTCGGCCTCGATCTGCGCCACCAGGGGCTGCAGCTTGTCGGCACTGCGGCGTACCACGCAGGCGGCGTAGCCTTCCCGGGCGAAGGCGCGCGCGATGGCGCCGCCCGTGGCGTCGCCGGCGCCGATGACGAGGGCTGCGGGCTTGTGGTTCATGGCGTGCTCCTTCAGAAGTCGAGTGCGCTCCCGGGCGTCACTCCTTGTAATAGACGATCTGGTTGCTGGTGGCGAGCAGGTGTCCCGCCTGGCTCCACAGCTGCGCGCTCTGGTCGAAGAAGCCCTGCGCGAACTGCTGCCCCGTGGCGCGCCCCAGCAGGTGGCCGGTGCCGACCTCGGCGAGCCGCGCCGCGGTGCAGTGGAAATACGTGGTGATCGACACCGTGCCGGCCGGCACCACCGTGGCCCGGCGCAGCCACACGCGCGGGAAGAAGATGTCGCTCATCGCGGTGAGGGAGGCGTAGTCCAGCACGCGCGGCTGGGCGTCGCGCAGCCACAGGCGCGTCTCGCTGTGGTCGCCGCGGCCGTCCCACTGCGTCGGGATGCCGCCGCTCACCGGCCGCATCTCGTATTGGTTCACCCAGGCCACGGCCTTGGGCCCGATGGTCAGGCGCTCGACCGCCTCGGGCGCGGGCACCGCGGGCATGGGCAGGTCGGTGGCGCCCCAGGTTTCGCGGCGCACTGCCGTGACCACCGTGGCGGTGGTGTTCAGCTGCGGCCGGCCCTCGGCATCGGGCTGGCGGATCTCCAGCGTCCAGTGCTGGGTCGAGCGGTTGGTCTTGACCGGCGTGGCCTGGATTTCGAAGGGCCCCGCCACGATGGCGGCCGCGTAGTTGACGGTGAGCGCGATGGGCTCGCCGAGCAGGTCGGGGTGACGCAGCACCGCCTGCAGCATCAGCGCCGCGGTGGTGCCGCCGAAGGGGCCGACCATGTTCCAGTAGTCGGCGCTGGTGGCGCCGGTGAAGAGGCCGGCCTGGAGATCGCTGTGCTGGAGCGCGAGCGCTTGGTCGAAGGGGTGCGTCGTCATGGCGGCAGTGTGCATGGGGGCGGCAGCGTCACGCAGTCGTCTGCGGGACGCGGGTGTTCCCCAGGGCCGCGAGCCGCTGCAGGCTGTCGACGGCGCGCGGCCACAGGCTCTGGTCGAACTGCTCGCGGAAGAAGCCGAAGTGGCCGATGCGGCGCGCCTGCACGTCGGCCGGCGCGATGCGCTGCACGACAGTGGGGGCGGCCGAGTAGAAGCCGACGAGGCTCTCGGTGCCGCGCAGCGTCATCAGCTCGTCGTCGGTGATCGACAGCGCCAGCACCGGAAAGCGCACCCGCGCGTAGCTGCGCTCGGCCAGCGGACCTTCGGCCCCCACGCTGTAGCGCGGGTTCAGGCACCAGCGCCGCCATTGCAGGATCACGCCGCGGGGCAGGTCGCCCACCTTGCGCAGCTTGCGTCCGGGGAAGTAGCCCCACAGCCGCACCGCCAGCGGCACCAGCACGAACCAGAAGTAGAGGACGGACCGCTTCAGGCGCGGCGCGTTCTCGCGCCAGTAGCCGCTTCCGGCGGCGATGCTCAGCAGGCCGTCGACCTGCTCCGGCCGCGCGAGCAGGCCCGGCAGTTGCGCGCCCAGGCTGTGGCCGAAGAGGTAGAGCGGCGCCTCGGGCTGCGCGGCCCGGGCGGCGTCGATCACCGCCTCGTAGTCGCGCGCCCAGTCGAACAGGTCGGCGTCGAAGCCGCGCAGCGGCGTGTCGCCGCGCGAGTCGCCGCTGCCGCGGTAGTCGAAGGTCCAGACGGCGACGCCCTGACCGGCCAGCCACTGTGCGAAGGGCGCGTAGAAGGCCTGCCGCACACCCATCGCGCCGCCGATGACGACGCTGGCGCGGGCGGCGCTGGCGGCGGGGTAGTGGCGCACCGCGATGTGGTGAGGACCGTCGACCGGCAATGTCGTCGCTTGCATGCGCGTCTCCTGTGCGCCGCTTCCGGCGCGCTAGCCTTCAAGCCAAATCGGGCTGCAGCGCCCATGGGACGGGCGCAGGCAGCTATGAAAACAATAGCAACCCCCGCCGTGACTCAGACCCGTTCGAAGATGCCTGCTGCGCCCTGCCCCATCCCCACGCACATCGTGACCATGCCGTACTTGAGCTGCTTGCGGCGCAGCGCATGCACGACCGTGGCCGCACGGATCGCACCCGTGGCGCCCAGCGGGTGGCCCAGCGCGATCGCGCCGCCCATCGGGTTGACCTTGGCCGGGTCGAGCTTGAGCGTGTTCATGACCGCCAGCGACTGGGCCGCGAAGGCCTCGTTCAGTTCGATCCAGTCCAGGTCGTCCTGCTTCAGCCCCGCATAGCGCAGAGCGGCCGGGATCGCCTCGATGGGGCCGATGCCCATGATGGCCGGCGGCACGCCCTTGCTCGCGAAGCTGACGAAGCGCGCCAACGGTGTGAGGTCGTACTTCTGGCAGGCGGCCTCGCTCGCCAGGATGAGCGCGCCGGCGCCGTCGGAGGTCTGCGAGCTGTTGCCCGCCGTGACCGTGCCGCGCGCCGCGAACACGGTGCGCAGCTTCGCCAGGCCTTCGAGGCTGGTGTCGGGGCGCGGGCCTTCGTCGAGGCTGACGGTGCGCGTCTTCGCGGTGGTCTCGCCGGTGGCAGCGTCGAAGCCGCGGTCGGTCACCTCGATGGGCGTGATCTCGTCGGCGAACTCGCCGGCCTGCTGGGCGGCGACGGCGCGGCGGTGCGACTCGAGGGCGAAGGCGTCCTGCGCCTCGCGGCTGACCTTCCACTGCTGCGCCACCTTCTCGGCCGTGAGGCCCATGCCGTAGGCGATGCCGACGTCGCCGTCGCGCTCGAAGATCGAGGGCGACAGCGAGGGCGCGTTGCCCATCATCGGCACCATGCTCATGCTCTCCACGCCGGCGGCAATCATCACCTCGGCCTCGCCCACGCGGATGCGGTCGGCCGCCATCTGCACGGCCGACAGGCCCGAGGCGCAGAAGCGGTTGACGGTGATGCCGCCCACGCTGGTGGGCAGGCCCGCCAGCACGGCGCCGATGCGCGCCACGTTCAGGCCCTGCTGCGCCTCGGGAATCGCGCAGCCGCAGACGATGTCCTCGATGGTCTGCGGATCGAGCCGCGGCACCTGCGCCAGCGCCGCCTTCAGCGTGGTCGCCAGCAGGTCGTCGGGCCGGGTGTTGCGAAAGAAGCCGCGGTGCGACTTGCCGATGGGGGTGCGCGTGGCGGCGACGATGTAGGCGTCCTGGATCTGTTTCATATCAGGGGTCCTTGTTGACTTTCTCCCTCTCCCGCGGGCGGGAGAGGGTCGGGGTGAGGGTGCGTGCAGGCGCAAAGGATCTGTTCGAGCACCAGAGGCGTCTGCGTCAGCACATCGTTGTTCCAGAAACGCAGCACGCGAAACCCTTCGCGCTCGAGACACGCCGTTCGCTCGGCATCGCGTTCCGCTTGCTCGACATGCTGCCCGCCATCCAGTTCGATCACGAGCTTCTCTTCGACGCATGCGAAATCCGCAAAGTACGGGCCGATGGGTCGTTGACGTCGGAACTTGAACCCGCCGAGCCGGCGATCACGCAGGTGGAACCACAGCAGCGACTCTGCATCGGTCGGGCCCGATCGGAGGGCTCTTGCCCTCACCCTAACCCTCTCCCGCTCGCGGGAGAGGGGACTGGCACTGCTGCTGGTGGTCATGTGTGGTTCAGTTGCGCAGCGGCTTCCCCGTCGACAGCATCCCCATGATCCGCTCCTGCGTCTTGGGGTGCTGCACCAGCGCGCAGAAGGCCTCGCGTTCCAGGCCCATCAGGTACTCCTCCGTCACGAGGGTGCCCGCATCGACATCGCCGCCCGTCACCACGTTCGCGATCAGGCTGGCGATGTGGAAGTCGTGCTGGCTGATGAAGCCGCCGTCGCGCATGTTGACCAGCTGGCCCTTGATCGTCGCCGCGCCGCTGCGGCCGGCCACGCGGAAGCTGCGCTTCATCGGCGGGCGCCAGCCGGCTTCGTGCATGGCCTTGGCCTGCTGGATGGCGACATAGAGCAGTTCGTCCTTGTTCGGCACGATCACGTCGCCCTCGACCAGGTAGCCCAGCTTGCGCGATTCGAGCGCGCTGGTGCCGACCTTGGCCATGGCCGCGGCCGTGAAACCTTCGGTGAGGAAGGGCAGCAGGTCGGTGCCGGTCGACGCGGCGGCGTTCTCGGCGGCACGGCGTGCGATGTAGGTCAGGCCGCCGGCCCCGGGCACCAGGCCCACGCCCACTTCCACCAGGCCGATGTAGCTTTCCATCGCGGCCACCCGGCGCGCGCTGTAGACGGCCAGTTCGCAGCCGCCGCCCAGCGCCAGCCCGCGCACCGCGGCCACCACCGGCACGTTGGCATAGCGCATGCGCAGCATCACGTCCTGCAAGGCCTGCTCGGCGCCCTCGACCGCACCGATGCCGGCCACCACGAAGGCCGGCAGCATGGCCTGCAGGTCGGCACCGACGGAGAACTTGTCGTCCGGCGACCAGATGACCAGCCCCCGGTACTCGCGCTCGGCCAGCGTCACCGCCTCGGCCAGCGCCTCGGCCACGTCGGGGCCGATGGCGTTCATCTTGGAATGGATGCTGGCGATGAGCACCTCGCCGTCCAGCGTCCAGACGCGCACGTCGCCCTCGTCGCTGATCGTGGTGCCCGCCTGCGCGGCCGTCTTCTCGCCGCTGCCGAGCACGGTCTCGGGAAAGAGCTGACGCGCCATCACCGGCAGGCGACGCGGCGGCACGAAGCGCTGCTCGGCGGCGCTCCACGAGCCCTCGGGCGTGTGCACGCCACCGGCCTCGGCCACCGGGCCTTCAAAGACCCACTTCGGCAGCGGCGCCTTGGCCAGCGCCTTGCCGGCGTCGATGTCCTCCTGGATCCATTGCGCGACCTGCTTCCACCCGGCTTCCTGCCACAGCTCGAAGGGGCCCTGCTGCATGCCGAAGCCCCAGCGCATGGCCAGGTCGATGTCGCGTGCGCTCTCGGCGATGTCCGCCAGATGCACCGCGGCGTAGTGGAATCCGTCGCGCAGGATGGCCCACAGGAACTGGCCCTGCGGCCCTTCGGCATTGCGCAGCAGCTTCAGGCGCTCGGCGGCCGGCTTCTTGAGCATGCGGCCGTAGACCTCGTCGGCCTTCGCCCCGGCGGGCACGTAGTCGCCCTTTCCTCCGTTGGCCTGCAGGTCGAAGCGCAGGATGTCGCGGCCCGCCTTCCTGTAGAAGCCGGCCTTGGTCTTGTTGCCGAGGTTGCCGAGTTCGAGCAGCCTGGCCAGCACCGGCGGCGTGGCGAAGTTCGGGTAGAACGGATCAGTGGCCTCGCTCAGGTTGTCCTGCAGCGTCTCGACGACATGCGCCAGGGTGTCCAGGCCCACCACGTCCGCGGTGCGGAAGGTGCCCGAACTCGCGCGGCCCAGACGTTTGCCCGTGAGGTCGTCGACCACGTCGAAGCTCAGGCCGAACTTCTCCACCTCTTTCAGCGTGGCCAGCATGCCCGCAATGCCGATGCGGTTGGCGATGAAGTTGGGCGTGTCCTTGGCGCGCACCACGCCCTTGCCCAGCGCGCGGATCGCGAAGGTCTCGAGGTCGTCGAGCACCTGCGGCTCGGTGGTGGGCGTGGGGATCAGTTCCACCAGCGTCATGTAGCGCGGCGGGTTGAAGAAGTGGATGCCGCAGAAGCGCGGTCGGATGCTCTCCGGCACCGCCTCGGCGAGCTTCGTGATCGACAGGCCCGAGGTGTTGGACGCCAGGATGGCGTGCGCTGCGACATGCGGCGCGATCTTCTTGTAGAGGTCGAGCTTCCAGTCCATGCGCTCGGCGATGGCCTCGATCACGAGGTCGCATTCACCCAGGAGCGCCAGGTGCTCCTCGTAGTTGGCAGCCTGGATCAGCGCAGCGTCTTCCGGCACGCCCAGGGGCGCGGGCTTGAGCTTCTTGAGGTTGTCGATGGCCTTGAGCACGATGCCGCTCTTCGGGCCTTCCTTCGCCGGGAGGTCGAAGAGCACCACGGGCACGCGCACATTGACGAGGTGGGCCGCAATCTGCGCGCCCATCACGCCGGCGCCGAGCACGGCGACCTTCTTCACATTGAACTGGGACATGGTGGAGTGAGTGTTGAAGCCGTTCGGGGCTGAGCTTGTCGAAGCCGGTGCGCGGGCTGGTCCTTCGACAGGCTCAGGGCGAACGGCGGGGTGGGGGTCTGGGTGCTGGTCCCTACTGCGCGCGGGTCCAGGTCTGCGTGCGCCAGAAGGGGCCCAGGTAGCCGCGCACCTCGAGCTTCCTGCCGCCGTCGATGGGCGTGAAGCTGGCGCGGTATTCCTTGCCGTTCTCCGGGTCGAGGATGCGGCCGCCTTCCCAGACGTCCTTGCCCTCGGCCTTCGCACCGCCGCGGATGATCTCGAGGCCGTTGATCGGCTTGCCCTTGCGGTCACCCTCGCACTCGTCGCAGGTGGCGTCGGGCTTGGCGTCCTTCTTGAGCGTCTTCACGATGCGGCCGGACAGCGCCTGGCGACCACTGCCGATGTCGTCGATGCGGATCTCGGCCTTGACCTCGCCGGTCTTGTCGTCGGCGCTGCGCCACAGCCCCACCGGGCTCATCTGCGCCAGCGCCGGACCGGCGATTGCTACGAAAAAGATAGCTGCTGCCGCAGATTTCATGGGCGTCTCCACTGGTTTTGGCTTGAAGTTCCGGCGGCGGCGATGCCCGTTCAGGCCAGCGCCGCGTCGGTGTCCATCAGCACCTTGCTGCCCGCGCGCGCGGTGCGCATCAGCGTCGCCGTCTCGGGGAAGAGCTTGGCGAAGTAGAAGCGCGCGGTCTGCAGCTTGGCGACATAGAAGGGGTCGGTGTTGCCGGCGGCGATCTCGCGCAGCGCCACCTGCGCCATGCGGGCGAAGAGATAACCGAACACGAAGTGGCCCGCCACACGCAGGTAATCGACGGCCGCCGCACCCACCTCATCGGGATTCTGGAAGCCCTTGAAGCCGATCTCAGTCGTGAACTTGGTGAGCTGGTCACCCAGGCCCGCGATCGGGTTGATGAACTCGGCCATCTTCTCGTTCACGCCTTCTTCTTCCACCAGGCGGCCCACCAGCTTGCCGAACTTCTTCAGGCTGGCACCGTTGTTGCCCAGCACCTTGCGGCCCAGCAGGTCCAGCGACTGGATGGTGTTGGTGCCTTCGTAGATCATGTTGATGCGGTTGTCGCGCACGAACTGCTCCATGCCCCATTCCTTGATGAAGCCGTGGCCGCCGAAGACCTGCATGCAGGCATTGGTGCTGATGTGCCCGTTGTCGGTGATGAAGGCCTTGACGATGGGCGTGAGCAGCGCGACCAGTTCGCCCGCGTCCTTGCGCACCTTCTCGTCGGGGTGGTGGTGCTCCTTGTCCAGCAGCAGGGTGCAGAAGATCTGCAGCGCGCGGCCGCCTTCGGCATACGCCTTGGCCGTGAGCAGCATCTTGCGCACGTCGGGGTGCACGATGATCGGGTCGGCCTCCTTGTCCTTGGCCTTCACGCCCGAGAGCGACCGCATCTGCAGGCGGTCCTTGGCGTAGGCCAGCGCGTTCTGGAACGCGACTTCGGTCAGGCCCAGCGACTGGTTGCCGACACCCAGGCGGGCGGCGTTCATCATCACGAACATCGCGGCCAGGCCCTTGTTGGGCTCGCCCACGAGGGTGCCGCTGGCGCCTTCGATCACGATCTGTGCGGTGGCGTTGCCGTGGATGCCCATCTTGTGCTCCAGGCCGGCGCAGTAGATCGGGTTGCGCTCGCCGAGCGAGCCGTCGGCCTTGACGTGGAACTTGGGCACCACGAACAGGCTGATGCCCTTGCTGCCCTTGGGCGCGTCAGGCAGGCGGGCGAGCACCAGGTGCACGATGTTCTCGGCCAGGTCGTGTTCGCCGGCCGAGATGAAGATCTTGCTGCCGGTGATGCGGTAGGTGCCGTCGGCCTGCGGTTCGGCCTTGGTGCGCAGCAGGCCCAGGTCGGTGCCGCAATGCGGCTCGGTCAGGCACATGGTGCCGGTCCATTCGCCGCTGGTCAGCTTGGGCAGGTAGGTCTTCTTCTGCGCGTCGGTGCCGTGGGCGACGAGCGCCTCGTAGGCGCCGTGCGACAGGCCCGGGTACATGGTCCAGGCCTGGTTGGCGCTGTTGAGCATCTCGTACAGGCACTGGTTGACCACGAAGGGCAGGCCCTGGCCGCCGTACTGCGGGTCGCACGACAGCGCCGGCCAGCCGCCTTCGACGAACTGCGCATAGGCCTGCTTGAAGCCCTTGGGCGCCGTCACCTCGTGCGTTTCCTTGTTGAGCGTGCAGCCCTCGGTGTCGCCGCTGATGTTGAGCGGGAAAGTCACCTCCGCCGCGAACTTGCCGGCCTCCTCGAGCACCGCGTTGATCGTGTCGGCGTCGGTCTCGGCGTGCGCCGGCAGGGCCTTGAGTTCATCGGCGACCTGGAAGACTTCGTGCAGCACGAACTGCATGTCGCGCAGCGGGGGGGTGTAGGTGGGCATCCGGGACTCTCCTGGTCGAAAGCGAAATGAATGAAGAAAAAGAAAGGAGCAAGGCAACCGGCGCGCTCAGCGCACCGGCTTGAGGCGGCGCGCCGCCTTGGGCGCGACGGCGGCGGGCGGCGCATCGGCGGTCGCGATGCGCGCGAGGATGTTGTCGAAGCCGGTGTTCGCGCGGTCGATGGAGCCGGGCACGCGAAGGAAGCGCGCCTCGTAGTGCAGCGCGAGGATCAGGCCGTGGACCTCGAACGCGATCTGGCGCGCATCGGCATCGGCCTGCAGGTGGCCTTCGGACTGCGACTGCTGGATGGCGCGCAGCACCGCGGCCTGCCAGATGCTGACCGACTCCACCAGCGCGTCGCGCACCGGGCCTGGCCGGTCGTCGAACTCCGAGGCACCGCTGATGTAGATGCAGCCCGAATCGATCTCGGTCGAGGTGCGCTTCATCCAGTTGGCGAACATCGCACGCAGCCGCGGCAGGCCGCGCGGCGACTTGAGTGCCGGGAAGAAGACCTCCTGCTCGAAGCGCGCGTGGTATTCGCGCACCACCGAGATCTGCAGTTCCTCGCGCGAGCCGAAGTGGGCGAACACGCCCGACTTGCTCATCTTGGTGATCTCGGCCACGGCGCCGATCGACAGGCCCTCGAGCCCGATCTGCGCGGCCAGCGCCAGCGCCGCGTCGACGATGACGGCCTTGGTCTGCTGGCCCTTGGGGGCCGTGCGGCCGGCCTTGGCAGGAGCGAGGGATGCGGTCATCGGGGCGAAGTCCAAATAAAACGAACGGTCGTTCTATTTTGCAGGACTTTCGCACGCCCGCACAAGCCCCCTGCGAGCCACGGGGTATGGCGGGCGTTGGGAAGCGCTTGGAACTCCTGCGTGACCGGGCGCAGCACCACCTCGTTGATGTCGACCTGGGCCGGCTGCTCGACGGCGTAGGCCACGGCGCGGGCCACCGAGTCGGCCGGGATCTGGTTGGCGTCGTAGAACGCCTTCACGCCGGCAGCGCTTTCCGAGTCGGTGCTGCCGAACTTGAGCTCGGATTCGACCGCGCCGGGCGACACCACCGTGACGCGCACGCCGCTGCCGCCGACCTCGACGCGCAGCCCTTCGGAGATAGCCCGCACCGCATGCTTGGTGGCGCTGTACACCGTGCCGATGGGCGTGAACACCTTGTGCCCCGCGATCGAGGCGATGTTGACGATGTGGCCGCTGCCCTGCGCCTGCGTGCGCGGCAGCACGGCGGCGATGCCGTAGAGCACGCCCTTGTTGTTGACGTCGATGGTGCGGTCCCATTCGTCGACCTTGAGCTTGTCCAGGCGCGAGAGCGGCATCACGCCAGCGTTGTTGACCAGCACATCGACGCGGCCGAAGGCCTCGACCGTGGTGGCGACCAGGCGCTCGAGGTCGGCGCGCTTCGCGACGTCGGTGGCCACGGCGATGGCCTCGCCGCCCGCCCCGCGGATCTCGGCGACGACCGCGTCAAGCCGGTCGGTGCGTCGGGCGCGGGCCTGGGCTTCGGCCAGCTCATCGGCGCGCTGGCCGAGCCGCTCATCGCTAGCGGCGCGCTCGTGCCGGCACTGGAGAGCGCTGCGCCGCCGCCCTGGCCGATCTACGTCTACCGCGCCCAGCGCGCGCCGGTGCCGGCGCGCGTGCGCTGGGTATACGACGCCTTGGTGCAGCTGCTGCGCTGAGGCCGCAGCGGCACCTGCAACCGATCAGAGCTTGAACGCCACCACGTCCTGGTGCTGCTCGCCCAGGCCGTCGATGCCCAGGGTCATCACGTCGCCCTTCTTCAGGTACAGCGGCGGCTTCATGCCCAGGCCCACGCCCGGCGGCGTGCCGGTGGTGATCACGTCGCCCGGCTCCAGCGTCATGAACTGGCTCACGTAGCTGACCAGCTTGGCCACGCCGAAGATCATGGTCCTGGTGTTGCCGGTCTGCATGCGCTTGCCGTTGAGGTCGAGCCACATGCCCAGCTTCTGGGGGTTGGGCACCTCGTCTCGCGTGACCAGCCACGGGCCGATCGGGCCGAAGGTGTCGCAGCCCTTGCCCTTGTCCCACTGCGGGCCGCGCTCCATCTGGAATTCGCGTTCGCTGACGTCGTTGACCACGGCGTAGCCGGCGACGAAGTCGAGCGCGTCCTTCTGCGAGACGTAACGCGCCCGCGTGCCGATCACCACGCCCAGCTCGACTTCCCAGTCGGTCTTGGTCGAGCCCTTGGGCAGCATCACCGGGTCGTTGGCACCCTGGATGCAGGTGGTCGCCTTCATGAAGACGATCGGCTCCTTGGGGATCGGCGCGCCGGACTCGGCGGCGTGGTCGGCGAAGTTCAGGCCGATGGCGACGAACTTGCCCACACCCGCCACCGGGCAGCCGAAGCGCGGCTTGCCACGCACCAGCGGCAGCTTGTCGGTCTTGAGCTTGCGCAGCTTGGCCAGTGCCGCCTCACCGAGCTGCGCGGTGCCGATGTCGGGCACCACTGCGCTCAGGTCGCGCAGCTTGCCTTCGGCGTCGATCAGGCCGGGCTTTTCCTTGCCGGGGTTGCCATAGCGGACGAGTTTCATGGGTTTTGGGTTCCTGTGGAGAGTGAAGGAGACGGCGCTGAGTGTCGCTCGGACACGAGCTGCATGTGCCGCGCTAGATGGTGATGCCGCCGTCGACCGTGAAGGCCTGGCCGGTGGCGAACACCGACTCGTCGCTGGCGAGGAACACCACGACAGGCGCGATTTCCTCGGCCTGCGCGAGCCGTCCCATCGGCTGGCGCGCGACGAAGGCCTGGCGCGCGGCCGCCGGGTCGGCATTCGCGTTGATGCGTTCGCCGAGCGAAGGCGTGTCGACCGTACCGGGACACACGGCATTGCAGCGGATGCCCCGAGCCACGTAGTCGGCGGCCACGCTCTTGGTCAGGCCCAGCACCGCAGCCTTGGTGGTGCCGTAGACGAAGCGGTTGGGCAGCCCCTTCATGCTGGAGCACACGCTCGCCATGTTGATGATGCTGCCGCGCCCGGCCTTCAGCATGCCGGGCAGCGCGGCCTGGATGGTCCACATCTGCGCGCGCACGTTGAGGCGAAAGGCGAAGTCCAGGTCGGCATCGCTGGCCTGCTGCACCGTGCCGTTGTGCACGACGCCCGCGCAGTTGAAGAGCACATCGAGCTGCGGCAGCCCGCCGACGAGTGCATCGACGGCGGCCTTGTCGAGCACGTCGAGCCGTGCGGTGCGCACGTTGGCGACGCCGGCGTAGCGCGCGAGCAGCGACTCGTTGACGTCGGTGGCCCAGACCTCGGCCCCTTCGGCCGCCATGGCCATCGCGCTGGCGTGGCCGATGCCCTGGCCCGCTGCCGTGACCAGCGCGGTCTTGCCCTTGAGTCGCATGGGATGTGTCTCCGTCGAGGTCGCTGAAAAGAAGAGGCCGCCGCTTGGGGTTAGGCCCGATGGGGCTGCGACGCGGCGCATCGTATTCTGAATTGGCCTGACCACTTGTCCAATTCAGGACAACCCGCAATCCCTCCCCTTCCTCCCGCCGTGCCGCTGCAGACCGTCGAACCCCAACGCCTGTACCGGCAGATCGCGGACCAGTTGCGCACCCTCATCGCGAAGGGCGAGTTCGCCGTGGGCGACCGGCTCCCCGCCGAACGCGACCTGTCGAAGCACCTGGGCGTGAGCCGGCCCTCGGTGCGCGAGGCGCTGATCGCGCTCGAGGTCGAGGGCTGGGTCGAGGTGCGCACCGGCTCGGGCGTCTATGTGCTGGACCGCAGCCACCGCTCAAGCGCCCCCGTGGCCGAGACCGAATGGGGCCCGCTGGAACTCATCCGTGCGCGCCGCGTGGTGGAGGGCGAGACCGCGGCCATTGCTGCGCTGCAGCGCAAGCGCACCCACCTGGACGCGATCGACCGGGCCATCGCGACCATGCGCGAGCTGGCCGACCGCAACACCATGCCCCTGGAGGGCGATCGCGCCTTCCACGTTGCGATCGTCGAGGCCTGCGACAACGTCGTGCTGGCCGAGACGGTGCAGGGCTTCTGGGACTCGCGCAAGGGACCGATCTTCACGCGCCTGGGCGGCTATTTCGAGACCGTGAAGTCCTGGCGTTCGGCCATCGCGGAGCACGAGGCTATCCGTGACGCCATCGCTGCACGCGACGCTGCAGCCGCGCGCGCGGCGATGCACGAGCACATGGACAAGTCGCACCAACGATTCAGCGCGAGCTGGCGCCGCGCGAAGGCTTCCTGAGCGCCAGCACCCACCACCACGAGGAGACGACGGACATGACGAACAAGCGAAACGCTATAAAAACCATAGCTGCCTGCGCCCTGATGGCGGGCGCCGCGGCCACTTTTGGCACGGCACAGGCGCAAACCAAGCTCAAATGGGCGCACGTCTACGAGACCTCCGAGCCCTTCCACAAGTACTCGGTGTGGGCGGCCGACGAGATCAAGAAGCGCACCAACGGCAAGTACGACATCCAGGTGTTCCCCGCCTCCAGCCTCGGCAAGGAGGCCGACATCAACCAGGGCCTGACCCTCGGCACGGTCGACATCGTGCTCACCGGCGCGAGCTTCGCAGGGCGCAGCTACCCGCCGCTGGCCGTGTCGTACTTCCCCTTCATCTTCCGCGACGCCGAGCACCAGCTGAAGTACGCGAAGAGCGACGTCTTCAAGGAACTGGCCAAGGGCTACGACGACAAGACGGGCAACCACATCACGGCGCTGAACTACTACGGCGCGCGCCATGTGACCTCCAGCGCGGCCAAGCCGGTCAACAAGCCCGAGGACATGAAGGGCCTGAAGATCCGCGTGCCCGACGCGCCAGCCTACCTGGCCTTCCCGAAGGCGCTGGGCGCCAACGCCACGCCGATCGCCTTCGCCGAGGTGTACCTGGCGCTGCAGAACGGCACCGTCGATGCGCAGGAGAACCCGCTGCCCACCATCGAGGCGAAGAAGTTCTTCGAGGTGCAGAAGAACATCTCGCTCACCGGCCACATCGTCGACTCGCTGCTCACGGTGGTGTCGGGGCAGCTGTGGGGCAAGCTCTCGGCGGACGACAAGAAGATCTTCGGCGATGTGATGGAAGAGGCCGCCGAGAAAACGGGGCGCGAAATCATCGCCTCCGAGGCCCGCCTGGTCGAGGAGTTCAAGAAGAAAGGCAACAACGTCATCACGGTCGACAAGAACGCCTTCCGCGAGGCGGTGCTCAAGGCCACCAAGCCCACCGACCACGGTTACCGGCAGCAGGACTACGACCGGATCATCGCGATCAAATAGCTCCCCCCGTTTGGACGGCCTCACTCCGTGTGGCCGTCCGATACCCCCCAGGGGGCGCACCCGCCGGCCCGGCAAAGCCGGTTCCGCGGGTGCACGCGAACAAGCCCCGCCGTCTTCAACGACCGGGGCATTTCCGCCAAACAAGGAGACACACACCCATGAGCGATGAAAAGATCATCGACGACGAAGGCAACTTCAATGCGGAAGACGAGGTGGTCGACCTGTCGGGCACGATCACCGAGGGGTGGATCGCGCTGGCGCTGTTCTGGCTGCTCGGACTGACGGTGTTCTACCAGTTCGTCACGCGCTATGTGATGAACGACTCGGCCGCCTGGACCGAGGAGGTGGCGCGCTACATGCTGATCGGTGTGGTGTTCATCGGCGCGGCGATCGGGGTGTCGAAGAACCTCGCGATCCAGGTCGACTTCTTCTACCGCTACATGCCGGCCGCGATGGGACGCTGGATGTCGCGCATCGTCGACGTCCTGCGCATCGCCTTCTTCGCGGCCGCGGTGGTGATGACGGTGCAGATGATGCTCAAGATCGGCAACCAGACGCGCATGACGATCGTCGATGCGCCGATGAACATCGTCTACGCCATGTGCCTCTTCGGCTTCGCGGCCATGTGCTGGCGCTCGATCCAGGTGGCGCGCATCCACTGGCGGCGCGGCTACAGCGTGCTCGAGAAGCCCGAGTCGACGCTCGACGACCGTTGATCCTCCTACCGGACACCCCATGCTGAAGATCATCTTCCTCGTTTTCATGGGCGCGGGCGTGCCCGTGGCCATCGCCATGGCCGGCGCCTCGCTGGTCTACATCCTGATCAGCGGCAACCTGCCGCCCTTCGTCGTCATCCACCGCATGGTGAGCGGTATCGACAGCTTTCCGCTGCTGGCCGTGCCCTTCTTCATCCTCGCCGGCAACCTGATGAACAACGCCGGCATCACCACGCGCATCTACAACTTCGCGCTGGCGCTGGTGGGCTGGCTCAAGGGCGGGCTGGGGCACGTGAACGTGCTTGGCTCGGTCATCTTCGCTGGGATGAGCGGCACGGCCATTGCCGACGCGGCCGGCCTGGGCACCATCGAGATCAAGGCGATGAAGGAGCATGGCTACTCGACCGAGTTCGCCGTCGGCGTGACGGCTGCATCGGCCACGCTGGGCCCGATCATCCCGCCGAGCCTGCCCTTCGTGATCTACGGAATGATGGCCAACGTCTCGGTGGGCGCGCTCTTTCTCGCCGGCATCCTGCCCGGCGCGCTCATGGCGATCCTGATGATGCTGACGGTGGCCTACTATGCCCACAAGAACAAGTGGGGCGCGGACATCAAGTTCTCGCGCACGCGCCTGTTCAAGGCGCTGATGGAACTGGCCGTGGTGGTCGGCTGGCCCCTGCTGCTGTGGGTGGTGGTCGACAAGCTGGGTGCGCCCGCGCAGCTGTCGGTCTTCGTCGGGCTGGCCTCGCTCTTCGTGCTCGACAGGATCTTCCGCTTCGAGGCGCTGCTGCCAATCATGACGCCGGTGCTGCTCATCGGCGGCATGACGACCGGCCTGTTCACGCCCACCGAGGGCGCGATTGCCGCCTGCGCATGGGCCATGATCCTCGGCTTCGCGTGGTACCGCACGCTGTCGTGGAAGATGTTCATCAAGGTCTGCCTCGACACCATCGAGACCACCAGCACGGTGCTCTTCATCGTCGCTGCGGCCTCCATCTTCGGCTGGATGCTCACCGCCACCGGCGTGACCACCGACATCGCCGCCTGGGTGCTGGGCTTCACCAAGGAGGCCTGGGTCTTCCTGCTGCTGGCCAACCTGCTGATGCTCTTCGTCGGCTGCTTCCTGGAGCCCACGGCCGCGATCACGATCCTGGTGCCCATCCTGTTGCCCATCGCCACGCAGTTGGGCGTGGACCCGATCCACTTCGGACTGGTGATGGTGCTGAACCTCATGATCGGCCTGCTGCATCCACCGATGGGTATGGTGCTCTTCGTACTGGCGCGCGTGGCGGGACTGAGCTTCGAGCGCACGACGATGGCCATCCTGCCCTGGCTGGTGCCGCTGCTGCTGAGCCTGGTGGCCATCACCTACCTGCCGAAGATGGTGCTCTGGGTACCGAAAATGTTTTACTGACCAATACCTGACTTGACGCCGCCCCCTCACGCCTCCAAAAGTAGTATTCACATGCCGATACATGTGAGCCTAAAATTCTTACATTCCGCCGTCATGGGATTGGCGGGGTGGCGCATCGAGGGGCGCAATCGTGAAGCAACTTCCACCGGGGTTTACCGACGGGCGCACTGTGCCGCCGGGTACGGCGTTCAGCGCCGACGTGTGCATCGTCGGGTCCGGCCCCGTGGGCCTCTCCATGGCGGAGGATCTGGCAGCGCGCGGCCTGACGGTCTGCGTGGTGGAAAGTGGTGGGCTCGAGTACGACGCGGCGGAACACGAGCTGTGCCGTGCCGAACTGGGCGGCGACCGCGCGGTCGACCCCCATGTCATCCGCACCCGGCAGTTCGGCGGCCTGTCGAATGCCTGGTCCATCGTCTACGACCGGCCGACGATCGGCGTACGCTACGTCCCCTTCGACGCGATCGACCTGGAAGCGCGGCCCGAGATCCCGCACAGCGGCTGGCCCTTGGGCCTCAACGAGCTCAAGCCCTGGTACGAAAGTGCGCAGGCGGTGTGCGAGTTGGGCGAATTCGCCTACGACGGCAGTTCGCAGGCGACACCCGAGCTGCCCTGCCTGGACAGCGTCAGCGGCGAGTTGCAGACGACGATGTTCCAGTTCGGGCCGTCGAACCGCTTCTTCGGCAAGTCGCAGGGCATCCTGGCGCGTTCCGGCCGGGTGAAGGTGCTGCTGCACACCACTGCGCTGGAACTGGCGACCTCCGAGGACGACAGCCACGTGAAGGCCCTGCAGGTCGGCTGCCTGAACGGCCGCCGTTTCCGCGTGGTGGCGCGCAGCTACGTCCTGGCGACGGGCGCCATCGAGAACGCACGGCTGATGCTGCTGTCCAACGGCAGCAACCCGGCGGGCGTGGGCAACCGGCACGACGTGCTCGGCCGCTACCTGATGGACCATCCGCAGGACCATTCGAGCCACATCGTGCCGAGCAGCCGCGCCATGTACGACCGCCTGGGTCTGTACGACCTGCGCGCCACGGGCGGCGTGGGCTACATGGCCAAGCTCGGTTTCACGCCGGAGGCGATACGCCGCCACGATGTGCTGAACATGAGCTTCCTGCTCTTCCCGCTGGACGCGACGAGCCTGTCGCCCGCGGTCAACAGCTTCCGTTCGCTGGTCACGGGGCAGTCGCGCTTCGCTCCGCCGCCCACGCTGGGCGGCAAGCTGGCGTCCATAGCGAGGGACCCCTTCTCCATCGTCCAGCACCTCTACCGCTTCTATGCGCAGCCAGGCGTTCTCTCGTCGATCGGCCGCGGCGGGTGGTCTCAGGTGCCCCACAAGAGCCGCACCTTCGTGGATCACATCGAGGTGGTCAACCAGGTCGAGCAGTATCCCCACCCCGACAACCGCGTGGTGCTGGGCGACAGCCGAGACGCCCTCGGCCAGCGCCGCCTGCGCTACGAATTCAGCTGGCGGCCGCAGGACCAGGACCGCTTCGTGCGCAGCCGGCAGCTGTTCGGCCGCCTGTCGCAGGAGGCCGGCCTCGGCCGCTACCACTTCGATCCGGAGAAACCGCCCGGCATCCCCTCATCGCACCATCCGATGGGCACTACGCGCATGCACGCCGACCCCAAGCAGGGCGTGGTGGATGCCAACTGCCAGGTGCACGGCGTCGACAACCTCTTCGTGGCTGGCGCGTCGGTTTTCCCGACCGGCGGCTACGCCAATCCGACGCTGAGCGCGATCGCACTGGGCCTGCGCCTGGCCGCCTTCCTGGCGGCACTCTCGCCCCTGCTCGACCTGGGCTGAGCCCGCCAGGGACGTTCGGGCACGCACGCCGATGCCGACGCGGCGTGTCGGCGTCGGCGCGCGCCATTCCGGGGACGCCTTCGATCCCCACGACCATTTTCCCGAGGCTCCCATGACCCCCTTCATCCGTCTGCATCCGGCCGACGACGTGCTGATCGCCCGCAGCCAGCTCGTCGGCGGCACCACCGTCGAGAACGTCCCCGTGCGGGGCTTGATCCCCGCGGGCCACAAGGTCGCGGTGCGTGCCATCGCCACCGGCGAGCCCGTGCGCCGGTACAACCAGATCATCGGCTTCGCGAGCCGGCCCATCGCGGCCGGCGAGCACGTCCACACGCACAACCTCGACATGGGGCCCGACAAGGGCGACTTCGCCCGCGACTACGCCTTCGGTGCCGACGTGAAGCCGGTGCCCGCGCGGCGCGAGGCCTCCTTCATGGGCATCAAGCGCGCCGACGGCCGGGTCGCGACGCGCAACTACATCGGCGTGCTGACCAGCGTGAACTGTTCGGCCACGGCGGCGCGCGCCATCGCCGACCACTTCTCGCGCCGGACGAACCCGACGGCGCTGGCGGCTTACCCGAACGTGGACGGCGTGGTCGCGCTCACCCATGGCACCGGCTGCGGCATGGACGCGCAGGGGCTGGGCATGAAGATCCTCGAACGCACGCTGACGGGCTACGCCACGCACGCCAACTTTGCCGGTGTGCTGGTGGTGGGCCTGGGCTGCGAGGCCAACCAGATCAACGCCTGGCTGGCCACGGGCCATCTTGCCGAGGGTGAGAACTTCCGCACCTTCAACATCCAGGACACGGGCGGCACGCGCAAGACGGTTGAGAAAGGCATCGCGCTGATCGAGGAGATGCTGCCACGCGCCAACGCGGCGGTGCGCGAGCCCTGCAGCGCGGCACATATCACGATCGGCCTGCAGTGCGGCGGCTCCGACGGGTATTCGGGGATCAGTGCCAACCCGGCGCTGGGCGCGGCGGTCGACCTGCTCGTCGCGCACGGCGGCACGGCCATCCTGAGCGAGACGCCCGAGGTCTACGGCGCCGAGCATTTGCTCACCCGCCGCGCGGTGCGGCGCGAGGTGGGCGACAAGCTGGTCGAGCGCATCCACTGGTGGGAGAACTACACCGCCGTCAACCAGGGCGAGATGAACAACAACCCCTCGCCGGGCAACAAGGCGGGCGGGCTGACCACCATCCTCGAGAAGTCGCTGGGCGCCGTCGCCAAGGGCGGCACGAGCAACCTGGAGGCGGTGTACGAATACGCCGAGCCGGTGACGGCGCACGGCTTCGTCTACATGGACACGCCGGGCTACGACCCGGTGAGCGCCACGGGCCAGGTGGCGGGCGGCGCCAACCTGATCTGCTTCACCACCGGCCGCGGCTCGGCGTATGGCTGTGCGCCCTCGCCCTCGCTCAAGCTGGCGACCAATTCGGCGCTGTGGAAGCGGCAGGAAGAGGACATGGACATCAACTGCGGCGAGATCGTCGACGGCACCGCCTCGATCCAGGACATGGGCCAGCGCATCTTCGAGCTGGTGCTCGCCACGGCGTCGGGCCAGCGCAGCAAGAGCGAGCAGCACGGCTACGGGCAGAACGAGTTCGTGCCGTGGCAGGTGGGCGCGGTGATGTGAAATCGAAGCCGGACAGCCGTACGCGAAGGGCGCGAAAGTTGCGCGAAGGTCGCGAAAAAGACCACTGAAAACATCTCTGCCTTTTGCGTCCTTCGCGAAATCTTCGCGCCCTTCGCGTTCCGATGTCCGTATTCAAGATCGACAACGACCTATGCCAAAAACCCTCGCAGCGCCCGTCCTTCGCGCGCAAGTAGCTCATATTTTGATAGCAGCCGGCAGCACGCCGGCCGAAGCCGCACAGGTGGCCGACAACCTCGTGATGGCCAACCTGAGCGGCCACGATTCGCACGGCGTGGGCATGGTGCCGCGCTATGTCGACGCGGTGGCCGAAGGTGGGCTGGTGCCCAACGCCGCCATGAGGGTGAACCTCGACGCCGGCTCGCTGATGGCGATGGACGGGCAACGTGGCTACGGCCAGATCGTCGGCGTCCAGGCGATGGAACGGGGCATTGCCCGCGCGAAAGAAACCGGCAGTTGCATCTTCACGCTGGCCCACGCGCACCACCTGGGGCGCATCGGGCACTTCGCCGAGATGGCCGTGGCACAGGGCCTGGTGTCGCTGCATTTCGTGAACGTGCTCTCGCGGCCCGTGGTCGCGCCCTGGGGCGGCGGCGACGGGCGCTTCGGCACGAATCCCTGCTGCATCGGCGTGCCGCTGCCGGGGCGGAGCCGCCCCGCCCCCGGGCTGCCCCAAGGCGGGGCAGCCCCCGCGGGGGGCAGCGACCCACACGCAGTGGGGGCGCATGGGGGCGAGCATTTCATCCTCGATTTCGCAACCAGCCGTGTCGCGCAAGGAAAGATGCGCGTGGCCCACAACAAGGGCGAGCACGTGCCCGAAGGGACGCTGATCGACGAGCATGGCCGCCCGACCACCGACCCCGGCGTGGTCGTGGTGCCGCAGTCCAACGGCCTCTTCGGCGCGCTGATGACCTTCGGCGAACACAAGGGCTACGGCATGGCGGTGGCCTGCGAACTCCTCGGCGGCGCGCTGACCGGAGGCGGCACCTGGCACCGGCCGGCGGACACCGCACGCTCGGTCTACAACGGCATGCTCACGGTGCTGATCGATCCGGCCAAACTCGGCACGCAGGCGAGCTTCGAGGCCGAAGCGACGGCGTTTGTCGACTGGTTGAAGCAGAGCCCGCCGGGCGCCGATGCCGAGGGCGTGCTGATCGCCGGCGAGCCCGAGCGTCGGGCGCGCGCGGCGCGCGAGCGCGAGGGCATCTGGCTGGACGACGCCACCTGGGCCGAGATCGTGGCTGCCGGTGCCAAGGTGGGCGTCGCGGTCGGCAGCTGATTTCCAAGGCCGAATCGGCTTCCAGCACCCGCACGGCCGAACAGCGGCGAGGCCGGCTCGACGATCTCAGAGAGAAAAGTGGCCACAGCGCCCGCCCTTCGGGCGCCTACAGCTATGAAAATGAGAGCAGAGCGTACCGTGCAACGGCTCAGAGCATGAGGGCGATGCCGGCCTCGAGGTGCTCCGAGGGCAGGCGCTTGAATCCCGAGCGCGCGAAGCGCTGCAGGTGGCCCACGACGAAGGCGGTGAGCGTGGCGGCACGCACCTGGGCATCGACGGTCGGCGTGGCCGAGCCTTCCTGCGACGCCACGCCGCGCAGGGCCTGGCGCAGCGCCGCCTCGAACTTGTCGAAGAACAGGTTCATGCGCTGCTGCAGGCGCTCGTTCTCGAACACCAGCGCATCGCCCACCATCACGCGGGTCATGCCCGGGTTCTTTTCGGCGAACTGCACCAGCATGGCAACGATGCGCGATGCCTGCTCGCGCCCCGGTTCGTCGCGCTCGGTGATCTGGTGGATGAGGCTGAAGACGCTCTGCTCGATGAAGTCGATCAGCCCCTCGAACATCTGGGCCTTGCTCGCAAAGTGGCGATACAGGGCCGCCTCGCTGACGTCGAGCCGGGCCGCCAGCGCAGCGGTCGTCACACGTTCCGCGCCTGGCTGTTCCAGCATCGCGGCCAGCGCCTGGAGGATCTGGACCCGACGCTCGCCCGGCTTGGGACGCTTGCGCACGGGCGCAGCCGCCGGCTCGGCCACGGCGGCCTTGCCGTCGTCATCGCCTGTGTTCAGCGTACGGGTGTCGTCGTTTTGCATGAACGCAACCAATTTTGTAAATAAATGATTCTGCCATATACAACTAGGTGAGTAGACACCCACTTGAAGAGCGACCTTAACCGCAGCGCCATGAAATGGACGATATTGGTGTCAGTACGCAACAACGCGCTCCTTCGTGAGGAACCCCGTCCATGAGCGACATCATCCTGGTCACCGGCGGCGCTGGTTTCATCGGCAGCCACACCTGTGTCGCCCTGAGCGCCGCCGGTTACAGCCCGCTGGTGCTCGACAACCTGTGCAACAGCGACGTCCGGGTGCTCGACCGGCTGGAACGCATCACCGGCCAGCGTCCTGGCTGGATCGAAGGCGACGTGCGCGACCGTGCGCTGCTCGATCGCGTGTTCGCCGAACATCGCATCGCCGGAGTCATCCACTTCGCAGGCCTCAAGGCGGTGGGCGATTCGGTGGCCGACCCCCTGGGCTACTACGACACCAACGTGCACGGCACCTGGGTACTGGCACGGGCCATGGAGGCAGCCGGGGTGCAGACGCTGGTGTTCTCCTCCTCCGCCACGGTCTACGGCGACCCCGAGCATTCGCCAATTCCCGAAGACGCGCCCTGCCGCCCCGCGAACCCCTACGGCCGATCCAAGCGGATCGTCGAGGAAACGCTGGCCGACTGGCAGGCCGCACGCCCGGCGTGGCGCATCGCGCTGCTGCGCTACTTCAACCCGGTGGGCGCGCACGAGAGCGGACTGATCGGCGAGCACCCCCAAGGCAAGCCCAACAACCTCATGCCTTTCGTGTGCCAGGTGGCGGTGGGCCTGCGCGACCGTCTGGTGGTGCATGGCGGCGACTACCCAACACCGGACGGCACCGGTGTGCGCGACTATGTCCATGTGATGGACCTGGCCGAGGGCCATGTGGCGGCGCTGCGTCGGGCGCAGGCGGCGCCCGGCCTGCTGACGCTGAATCTGGGCACGGGCATCGGCCTGTCGGTGCTGCAGGTGGTGCAGGCCTTCGAGCGCGCCGCCGCCCGGCCCATCGCCTACGAAGTGGGCCCGCGGCGCCCGGGCGACGTGCCGGCCTACTGGGCCGACCCTTCGCTGGCCGAGCGGGTGCTGGGATGGAAGGCCCGCCGCGGACTGGACGCGATGTGCTCGGACAGCTGGCGCTGGCAGCAGGGCAACCCGTCCGGCTACGCCTGAGCGGTCTGCCGCGAAGCACCCGGTTTGCTATGAATTCAGGAGCGCCTCGCGCAGTATGGACGGGCGTCAAAGCCCCGTTTTTCCAAAGAAATTGCTAAGCTGAAACTTAGCTTTTCGCAGTGGCAGGCGATGCTCAGCGCGCCCGGATCATCGTGCCGTAGGCCTGGTCCGTGAGGATTTCCAGCAGCATCGCGTGCGGCACGCGGCCGTCGATGATGTGCACCGCATTGACGCCGCTCTTGGCCGCGTCGAGCGCGCCTTCGATCTTGGGCAGCATGCCGCCGGAGATGGTGCCGTCGGCGAACAGCTCGTCGATTTCGCGCGCGCTCAGGTTGGTGAGCAGCTTGCCGCTCTTGTCGAGTACGCCGGGCGTGTTGGTCAGCAACACCAGCTTCTCGGCCTTGAGCACCGTGGCGAGCTTGCCGGCCACCACGTCGGCGTTGATGTTGTAGCTCTCGTTCTCCTCGCCGAAGCCGATGGGGCTGACGACGGGGATGAAGGCGTCGTCCTGCAGCGCCTGCACCACGCCCGGATCGATGGCGACGATGTCGCCCACCTGGCCGACGTCGTGCATCACGCTGGGGTCGTTGCGGTCGGCCATCTTGAGCTTCTGCGCACGGATCAGGCCGCCGTCGCGGCCCGTCAGGCCAACGGCCTTGCCACCGGCCTGGTTGATCAGGCCCACGATGTCCTGCTGCACCTCACCGGCCAACACCCATTCGACGACCTCCATGGTCTCGGCGTCGGTCACGCGCATGCCCTGGATGAACTGGCCCGTCTTGCCCAGGCGCTTGAGGGCAGCCTCGATCTGCGGGCCGCCGCCATGCACCACCACCGGATTGATGCCCACCAGCTTCAGCAGGACCACGTCCTCGGCGAAGTCGGCCTGCAGCGCCGGGTCGGTCATGGCGTTGCCGCCGTACTTGATGACCATGGTCTTGCCATGGAACTTGCGGATGTACGGCAGCGCCTGGGCCAGGATCTCGGCCTTGTCGCGCGGCGGAATGTGGAGGACGGGATCGGTCATGGACGAGCTCGCAACGATCGATAGAGGAAGTGGAGAAATTGTGCCGCAGGCGTGCCGCCGCGGCAGCCAGGACAGCTCAGGGCCTCAGCCAGCGCGGCACCTTGAAGCGCACGATCATCAGGTACGCGACGACGTAGGTCACCACGAACAGCAGGCAGAACAGCGCCAGCACCAGGGTGCGGTTCCAGAACAGCACCGCCGGCACGATCGACATGGCCGCAAAGATCCACAGGTAGGGCGAGGTGCGGTTGTTGCGGGCCAGCAGCTGGCGCGCCTCGCTGTCCTCGAAGGCCACGCGCACGATACGGCGGAAGATCAGCTGGTGGAAATGCAGGGCATCGGCCATGCCCGGCGACTGGCCGCGCGCCAGCTTGCGATAGATGGAGAAAAGCGTTTCCCACACCGGGTAGATCAGCAGCAGCATGGGGAACCAGGGCGACACGGCCCGGTGCCGCTGCACCAGCGTCACGCAGGCCACCGCGATGACCATGCCCCAGACGTAGGCGCCGCCGTCGCCCGCGAAGATCTTGCCGCGCGGGTAGTTCCATAGAAGGAAGCCCAGGGTCGCTCCCACCAGGCACACCACCATGCCCGCGAGCTGCCGGTCGCCCAGTTGCAGCGCCACGTGCGTGATGGCCACGCACACCAGCACGGCCACCGTGCCGGCCAGGCCGTTGTAGCCGTCGATGATGTTGAACGCATGTGGCAGCCCGGTGATCGCCAGCACGGCAATGAACGCGGCCACATAGGGCATCGACTGCAACCACTGGTCGATGGGGTAGTAACCCAGGCGGTGCACGCCGATCTGCAGGTACCAGCACAGCAGCACGGCGGAACAGGCCGTGAGCCCCAGGCGCACGCGCACCGGCACTTTCTGCGTCACGTCCTCGGCGATGCCGCCGAGCACGGCCGGCGCGATACACAGCAGGGTCAGCGCCGACACCTTGAAGGGCCAGCCGACGTTGAACGGGTCGTTGCCCGTCACGCCGGCGGCCAGCCAGGCCAGGCCCATGCCGATGAGGATGCCGGCACCGCCCAGGCGCGGGATGTGCCCCTTGTGGAAGCGCTGTGGCATGTCGGCCGCGTAGCGCCGCGCATGGCGCCGCGCGCGGCGCATGAACACGAGCACGGCGATGGCCGAAGCCAGGAAACTGATGACGATCAGGGCAATCATGGGTGGGGAGCGGGAACCCTAGAATTCCCGCTCGAAATTAGACCATGCCTGTGACGACGATCGAGCGCCTGCCCATCACCGTGTCGATCGTGAGCCATGGGCAGCTGGCGCTGATCCTCCCGCTGCTCGACCAGCTCGACGCCTTCAGCGCGAGCCTTGTCGACAAGGTGGTGCTCACAGTCAACATCCCGGAGGCCGACCTGCTCGCCGGTCGCCGATGGTCCTTCCCCGTCGAGCGCATCGACAACCCGCAGCCGATGGGCTTCGGCGCCAACAACAACCAGGCCTTCCGCCGCTGCGCTACGCCCTGGTTCCTGGTGCTCAACCCCGACATCCGCTTCGACCGCGACGTCCTGGCGCCGCTGCTGGCGCAGGCGCGGCCCGATGCGGGCCTGCTCACGCCGCGCATCCTGGAGCCGGGCAAGGCCGCGCCCGAACAGCACCGCCGCGTGCTGACGCCGCTGGAGATCCTGCGCCGCCGCCAGCCGGGCTACACGGTCCCGGCGGCCCCCGCCTGGGTGCCGGGTCTGTTCATGCTGTTCCGCGCCGAGGCCTATGCAAGCGTGCAGGGCTTCGACGAACGCTTCTTCATGTATGGCGAGGACTTCGACATCTGCGCCCGCCTTGCGCTCGCGGGCTGGCGGCTGCAGGTGGGCGAGGACCTGCTGGCGCACCACGAGGCCCAGCGCGCCAGCCGCACGAGCCGCCGGCATCTGTACTGGCACATCACGAGCCTGCTCAAGGTGTGGAGCTCGGCAGCCTTCTGGCGCTACTGGCTGCGGAGCGCTCGCGCCGACTCAACCCAGCAGTGAACGCATCCAGCGCACGCCCGGCAGGCGCGTGAAGGAGCCGATCCCGCGGATGAGCCACGGCGGACTGTGCTCCACCATGAACACGATCGCGCGCAACTTGAGCTTGTACTTGCGGCCCACTGCGGGATTGGCCAGCACGATGGCGGCGTACTCCGCCAGGATGGCGCTCATCTCCGCGCGGTTGGCATCGTCGGCCTTCACGGCCTCGATCACATGATCGATGAAATAGCGACCGAAGCGCGGGATGAAGCACTCGCGCAGGAAGAAGCGCCGAAAGCGCGGCTGGTCGGGGTACTCGGTGACGAGCTTCCTGAAGTACTTGAAGCGGCTGCGCACCATCCGGATGTCGAACGATGTACTGGCGGTGTGGATGCACCAGACGGTGACGACCTTGTCCAGGAAGTGGTTGGTGAAGCCGGCCCGGAAAAGGCGCAGAAACAGGTCGTCGTCTTCGTAGCCCATGAACTGCGTGTCGAAGCCGCCCACGGCCTCGAACGCCCGCCGCCCGATCAGCGAGGCCGAGGGCAGGATGAACAGGTCGTCGCGCAGCATGCGGTGCAGGTTCCGCTTGGGATGTTCGGCATGCTCCTTCACCATGCCCCAGCGCACGATCAGACCGTCGCCCTCGGCCTCGGCGAGGTCGGCATAGACGAAGCCGAACGAGGGCTCGTCCTGGGGCACGGCCTCGCGCAGGTCGCGGATGTGGTTGGGCAGGTAGAAGTCGTCCTGGTCCAGGAAACTGATGTAAGGCGCAGCAGAGACGCGCACCCCTGTGTTGCGTGCCGATCCCTGTCCGCCATTGGGCTGGTCGACGATACGGATCGGATGCCGTGCCGCCATCTCGTCGAGGAAGGCTCGCTCTTCCGGCCGGGAACCATCGTTGACGACCACCACTTCGTCTGCAGGCAGCGTCTGGGCGAACACGCTGGCCAGGGAGCGCTCGATGAACCTGGCGCCGTTGTAGTAGGGAATCACCACCACCACGCCCGAAGGACTGGTGGCGTGCGCTGCGGAAGGGCTTTCCATGGATGGCTGGTTGTGGTCGTTGCAGTTGTCTGATCTCGGGCGCGGAATCAAGGCATCAGACGGCCTCGAAGAGATCGCGCACGATGCCGCGGAAACCGCGGCCGTAGAGATCGTAGCGGCCGGTCGCCGCCTCGCGCAGCACCGGGCCGATGCGGGCCAGCCGCGACTTGGGCAGATGCGCGCGAAAGTTCTGGTGCGTCACCTTGCCGCGCACCTGCTCGATGCGCTGCGGGCTGATGCGCTCGCCGAAGCCGAGCAGACGCTGCAGAACCTGTTCTGCCTTGGCTGCCCGCTTCACATGGGTGCTGCCGCGGGAACCGAGCGCCTTCTGCAGCTTCTCCTTGAAGGTGTCCCGGCGCGCGCCGATCTGGTTGCCGCCGTGCTGGCGGTAGTCGATCAGCGGTGCCTCGATCACATCCACCTCTCCCAGCGAGGACGCGATGATCGCGAGCCATTCGTCGTGCACCCACTCCACCGGGAACGGCCGCGCGTCGTCCAGCAGTTCCCGCCGGAAGACGGCCGTGGCACCGGTCACGAGGTTGCGGCGCAGGTAGACATCGAAGGCCCGCCCGCTGTGGATGCGCGCCAGCTCACTCTCTTTGGTCTCCAACGCGTGGAAAAGCGTGCCCCCCAGGGGCACCCCGGCTCCGTCGACGAGCCGCGCGTCCGAATGGACGAGCAGCAGCGCGGGCCGCGCTTCGAACAACGCAACGATTCGCTCGAGCTTGTCGGGCACCCAGACATCGTCCTGATCGCTCAGAGCGATCAGCGCGCCCCGGCATGCCGACGCGGCCTGCTCGAAGTTGCGGGTGACCCGCAGCGCAGGCTGGTTGACGATGACGCGCAGGTCGATGGCCAGACCAGGCCGCTCCTGCAGGCACCGTGCAACGGTATGGCGGACCACTTCGACACTGGCGTCGGACGACCCGTCGTCGGACAGCACGATCTCGCGAGGCGGTCGTGTCTGCAGGCAGATGCTGCGCACCTGCTCGGCCAGGAAGCGCGCGCCATTCCAGGTGCACAGGGCCACCGACACGTCGAGCGCCGTCACCGGCCGAACCCCACCACTGGCACGCGCGGCGGCCAGGCCAGGCTGAAGTCTTCCTGCGCGATCGTCAGATTGGGGCTGTAGGCCGGATCGTTGAACAGCAGGTCGCCCCAGCGGTCGAACATGAAGCGCTCCTCGCGCATGAAGCGCTCGACCTGCTCGGGCCGCAGATCGGAAGGGCGCGTCGCGGACTCGTGGTGGTACAGGTCGGCGTATGGCGTCCACACATTGCGGTACCCGGCCTCGCGCAAGCGCAGGCACAAGTCCACGTCGTTGAAGGCGACTTTCAGGTTTTCCTCGTCCAGTCGGCCAACCGCATCGAAGCGGTCCTTGCGAACCAGAAGGCAGGCAGCGGTGACGGCGCTGAAGGTTTGCATCAGCGCGGCACGGCCGAAATAGCCCGCTTCGCCCCGTTCCAGGTGCCGGTGTGCATGGTCGGCCACGCCGCGCCGGTAGCCAAGAACCACGCCGCCATGCTGGAGCTTTCCGTCGGGATACCAGAGGCGCGCGCCCACGGCGCCGACACCCTCCTGCACGGCGATGGACACCATCTCCGTCAGCCAGCCCGGAGAGATGACTTCGATGTCGTTGTTGATCAAGCCCAGGACCTCGCCGCGCGCGATGGCGGCGGCCTGGTTGTTCAGTGCCGAATAGTTGAAAGGACTGTCGTCACGCAGGACCCGGATCTTCGGATGCTGTTTGAGCTCCTCGAAATAGGCGAGCGCCGCCGCATCGTCCGAGCCGTTGTCGACCAGAACGATTTCGTAGTTTGGGTAGTCCGTCCTGTTCAGGATGCTGTCGATGCACTGCCGCACCAGCGAAAGGCCGTTGCGCGTGGGGATGATGAGGGTGACCAGCGGCGCCGGCTCGGGCAGGCGATAGCGCACGCGGAAGCCCGCCGCATCACGCTCCACATCGGCATGCAGGCCGCGGCGGCGTAGATGGGCCGCCACGGCGAACTCTCCGCCAGCAGGTGCGTATTCCGCAGGGTCCATCGCGTCGGGCCGGGTCGCATCGGCCACATGGCGGTGGTAGAGCATCGAAGGCACATGGACGATCGCCTCGGGCGCTGCAGCGTCTGCACAGCGCAAGGCGAGCTCGTATCCCGCCGATTCATCGCCGCCCAGGCGAAAGCCACCCGCTCGCCGAACCAATGTGGCATCGAATGCGCCGAGACGGCTCAGGTAGTCCTGCGAACGCGCGAGATCGGGATTCCAGGCGGGCTTGAAATAACCGGCGGAACGCTCGCCGTTGGCCGCGATGCGATCCTCATCCGAATAGAGCATCAGCGCCGCAGGATGCGCCTGCAGGCTTTGCGCCAGGCGCAGCAGCGCGTCTGCGGCCAGGGCATCGCGCCCGTCGAGCACGGCAAGCCATTCGCCGGCCTGCAGTTCGACCGCAGCGCCCGAAGCGGCCAAGGCGATGCGCGGATGCGCTCTGGTCGCAGCCGCCAGCCAAGCCTGGCGCATCGCGTCGCCCTCCGTGCAGAAGGCCATGCCCCGCCATTGCGCGAAGGATTGGCTGGCGAGCGACTGCATGGCCCGAGCGAGCTGTGCCTCGCCGGCCTGGCGCGCATCGACGACGACGACGAAGCTGGGGTTGGCCGTCCAGCCATGGAACTCTTCGAGTGCGGCCCGGCGCGCCTTCGCATCCAGGGGCTGGTCGTAGCGCTTGATCCACTCGCGATACTGGAGTCGGTCGGGCCGGTTCGCATCGGCCATCAACGGCGGTCCGTCGCCGTGCAACAGCACCATGATCGACCGCATCACGCCGCTTGCGCCCTTTTCACGAGAGATCTCGACCATGCGCTGCAGCATGGGGCCAATCCCTCCGCCCTTCCGGACCGCGGCCGGCACCAACCCGGCCATGCGTGCGAGCCGCGAGAAGCCACCGCCCAAACCGCTCATTCCGTCACCTCGACGGTGCCGGCGCGATCTCGGGCCGGCCCCCGTGCTGCCGAAGGCAGATGCGAAGTGCGAGCACGATCACGGCGCAAGGCCTTACGCCAACGAGTGGTCATGACATTGTTAAATACGTTGGTTTCAGCGATACGGATCGGCGGTACCGTCGGGGTACCGCTCTGCCAGCCAAGGGCCTGTGGCAGCCAGCCGGCACGCGCCTCCTGGGCTAGGCTGCCCATAAGCGGCAACCGGGGATTGTCTCCTAAGCTCGCGCCGCATCTTCTGGGCCGCGCGGGCTCGGGCGGTCGCCCGCGCGGACGATCCCGGACGAACGAGCGACGGCTCGCGATGGAGCGACTCATCAGATCGGCATTCGGTGGCCTGTGGTCAGGTTCAGGCATGCGCCACCTTAAAATTGCGGGTTGCCCCACGCGGCGATCGTTACATCGCACTTAGCAACCGGTGCTCCAATTCGGCGGGGCACTCGCCTTTAGAAAGACATACCCAACATGAGCCAAGTGCACTCCAACCTACATCGCAGCGCCTGGAGCGACTGGTGGGAAGGAACTCGCAGAACCGATATCTGGTGGACCTTGGCCTGGTTCGACATCGTGCTGCGGTACAGGCGATCCATGCTCGGGCCGTTGTGGCTCACGCTGAGCATGGGAGCGATGATTGGTGGCATGGGGCCGCTATATGCATCCCTGTTCGGGACCGAGCTGTCCAAGTTCTTTCCTCACTTGGCCCTCGGTATCATTTTCTGGGGCTTTCTGTCCAGCACAATCACGGACTCGTGCAACTCCTTCGTCCACGCAGCGCACTACCTCCGGCAAGGCTATTTTCCCATCACGCTGTTCGTGTGGCGCACGCTGGCGCGCAATGTGATCCAGTTCGGGCATCACATCGTGCTGTATATCCCGGTCGCGCTGTGGGCAGGCATCAGCCTGTCTTGGCAGGCGCTGCTGGTCTTTCCCGCTTTCGCGCTGCTGATCGTCAATGCCCATGCACTGGGGCTGTGGCTGGGGATCATCTGTACACGCTACCGCGATGTCACCCAGATCGTCACCAGCATCATGCAGATGCTGATGTTCCTGACGCCAGTGTTCTGGCTGCCCGAAAACCTGCCTGGGCGCGCGCATTACATCCTCTGGAATCCGCTTGCGCAGATGCTGGATCTGCTGCGCACGCCACTGATGGGCGGAGTCGCCTCCGCGCACAGTTGGTTGGGAATCTTGGGTTGGACGTTGGCCAACCTCGCCATTTGCGCACTCCTGTTCCGCAAATACCGCCGCCGCGTGGTGTACTGGCTCTGATTCCACCCCTTGTTTCTCGACAGCATCATCCATGAGCGCCCTCATTTCTCTCCAGGACGTCAGCGTCAGCTTTCCCATTTATGGCGCCGGCGCCGCGTCATTGAAGAAAACGCTGGCCGCGTCCGTGACGGGTGGCCGCTTTGGCAAGGAAACAGGCGTAACAGTCGTCCAAGCCCTGAGCGGTATCAACATTGAGCTCAAGGCCGGCGATCGCCTTGGCCTGGTCGGTCACAACGGCGCAGGCAAGTCGACGCTGCTGCGGACGCTGGCCGGCGTCTACGAGCCGACCGCCGGCCGCTTTGTGCGCCAGGGCAGTGTTACCAGTCTGATCGATCCGGCCTTGGGCATCGAAGCCGATGCGACTGGCTTGGAGAACATCATGCTGCGCGGACTGGTGATGGGGCTGAGCAAGCGCGAGATCGATCGCAAGGCGCCCGAGATCGTCGAATTCAGCGGGTTGGGCGAGTACATCAATATGCCCGTCCGCACCTATTCGACGGGCATGATGATGCGGCTTGCGTTCTCCATCTCGACCAGTGTCCAGGCCGACATCCTGCTGATGGACGAATGGCTGTCGGTGGGCGACGCCGAATTCACCGAGAAGGCGGAAAAAAGGATGCGTGACGTCGTAGCGGGGTCGGGCATCCTGGTTCTGGCGTCCCACTCTCCGGACCTGATCGCCAAGGAGTGCAACAAAGTCGTTCATCTCGCGCACGGCCAGATCGTAGCCAGCGATTGACGCAGCGCTTCCTCAAGGAAGAGATCAAGGCCGCTGGCCATAACAACTCGACGATGAATTTGCAAACGCTACGCAAGAAGGCCCATAAGTTGGCCGTTCTGTTGAAACACGGATGGCGACTACGAGGTGCACAGAAACGGCTTCGTGCATCCGGCCTGTTTGACGACGAGTACTACGTCCGAGCGCACCCGGAGGTCGCGGCCTATGGAGGTGGCGCATTGCTGCATTACCTCGTGTATGGCTCGCGCGAAGGCCGCAGCCCTCACGTCCTGTTCGATGAGCGCGGCTACCGTGCAACGCATCCCGAAGTCGACCAGGAAGGCGGCATCGCACTGCTGCACTACCTTGACCACGACGACTACAACCCGAACCAGTGGTTCGACGGCAAGTGGTACAAGATGAAGTACCCGGATGTCAGCGCGTCTGAGCTTTCACCCTTGACGCATTACGTCGCATTCGGTGCCGCGGAGGGGCGCGATCCCTCTCCACGCTTCTCAACTACGTTCTATCGCCGCATGAACGAGGACGTGGCGGCATCTGAAATCAATCCGCTTGCCCATTTCATTCAATTTGGCCTTGCAGAGGGTCGGATGCCGGTTCCGCCGGGCCACCGCGCCGTGGAAGGACGGCCAGTCGACCTGACGGAGATTTACTGCATCAAAAGCGCTGCTCCGAGCAGCCAAGTGGCGCTTTTTGTGGCCCATTCGCCGGACGGTCGGCTCAAGCCTCACGTTCCAGCCTACTTGCACGCCCTTCAACTCAGTGGCATTTCAGTCACTTTGCTGGTCGCAGCAGACCGGCCGTTCGAAGCCGATGAGAGTTTGCTGACGCAGGTCAGCGGGCTGTACGTGCGGCGCAACGAAGGCCTCGACTTTGCCGCCTGGGCGCACGTCCTGCGGCTGGAGCGCAGCTACTACGACGCCGAGGTGCTTTATCTCCTCAACGACAGCTTGATCGGGCCGTTCAACCAGCAGGACCTGGACACGGTAGTCAAGCGTGTGAATGCGAGCCCCGCGGATGTGCTGGGCATGACGGAAAACTACGAGCGTGCTGGCTGGCATCTGCAAAGCTACTTCCTGGCGCTGAAGGCCCCAGCGCTGCGATCGGTCGCGTTCCAGCGCTTCGTGCTCGACGTCCAGACGCTCGACAACAAGGACGACGTCATCAACCAGTACGAGCTTCGGCTCGCACCCACCCTCAAGCAGGCCGGTTTGCAATGCGACGCGCTGTTTGTCAGCCCTGGTGTGTCGAACCCGACGATCTACAGATGGCAGACGCTGATCGATCTGGGTTTCCCCTTCATCAAGGTCATGACGCTGCGCGACCGTTTCGACGGAGTGGACATCGAGAATTGGCGTGAGGTCCTGACCCGACGCGGGTATGACGTTGGGCTGGCCGAACGCACCCTCGCAGAAACCAAGAACCCCATCAAGCCGGACTTCGATACTCCGCTCGTCAGAGCGTCTGGCATCGGGGACGAAACGATTCGCAAACTTGCCTTCATCTCCCCGTTCAACTATGACAACGGACTGGGCGCAGCGGGCCGCTCCTACATTTCCGCCCTGCGACATACCGGACTCCAGCTCAACCTCCACCCGGTAAAAGCCCCCTTTCACGTACACCGGCAGCTGTGCCCGCCCCTTGACGTGCGCGACTTCGTCGGGCCTTCGGACGTGGCCGTGGTTCACCTCAACCCGGAAGGATGGGCGTCTGTGCTGTCCCGCGAACAACGACAAATCATCGACGCTGCGAGGCACCGGGTGGGATTGTGGGTCTGGGAGACTGAAGACATCCCGCGGAGCTGGAACAGTGCGATCGAACGTGTCGACTCCATCTGGGTGCCCAGCGAGTTCTGCGCCAACGCATTTCGAGCGATAACTTCCAAGCCCATACATGTCATTCCACATGTGGTGGCGCCCAAGGACGAAGAAGTCGTGCGATCTCACCTTGCACACCGCGATAAGACGATTCTGTATATCTTCGACGGCAGCAGCTACCTGACCCGGAAAAATCCTGGCGCTCTGGTTCGCGCGTTTGCTGCAGCGCGGCTCGCGGACCGCGGTTGGAAGCTGGTGCTGAAAACAAAACATCTCAAGGCGGCCGACACGGCGGTCGAAGCTCTGCGCCGCCTAGTGGCGGCAACCGACGGCGCCGAGTTAATCGACCGCAACATGTCACGCAGTGAGTTGCGTCGATTGAACGACACCGCAGCTATCTACGCTTCGCCTCATTCGTCTGAAGGCTTTGGACTCACGATCGCGGAAGCCATGGCTGATGGGAAGCTGGTCGTCGCCACAGATTACGGCGGCTGCACGGACTTTCTCGATAGCAGCTGTGGCTTTCCGGTCAGTTGCACGCTGTTCACGCTGACGACGACCGAGGGGGCTTATGAAAAAGGCAGCCGATGGGCGAAAGTCGACGAGCTGGATTTGGCTCGGCAGTTGTCGCGTGCCGCCGATGCCCATGAACACCACGACGGTTCGTTCGGTCAGCGGGCGATGGCGCGCGTCGCTGAGCGCCTGTCGGTCGCCGCGGTATGCGCGGATATCCGTCGAGCGCTTGCAACACGTTGAACCTTCAACCCTCTCCTGCTTTGAAAAATCTCTCTCTGCCCGACTTCCGAAATTCCCGCATAGGGGTCTTCGAAATTGACGCGTCAGGAGGCATTTGCGCGCAACCTACTTCGACGGTCGAACATGATTGGTTCCTTTTCACTCCGACCGGCACGCTTTTTCATCCGGACTTCTTCGGAATCGTGGGCAATGCGATGGCCGAGCGACCCGATGTCTCGATCTTTTATTTCGACCACGCCGTCGGAGACTCGCAGCAGCGTGTCGTTCTGAAGCCTGCGTGGGACCGCACACTGTTCCTGGTTCAGGATTACGTCGGCCTCCCACTGCTGGTCCGCGCGGCTGCGCTTTCCAAGTTGGGCGGCTTGGACGCCGGATGCGGCAGCGCCTCTGCGTTTGACCTGGTCTTGCGTGCGCACGATGCCGGCCTGGCCATCGAGCGGATAGAGCAGATCTTGTCTTTTGGGCCGATCGCGCGGTCTTCAGCCAGCGATCGCCGCAAAGTGCTGGAGCACTGGGTGGCTGATACGAGGGCGCCTTATGCGATCGAAGAGGGCTTGACGGCAGACACCTTAAAAATGAGCCGGCTCTTCACGGAGCATCCGCACATCACCCTGGTCGTGCCTACCCGCCAGGGGACAGACGGCGCGAGTGGCACCCCGTTCATCCGCATGCTACTGGACAGCCTCGCAACGACCGACTATCCCATGTCGAAGCTGACCGTGATCGTAGGAGACGACGAGCCGGATGGTTCGTCGTACGCCGCGACGCAATGGCCGTTCAAGCTGATCCGCGTCGTGACTGAGAGAGCCAGCGGCGAGATGTTCAACTACGCGGCCAAGATGAATCGACTGTGGCGCACTGCGACAACGGAACATCTTGTCCTGATGAATGACGACATCACGGTTCAGGATGGAGCATGGCTGCAGTCGTTGTTGACGTATTCACTACAGGAAGACGTCGGCGGCGTTGGCGCCCGCCTGCTCTATCCCAGCGGCCGTATTCAGCATGCGGGCATGGCCGGAGGCGTATATGGCCTGTGCACACACGCCTGGATCAACGAAACCGCGGATCGGCCGACCTACGAGGACTGGGCAGTCACGCCAAAGGAGTGGTCCATGGTGACTGGCGCGGTGTTCGCGACGCGCAAGAGTGTGCTCGAGGAGATGAATGGGTTTGATGAACGGTTCACGCTTGATTTCAATGACGTGGATCTGTGCATGCGAATGCGCATGTCGGGCTATCGCATCATTTACACGCCACATGCAACGCTGATCCACCATGAAAAGGGCTCGCGGGGAGCTGCAACATGGCCTGGATCTCAGTTGGCGCTTTTTCTCGAGAGATGGGAGGCACTTCTGTCGCACGACCCTGCTTTCAACGCAAAGCTGAACCGGAACACACATGTGATCCAACTCGGCCCAGACATCGAGCGCTGGTGGCCAGCCAAATCGAACTGACCGGCCTCAGCAAAGGCCCTTCCGGGCAGGCCCGCCGATTCAGCCACCAGCCTCTTGCTATTCGAACACTTCGGCGGCTGCGAGTGTGGCACCCACGGCATCCTTGGCCGACAGGCGAGGTGACGGAATCGCCTCAGGCCAGCGAATGCCCAGGGCCGGGTCATCCCAACGGATGCATCGCTCATGCTCCGGTGCGTAGTAGTCGGTCGTCTTGTAAAGAAAATCGGCCGTATCGCTCAAGACCATGAAACCGTGCGCAAAGCCGGCAGGCACCCAGAGTTGCCGATGATTGCTTTCAGTCAATTCCACGCCGACCCACCGCCCAAAGGTCGGCGATGTCTTTCGGATATCGACTGCGACGTCAAAGACGGCGCCGTGTGTCACCCGCACCAACTTCCCTTGCGCGCGTCGAAGCTGGTAATGAAGTCCGCGCAGGACGCTCTTGGTTGAACGCGAGTGGTTGTCTTGGACGAAGTCCACGTGTCGACCCACGGCGTCATCAAACGCTCTGCTGTTGAAGCTTTCCATGAAAAAGCCGCGAGCGTCGCCAAAAACCTTTGGTTCGATGATCAGCACGTCGGGGATGTCGGTGGATATGACCTTCATTTAAGCAGCCCGTCGGTCAGCATGCTAAGCAGGTATTGACCATAGCCGCTTTTGCGCAACGGCTCGGCGAGTCGGGCGACACGTGCGCCGTCGATCCAGCCCGAGCGCCAGGCGATTTCCTCAGGGCAGGCGATCTTCAGCCCTTGACGATGCTCGAGGGTAGCAATGAACTGACCGGCCTCGAGCAGACTTTCATGCGTCCCGGTGTCCAGCCACGCATAGCCACGCTGCATGATCTGCACGTTGAGCGCACCCTCGCGAAGATATGCCTCGTTCACCGCAGTGATCTCCAATTCACCGCGCGCACTCGGCTTCACCGCCTTGGCAATGTCCACGACTTGGTTGTCGTAGAAGTAAAGCCCCGTGACGGCATAGCTGCTTTTGGGTTCGGCGGGCTTCTCCTCGATGCTGATGGCCTTGCCCTGGGCATCGAAGGCCACGACGCCATAGCGTTCCGGGTCATGTACGTGGTACGCGAACACTGTGGCGCCCTGCTCGCGCCCGTCGGCATCGTTCAGCAGGTGCGCGAAATCATGGCCATAAAAGATGTTGTCGCCGAGCACGAGTGCACTGGGCGCATCGCCAATGAACTTGTCGCCAATGATGAAGGCCTGTGCCAGCCCGTCCGGACTGGGCTGCACAGCGTACTGCAGGTTGATGCCCCATTGGCTGCCGTCGCCCAGCAACTGCTGGAAGCGCGGCGTATCCTGAGGCGTGCTGACAACGAGAATGTCGCGCATGCCGCCCAGCATCAGCGTACTGAGGGGGTAGTAGATCATCGGCTTGTCATACACCGGCAGCAACTGCTTGCTAATGGCCAGAGTTGCGGGATGCAGGCGCGTGCCGGAGCCACCGGCCAGGATGATGCCCTTGCGTTGTGTCATCGAGGTCTTCTCTCTCTCATTTCTTGCGGGAGTATTACGGCAGGCGCAGGACTTGACGGCCTCGAAGGCGTGGCCGGGCCACAGCGTTAGAGCGTTTCGCGCAGCATGCGCGCGACGCCCTCTTGCCAGGGGGGCAGGCGAAGGCCGAATGTCGTCCGCAGTTTCACCGTGTCGAGCCGAGAATTGCCCGGCCGTCGAGCTGGCGTGGAGAAGGCGCTTGTCGGCACGGCATCCAAGGCTTCGAGCCCCGCCCTCAATTCGACACCTGCGGCCAGCGCCTGCTGCAGCACGAAGCTCGCATATCCATGCCAAGTGGTCACGCCGTCAGCCACCAAGTGATACAAGCCCGCCTTGGCCGGGTCGCGCAGCGTGTCGCGGATGGCATGGGCGCTCACATCGGCCAGTAGTTCGGCCCCCGTCGGGGCGCCGAACTGGTCATCGATGACGGTCAGGCGGTCCCGCTCCTTCGCCAGCCGCAGCATCGTCTTGGCGAAGTTGCCGCCGCGTGCCGCATAGACCCAGCTGGTGCGAAAGATCAGGTGGCGAGGGCCGGCGTCCGCCACGAGTTGTTCGCCCTCGAGCTTGGTCCGTCCGTAGACGCTGAGCGGGCCCGTCGCATCGTCCTCCCGCCAGGGCCGCTCACCGCTGCCATCGAAGACGTAGTCCGTGGAGTAGTGGACCATCAGGGCCCCGACCTGCCGCGCCGCCTCAGCCACGACGCCAGGGCTCGTGGCGTTCAATGCACGGGCCAAGTCCGGTTCGCTCTCGGCCTTGTCGACCGCCGTATGGGCCGCCGCATTGACGATGACGTCAGGACGGACCGCCAACACCGTATCCGCCAGGGCATCGGGTCGGCTGAAATCCGCATGGAACTCGGCGCTGTCGAAATCCAGGGCCACGATGTCGCCCAACGGCGCCAGGCTCCGCTGAAGTTCCCAACCGACTTGGCCGCCCTTGCCGAAAAGGAGGACCTTCATGCCGGAACCGCACCGCCGTATTGTTTGCTGACCCAGTCGCGATACGAGCCGCTCTGCACATTGCGTACCCACTCGCCATTGGCAAGGTACCACTCCACTGTCTTGCGGATGCCCGACTCGAAAGTTTCTGCGGGCTTCCAACCCAGTTCGCGCTCCAGCTTCCGCGCATCGATCGCATACCGGCGATCGTGGCCGGGACGGTCGGTGACGTAGGTGATCTGCTCGGCGTAGGACTTGCCATCGGTGCGCGGCTGGAGTTCGTTCAGCAGCGCGCAAACCGTGCGCACGATCTCGATGTTCGGCTTCTCGTTCCAGCCGCCGACGTTGTACGTTTCGCCCAGCTTGCCCGCTTCCAGCACGCGTCGGATGGCGCTGCAGTGGTCCTTGACGTAGAGCCAGTCGCGCACCTGCATGCCGTCACCGTATACGGGCAGTGCCTTTCCTGCCAGGGCATTGACGATCATCAGCGGGATAAGCTTCTCGGGAAAGTGGTAGGGCCCGTAGTTGTTGGAACAGTTGGTCGTGAGGACCGGGAGCCCGTAGGTGTGGTGCCACGCGCGCACCAGATGGTCGCTGGCCGCCTTGCTGGCCGAGTACGGGCTGTTGGGCTCGTAGCGATTGGTCTCGGTGAAGGCCGGGTCGGTGGCCGAGAGCGTGCCGTAGACCTCGTCGGTCGACACATGCAGAAACCGGAAGGATGCCTTTTCGGCCTCGGGCAAGCCGGCCCAGTGGCCGCGCACCGCCTCAAGAAGGCGGAAAGTGCCGAGCACATTCGTCTGCACGAAGTCTTCGGGGCCATGGATGGACCGGTCTACATGCGATTCGGCGGCGAAGTTCAAGACGGCACGCGGACGGTGCTCGGCAAGGAGGTGTGCGACCAACGACGTGTCGCCTATGTCGCCCTGGACGAACACATGGCGAGGGTTGCCTGCTGCTGAAGCCAGCGTCTGCAGGTTGCCTGCGTAGGTCAGCTTGTCGAGGTTGACCACCGCTTCGGCGCTGCCCGCCAGCCAGTCGAGAACGAAATTGGCGCCAATAAAACCTGCGCCGCCGGTAACCAGGATCATGGGGTTCCCTGTGTGTCGTTGATTTCGCCGAATTTCATGGCGCGAAAGGATTATCCCATCCGTTACATGTGTCAAAACGTGGCGACGTACACAGTATGTAGAGTCGGCGCGCCATGTGCTTGCAGCCTGTCAGCCCCAAATCTGCGAACTTTGTCATCAGTGATTGAATCCTTTTGTTTTACATTTGTGACTTCGCGTCAAATTTAGCAATGAATACTGTCACTGAAATTTCCGCGGCGCCGTCGGACGCTGCGATCTGCCCCGTCGTCCTGTGCGGCGGCAGTGGCACACGCCTATGGCCGCTGTCGCGCAAGGCCTTGCCCAAGCAGTTTGTGCCCCTGGTGGGAAAGAAGAGCCTGCTGCACCTCACGCTCGAGCGGCTGGCGCACGTAGGGCACCAAGTTGGGTGCGTAGCCTCGGAGGAGCATCGGTTCCTGGTGCAGGAGGCCATGGACGCCGCAGATGTGACGGGCCCGCAGGTGCTCGAGCCGGTCGGCCGCAACACGGCGGCTGCCATGGCGGTGGCCGCATTGCTCGCGGCGCCGGACGACCTGCTGCTTTTCGCCCCCGCCGACCACCACGTGCCGGACGCCGACCTGTTCGCACGCACCGTCCGCCAGGGTGCGGCCGCGGCGCAGGCCGGCTACATCGTGACCTTCGGCGTGGTGCCGACCTTTCCCAGCACGGCCTACGGCTACATCCAGCCCGGCGCCGACCTCGCCGGGCAGGCTGGCCGCACGGTGGCCCGCTTCGTCGAAAAGCCGCCGGCCGACCGGGCACAGGCCATGCTGCTCGATGGGGGCTATCTGTGGAACGCCGGCATCTTCCTGGTGCGTGCGAGCACCCTCGTCGACGCGCTGCGGACGCATGCCCCCGACATCCTGGCCAGTTGCCAGAAGGCGGTGATCGGACGCGAGCCCGACGGCTCGTTCGTTCGACTCGATGCCGCGGCGTTCGAAGCCTGCCGCAGCGAGAGCATCGACTACGCCGTGCTCGAAAAGCACGACAAGGTGGCCGTGATCCCGTTCGCCGGTGCCTGGAGCGATGTGGGCAGTTGGAACGCCGTGGCGCAGCTCCAGCCGGCGGATGCCGGTGGCAACCGCGCCTCGGGCCATGCCGTGCTGCTGAAGGCATCCAACACCTTCGTGCACGCCCCGGTGCGTCCGGTGGTCGCCCTGGGCACCGAAGACTTGGTGATTGTCGACACGCAGGACGCCGTGCTGGTCGCGCGCACCGATTGCGTGGAGCAGGTCAAGGACGTGGTGGCCCTGCTCACGGCGAACGGCCACAGCGAAGCCACCCAGCACCGCCGCGTGGCCCGCCCCTGGGGCGCGTATGACAGCGTGGACAACGGCGAGCGCTTCCAGGTCAAGCGCCTGACGGTCAAGCCGGGCGCCAAGCTGTCGCTGCAGATGCACCACCACCGCGCGGAGCACTGGGTCGTGGTCAAGGGCACAGCGAAGGTGACACGCGGCGACGAGACGCTCCTGGTCCAGGAGAATGAGTCCGTCTATATCCCGCTGGGCACAGTGCACCGGCTCGAGAACCCAGGCAAGGTGATGCTCGAAGTCATCGAAGTCCAGTCCGGCAGCTACCTGGGCGAGGATGACATCGTGCGCTACGAGGACACGTATGGCCGCGTCGCGCCCCTCCAACGGCCCGCCAAGGGCGGATAGCACGCACTCAGGCATAGCCTCAGACCCCATGACATTCAAGAAGATCTACGTCGCCGGCCACCGCGGCATGGTGGGGGGTGCCATCACCCGTGCGCTGGCGCGCCATGCCAGTGTCGACCTCCTCACCCGCACCCATGCGCAGTTGGACCTGACCGACCCGGCAGCGGTCCGCGCCTTCTTCGAGGCCGAGAAGCCCGATGCCGTCTACCTGGCTGCTGCGCGCGTGGGCGGCATCCATGCCAACAACACCTACCCGGCCGACTTCATCTACGACAACCTGATGATCCAGGCCAACGTGATCCACGAAGCATGGCGCAGCGGCGTCAAGCGGCTGCTGTTCCTGGGGTCGAGCTGCATCTATCCCAAGATGGCAGAACAGCCCATCGCCGAAGACTCGCTGCTCACCGGCAAGCTCGAACCCACCAACGAGCCCTACGCCATCGCAAAGATCGCCGGCATCAAGCTGTGCGAGAGTTACAACCGCCAGCACGGCACCGATTTCCGCAGCGTGATGCCGACCAACCTGTACGGGCCGGGCGACAACTACCACCCGCAGAACAGCCATGTGCTTCCCGCACTGATCCGCCGCTTCCACGAAGCACACGAGTCCGGCGCACCCAAGGTCACTATCTGGGGCACCGGCACGCCGCGGCGCGAGTTCCTCCATGTCGACGACATGGCCGCCGCCTGCGTGCACGTGATGAACCTCGACCAGCCCACCTACGGCAGCGCCACCTCGCCGATGAGCAGCCACATCAACGTCGGCTGCGGCAGCGACGTCACGATCGCCGAGTTGGCACGCCTGGTGGCCGACGTGGTCGGCTACGAAGGCGAGATCGACTACGACACGAGCAAGCCGGACGGCACGCCCCGCAAGCTGCTCGACGTCTCGCGCCTCGATGCGCTCGGCTGGCGCGCCAGCATCGCGCTGCCAGACGGCATCCGCACGACCTACCAAGAATTCCTGACCAGCACGGCGACGCCAGCATGACCCCGAAGAAAGCACTCATCACCGGTATCACGGGCCAGGATGGCTCCTACCTTGCGGAATTCCTGCTCGAAAAGGGCTACGAAGTCCACGGCATCAAGCGCCGCGCGTCCTCGTTCAACACGAGCCGCATCGACCACCTCTACCAGGACCCGCACGAGAAGGAGCGCCGGCTGCACCTGCACTACGGCGACCTCACGGACACCAGCAACCTCACGCGCATCGTGCAGCAGGTCCAGCCCGACGAGATCTACAACCTCGGCGCGCAGAGCCATGTGGCGGTGAGCTTCGAGGCGCCCGAGTACACGGCCGATGTCGACGCCATTGGCACGCTGCGCTTGCTCGAGGCCGTGCGCCTGCTGGGCCTGATGAAGAAGACCCGCTTCTACCAGGCCAGCACCAGCGAGCTGTACGGCCTGGTGCAGGAAATTCCCCAGAAGGAAAGCACGCCCTTCTACCCGCGCAGCCCCTACGGCGTGGCCAAGCTGTATGCCTACTGGATCACCAAGAACTACCGCGAGGCGTATGACATGTACGCCTGCAACGGCATCCTCTTCAACCACGAGAGCCCGCGCCGCGGCGAAACCTTCGTCACCCGCAAGATCACGCGCGGTCTGTGCAACATCGCCCAGGGCCTGGAGCAGCGTCTGTACATGGGCAACCTCGGCGCACTGCGCGATTGGGGCCATGCCAAGGACTACGTGCGCATGCAGTGGATGATGCTGCAGCAGGACACGCCCAAGGACTACGTGATCGCCACCGGCGTGCAGTACTCGGTGCGCGAGTTCATCGACAAGACGGCCAAGGCCCTGGGCATCACGCTGGAGTTCGTCGGCCAGGGCGTCGAAGAACAGGCCGTGGTACGCAGCGTCGCGGGCGATGACGCTCCGGGCGTCAAGCCCGGCGATGTGCTGGTGTCGGTCGATCCGCGCTATTTCCGCCCTGCCGAGGTCGAAACGCTGCTGGGCGATCCGACCATGGCGAAGCAGGAACTGGGCTGGGTGCCCGAGATCACGCTCGACGAGATGGTGCAGAGCATGGTCGCTTCCGACCTCGAATCGGCCCGCCAGCATGCGCTGCTCAAGCGCCACGGCTACCAGATCCCCGTCAGCAAGGAAGACTGACCCCCTATTCCGTGCCGCACTGCAGCACGGCAATGCGCCGCTCTTGCGCTAGAGTGGCCTCAAGAGACACCCTTGAGGCCCCGCATGGCCAAGAAGGCACCACGACGCACCGCGCAACGCATCCTTGAAACGGGGCTCGACCTGTTCAATCGCTTCGGCGAGCCGAACGTGTCGACGACCCTGATCGCGTCCGAGCTGGGCATCAGCCCCGGCAACCTGTACTACCACTACCCGGCCAAGGACGCCCTCATCAACCGGCTCCATGAGGCCTACGAGCACGCGCTGGGCGAGGTGCTGAACGAGGCGCATGGCGTGCGCGACATCGGGCAGGCCGGCGCCTTCCTGCACCGGCTGTTCGAGTTGATCTGGCGCTACCGCTTCCTGTACCGCGACCTGAACGACCTGCTGAGCAAGAACCGGCACCTGGAAACTCGCTTCCAGCAGGTGTTGCGCAGCAAGCAGACCGCGCTGCGCACGATGCTTGGCCGCATGGCCGAGGCCGGGCACCTGAGCATCGACCATGCCGAGGCCGACCTGCTGGCGCGCAGCATGGTGGTGCTGGTGACCTACTGGCTCAGCTACGAGTACGTGGGCAACCCGCGCGAGGCGCTGGAGCCCGAGCACGCCGAGGAGTCGCTGATGCGCGCCAGCCGGCACACGCTCCAGTTGCTCACCCCCTACCTGGCGCCTGCCCAACAGCGACATTTGCTGACGCTGGGCACGATGGATGCTGGTGAAGATGCCGCACTGACCGCCTGATGCCAGAACGCACCATCACGATGCAGGTTCCGCAGACCTCCCCGCATTCACCCGCAGGCGGTGCGCCGACGGTGGTGGAAACGCACGGCTGGGTCGCGTTGCCCTTCGCCGATCTGCCGCATTTCGACCCGGAGAGCGTGCGGGCGCGCTGGGCTCGGCTGCACGCTGGGCAGGCCGTGCCGCCGCCCGCCAGCGATGCGCTCGCCCGCGCCTGGGCCAGCTACCACAACGGCGATTTCGCGCGCGCGGTGGCCGAGGCGCAGTCGCTGGGCGATGCCGGCGAGGGCCTGGTGAACCAGGCGACCGCCATCTACGCCAACTACGTCGAGCCGCGCGAGAGCGTGCGCCTCGCCCTCTTCCGCCAGGTGGCCGAGCGTGCCGGCGCCCGGGCCGCCGCCGCGCCGGAGGACTGCCAGGCGCTGTACTGGCAGGCCTACGCGCTCGGGCGCTACGCGCAGGCCGTGAGCGTGGCGCGTGCGCTGGCCCAGGGCCTGGGCAGCAAGCTCAAGGATGCGCTGGAACGCATCATCGCCCTGCAGCCGCGCCATGCCGACGCGCATTTCGCGCTGGGTGCCTTCCATGCCGAGGTGATCGACAAGGTGGGCCCGCTGGTCGGGCGCATGACCTACGGCGTGCGGGCCGACACCGCGCGCGCCCTGTTCGCGCGCGGCCTGGAACTGCACCCCGATTCGCCCACCGGCCTGATCGAGCACGCCCGCGCCCTGCTCGTGCTCGAGGGCGACGAGCGCCTGGCCGAGGCAACGCGGCTGTACGAGCGCGCCGCCGCCCTCGAACCGCAGGACGCGCGCGAGCGCCTGGACGTGGAACTGGCACGCGCCGGCCTCAGCGACTGACCGGCCGCAAGCTCTACCGCCCCGCAGGGGCAAAAAAGAACGGTCGTTCGCAGGCAGTCACAATGCGGGCCTTCCTGTCCATCTGCCCCCGCACGCCATGTCCTCCCCCGACCTCCAGGCCCGCTTCGAAGCCGCAGAAGCCAACTCCAAGCTGCTGCCCGCGCGCCCCGACAACCCGACTCTGCTGAAGATCTACGGCCTGTACAAGCAGGCCACGCAGGGCGACAACACCGAGAAGAAGCCCAGCTTCAGCGACATCGTGGCCCGCGCCAAGTGGGACGCCTGGAGCGTTCACAAGGGCGTCTCGGCGGACGACGCCAAGCAGAAGTACATCGACCTGATCGAGTCGCTGCGCACCACCTGAGCCGGATGGGCGTCAACGCGGCCAGCCCCGTTCGAGGCGCCTGCTCCCGTTCGTGCTGAGCCTGTAAGCCTCGCGCAGTGCTTCGACAGGCTCAGCGTGAACGCACGAGGAGTCGCCGAACCCGGCGATTTTCGAGCCAAATCGGGCCGCAGCGCCCACCACGCCTGCGCGAGCAGCTATCGATTCGATAGCAACCCGCTCATTCGCACGCTCAGCCGACCACGCCCCGCTCGCGCAGCGCCGCGATCTGCGCCTCGCTCAGCCCCACCTCGCGCAGCACCGCGTCGGTGTCGGCGCCCAGCGCCGGCGCGTTGCGTCGGTGGCCGGCCGGCGTGGCCGACAGCTTGGGCACGAAGCCCGGCAGCAGCACTTCGCTGCCATCGTCGAGCCGGGTGGGCAGCAGCATGCCTCGCGCGGCGTAGTGCGGGTCGGCCGCGATGTCGGCCACGGTGTAGATGCGGCCGGCCGGCACATGGGCGGCCTCGAGCGCGGCCAGCGCCTCGGCCACGGTGCGGCCGGCCGCCCACTTGCCGATCGCGCCGTCGAGCATCGCCACCTGCGCCACGCGGCCGGTGTTGTCGGCCAGTTGCGGATCGGCGGCGAGGTCCGGCCGGCCGATGCACTGCATCAGCCGCTTGAAGATGCTGTCGCCGTTGCCCGCGATGAGCAGGTAGCCGTCGGCGCAGCGGTAGGCGTTGGTGGGCGCGATGCCGGGCAGTGCGCTGCCGGCGGCCTCGCGCACGGCGCCGAAGGCGCTGTACTCGGGCAGCAGGCTTTCCATGCAGTTGAAGACCGCCTCGTACAACGCCACGTCGATCACCTGGCCGCGGCCCTTGGGATGCTCGGCACTCACCGTCGCGTGCCGGTGCTGCAGCGCCATCAGGATGCCGATCACGCCGTGCAGCGAGGCCAGCGTGTCGCCGATCGACACGCCCACGCGCACCGGCACGCGGCCCGGCTCGCCCGTGAGGTGGCGCAGGCCGCCCATCGCCTCGGCGACCACGCCGAAGCCGGGCCGGTCGCGGTACGGCCCGGTCTGACCGTAGCCGCTGATGCGCAGCATGACCAGCGCCGGGTTGGCGGCCAGCAGCGCGTCGGGCCCGAGGCCCCAGCCTTCCACCGCGCCGGGACGGAAGTTCTCGATCAGCACGTCGGCCTCGGCCGCCAGGCGGCGCACGATCTCCTGCGACTCGGGCTGGCGCAGGTCGAGCGCCAGCGAGCGCTTGTTGCGCGACTGCGCCTGCCACCAGATGGAGGTGCCGTCCTTGAGCAGGCGCCATTTGCGCAGCGGGTCGCCCTCCTTCGGGGGCTCGATCTTCACGACCTCGGCACCGAAGTCGGCCAAGGTGCGAGCCGCGAAGGGGCCGGCGATGAGCTGGCCCAGCTCGACGACTTTCAGGCCTGCCAGCGGGCCGGCGGGCGAAGCGGCATCGGATCGGGGACCGGTCATGGCGGCCTGTCCTCGCTCAGCCTGCAGGCCGCTCCCGGGCCAGTAGCTCGTCCAGGTTGCGCGACACCTTCTCCTCGATCATGTCGCTGAAGCTGCCGAGCAGGAAACCCAGCTGCACATTCATGCCGAAGCGCTCGGGCGTGACCTCCACCGTGCCGCTGGCGCCGGCGCCGCTGAAGTGCACCCGGTCGCAGGCGCCGTCGGCCTCGGCGGACTCCTCGTAGGTGCACGACAGGCCGTAGTCGCGCTCGGCCTGGCTCACCCACTGGCGGGCCACCTCGCGTGCGCGGGCCATGCCGAGGTTGTGCTGGCGTTCGATCTGGATGTCAGGCACCGGGGGTGTCTCCGTGGGATGCGGTGGATGAAGAAGAAGGAGCGGTGGGGCCGGGCGCGGACGCGGGGATGATTCCCGCCTCGGCGCGCAGCGCGTCGGCACGCCGCTGCGCCGTGGGCAGCGCCGCGATGCGGCGCACCGCGGCATAGAAGCGCGGCCAGTCGCGGCCCTCGCGCTCGAAGAGCTGCTCGAAGGCCGGCACCAGCGCATCGTAGGCGGCCTGGGTGCCGAAGGTGGCGTTGTTGGCGTTCGCCACCCAGGCGTCGTAGGCGCCCTGGCGCGGGCCGCTCCAGCCAGCCCGCAGCTGCTGGTAGCGGGCGCGGAAATCGTCCATTGCTACTTTTTTCATAGCGTCCACTGCCCGCCAGTCCTGCGCCTTGGCCTCTTTCGACTCATAAATGCTGGCCAGGGCGCGGCGCGTGTCGGCCATCAGCGCTCGCATGGCGCGGCGCCGGGCGTCGAACTGCTGGTACTCCTCGCGGGCCGCCGGGCCGGCCTGCGTGGCCAGCCACTGCGCACCGCCGAGGCGCTCGACCGATGTGGCGAAGGACTCGTTGAAATCGGTGTCGCCCGACACGTACAGCAGCTGGTGCGCCAGCTCGTGGAAGATCAGCCGCGCCAGCTCGCCCTCCGGATAGCCGATGAAGGTGGACAGCAGCGGGTCGCCGCCGGCCCAGTCGAGCCAGCCCAGCGTCGAATACGCGGGCACCGGGTAGACCGAAGCCTCGAGCCCCTCGCCCTGCAGCTGCTTCGCCTCGGCCTGCGCGGCGGCCTCGGCGTAGTAGCCGCGGTAGCCCACGCAGCCGGCGATCGGGAAGCACCAGGTCTTGAGCGTGAGCGAATACGGCGGCGCGGCCACCACGTTCCACACCGCGGCGCCGCGGTGCAAGTCGGCGTAGGCCGTGTAGCTGCGGTTGTCGGGCAGGTGCAGTTGCACGGAGGCATAACGGCGGATGCGCTGCGCCAGTTCCAGCTTCTGCCTGAGCGCTGCCGAGGTGGCCGGGTCGGCCAGCCAGTCGGGCACCGGCCGCGCGGCCCGCATCAGGTTCAGGTGCCCGCTGGCCGATTGCCAGTAGTAGCCGACATTGGTGCAGCCGGTCAGGGCGGCCATGCCCGCCGCAGCCAGCGCCGCCCCGAGCCAGCGCCATCGGCGTGTCGCCAGGATCGAAAGGGCCATCCCGGCCGGCAAGCGCAGCGAAGCCTTCAGGGCACCCGCGGAACTGGCTTTGCCAGGCCGCTGGGTGCGCTCCCCTCGCGCAGCAGAGGGGGGAGCGGCGGAGCCGCTTGGGGGGTGCTTCTTCACTCCGGCTCGACCTGCACCAGGCAGTCGTAGAAGGTCGGCCCGCGTCCCAGGTCCGTCAGCCGCTGGCTGGTGAGCTGGTTGACGTTGGTGCCGTCCACGCCCAGCTTGCGCCACCAGATGCCCAGGCCGTGCACCACGCCCGGCCGCGCGCGGCGCGAGACCTCGGCGCGGCAGCGGTGCTCGCCGCGGCCATTGAACACGCGCACCATGGCCCCGTCGGCGATGCCGCGCGCAACGGCGTCGTCGGCGTGGATCTCCAACAGCGGCTCGCCCTCGATGGCGCGCAGGCTCTTGACGTTGACGAAGGTGCTGTTGAGGAAGTTGCGCGCCGGTGGCGAGATCATCGCCAGCGGATAGTCGGTGGAGCTGCCCGCCGGCTCGTGGTTGGGCAGGTGGTCGGGCAGGCCGTCCAGGCCCTGCGCGGCCAATCGCTCACTGAAGAACTCGACCCGGCCCGACGGCGTGGGAAAGCCGCCGTTCGCGTACGGCGCCTCGGGCAGCGGCACGCTGGCGAAGCCTTGCGACTCGAGCGCGGCCCAGTCGATGGCGCTGGGCGCAAAGGCCTGGCGGCACAGCGCCTCGTCGTCGTCCTGGAAGCACGGATCGTCGAAACCCATGCGCCGCGCGAGCTCGCGGAACACCCAGGCGTTGCTGCGCGCCTCGCCGCGCGGCGCGACGGCCGGGCGGTTGAGCAGCACGTCGGTGTGGCCGTAGCTGGTGTGGATGTCCCAGTGTTCCAACTGCGTGGTGGCCGGCAGCAGGTAGTCGGCGTAGTCGGCGGTGTCGGTCTGGAACTGCTCCAGCACGACGGTGAAGAGGTCTTCGCGCGCGAAGCCGGCCACCACCTTGGCCGAGTCGGGCGCCACCGCGACGGGGTTGCTGTTGTAGACCACGACCGCCTCGATCGGCGGGCCGCCCGAGAGCGCATCGGCATCGCCCAGCAGCGCATCGCCGATGCGCACCATGTTGACGGTACGCGGCCGGCGCCCGGCCAGGAGCTCAGGCCGCTGCAGCGCCGCGCGGTCGACCGGGAACTGGCCCGAGGCGCTGAGCAGCAGCCCGCCCGCGCGGTCGCGCCAGGCGCCCACCAGCGCCGGCAGGCAGGCGATTGCACGGGCCGCGTTGCCGCCGCCGCGCACACGCTGCATGCCGTAGTTCAGGCGGATGGCGGCCGGCTTGGTCGTGCCGTAGGCGCGCGCCAGGTCGCGGATCTGCTGCGCCGGCACGCCGCAGACGGCGGCGGCGCGCTCGGGCGACCACTGCAGCGCACGTTCGCGCAGCGCCTCCCAGCCCAGCGTGTGCTGCGCGATGTAGTCGTGGTCCAGCCAGTCGTGCGTGATGAGCTCGTGCATCAGCGCCAGCGCCAGGGCGCCATCGGTACCGGGCAGCAGGGCGATGTGCTCGTCGCACTTGTCGGCGGTTTCGGTCTTGCGCGGGTCGATGCACACCAGGCGCGCGCCGGCGCGCTTGGCGGCCTGCGCGTGACGCCAGAAATGCAGGTTGCTGGCGATGGAGTTGCTGCCCCAGATCAGGATGAGCTTCGCCTCGGCGAAGAACTCGACCCGCATGCCCACCTTGCCGCCCAGGGTGTAAACCAAAGCATCACCCCCGGCGGTGGAGCAGATGGTCCGGTCGAGGAAGGACGCGCCCAGTTGGTGGAAAAAACGACGGTCCATCGACTCGCCCTGCACCAAACCCATGGTGCCGGCGTAGCTGTAAGGCAAAATCGTATCTGAACTGTTACAACTCAGCCGAGCCAAGCGGTCGGCGATGTCGTCCAGCGCGACGTCCCACGACACCGGCTCGAAGCGCCCTGCGCCCTTGGGGCCGACGCGGCGCATCGGCTGGGTGAGACGTTCGGCATGGTCGTTGCGCTCGATGTAGCGCGACACCTTGGTACACAGCACACCGGCCGTGTGGCGGTGGTCCGGGTTGCCCTGCAGCTTGACGGCCCGGCCGTCCTGCACGGTGGTGACGAGCGCACAGGTGTCGGGGCAATCGTGGGGACAGGCCCCTCGCACGACGGCATTGGACAGGGGAGTCATGGCAACAACAGCAAAAAGAGGGACGAGGCGGACCCGCGCGATGCGGTCGGCCGAGTCTAGTGGGAGCGCGCGAGCAGCGCGCGAGGGGGTTTTCCGATGATCAACCGCAGACATTTCTCCTTGGGCGCCGGCGCTTCGGTGCTGGCCGGCTTCGCGGGCATGGCACGTGCACAGAACGAAGCGCCGATCGTGCTGGGCCAGTCCGCGCCCTTCACCGGGCCGGCCGCGCAGCTGGGCATCCAGTTCTACGAAGGCGCCAAGCTCTTCCTCGACCTGTACGGCGCCCAGCCGGGCGCGCGCAAGGTGGTAATCAAGCAGCTCGACGATGGCTACGAGCCCGAGCGCACGGTGGCCAACACCCAGAAGCTCATTCAGGAGGACGTGTTCGCCCTCTTCGGCTACATCGGCACGCCCACGAGCGTGGCGGCGCTGCCGCTGGCGGTGAAGGACAAGGTGCCCTTCGTCGCGCCCTTCACCGGCGCCATGAGCCTGCGCGAGCCCTTCCACAAGAACGTGTTCCACCTGCGCGCCTCGTACAACGACGAGACGGCGCTGATCGTCAACCAGCTGCACCACCTGGGCCTGAAGAAGATCGCGGTCTTCCATCAGAACGACGCCTACGGGAAGGCCGGGCTCGACGGGGTGACGCTGGCCCTGGCGCAGCACCAGCTCAAGCCGGTGGCCGCAGCGACTGTCGAGCGCAACTCGGTCGACGTCGCGACCGCGGTGAAGACGCTGGTGGCCGCCAGGCCCGACGCGATCGTGCAGGTGAGCGCGTACAAGAGCTGTGCCGCCTTCATCCGCGAGGCCCGCAAGGCCGGCTACGGCGGCACCTTCTACAACGTGTCCTTCGTCGGCACGCAGGCGCTGGCCGACGAACTGGGCAAGGACGGCGCCGGCATCGTCGTCTCGCAGGTCATGCCTTCGCCCTACAGCAGCGCCAACCCGATCACGCGCGAGTTCACAGACGCGTCGCGCAAGGCCGGCGGCAAGGTGCAGGCGAACTTCTCCAGCATCGAGGGCTACCTGGCCGCGCGCGTGCTGGTGGAAGGCCTCAAGCGCAGCAGCGGCAAGCCCTCGCGCGAAGGCCTGATCGCGGGGCTGGAGAGCATCGACCGCCAGCAGTTCGGCGGCTTCGAGGTGTCCTTCTCGCCGAAGAACCACGTCGCCTCGAAGTTCGTGGAGCTGTCGATGATCACGGGCGACGGACGCATCCGCACCTGACCCGCTATTAAATCGATAGCTGGTGCCGCAAGCGCAGCGCGCGTTTGCGGCACTTTTTGCTTATGACCTGGTGCGCGCCGCCGTCGAGGCGCGCACGACCAGCTCCGGCCGCAGCACCACAGTGGACGGCGACAGCGACTTGCCCTCGATCTCGTCGAACAGCATCTCGGCCGCCCGCCAGCCCAGCTCGCGATGCGGCAAGCGGATGGTGGTGAGCGGCGGATCGACCATGTCGACCAGCGGCATGTCGTTGTGGCCGGTGATCGAGAGGTCCTGCGGCACGCGCAGGCCGGCCTCGCGCAGCACGTCGTAGGCGCCCAGCGCCACCAGGTCGTTGCAGCACACCACCGCCTCGGGGCGCGGGCCGCTGGCCAGCACGGTGCGCATGGCCTCGCGGCCGGCCTCGCGGCTGTAGCTCCCGCACTCGACGACGCGCGGGGGCTCGAGGCGATGGTCGTGCATCGCCTGCTCCACGCCCTGGCGGCGGCCCACGCCGGTGGGCACGTTCTGCGGGCCGGCCAGGTGCGCGATGCGGCGATGGCCCAGGGCCGCGAGGTGGTCGACCGCGAGCTTCATCGCCAGCCGGTCGTCGCTGACCGCGGCGGGCAGACGGCCGCTCTCGTCGGCGCGGTTGACCATCACCGCGTGCAGGCCGTTGTCGCGCACGTAGTCGATCAGCGGGTCGTCGCGCAGCGCGATGGCCATGATCAGCCCGTCGATCTGCTGCGCCTGCATGCGCGCGAGGATCGGCCGCGCGAGTTGCGGGTCGCCCACGTTGGCCACGAAGACGAAATAGCCGCGCGCCGCGGCGCTGGCCTCGATGCCCTGCAGGATGGGCGGGAACACCGGGTTGGTGATGTCGGGCACCAGCACGCCGATGGTGTGCGTGCGGCCGGTGCGCAGTGCCGAAGCCGCGCGGTTGGGTTGGTAGCCCAGGCGGCGCGCCGTCTCCTCCACCAGCTCGAGCACCTCCTTGCTGATGCGCTTGCGCCGCGCCGGATCGAGCGCGCGCGACACGGTGGAGAAGTGCACCCCGCTCGCCGTGGCGACGTCGCGGATGGTGACCTTGGGGCTCTTCGCGGGCTTCATTTGTGCAATCGTTTGTCCAACTTCGATCAGCTTGTCAAGAGGAACAATTCTGCCACCGTGGGCTTGCCTGGTGCGCATTCGCGGGCAAATAATGAGCAAACGTTTGCACAAACAGAGCCCCACCGTGAACATCGTGACCACCCCCGATTCGGTGCTCGGCATCGCGCTCGACGCGATGGCGCGCACCCCCGACCCGCGCCTGCGCGAGGTGATGGCCTCGCTCACCCGCCACCTGCACGCCTTCGTGCAGGAGGTGAAGCTGAGCGAGGACGAGTTCGAGCGCGCGCTGGACTTCATCGTGGCCCTGGGCCAGGCCACCGGCGAGAAGAAGAACGAGGTGGTGCTGGCGGCGGACATCCTGGGCGTGTCGACGCTGGTCGCGCTGCAGAACAACCAGGACCCCGAAGGCGAATCGCCCGCCGCGCTGCTCGGGCCCTTCTGGCGCGCCAACGCGCCCGAGTGCGCCTGCGGCGACTCGATCGCCCGCTCGGGCACGCCGGGCGTGCCGCTCTTCGTCTCCGGCACGGTGCGCGACGCGGCCGGGCAGCCGCTGGCCGACGCCGTGGTCGATGTGTGGCAGGCCTCGCCGGTGGGCCTGTACGAGAACCAGGACCCGACGCAGGAGAACATGAACCTGCGCGGGCGCTTTCGCACCGACGCCGAGGGCCGCTACCACTTCCGCAGCGTGCGGCCGGCCGGCTACCCGGTGCCGGTGGACGGGCCCTGCGGCGTGCTGCTCAAGGCGCAGCGCCGCCATCCCAACCGGCCGGCCCACCTGCACTTCATGGTGAGCAAGCCGGGCTTCAAGGTGCTGGTGAGCCAGGTCTACGCCGACGACGACGAGAACCTCGAGAGCGACCCGACCTTCGGCGTCACCCGCCGCCTGATCGGCCGCTATGCGATGCAGCCCGATGGGCAAAGCGCCACGCTGGCCTACGACTTCCGGCTGGAGCCGGGCGAGACCAAGTTCCCGCGGCCGCCCATCCCTTGATGCCTTTTCTCCTTCTTCACTTCCTTCCTTGACTGCAAGACCATGAGCTTCGATCCCGTTTCACGCCTGGACGGCCAGGTGGCCGTCATCACCGGCGGGCTGGGCGCCATCGGCTGGGCCAGCGCCGAGCGCCTGGCCGCGCTGGGCGCCACCTGCGTGCTGCTGCACCGCAAGGGCGACGATGCGCAAGCCCGCGCGTCCACCCTGCCCTCGGCCCAGGGCCAGCGTCACACGGCCCTGCGCGCCGACATCGTCGACAGCGCGAGCCTGCAGGCCGCCGCCGAGGCGGTGAGGGCCACGCACGGGCGCTGCGACATCCTGGTCAACAGCGCCGGCCACACGAAGCCCGTGCCGGCGGCAGACCTCGACGGCCTCACCGACGAACTGATCGACGAACTGCTGAAGGCCAACTTCCGCGGCGTGTTCGCCACCATCCGCGCCTTCGCGCCGCTGCTCAAGGCCAGTGGCGACGGGCTCATCGTGAACGTGTCGTCCATCGCCGGCTTCACCGGCGTGGGCAGCAACCTCGCTTACGTCGCCGCCAAGGCGGGGCTGGACGTGGTGGGCGACGCGCTGGCCAAGGTGCTGGCGCCGCAGGTGCGCGTGGTGTCCGTCTCGCCGGGCGCCGTGGAGTCCGGCTTCGTGCCCGGCCGCGGCGCGGACTTCAGCGACAAGATGGCCACCACCACGCCGCTGGGCCGCATCGGCCTGCGGCAGGACGTGGCGGCCACGGTCGAGGCGCTGGCGACCACGCTGCGCTTCGTGACGGGCACGCGCATCGTGGTGGATGGCGGGAGGCATCTGTGATGAACAAGACCCTCGTCACCTGCGCCGTCACGGGCAACCTCGTGAAGCCCGAGCAGACGCCGCACCTGCCCATCACCCCCACGCAGATCGCCGACGAGTGCCTGGCCGCGGCCGAGGCCGGCGCGGGCCAGGTGCACATCCATGTGCGCGACCCCGGCACCGGCAAGCCCTCGATGGAGGTCGAGCTGTACCGCGAGGTGGTGGAGCGCATCCGCCGGCAGGACCGGGAGCTGATCGTCAACCTGACGACCGGCCCCGGCGGTCGCTTCATCCCGAGCGAGGACGACCCCAAGGTCTACGCACCCGGCACCTCGCTGCTGCCACCCGAGAAGCGCGTGGAGCACATCGCGCTCATCCGGCCCGACGTGTGCTCGCTGGACCTCAACACCATGAACAGCGGCCCCGACGTGGTGATCAACACGCCGAAGAACGTGCGCCGCATGGCCAAGGTGATCCGCGAGGCGGGTGTGAAGCCCGAGCTCGAGATCTTCGACTCCGGCGACATCCACCTCGCGCTGGACCTGATCGCCGACGGCACGCTCGACGGCCCCGGCATGTGGACCTTCGTGCTGGGCGTGAAGTACGGCTTCGCGCCCACGCCCGAGACGCTGCTCTACGCCCGCAACCTGCTGCCGCGCGGCGCCTTCTGGAGCGCCTTCGGCATCGGCCGCATGGAGTTCCCCATCGTGGCCCAGGCCTGGCTCATGGGCGGCCACGTGCGCGTGGGCATGGAAGACAACATCTACCTCTCGCACGGCGTGCTGGCCGAGAGCAACGCACAGCTGGTGGCCAAGGCGCGCGACATCATCCGCAGCCTGGGCGGCCAGGTGGCCAGCGCCGCCGAGGCACGCCAGGTGCTGGGCCTGCCGGCCGGAGGTGCGCGATGAGCGCGGCCACGAACGGCACGGCCGCACGCGCCTTGCGCGTCGAGCAGAAGGCGGCCGATCTCGCGTCGCTGCAGCTTGCCATCGCCCAACAGCCGCAGCCCGAGGCGCCGGCCGGCCACGCCGTGGTGCGCATCGGCGCCGCGGCGGTGAACCCCAGCGACGTGAAGGCCACGCTGGGCATCATGCCCAAGGCCGTGTGGCCGCGCACGCCGGGTCGCGACTTCGCGGGCACGGTGGTCGCGGGGCCGAGCGCGTGGATCGGCCGCGAGGTCTACGGCTCGGGCGGCGACGTGGGCATTACCCGCGACGGCTCGCATGCCCGCTACCTGGTGCTGCCCGAGGCGGCGCTCCGCGAGCGGCCACGCAACATCTCGATGGACGAGGCTGGTGCCGTGGGCGTGCCCTTTGTGACCGCTTACGAGGGCTTCCGCCGCAGCGGCATGCCGCAGGCCGGGCAGACGGTGCTGGTGCTGGGCGGCAACGGCAAGGTGGGCCAGGCCGCGGTGCAGCTGGCGGCGCAGGCCGGCGCGAAAGTGATCGCGGTGCAGCGCCGGCCCGGGCCCTTCGAGGGCTTCGCCTGCGCGCCGGTGGACGTGGTGGATGCGCGCAGCGAGGACGTCGCGGCCCGGGTGCTGGCGCTCACGGGCGGCCGCGGCGCCGACGTGGTTTACAACACCGTGGGCAGTGCCTACTTCGAGGCCGCCAACAAGGCGATGGCCAAGGGCGCGACGCAGATCTTCATCGCCACGCACGACCGCGCGGTGCCCTTCGACATCTTCGCCTTCTACCGCGGCATGCACACCTACGTGGGCATCGATTCGCTGGCCATGGACTGCATCGAGTCGACGGCGCAGCTCGACGCGATGCGCGAAGGTTTCGAGCGCGGCACCCTGAAACCCTTCCCGGTGGCACGCCACTTCACGCTCGACGAGGCGCTGGACGCCTACCGGCTGGTGCTCTCGGGCAGCACCGACCGCGTGGTGCTGCGGCCCTGAGCGCACGCGGAGGCTGACATGCACGTCACCCGATTCGACCAGGCGCCCGCCTACGAGGCGCCGCGCCACTTCGACATGCGCTGCCTGCGCCTGCAGGGCAAGGAGGCCGGCCCGTCCGAGCAGATGTGGATGGGCATGAGCCAGATCCTGCCCGGCGGCCACACCGGCCTGGACGGCTCGCCGATGGAGAAGCTGTACCTCGTTCTCGAGGGCCGGCTCACCGTGATCGGCGAGCTGGACGGCCACACCGAGGAGCAGGAACTTGGCCCCTACGACTCCTGCCGCTTCGCGCCGGGCGAGAAGCGGCAGCTGGTCAACCGCACGAACCGGCCCGTGCTGGTCGCGCTGGTGATGCCGCACGAGCCGCCGGCACCCAAGGGCTGACGGGCGCATCGATCCCCCAGAACACACAAACGGAGACAAGACATGACATTCGCACCCCACCGCGGCCTCGGCCGCCGCCTCTTCGTCGCGGGCACGCTCGCGGCCCTCGCCTTCGGCAGCGCCCATGCGCAGGGCGACTGGCCGCGCGGCCAGTCGATCCGCCTCATCGTGCCCTTCACGGCCGGCAGTGGCACCGACATCGTCGCGCGGCTGGTGGCCGAGCGCCTCGGCCCCGCGCTGCAGACCACCGTCGTGGTGGAGAACAAGCCCGGCGCCGGCGGCACGCTGGGCGCGGCGCAGGTCGCCAAGGCGCCGGCCGACGGCTACACGCTGCTGGTGCATTCGGCGGGGCACCTGGTCAACCCCTCGATCTACCCCAACCTCTCCTACGACACGCTGAAGGACTTCGCCGGCATCACGCCGATGGCCAGCCTACCGAACGTGCTGGTCACGACGCCGGGCAAGTTCGCCGACGTGAAGGACCTGGTGGCGCAGGTCAAGGCCAAGCCGGGCGGCTTCAACTACGCCTCGGCCGGCAACGGCTCGGCCACGCACATGAACGCGGAGGTCTTCCGTCTGGCAGCGGGCATCCAGGCGCAGCACGTGCCCTTCCGCGGCACGCCCGAGGCCATGACCGAGGTGATGGGCGGGCGCATCGACTGGTTCTTCGCGCCGATGGTGTCGGCCCTGCCGCTAATCAAGGACGGCAAGCTCAAGGCCCTGGCGGTGGGCACCGGCAAGCGCTCGTCCGTGCAGCCCGACCTGCCGACGACGGTGGAGGCCGGTGTGCCCGGCTCCGAGTACCTGTTCTGGGTCGGCCTGTTCGCGCCCGCGAAGACGCCGAAGCCGGTGGTCGACCGCGTGCAGACCGAGGTCGCGAAGATCATGGCCGCGCCCGACCTGAAGGACCGGCTGGACAAGCTGGGCGCCGAGCCCTTCACCATGCCGTCGGCGCAGTTCGACAAGTTCCTGGCCGACGAGACGGCGAAGAGCGCGCGCGTGGTCAAGGCCGCGGGCATCAAGGTCGACTGAGGCGCAGGAGGCCCGCATGAAGCGTTTCGGACAAGCCGATGCCGGTGCATCCGGCCGCTACCGCCATTGGTGCGACCCTGCCTGCGTGCATCCACCGCAGGCGGACACCGACGAGCCGCCGCGCCGGCAGTTTCTGCGCAGCTCGCTCGGCCTCGCCGCGGCGGGCGGCCTGGCCGGCCTCGGCCTGCCCGGCTGCGCCAGCACCGCGCCCGCCGGGCCGTCCGACACGGTGCTGCGC
>NZ_CABFMN010000073.1 GCF_901875635.1 Xylophilus ampelinus | reverse complement strand
TCGCCATGCCCTCGGCCGCCAAGCTGCTGGCCGACAACAACCTCACAGTCAACGACGTCGCCGGTACCGGCAAGGACGGCCGCGTGACCAAGGGCGACGTGCTCTCGGCCGTGGCCCGCGGCGCCGGCGCACCGGCCGCCACGCCGGCGGTGCAGATCCCGACCGGCGCACCCAAGACTGCGCTGCCGCAGGTGTCTGCGCCCAAGGGCCAGGACCTGGGCGACCGCCCCGAGGAGCGCGTGCCGATGAGCCGCCTGCGCGCCCGCATCGCCGAGCGCCTGCTGCAATCGCAATCCACCAACGCCATCCTGACCACCTTCAACGAGGTGAACATGGCCCCGGTGATGGACCTGCGCAAGAAGTTCCAGGATGCCTTCACCAAGGAACATGGCACCAAGCTCGGCTTCATGAGCTTCTTCGTCAAGGCGGCCGTGCACGCCCTCAAGAAGTACCCGGTGCTCAACGCCTCGGTCGACGGCAACGACATCGTCTACCACGGCTACTTCGACATCGGCATCGCTGTCGGTTCGCCGCGTGGCCTGGTGGTGCCGATCCTGCGCAATGCCGACCAGATGAGCTTCGCCGACATCGAGAAGAAGATCGCAGAGTTCGGCAAGAAGGCCCAGGAAGGCAAGCTCGGCATCGAGGAGATGACCGGCGGCACCTTCTCCATCTCCAATGGCGGCACCTTCGGCTCGATGCTGTCCACGCCGATCATCAACCCGCCGCAGTCGGCCATCCTGGGCGTGCATGCGACCAAGGACCGCGCCGTCGTCGAGAACGGCCAGATCGTCATCCGCCCGATGAACTACCTGGCGATGAGCTACGACCACCGCATCATCGACGGCCGCGAAGCCGTGCTGGGCCTCGTGGCGATGAAGGACGCGCTGGAAGATCCGTCGCGCCTGCTCTTCGACATCTGAGGACGAGGCTGATGGCTGATACCAAGCAATTCGACGTCATCGTCATCGGCGGTGGCCCCGGCGGCTACATCGCCGCCATCCGCGCCGCGCAGCTGGGCTTCAACGTCGCCTGCATCGACGAGTGGAAGAACAAGGACGGCAAGCCCGCGCCGGGCGGCACCTGCACGAACGTGGGCTGCATCCCCTCCAAGGCGCTGCTGCAGTCCTCGGAGCACTACGAGCACGCGGGCAAGCACTTCGCCGAGCACGGCATCGAGGTCAAGGGCCTCGGCCTGGACGTGGCCAAGATGCTGGCGCGCAAGGACGCGGTCGTGAAGCAGAACAACGACGGCATCCTGTACCTGTTCAAGAAGAACAAGATCACGTTCTTCCATGGCCGCGGTGCCTTCGTGAAGGCGTCCGATGTGGGTTACGAGATCAAGGTGACCGGTGCAGCCGAGGAATCCATCGTCGGCAAGCAGATCATCCTGGCCACGGGCTCCAACGCACGTGCGCTGCCCGGCGCGCCCTTCGACGAGGAGAACATCCTGTCGAACGATGGCGCGCTGCGCATCGGCGCCGTGCCCAAGAAGCTGGCGTTGATCGGCTCCGGCGTGATCGGCCTGGAGATGGGCTCGGTGTGGCGCCGCCTCGGCGCCGAGGTGACGGTGCTCGAAGCGCTGCCCACCTTCCTGGGCGCCGTCGACGAGCAGATCGCCAAGGAAGCGAAGAAGGCTTTCGACAAGCAGGGCCTGAAGATAGAACTCGGCGTGAAGGTCGGCGAAATCAAGTCGGGCAAGAAGGGCGTGTCGATCGCCTGGACCAACGCCAAGGGCGAAGCGCAGACGCTGGAGGTCGACAAGCTGATCGTCTCCATCGGCCGCGTGCCCAACACCATCGGCCTTGACGCCGAAGCGGTGGGCCTGAAGCTCGACGACCGTGGCGCGATCGTGGTCGACGACGAGTGCAAGACCAACCTGCCGGGCGTCTGGGCCATCGGCGACGTGGTGCGCGGCCCGATGCTCGCGCACAAGGCCGAGGAAGAGGGCGTGGCGGTGGCCGAGCGCATGGCGGGCCAGCACGGGCACGTCAACGTCAACACCATCCCCTGGGTCATCTACACCAGCCCCGAGATCGCCTGGGTCGGCCAGACCGAGCAGCAGCTCAAGGCCAGCGGACGCGCCTACAAGGCCGGCACCTTCCCCTTCCTGGCGAACGGCCGCGCACGCGCGCTGGGCGACACGACGGGCATGGTCAAGTTCCTGGCCGATGCGTCCACGGACGAGATCCTCGGCGTGCACATGGTCGGTCCGCAGGTCAGCGAGCTGATCTCTGAAGCGGTGGTGGCGATGGAGTTCAAGGCGAGCAGCGAGGACATCGCGCGCATCTGCCATGCGCACCCGTCGTTGTCGGAAGCGACCAAGGAAGCGGCCCTGGCCGTGGACAAGCGAACGCTGAACTTCTGATCGGCGTGTCGGTGAGATTTGAATGAAATCGGGTTGCAGCGCCCGCCCGGCGGGCGCGAGCAGCTATGAATTTCATAGCAACCTCGCCGCGCCTGCGTCCCTGTGATCTCCGTCAAGCAAGCCTACGAGGCCGAGCTCAAGCAGCGCGGCTTCCAGAGCGACCCCGCACAGCTGCGTGCCGTGGAGGCGCTCGATCGCTGCGCCCGTGAATGGGCCGAGTACAAGACGCAGCGCTCCAACGCGTTCAAGAAGCTGATCCACCGGCCGGAGATCCCGCGCGGGGTCTACATGTACGGTGGCGTCGGCCGCGGCAAGAGCTTCCTGATGGACTGCTTCTTCAACGCGGTGCCGCTGAACCGCAAGACGCGGCTGCACTTCCACGAGTTCATGCGCGAGGTGCACCGCGAGCTGGCCGAGCTCCAGGGCATCCAGAACCCGCTCGACGAACTCGGCAGGCGAATCGCCAAGCGCTTCAAGCTGATCTGCTTCGACGAGTTCCACGTCGCCGACATCACCGACGCGATGATCCTGCATCGCCTGCTGGTGGCGCTGTTCGACAACGGGGTGGGCTTCGTCACCACCTCCAACTTCAAGCCCGACGACCTCTACCCCGGCGGCCTGCACCGCGACCGCATCCTGCCGGCCATCGATCTGCTGAACCGCAAGCTGGAGGTCATCAACGTCGACAACGGCACCGACTACCGGCGCCGCACGCTGGAGCAGGCGCGGCTTTACCTCACGCCCAACGACGCTGCGGCCGAGAAGGAGATGCGCCACCTGTTCGACAAGCTGGCCGAGAAGGGCGACGACAGCCCGATCCTGCACATCGAGCAGCGCGAGATCCGCGCGCGTCGCCGGGCCGGTGGCGTGGTGTGGTTCGACTTCAAGACCCTGTGCGGCGGCCCGCGCTCGATGAACGACTACCTCGAGATCGCGAGCCAGTTCCACACCGTGCTGCTGTCCGACGTGCCCCACATGCCGGTGCGCATGGCCTCGGAAGCACGCCGTTTCACCTGGCTGGTGGACGTGTTCTACGATCGGCGGGTGAAGCTCATCATGTCGGCCGCGGTTCCGCCCGAGGCGTTGTACACCGAAGGCCCGCTGGCCCACGAGTTTCCGCGCACCGTGTCGCGCCTCAACGAGATGCAGTCGACCGAATTCCTGGCGCTGGAGCGCCGCACCGTCGATACCCGCCTCACATGACCCTGCGCTCTTCCCTGGCCGTCTTCCTGGTGCTGGCCTTCGGCGCCGGCGTGGCCGTCGCCCAGACGGCGGTGCCCGAGGTCGCGCCCAGTGCTCGCGCACCCTTGAAGAACTACCAGCCCGAACGCGACCGCATCGCGGCCGAGCGCAGGGCCGTCGAGGCGCGCTTCCAGCAGGAAGAGGCGGCCTGCTACCAGCGCTTCGCCGTCGACAACTGCCTGCGCGACAGCCGGGCGCGCCGCCGCGCCCAGACCGACGACCTGAAGCGACAGGAAGCGGCGATCAACGACATCGAACGCAAGCGCCGCGGTGCCGAGCAGCTCAAGCGGCTCGACGAGAAGCAGGCCACACCGCGCACGCAGGACCGCCCCGAGCAGCAGGAGCAGGCACGCCAGGCCCAACGCGACCGCGAGCAACGTGCTACCGACCATACCCAAAGCCGCGCGAACACCGCGGCGCAGGTGCAGCAGCGCGAGCAGGCCTTCGAGAACAAACAGCAGCGCCATGTGCAGGACGAGGCCAAGGCCGCCGGCCGGGCCGCCCAGGCGCCGGTGCAACTCGACCGCTACCAGCGCAAGCAGGCTGCGGCGGAGCGCCGGCGTGCCGAGCGCGATCGCCGCAACGCAAGCCAGACCAAGCCGCCGGCCGCGCCGCTGCCGGCTGCGCCCTGAATCGGATCAGGCGGCGGCGCTGGGCAGCGCCTCGAGCTTGAGCAGGGCCAGCGAGAGGTTGTCGCCCGTGCCGTGCGCCCGCTGGCGTGCTTCGGACACCAGCAGGGCCACCGCCTCGCGCGGCGACTGTTCGGCGATCACCGCGCCCAGTTCCTCGGGCGTGAAGTAGTGCCACAGGCCGTCGCTGCAAGCCAGCAGCGCGTCGCCGGCGGCGAGGGCCTCCATCTCGTGCACGTCGATCGGCGGCGGCGTGGCTCGCATGCCGAGGCAGCCGACCAGGATGTTGGCCTGGGGGTGGCGCATCGCTTCGTCCTCGGTCAGCTCACCGCGCTCGATCAGCACCTCGACATAGGAATGGTCCCGCGTGCGCTGCACCAGCCGACCCTTGCGGAACAGGTAGACGCGAGAGTCGCCGGCATGGATCCACGCGCCATCGCCCCGCGGATTGAGCAGGAAGGCCGCCACCGTGCTGTGCGGCTCCTGCTCGCTCGAGATGGCCGTGAGCTTGATGACCGTGTGCGCGTCCTCCACAGTCTGGCGCAGCAGGGCCGACGCCGGTTGTACATCGGGAGCGTAGCGCTCGAAGAGCTGGCGTGCGGTGAGCAGCACCTGGTCCGAGGCCTTGCGTCCTCCGCTGCGCCCGCCCATGCCATCGGCCACCACGGCCAGGATGCAGCCGGCCACGCGCGGATGCGCGATCAGCATGACCTGGTCCTGCTGGTAGGGCCGGTCGCCTTGATGAAGGCCGGTGGCCGCAGTGAGTCGGAAGCCTCGGGGCATCGGGGAGAGGGCGGTGAGGATGGCGCAGCCGGATGTGCGCACGGGCCGGGAAGGGCAGGGAGGAGCGCGTATTATCCGATGAACATCGGTGGTCTTTTTTCACGCTGATGGCCTCTTTGGATTCCGATCTTCATTCCCTGTCGCGCCGTCTGATCGAGTTGCGCATCGAGCATGCCGACCTCGACGCCAGCATCGATCGCCTGGGCGAAAGCCGGCCGCAGGACGAGCTGCTGTTGCGCCGGCTGAAGAAACGCCGCCTGGCCCTGCGCGACGAGATCCAGAAGACCCAGCAACTGCTCGTGCCGCCCGAGCCCGCCTGATGGCGCTGCGCGACGAGGTCGAGGGCGCTTTTGCCGAGGACGGCGTGCTGTCGCGTGCGGCCGAGCACTTCCGCGTGCGCAGCGGCCAGACGCAGATGGCGCTGGCGGTGGCCGACACCATCGACGGCGGCGGCGTGCTGGTGGCCGAAGCCGGCACCGGTGTCGGCAAGACCTTCTCCTACCTCGTGCCGGCGCTGCTCAGCGGCGAACGCGTGCTGCTGTCCACGGCCACCAAAGCACTGCAAGATCAGCTCTTCGGCCGCGACCTGCCGCGCCTGGTCGAGGCACTGGGCCTGCCGCTCAAGACAGCGCTGCTCAAGGGACGTGCGAGCTACCTGTGCCTGCACCGCCTCGGGCTGGCCCGGCGCGATGCCGGCGTGGAGCGCGGCATGGCGCGCACCCTGGGCAAGATCGAGCAGTGGGCTCTGGGCACACGCACCGGCGACCTGGCCGAGCTGCCGGGCCTCGACGAGCGCTCGCCCGCGATTCCGCTGGTGACCTCCACGCGCGACAACTGCCTGGGCGCGCAGTGCCCGCAGTTCAAGGCCTGCCATGTGAACCTCGCGCGGCGCGAGGCGCTGGCCGCCGACGTGGTGGTCATCAACCACCATCTCTTCTTCGCCGATCTCGCCGTGCGCGAATCGGGCATGGCCGAGCTGTTGCCGAGCGTGCGCGTGGTGGTCTTCGACGAGGCGCACCAGCTCAACGAGACCGGCGTCCAGTTCCTCGGGCTGCAGCTGGGCACGGGACAGGTGCTCGATTTCGCGCGCGACGTGCTGGCCGCGGGCCTGCAGCAGGCCCGCGGCCTGGCCGACTGGCAGCAGGTGGTGGCAGGCCTGGACCGGGCTGCGCGCGAGCTGCGCCTGTCCGTCGGCAAGTCCTGGCCGGGTGCCAAGCTGCGCTGGGCCGGGCCCGCGCCCGAAGGCGTCGCCGAGATGCCGTGGCAGGAGAGCCTGGAGGCACTGCGCCGCAGCCTTCATGACGCCATGGAAGCCTTGGACACGGTCAGCGAGATCGCGCCGGACTTCGTGCGCCTGCACGAGCGCGCCGCCCAGATGCTCGAGCGCGCGGAGCGGCTCGCCCAGCCTTGCCCGCCCGAAGCGGTGCGCTGGGTGGACGTGGGCGCGCAGCTGCGCCTGGTCGAATCGCCGCTGGACATCGCGGAGGCGGTGCGCAAGCGGGTGCTCAAGACCGACCGTGCGCCTCAGGACGGTGATGCGCCTGCCGACGGCCGGGCCTGGATCTTCACCTCCGCCACCCTGGGCGACGACCCGCGCCTGCGCTGGTTCACCGAGCCCTGCGGCTTGAGCGATGCGCAGATCCTGCGCGTGAGCAGCCCCTTCGACTACGGCGAGCAGGCCGCGCTCTACGTGCCGCGCAGCTTTCCGAAGCCGAACGATCCCTCGCACAGTGCCGAGGTGGCCCGCCTCGCGGCGCACGGCGCCGAACGGCTTGGCGGCCGCACCCTCGTGCTGACGACCACCTTGCGCGCGTTGCGCACGATCGGGGACCTGTTGCGCCAGCGGGCGCAGACCGGCGGTGCCGACCTCGAAGTGCTGGTGCAGGGCGAGTTGCCCAAGCGGGTGCTGATGGAGCGCTTCCGCGAGGGCGCCTCGGCCGGCCGCAAGGGTTGCGTGCTGGTGGCCTCGGCCTCGTTCTGGGAGGGCTTCGATGCACCGGGCGATGCGCTGCAGTTCGTGGTGATCGACAAGCTACCCTTTCCGCCCCCCAACGATCCGCTGGTCGAGGCGCGCTCCAAGCGGCTGGAGTCGCAGGGGCGCAGCGGCTTCAACGACTACTTCGTGCCGGAAGCTGCCGTGGCGCTCAAGCAGGGCGCGGGGCGCCTCATCCGGCGCGAGAGCGACCGCGGGGTGCTTGCGGTGTGCGACACGCGCCTGATCGCCATGGGCTACGGCCGCCGCCTGCTGCAGGCCCTGCCGCCCATGCGACGTCTGGACGACGCCCAGGCGCTCGATGCGGCGTTCGACGACCTGCTCGCACCGGCCCCCTGAAAAAGGTCCCACGCTCCCGCTTTGCGAGGTCTGCTGCCTCCAAGGGGGCGCCTTTTCATCTTGGGGCGGCCCGGCGATGAAGAGCGCGACGGCCGCACAGGGCGGCCGTCGAATCAGGCGGGGCGCGGGGAGGGCGCGATCACCAGAGCTTCCACCACGGATCGTCCTTGCGCTTGAAGCCGCTCACCAGGTACTCGCTGTTGGGGTAGTTGGTCGTCAGCACGCGCTTGGCATCGTCGCGCAGCTGGGTCATGCCCAGTGCGTCGTAAGACTGCACCATGATGTAGAGGGCTTCTTCGAGGGCGGGCACCTCGCGGTAGTCGGCGAGCGCGATCTGCGCGCGGTTGATGGCCGCCAGGTAGGCACCGCGCGAGTAGTAGTAGCGCGCCACGTGCACTTCATACTGCGCCAGCGAGTTGACGATGTAGCGCATGCGGTCGCGCGCATCCTTCGCATAGCGCGAATCGGGGAAGCGCTCGACCAGCTCCTTGAACGCGAGAAACGATTCCTTGGCCGCCTTCTGGTCGCGCTCCGACAGGTCCTGGCGCGTGAGCCACGAGAACATGCCCAGGTCGTCGTTGAAGTTCACCACGCCCTTGAGGTAGAGCGCGTAGTCCAGCGCTGGGCTGGCCGGGTGGAGCTTCATGAATCGGTCGAGCGTCGCGATGGCCTGGGTGCGGTCGCCGCCCTTGTATTGGGCGTAGGCCTTGTCCAGCTGCGCCTGCTGGGCCAGCGGCGTGCCGGCGGCACGGCCCTCGAGCTTCTCGTACAGCGGCACGGCCTTGTCGTAAGAGCCGCCGTCGGCTTCGTCCTTGGCCTCGGCATAGAGCCGATTGGGGCTCCAGTTCGCCGTCCGGTCTTCCTTGGTCGACGAGCACCCGGCCGTCAGGGCGACCCCTGTCGCCAGGGCGAGCCACACGGGGACGGCCGATAATTGGATGCGAAACATCTGAGGCAGCTTTCTTGAAACAGGTACCTCCAATTATATCGACGCCCCCTCTTGACCCCGAGGGCGCGGCGCCGGAGGGAGACGAGGGCGCCGACACCGCGGAAGAAAGCGAAATCCGGCCTTTCGCCATCGCCGCTGCACTGCACGGTCAGCGGCTGGACCGGGCGCTGGCGCTGCTGGTGCCCGAGTTCTCGCGCAGCTACCTGCAGCAGCTCATCGAGGACGGTGCGGTGCAGCTGCAAAGCCGCGTCGCGCGCAAGCCCTCCGTCGCGGTGCGCGTCGGCGACGCCGGCCAGGTCGAGCTGCGTCCGACGCCGCAGAGCCAGGCCTTCCGGCCCGAGCCGATGCCGCTGGTGGTGGTGCACGAGGACGAGCACCTGTGCGTGATCGACAAGCCCGCCGGGCTCGTGGTGCATCCGGCCCCGGGCCACTGGAGCGGCACATTGCTCAACGGCCTCCTGGCACGCGACCCGCGTGCCTCGCAACTGCCTCGCGCCGGCATCGTCCACAGGCTCGACCGCGACACCAGCGGCCTGATGGTGGTGGCCCGCAGCCGCCTGGCCATGGAGGCGCTCGTGCGCATGATCGCAGCGCGCGAGGTCACCCGCCAGTACGTGGCCTTGGCGCATCGGCGTTGGGAGGGGACAGCCAGCCGCCAGGTCGATGCGGCGATCGGGCGCGATCCGCGCAATCGCCTGCGCATGGCGGTGGTCGACTTGCGGCAGCACCCCGGCAAGCCGGCGCGCACGTTGATCGAGTCCCTGGGCAGCCACGACGCGGGCTGCCTGGTCCGCTGCACGCTGGAGACGGGCCGCACCCACCAGATCCGCGTGCACATGGCGTCCATCGGCCACGCCCTGGTCGGGGACGAGACCTATGGCGGCGCCCCTGCGAACGGGCTGACGCGCCAGGGCCTGCACGCCTATCGGCTGGCCTTCGTTCATCCCGTCACGCAGCAGGCGCTGGACCTGCGCTCGCCCGTGCCGGACGACCTGGCCCACGCCGCCCGCGCGTGGGGGCTGGACTACAATCACGGCTGACGGTGTCCTGCCGTCCCGGCGCCCCTCGGGCCCGGACCGCGTTGCTTCGCCGGCCCTGGCCCGCAACGCCTCGCCGATCCCCTCTGTTCTGAACGTGCGCCCCTGGCGGCGCCTCTTCCCGGACACCGCGAACCATGAATACGGCGGATGCGAAGCGCATTCTTGAAACCGCCTTGATCTGTTCGGCCCAGCCGTTGCCCCTGCGCGAGTTGCGCGTGCTGTTCAACGACGAACTCGGCGCCGACACCATCAAGTCGCTGCTGCACGAGATGCAGGACGACTGGTCTCAGCGCGGCCTGGAGCTGATCAACGTCGCCACCGGCTGGCGCTTCCAGAGCCGGCCCGAGATGCGCGACCACCTCGATCGCCTGCACCCTGAGAAGCCCCCCCGCTACACCCGCGCCGCGCTCGAGACGCTGGCCATCATTGCCTACCGCCAGCCCGTGACCCGCGGCGACATGGAAGACATCCGCGGCGTGACCATCAACTCGATGATCCTCAAGCAGCTCGAGGACCGCGGCTGGGTCGAGGTCATCGGCCACCGCGAGACGGTGGGCCGCCCCGCGCTCTATGCCACGACGCGCCAGTTCCTCGACGACCTGGGTCTGGCCTCGCTCGACCAGTTGCCGATGATCGAAGCGCCGCAGCATGCCCAGGCCATGGCCGAGGCGCTGTCCCGTGGCATCGACGCCGACCAGCCCGGGCTGCCGATCGGCGAGCCCGACGCGGCCGAGACGGGCGGGGAGGGTGCCGACCCGACCTTGCCTGCACAGGCCGATGCGGCTGCCAAGTCCACGCCACGGCATGAAGCGACCGTGGCGACTGCTGCAGCCCCGGAGGGCGACGAACCTCCGCGCACGGCCGAAGCCGGCGCAACACCGGCGCCCGGTCTTCCCGCCGACGAGCCGCTCCCTCCTTCCTCCCCCATCGACTCCTCTTCCGGAACTCCCTCATGAGCGCCCCCGACCACGACGACCTCCCCCCCTCCGGTGCGCCTGCGGAATCAGAAGAAAAAGTGGCCGCAACGCCCGTCCAGCCTGCGCAGGCAGCTACGGAATCGATAGCAGACGGCGCAGCGGCGCCGGTCCGCAAGCGTCGCCCGCGCAAACCCAAGGCGGAGGTCGTCGATGCATCGGCAGCTGCCACCGACGCAGAGCCCGCCGGTGTGCCTGAGCCGGTCGCCACACCTGCTGTTTCCGAGGCCTCGATTTCTCCTGCAGCGCCCGTGCCTCGCGACGAGGGTGAGGCCCCGGACGGCGAAGGCGGGGAGGAGGACGAAGAGGACGACGAAGACAAGGACGAGTTCGACCGCGCCCGCCGCGCCGCCGAGCGCGAGCAGCGCAACGCGCCGCCGCCGGAGCCGATCCAGTTCGCCGACGTGGTCTCGGGCCAGTTCGACGCGGACGAAACCAGCCCAGACGTGGCGCCGCTCAAGCGCGTGCTGCTGCCACAGGCCGACGCGCCCAAGCTGCACAAGGTGCTGGCCCAGGCCGGCCTCGGCTCGCGCCTGGAGATGGAGCGCCTCATCCTCGAGGGCCGCATCTCCGTCAACAACGAACCAGCCCATATCGGCCAGCGCATCCAGTACGGCGACCAGGTCAAGGTCAACGGCAAGCCGATCCGCTACCGCATCGCGCCCCCGCCGCCGCGTGTGATCGCGTACCACAAGCCGGTGGGCGAGGTGGTTACGCACGACGATCCGCAGAACCGCCCCACGGTCTTTCGCAAGCTCCCTCGCCTGGTGCAGGGCAAGTGGCAGTCGGTCGGCCGCCTGGACCTGAATACCGAAGGCCTGCTGCTCTTCACCAGCTCGGGTGAACTGGCCAACCGGCTCATGCACCCGCGATTCGGGCTGGAGCGCGAGTACGCCGTGCGTGTGCTCGGCGCGCTGAGCAACGAGGAAAAGCAGCGTCTGATCGACGGCGTGCGGCTCGACGACGGCGTGGCGCAGTTCGGCACCATCGAGGATGGCGGCGGCGAGGGGTCGAACCAGTGGTACCGCGTGACCATCTCGGAGGGGCGCAACCGCGAGGTGCGTCGCCTGTTCGAGGCCGTGGGCCATGCCGTGAGCCGGCTGATCCGCATCCGCTACGGCGCCATGGTGCTGCCGCGCGGCCTGCGGCGCGGCGCTTGGCTGGAACTGGACGAGCGCGACATCCGCGCCCTCACGCATGCGGCGGGTGCCGACATGCCGGCGCCGCGCCAGCGCGAGGACGGCCCCGGCCCCGGCCGCGGCGCCAGCGACCGCGGCAAGAAGCGCCGCCGCGGCGGCGCGAACAAGGGTGGCGGTGGTGGTGGTGGCGGCAACGGACCGCGCCAGCCGAATCCGCTCGCCACACGCGGCAATCCGCAGGGCGGCAATGCCGGCGGCCCCGGCGGCAGGAAGAAGCGCGGCAACGACCGCGGACCCAAGGCGGGCGGCGGCGCAGGGGGCGGGCAACCCGACCCGATGAAGACCTCGCTCGGCTACATCGGCGCCGACAGCTTCTCGCGCCAGCGCAAGGATCCCCGCCGAGGTGGCGGTTCCGGCGGTGGCGGCGCCCCGGGTGGTGGCGGCGGCGGTGGCCGCGGCCGGCGTCCGCGCCCTCGCTGAGCGTGCGACTGACGCGGGCAAGCCATGGGCCTGCCTGCGGTTTTTGCACAGCGATGGCGCGAATCGGTCATTCGCCCCGGTTAAAATGCAAGGCTTTGTCAAGACTGGCACAGGCATCGTTTCAGGCGATGCAACTTCGTGCCGGTTCGGCAGCTCATTCCAGATCAACATCCGCTCAGAAAGCACTCCATGGCCATCGAACGCACCCTTTCCATCATCAAGCCCGACGCCGTCGCCAAGAACGTCATCGGCAAGATCGTCTCCCGCTTCGAAGCCGCTGGCCTGAAGATCGTCGCCGCCCAGTACATGCAGCTGTCGCAAGCCCAGGCCGAGCAGTTCTACGCCGTGCACAAGGAGCGTCCCTTCTTCAAGGACCTGGTGAGCTTCATGGTGTCGGGCCCGGTCTTCGTGCAAGCGCTCGAAGGCGACAACGCCATCGCCAAGAACCGCGACTTGATGGGCGCCACCGACCCCAAGAAGGCCGCGCCCGGCACCATCCGCGCCGACTTCGCCGACAGCATCGACGCCAACGCCGTGCACGGCTCGGATGCGCCCGAGACGGCCAAGGCCGAGATCGCCTTCTTCTTCCCCAACCTGAAGTAAGCCCGCCCCCGGGCCGGGCCGCCGCATGAACGCACAAACCAACCTGCTCGAATTCGACCTCGAGGGGCTGGCCGCTTTCTGCGAGGCGCTCGGCGAGAAGCGCTTCCGCGCCACGCAGCTGTTCCGCTGGATCCATCATCGGGGCGCGAGCGACTTCGAGCAGATGACCGATCTGGCGAAGTCGCTGCGCGGCAAGCTCGCCGGCACGGCGCATGTGACGGCGCTGCCGGTTATTTCGCAGCAGCTGTCGGCCGACGGCACCATCAAGTGGCTGTTCGACGTCGGCGACGGCAATGCCGTCGAGGCGGTCTTCATTCCCGAAGACGACCGCGGCACGCTGTGCGTGTCGTCCCAGGCCGGGTGTGCGGTGGGCTGCCGTTTCTGCTCCACCGGCCACCAGGGTTTCAGCCGCAACCTCAGCACCGGCGAGATCGTCGCCCAGCTGTGGTTCGCCGAGCACTTCCTGCGCAAGCACCTGCAACGCGACGAACGCATCATTTCGAACGTCGTGATGATGGGCATGGGCGAGCCGCTGCAGAACTACGCAGCCCTCGTTCCCGCGCTGCGCACCATGCTTGACGACAACGCCTACGGCCTGTCGCGCCGCCGCGTGACGGTGTCGACCTCCGGTGTGGTGCCGATGATCGACCGCCTCGGCCAGGACTGCCCGGTCGCGCTCGCGGTGTCGTTGCATGCGCCCAACGATGCGCTGCGCGACGACCTCGTGCCGCTCAACCGCAAGTACCCGCTCGAGGAACTCCTCGCGGCCTGCAAGCGCTATCTCGCGTATGCACCGCGCGACTTCATCACCTTCGAGTACTGCATGCTCGACGGCGTGAACGACCAGCCCGAACATGCGCAGCAGCTTGTCGACCTGGTGCGGTCGCAGGGCGTGTCGTGCAAGTTCAACCTCATTCCCTTCAATCCCTTCCCGGCCTCGGGACTGCTGCGCTCGCCGCAGGCGCGCGTGCAGGCCTTTGCCCTTGCGCTGGGCGACGCCGGCATCGTCACCACGGTGCGCAAGACGCGCGGGGACGACATCGACGCGGCCTGCGGCCAGCTCGCCGGCGACGTGAAGGACCGCACCCGTGCGGCCGAGCGCATGGCGCAGCGGCGCACCGTGGTGCTGCACAAGGCGCGCCCGGGAGTGGCGGCCGATGCGACGCAGGAGCATTGAACCGATGACAGAACACTCCCCGGCCGCGGTCCGGTTCTCGCAGCGCTGGCTGTGGGGCGGCGCGGCAGCGGCCGCAATGGCGGTTGCCGGTTGCACCACGACCACCACGACCACCACGTCCTTCGCCGACATGAAGAACAGCCCGCCGACGGCGGCGGCGCCCGAGTCGGCCCAAGCCCAGGCGCAGCGCCGCGCCGAGCTGCGCCTGCAGCTCGCGGTGGGCTACTTCCAGCACGGCCAGACCGAGGTCGCGATGCAGGAGATCAACCAGGCGCTGGCGGCCGACCCCAACTACGCCGATGCCTACAACCTGCGCGGCCTGATCTACATGCGCCAGGACGACGCCGCCCAGGCCGAGGACAGCTTCCGCCGCGCCATCGCGATCAAGCCGCGCGACCCGGACACCCGCCACAACTACGGCTGGCTGTTGTGCCAGCAGAAGCGTTATGCCGACGCGATGGCCCAGTTCGGTGCCGCGCTGGCCGTGCCCACTTACCAGGACGCCGCCAAGACCCTGATGACGCAGGGCGTGTGCCAGATCCAGGCCGGCGACCGCGCCGCGGCGGAGAAGAGCCTCACCCAGGCCTACGAGATGGACGCCGGCAACCCGGTGATCGGCTACAACCTCGCCTCGCTGCTGTTCCAGCGTGAGGACTACACGCGGGCGCAGTTCTACATCCGCCGCATCAACAACGGCCAGCAGGCCAACGCCGAGTCGCTCTGGCTGGGCGTGAAGACCGAGCGCCGCCTGGGCAACCGCGAGGCCATGGCGCAACTGGCCAGCCAGCTCCAGCGCCGCTTCCCCCAATCGCGCGAATCACTGGCCTACGAGCGCGGTAACTTCGATGATTGAGCGGGCCAGTGAGTTCGGCGCGTCGGCGGCGGTGCCGCTGACGCCTGGCGACACCACGCACATGAGCGCGGGCGACATGCTGCGGCAGGCCCGCGAGGCGCATGGCCTGCATGTGGAAGTGGTCGCCGCGGCGCTCAAGGTACCGCCGCAGAAGCTCGAAGCCCTGGAGGCCGACGACATCGACGCGCTGCCCGACCCGGTGTTCGCGCGTGCCCTGGCGGCCAGCGTGGCGCGGGCGCTGCGCATTGACCCCGCGCCGGTGCTCGCCAAACTGCCCGGCGCACCGCAGGCCGCCCTGGCCGAGGCCGACCGCAGCATGAGCGGCAACATCCGCCAGCATCCGCACCGCGGTGCCGGCCGCCAGCCGCAGGGCCGCCTGCTTCCCAAGCCGCTGCTGGCGCTGGTGGCGGTGCTGCTCATCGGTGCCGCGGCCGTGTTCTGGTTGCCGCAGTCGGTCTTCGACGGCGCCGGCGCATGGCTGGCGAAGCTGACGGATCGGCAAGGCGCGTCTTCGGCGACCGCGTCGTCGGACGGTGCACCGACGCCCGCCGCGCAGCCGGGCACGGTGATGGAGCCCGTCGCGGCCGCGCCGACGGCCGCCGCGGCGCCTGCAGCAGAGGCTGCGCCATCCGCGCCGGTTCCGGCGCCGGAGCCTGTCGCCGCGATCCCCAGCGATACGCTGGTGCTGACGGCGGCACGCGGCGAATCCTGGATCACCGTCACCGAGGCGGGCGGCAAGGTGCTGCTGCGCAGGCTGGTGGCGTCGGGCGAGACGGTCAAGCTTTCGGGCAGCCTGCCGCTGTCGGTGGTGGTCGGGCGAGCCAGCAACGTCGACGTGCTCGTGCGCGGCAAGGCCTTCGACCTGGCGCCGCTCGCCAAGTCGGGCGGCGTGGCGCGCTTCGAGGTCAAATCTTGACGCGGTGCGCCTGCGCGCTGCCGAGGAGCTGCAGATGACCGATCGCATCGACAACGGGCCGCACGGCCCCATCGCGCCGGCGGCGCCGGCGGCGCGCCGTTCGCGCCAGGCGCGCGTGGTCTGGGGCCCGCGCGTGGTCACCGTGGGCGGTGATGCGCCGGTGCGCGTGCAGTCGATGACCAACACCGACACGGTCGATGCCATCGGCACGGCCATCCAGGTCAAGGAACTCGCACAGGCGGGCTCGGAGATGGTGCGCATCACCGTCAACACGCCCGAGGCGGCGGCACAGGTGCCCTACATCCGCGAGCAACTCGACCGCATGGGCGTCGACGTGCCGCTGGTGGGCGACTTCCACTACAACGGCCATCGCCTGCTCACCGAGTTCCCGGCCTGCGCCGAGGCGCTGTCCAAGTACCGCATCAACCCCGGCAACGTGGGCAAGGGCGACAAGAAGGACCGCCAGTTCGGCCAGATGATCGAGGCGGCGATGCGCTGGAACAAGGTCGTGCGCATCGGCGTCAACTGGGGCAGCCTGGACCAGGAGCTGCTGGCCAGCCTCATGGACGTCAACAGCCGCCGCGCCCAGCCCTGGGATGCCAAGAGCGTGATGTACGAGGCGCTGGTCAGCTCCGCCATCGATTCCGCGAAGCTCGCCGAATCGATGGGCATGGACGGCAACCAGATCATCCTCAGCTGCAAGGTCAGTGGGGTGCAGGACCTGATCTCGGTCTACCGCGAACTGGCCCGCCGCTGCGACTACGCGCTCCACCTGGGCCTGACCGAGGCCGGCATGGGCACCAAGGGCACCGTGGCCTCGGCGACGGCGCTGTCGATCCTGCTGCAGGAAGGCATTGGCGACACCATCCGCGTCTCGCTCACGCCGCAGCCCGGCGAGTCGCGGACGCAGGAAGTCGTGATCGCTTCGGAGATCCTGCAGGCGCTCGGCCTGCGCGTCTTCGTGCCGAGCGTCACCGCCTGCCCGGGCTGCGGGCGCACGACCAGCACCACCTTCCAGGAGCTGGCCAAGCAGATCGACGACTACCTGCGCATGCAGATGCCCGTGTGGCGCCACAAGTACCCCGGCGTCGAGGCCATGAAAGTGGCCGTGATGGGCTGCATCGTCAACGGCCCCGGCGAGAGCAAGCATGCCGATATCGGCATCAGCCTGCCCGGCACCGGCGAGGCGGCGGCCGCGCCCGTCTTCATCGACGGCGAAAAAGCACTGACGCTGCGCGGCGAGAACATCGCAACCGAATTCCACCAGATCGTCGAAAACTACATCGAGAAGCGCTTCGGCCAGCCCCAGGCCGCCGATGCCGCCTGAATTTCCCTTCCATGGCTGACAAGATCAATGCCGTCAAAGGCATGAACGACATCCTGCCGGCGAGCGTGCCGCGCACGGACAAGCTTCCCGACTCCGCCCTGTGGCACTGGTTCGAATCCACCGTGCGTAGCGTCCTCGCGCGCTACGGCTACCAGTACATCCTCACGCCCGTGGTGGAGCCGACGGCGCTCTTCGTGCGCGGGCTGGGCGAGGTGACGGACATCGTCGAGAAGGAGATGTACTCCTTCACCGACTCGATGAACGGCGACAAGCTCACGCTGCGCCCCGAGGCCACGGCCGGCATCGTGCGTGCCATGGTCGAGCACAACGCCCTGTACAACGGCCCGTTGCGCCTGTGGACGATGGGCCCGATGTTCCGCCACGAGCGGCCGCAGAAGGGGCGCTACCGCCAGTTCCACCAGCTCGACGTCGAGGCCTTGGGCTTCGCGGGGCCCGACGTGGATGCGGAACTGATCCTGCTCGTACGCGCGCTCTGGCGCGAGCTGGGCCTCGTCGAAGGCCGGCACGTCCGCCTGGAGATCAACAGCCTCGGCCAGCCCGCCGAGCGCCAGGCGCACCGCGAGGCGCTGATCCGCCACTTCGAGGCGCATGCCGAGGTGCTCGACGCCGACGCCCAGCGCCGGCTGCACAGCAATCCGCTGCGCATCCTCGACACCAAGAACCCGGCGATGCAGGCCATGGTCGAGGCCGCGCCGCAACTGATGGACTTCCTCGGCGAGGAGTCGCGCGCGCATTTCGATGCGGTGCGCGCCGTGCTCGACGCTGCCGGCCTGGCCTACCGCATCAACCCGCGCCTGGTGCGCGGCATGGACTACTACAACCTCACCGTGTTCGAGTGGGTCACCGACCAACTCGGCTCGCAGGGCACGGTGTGCGGAGGCGGCCGCTACGACGGCCTCATCGGCCAGATGGGTGGCAAGCCGGCCCCGGCCGTGGGCTTCGGCCTGGGCATCGAGCGGCTGCTGCTGCTGGTGCAGGAACTGGGCCTGGCCGTGCCGTCGACCGCGCCTGCCGCGTATGCGATCGTGCCTTCGGCGGCGGCGCTGCCGCGCGCCATGGTTGCGCTCGAGCAGTTGCGCGCGGCCGGGGTGGCCGTCATCCAGCACGCCGGCGGCGGCGGCATGAAAGCCCAGTTCAAGAAGGCGGACGCCAGCGGCGCGCGCTTCGCGCTCATCTTCGGCGACGACGAAATGGCGCGCGGCGAGGTCACCGTCAAGGCGCTGCGTGACGGCAGCGGCGCTCAGGTCGCCCGGCCGCTGGCCGATGTGGCCGGCTGGGCCGCCACCCTACAATCCGCGGCTGCCCAGGGCGCCACGTCCTGAGGCTCTCTCTCACATAACGACAACGCATGGCGACCCATCTCGATCTCGAAGAACAGGAACAGCTCGACCAGCTCAAGCACTTCTGGAACAAGTACGGCACGCTGATCACCTGGGTCGTGCTGCTCGTCGCCGGCGCCGTGGTGGCATGGAACGGCTGGCAGTTCTACCAGCGCAACCAGGCGGCCCAGGCCGCGGCGCTGTACGACACGCTGGAGCAGGCGGTCCAGGCCGGCGATGCCGATCGCGTCGAGCGAGCCTTCGGCGACATCAAGAGCCGCTTTGCCCGCACGGCCTACGCGCAGCAAGCCGGCCTGCTTTCGGCAAAATCGCTGGCCGACAAGGGCAAGCCCGACGCATCGCGCGCGGCGTTGGCCTGGGTCGCCGAGAACGCCGCCGATCCCGGCTACCAGGCGATTGCACGGCTGCGCCTGGCGGCCGAGCTCATGGACACCAAGGCCTGGGACGAGGCGCTCAAGCAACTCTCGGCCGGCGTACCGAAGCCTTTCGAGGGACTGGTGGCCGATCGCCGCGGCGACATCTACGCGGCGCAGGGCAAGCGCGACGAGGCGCGGGCCGAATACGAGAAGGCCTGGAAGGCCCTGGGCGCCGGTTCCGAGTACCGGCGGCTGGTGGAGATCAAGCTCAACGCCGTGGGTGTCGACCCGAAAACCCTCGAAGCAAACGCGGCTCCGGCCAAGACCAACCCCTGATCGCACGCACCCATGAATTTCAAGCGTTTTAGTGCTCCAGCGCCCGTCCTTCGTGCGGGGGCTGCTATGGTTTTGATAGCGGTTGCCTCCAGCATCGCGGCGTGCTCGGGTACGGCCAAACCCAAGCCGGCCGAACTGCCGCCCAACAATGCCTTGATGGGGGTGCGCCAGGCCTGGACGGCCAAGCTGCCCTCGGTGGCCTTCCCGCTGCAGACGGCGGTCAGCGGCGACACCGTGACCGTGGCCGCAGCCGATGGCACCGTGGTGGCGATCGATGCCCGCACCGGCGCCGAGCAGTGGCGCGCCAGCGTGGGGGCGCCCCTGATCGCCGGCGTCGGCAGCGACGGCTCGATGGCCGCCGTGGTGACGGCCGACAACGAACTGGTGGCCCTGCAGGGCGGCAAGGTGCTCTGGAAGGAGCGCCTGCCGGCTGAAACCTACACCCCGCCGCTGGTGGCCGGCCGCCGCGTGTTCGCACAGACCGCCGACCGCAGCACCACCGCCTTCGACGGCCAGAGCGGCCGCCGCCTCTGGACGCAGACCCGTGCCGCCGGCGATGCGCTCGTGCTGCGCAAGCCTGGCGTGATGTTCCCGATCGGCGACACCCTGGTCGCCGGCGTGGGCGCACGCATGGTGGGCATGAATCCGAACAACGGCGTCTCGCGCTGGGAGGTCCCCATCGCCTCGCCGCGCGGCACCAACGACGTCGAGCGCCTGGTCGACCTGACCGGCACCGTGAGCCGCGTGGGCGAGACCGTCTGCGCGCGTGCCTACTACGCGGCCGTCGGCTGCGTCGACACGACCCGCGGCACGCTGCTGTGGAACAAGCCCTCGGTCGGCGCCGAAGGCGTGGGCGGCGACGAGCGCGCCGTGTACGGCACCGATTCGAACGGCAGCGTGGTCGCCTGGCGCCGCACCGACGGCAACGTGATGTGGACCTCCGACCGCCTGCGCCTGCGCACGCTGACGGCGCCGCTCGCCGTGGGCCGCACGTTGGTGATCGGCGAAGACACGGGCACCGTGCACTTCCTGTCGCGAGAGGACGGTTCGCCGCTCAACCGCCTGGCACCCGATGGCTCGGCCATCGCGGCCGCACCGGTGCTGGCCGCCAACACCGTGGTGGTCGTGACCCGCAACGGCGGCGTCTTCGGCTACCGGCCCGAATAGGCCTGCTGCGGCGGCTGGGCCGCCGCATCTTCCTGCCGCGCCGGCTGCAAAGCTGGCCTTCCAAACGACGCCGCCCTGCGGCGTCTTTTTTCTGCCGGCCGCGTTGTGCGCGTCCGCGGGATACAGTCAGCCCATGAAACCCGTCATCGCCCTGGTCGGCCGCCCGAACGTGGGCAAGTCGACCCTGTTCAACCGCCTCACGCAGACGCGTGACGCCATCGTGGCCGACTTCGCCGGCCTGACGCGCGACCGCCACTACGGCACGGGGCACCTCGGTCCGCGGGAATTCATCGTCATCGACACCGGCGGCTTCGAGCCCGACGCCGGCAGCGGCATCTACCGGGAGATGGCCAAGCAGACGCGCCAGGCCGTGGCCGAGGCCGATGTCGTCGTCTTCGTGCTCGACGGCCGGCAAGGCCTCTCGGCCCAGGACCACGACATCGCCAACGAACTGCGGCGCCTGGGCAAGCCCTGCCTGCTGGCGGTGAACAAGGCCGAAGGCATGAAGGACAGCAGCCGCCTGGCCGAGTTCTACGAGCTGGGGTTCGGCGACGTGCATCCGATTTCCTCCGCGCATGGGCAGGGCGTGCGTGCGCTGATCGAGCTGGCGCTCGACACGCTGCCGCCGCCGCCCGACGAGCCGGACGAGGCCGAGGAGGATGATCCGGCCAGCCGGCCGATCCGCCTGGCCGTCGCCGGCCGACCGAACGTGGGCAAGTCCACGCTGATCAACACCTGGCTGGGCGAGGAGCGGCTGGTCGCCTTCGACCTGCCCGGCACCACGCGCGATGCCATCAGCGTGCCGCTGGAGCGCAACGGGCAGCGATTCGAACTCATCGACACCGCCGGACTGCGCCGCAAGGGGCGGGTGTTCGAGGCGATCGAGAAGTTCTCGGTCGTCAAGACGCTGCAGGCCATCGAGTCGGCCAACGTCGTGCTGCTGCTCATCGATGCCACCGAGGGCGTGACCGACCAGGACGCCCACATCGCCGGCTTCGTGCTCGAGGCCGGACGCGCGGTGGTGGTGGCGATCAACAAGTGGGATGCCGTCGACAGCTACCAGCGCGAACAGATCCAGCGTCAGCTCGAGAACCGGCTGCCCTTCCTGAAGTTCGCCGCGGTGCATTTCATTTCGGCCAGGAAGCGGCTGGGCCTCGGGCCGGTCTGGCAGTCGATCGTGCAGGCCCACCGTTCGGCCATGCGCAAGATGTCCACGCCGGTGCTGACGCGGTTGCTGCTGGAATCGGTGCAGTTCCAGGCGCCCAAAAAGAGCGGTATGTTCCGGCCAAAGCTGCGCTATGCCCACCAGGGCGGCATGAACCCCCCGGTGATCGTTGTGCACGGCAATTCGCTGGAGCACGTGAGCGAGAGCTACCGGCGCTTTCTCGAGGCGCGCTTCCGCAAGGAGTTCGACCTGGTCGGCACGCCGCTGCGCATCGAGTTCAAGACCTCGCACAACCCCTACGCCGACAAGCCGGGGGCTTGAAACCGGCCGCAGAGTGCCCACCTGATGCGTTCGGCCTTGCCGGCTGTCAGTCGCAACCGTTAATTTTTGAAGGCCATTCGGAAACCTTGCTGCAGCGCAGAAACGCTGTGTTAAGGTGCCCGGTCCAACAACTTCTTTTTGAACACGGAGAATATCGTGAGCAACAAAGGGCAACTCCTACAAGACCCGTTTCTGAACACGCTGCGTCGCGAGCACGTGCCGGTCTCGATCTATCTGGTCAACGGCATCAAGCTGCAGGGCCAGATCGAATCGTTCGACCAGTACGTCGTTCTGCTTCGCAACACAGTGACGCAAATGGTCTATAAGCACGCCATCTCCACCATCGTGCCGGGCCGCGCGGTCAACTTCTCGGTCACCGAGAACGACGACGCAGGCGGCTGAACGGCGCAGGGCAGGGCGGCTTCGGCCGCCCCGCCTTTTTCTGAAGTCCGTTCCGATTGTCTGAACCCATTCCCCGCCAAGACGGCGCCGTCATCCTCGTCGGTGTCGATTTCGGCCACCCCCATTTCGACAGCGAACTCGAGGAACTCGGCCTGCTTGCGCAGACAGCCGGCCTCGAGCCTGTCGCCCGCCTCATCTGCAAACGCAAGGCGCCCGATGCCGCGCTCTTCGTCGGCAGCGGCAAGGCCGACGAGATTCGCGAACTGGCCGAACTGCATCGCGCCAGTGAAGTCATCTTCGACCAGGCCATCTCGCCGGCACAGCAGCGTAACCTCGAGCGCGCGCTCGGCGTGGCCGTCTACGACCGCACCTTCCTGATCCTCGAGATCTTTGCCCAGCGCGCGCGCAGCCATGAGGGCAAGCTGCAAGTCGAGCTGGCCCGCTTGCAGTACCTCAGCACGCGGCTCGTCCGTCGCTGGTCCCACCTGGAACGCCAGACCGGCGGCGCTGGCGTGCGCGGCGGTCCGGGCGAGAAGCAGATCGAACTCGACCGCCGGATGATCGACGCGTCGATCAAGCGCACGCGCGAGCGGCTGTCCAAGGTGCAGAAGCAGCGCGGCACCCAGCGGCGCCAGCGCGAGCGGCGCGACACCTTCAACATCTCGCTGGTGGGCTACACCAACGCAGGCAAGTCCTCGCTGTTCAACGCGCTGGTCAAGGCCCGTGCCTACGCGGCCGACCAGCTCTTCGCCACGCTGGACACCACCACGCGCCATTTGTACCTGGGCGACGTCGGGCGCCGCGTGTCGATCTCCGACACCGTGGGCTTCATCCGCGAACTGCCGCACGGCCTGGTGGACGCCTTCAAGGCCACACTGCAGGAGGCCGTCGACGCCGACCTGCTGCTGCATGTGGTCGATGCCTCCAACCCGCACCACCCCGAGCAGATCGCCGAGGTGCAGCAGGTGCTGCAGGACATCGGCGCCGGCGAGGTGCCGCAGCTGCTGGTCTTCAACAAGCTCGATGCCCTGGATGCGGACCACCGGCCACACGCGCTGGCCGACGAAATGGAGATCGACGGCCAGCGCGTGCCGCGGCTCTTCCTGAGCGCTCACTCGGGTGAGGGCCTGCCGGCCCTGCGCGAGCTGCTGGCGCAGCGCGTCGCGCAAGAGACCACGCACGGCGATGGCATGCCCCCAGCCGAGCACGCCGAATTGCAAAGCGCCACGCACTGATTGGGCACAATAGCTGCCTTCTATAAGAAGCGAAACGAATGACGTCCATGCCAGAGAGCGCGCCCCGACCCGGATTGCTGCCGGCGCAGCCCCCGAGGAAGACAGAACGACGGGGAGCGGTGCTGCGTTTTCTCGCCAGCCGGTTTCCGGGCATGTTCAACCTGAACGACGGCCGCTGGGGCCGCAGCGACGAGCCTTCGTCCTCCGACGGCGAGCGCCCCGCGCCGAGTCGACCGCCCGAGAACGATCCGCCACCCCCTTCGGGCAACAACGGCAACCGTCCGCGGGGCCAGGGTCCGAACCAGGGTCCACCCGACCTCGATGAACTGTGGCGCGACTTCAACCGCAAGCTGGGCGGGATGTTCGGCGGCGGCCGTGGCGGCGGCCCGCGCCCCAACGGCAATGGCGGGGGCGGCAACAACTACAAGCCCGACATGAAGAATGCCGGATTCGGCATCGGCCTCATCGCCGCCGTGGCAGTGCTGATCTGGCTGGGCACGGGCTTCTTCATCGTCAACGAAGGCCAGCAGGCCGTGATCACCCAGTTCGGCCGCTACAAGGAAACCGTGGGCGCCGGTTTCAACTGGCGTCTGCCATACCCGATCCAGCGCCATGAATTGGTGGTGGTGACGCAGATCCGCTCCACCGACGTGGGCCGCGACAGCATCGTGCGCTCCACCGGCCTGCGCGAGTCGGCCATGCTCACCGAGGACGAGAACATCGTCGAGATCAAGTTCGCCGTGCAATACCGCCTGAACGACGCGCGTGCCTGGCTCTTCGAGAGCAAGAGCCCGAGCGAGACGGTGGTGCAGGTGGCCGAGACTGCCGTGCGCGAGGTGGTCGGCAAGATGAAGATGGACGCCGCCCTCGCGGAAGAGCGCGACCAGATCGCCCCCCGCGTGCGCCAGCTCATGCAGAGCATCCTCGACCGCTACAAGGTCGGCGTCGAAGTGGTCGGCATCAACCTGCAGCAGGGCGGCGTGCGGCCGCCGGAGCAGGTGCAGGCCGCCTTCGACGACGTTCTCAAGGCGGGCCAGGAGCGCGAACGGGCGAAGAACGAGGCGCAGGCCTATGCCAACGACGTGATCCCGCGCGCAGTGGGTACCGCCTCGCGGCTGAAGGAAGAGTCCGAGGCCTACAAGGCCCGCGTGGTCGCACAGGCGCAGGGTGATGCGCAGCGCTTTGCCCAGGTGCTCACCGAGTACCAGAAGGCGCCACAGGTCACGCGCGACCGCATGTACACCGACGCCATGCAACAGATCTACAACAACACCACCAAGGTGCTGGTGGAGACGAAGCAGGGGTCCAACCTCCTGTACCTGCCGCTCGACAAGCTGATGCAATCCTCCGGTGCCGCCGCAGCCGCGCCGGCCGACGGAGCGCCGCCGAGCGTGGCCGGCACGGCGCCGCCGCAGGCCTCGACCATTCCCGTCGCCCCGAGCGATTCGCGCGCCCGCGACAGCGGCCGTTCGCGCGACCGCGACGCACGTTGAGCCGGGAGACCAGAACCATGAACAGAATCGGATTCATCGGCGCTTCGCTGCTCGTGCTGCTCGTCCTGGCCAGCTCCATGCTCTTCGTCGTCGACCAGCGCCAGTTCGGCGTGGTCTACGCCCTGGGCCAGATCAAGGAAGTCATCACCGAGCCCGGCCTGAAGTTCAAGCTGCCGCCCCCGTTCCAGAACGTGTCGTACATCGACAAGCGCCTGTTGACGCTCTCCAGCCTCGACACCGAGCCCATGCTCACCGCCGAAAAGCAGCGCGTGGTCATCGACTGGTACGTGCGCTGGCGCATCGTCGACCCGCAGGCCTACATCCGCAACGTGGGCCTGGACGAGAACGCCGGCGCCGTGCAGCTCAACCGCGTGGTGCGCAACGCCTTCCAGGAGAACATCAACAAGCGCACCGTGCGCGAGTTGATCTCCACGCGTCGCGACGACGTGATGAACGACGTCAAGCGCGAGGTGCTCAGCGTCGTCAAGGGCGGCAACCCGTGGGGCGTCGACATCGTCGACGTGCGGGTGACGCGCATCGACTACGTCGAGGCCATCACCGAATCGGTCTACCGCCGCATGGAGGCCGAACGCAAGCGTGTGGCCAACGAGCTGCGCTCCACCGGCCAGGCCGAGGGCGAGAAGATCCGTGCCGACGCCGACCGCCAGCGCGAGGTGACGGTGGCCAACGCCTACCGTGACGCGCAGAAGATCAAGGGCGAGGGCGACGCCCAGGCCGCCGCCGCGTATGCCGATGCCTTCGGCAAGGACGCGCAGTTCGCGCAGTTCTACCGCAGCCTCGAGGCCTACAAGCAGAGCTTCAACAAGAAGAGCGACGTGCTGGTGCTCGACCCGTCGCAGTCGGAATTCTTCCGCGCGATGCAGGGCCCGGGCACCGCTGCCACCGGCCAACCGCCCCGGCGCTGAGTTGCAGCGCTGAGCTTCGGCCATGAGCAGCGATGCGTTCTGGAGCGCCGTGGCGCTCGTCCTGGTGATCGAGGGCGTCCTGCCCTTCGTGTCGCCCGGCGGGTGGCGGCGCGGCTTCAGCCAGCTCATGCAGCTGCGCGATGGCCAGCTGCGCTTCTTCGGGCTGTGCAGCATCGTCGCCGGGCTGGTCCTGCTCTGGCTCGCCAGCTGATCCGCGCCCTGGCCGTGTGAAGGGGTGCGGTCACCCGCGCCCGTTAGAATCCGTTTTTAACCACGGCCCCGTTTCCCATGTCTGCCTGGGTCCTCCCGGATCACATCGCCGATGTGCTGCCTTCCGAGGCGCGCCACATCGAAGAGCTCCGACGCCAACTGCTCGACACCGCCCGTGGCTACGGCTACGAGCTCGTCATGCCGCCGCTGCTCGAGCACCTCGAATCGCTGCTGTCGGGCACCGGCGAAGCCCTCGATCTCCAGACCTTCAAGCTGGTCGACCAGCTCTCAGGCCGCAGCATGGGCCTGCGTGCCGACACCACGCCGCAGGTCGCGCGCATCGATGCCCACCTGCTCAATCGCAGCGGCGTGGCCCGCCTGTGCTACTGCGGCCCTGTGCTCCACACTCGGCCCGACCGCCCGCATGCCACGCGCGAGCCGCTGCAGTTCGGCGCCGAGATCTACGGTCACGCGGGCCGCGAAGCCGACCTCGAGGCGCTGCTGCTCGCCCTCGACTGCCTGCGCGCGGCAGGCATCGAGCGCCCGCTGGTCGACCTGGCCGACGTGCGCATCGTGCGCTCGCTGTTCGGTGGTGTCATGGTGCCGCCCGACGTCATCGAGGACGTCCACGCCGCGCTGGCCGCCAAGGATGCGAGCACCCTGGCCGAACTCACCCGCAGCTTCCCGCAGGCGGCCCGCGAAGGCCTGCAGGCCCTGCTGCACCTGTACGGCGACGCAAAGGTGCTCGACGAGGCCGCACGTGCGCTTCAGGGCACGCCGGCGGTGCAGGCCGCCCTCGATCACATGCGCTGGCTGGCAGCGCAGCTCGGCGACGCACAGGTGAGCTTCGACCTGGCCGACCTGCGCGGCTACGCCTACTACAGCGGCGTGCGTTTCGGCATCTACGCCGAGGGCGCAGCCGATTCGCTGGCCCGGGGCGGGCGCTACGACGAGGTGGGTGCCGTCTTCGGACGCAACCGGCCCGCGGTGGGCTTCAGCCTCGACGTGCGCGAACTGGTCGGCGTACTGCCGGCCCGGCCGCTTCGCGCCGCCATCCGCGCGCCCTGGAGCGATGCCGATGCGGGCCTGCGCGCCGCCATCGCCGCATTGCGTGCCCAGGGCGAGACCGTCGTCTGCATGCTGCCGGGCCACGACAGCGAGATCGACGAGTTCCATTGCGACCGTCAGCTTGTGCAGCACGGCAACGCCTGGGCCGTGCAGCCCATCTGATTCCTGTTTTTTCGAGCGATACATCATGAGCGTGACTACCGGACGTAACGTCGTCGTCGTCGGCACCCAATGGGGTGACGAGGGCAAGGGCAAGCTAGTCGACTGGCTGACGGAGAGCGCGCAAGGCGTGGTCCGCTTCCAAGGCGGCCACAACGCGGGCCATACGCTGGTCATCAACGGCGTGAAGACCGCGCTGCACCTGATCCCCAGCGGCATCATGCGGCCCGGCGTCACCTGCTACATCGGCAACGGCGTGGTGCTTTCGGCCGGCAAGCTCTTCGAGGAGATCGAGGGGCTGGAGAAGGCTGGCGTCGAGGTGCGTTCGCGCCTGCGCGTGTCCGAAGCCTGCCCGTTGATCCTCCCTTTCCACGCCGCGCTGGACGTGGCGCGCGAGGCCTACCGGGAGAAGGGCGGCATCGAGAAGATCGGCACCACCGGTCGCGGCATCGGTCCCGCCTACGAGGACAAGGTCGCCCGCCGCGCGCTGCGCGTGCAGGACCTGAAACACCCCAAGCGATTCGGCGAGAAGCTCAAAGTGCTGCTGGACCTGCACAACCACGTGCTGACGCAGGTGCTGAGCGCTCCGGCCATCGACTACGACATGGTCTACGACGAGGCCATGAAGCACGCCGAGCTGCTCAAGCCGATGATCGCCGACGTCTCGCGCGAGCTGAACGAGGCGCACCGCAACGGCGCCAACCTGCTGTTCGAAGGCGCGCAGGGCACTTTGCTCGATGTCGACCACGGCACCTACCCCTACGTCACCTCGAGCAACTGCGTCGCCGGCAACGCGGCCGCCGGTTCCGGCGTCGGCCCGGGCATGCTGCACTACGTGCTGGGCATCACCAAGGCCTACTGCACGCGCGTGGGTGGCGGCCCGTTCCCCACCGAACTGGACTGGGAAACGCCCGGCACGCCCGGCTACCACATGAGCACGGTGGGCGCGGAGAAGGGCGTCACCACCGGCCGTTCGCGCCGCTGCGGCTGGTTCGATGCCGCACTGCTCAAGCGCTCGGCGCAGGTCAACGGCCTGTCGGGCCTGTGCATCACCAAGCTCGACGTGCTCGACGGCCTCGACACGCTCGAGCTGTGCACCGGCTACGAACTCGACGGCGAGCACATCGACATCCTGCCCCTGGGCGCCGACGAGATCGAACGCTGCGTGCCGGTCTACGAGACGATGGAAGGCTGGAGCGACAGCACCGTCGGCGTGACGCAGTACGACAAGCTCCCGGTCAATGCCCGCCTGTACCTGCAACGCATCGAGCAGGTGACCGGTGTGCCGATCGCCATGATCTCCACCAGCCCCGACCGCGACCATACGATCATGATGCGGCATCCGTACTTGGCGGATTGAACGGCACAGGGATCGGACTTCCGGACGCGGAGGACGCAAAAATCACGCAGAAGACGCAAGAGAAACCGGATCCGCTCTCGAAATGGATTCCTTTTGCGCCCTCTGCGAAAACTTTGCGTCCTCTGCGTCCGGAAGCTCGGTTTTCTAGACTCAATCGGCCTCCAGCGCCCACCCCGCCTGCGCCACCAGCTATCAAATCAGGAGCAAATGCCCCATGTTGACCGAAGACGGCAAGCACCTTTACGTCAGTTATGACGAGTACCACAACCTGATCGAAAAGCTCGCGATCAAGGTGCACCAGTCGGGCTGGGAGTTCGACAACATCCTGTGCCTGGCGCGTGGCGGCATGCGGCCGGGCGACGTGCTGTCGCGCATCTTCGACAAGCCGCTGGCCATCATGTCGACCAGCTCCTACCGCGCAGAGGCCGGCACGGTGCAGGGCCACCTCGACATCGCCCACTACATCACCACGCCCAAGGGCGAGATCGCCGGCAAGGTGCTGCTGGTCGACGACCTGGCGGACTCGGGCCACACGCTCAACGCGGTGGTCGAACTGCTCAAGACCAAATACGCGCCCATCACCGAACTGCGCAGTGCAGTGCTGTGGACCAAGGGCCTGTCGAACTTCACGCCCGACTACTCGGTGGAGTTCCTGCCGACCAACCCGTGGATCCACCAGCCTTTCGAGGGCTACGACAACATGACGCCGGAGAAGCTGCTGGCGAAGTGGTCGGTCTGACGTCTTTTCGGCGACGATGAAGAAAGCCGCTCCTTCGAGCGGCTTTTTCGTTGGGCTTCGGAAGTGCAGCCGGTCAGCTGCTGCGGCTACGACGCGTTGGCGTCCGCCAGCCGTCGAACCGCCGCGCACAGCGGGCTCGCCGCGTCCTCGAAGCCGTGGATGGCGCTGAGGTGATCGGCGGCCGGCTGCCGCATCAATTCGCCCGTGTTGCCCGCCGCGCGCCACGCCTCGAGCATGCGCGTGGACTGCTGCTCGAATGCCGGTTGCTCGCGCTCACCCCAGGTCAGCACCACTGGCGTGGGGCAGGACCGCACAAAATTCAGCGGGGTGTTGCGCAGCACGATGCCGTCGTCCAGCTGGATGGCCGGCTGCAGATAGCTGTAGCGCAGCGGCGCGATGTCGTAGAGGCCGCTGACCAGCACCGCGCCGGCGAAGGGATGGTCCGGGAGCCCGTATTGCGCCTGCCAGGGGGTGTTCAGCAGCATCGCGCCCAGGTGGCCGCCCGCCGAGTGGCCACCGATCACCACGCGGCTCGGATCGCCGCCGTGCTCGCCGATGCGACGCAGCACCCAGGCAGCGGCGGCGCGCACCTGGCGCACGATCTCGTCGAGCGTGACGGCCGGGCACAACGCGTAGTCGACCAGCACGGTGGTGAAGTCCATCGCATGCGGCCCGAAGGCCACCTGCGCGAAATCACGCGCGGCGTTGGCTCGCCAGTAGCCGCCATGGATGAACAAGAAGACCGGCGCGCCGGGCCGTCGGGCGGGCACGATGTCGACGGTCTCGGCCAGCGTCGGGCCATACGGCACGCCGGCGCGGTAGGGCAGCTCGCGCTGTGCCTGCGCGCTGCGCTGCGTCTGGCGCCGTGCGGCGCCATCGATGTCCGCCACGCGCAGGCGCGGGTTGTAGGCTTCATCGATCGCCTGCAGGCTCTCGAAACCGTGGGGCAGGGGGAGGGGCATGCACTCATTGTGCCGCCGGCACGAAGCCCGTTGAGCGATCGGCGTCGGGCATCCGGGCTAGGATGGCCGCATGACCAAGCCTGCGACACACCTGATCCACCACCCCTACACCCCGCCCGACACCTTCGATGCCCCGCAGCCCGGCGTCTTCAAGGCGTCCACCGTCTTCTTCAAGGATGTGGCGGCCATGCGGGCACGGGACTGGCGCACCAAGGCCGGCTACACCTACGGGCTGCACGGCACGCCCACCACCTTCACGCTGGAGGAGCGCCTCGCCACGCTGGAGGGCGGCACCGAATGCCTGTTGGTGCCCAGCGGTCTCGCCTCGATCGCGCTGACGGACTTCGCGCTGCTCAAGCGCGGCGACGAGGTGCTCATCCCCGACAACGCCTACGGCCCCAACAAGGCACTGGCCACCGGCGAACTGGCCAACTTCGGCATCACGCACCGGCTCTACGACGCGATGGATGCGGCCGACCTGGCTGCCAGGGTTTCGGAGCGCACCCGCCTCGTGTGGGTGGAGGCACCCGGCTCGGTGACCATGGAGTTTCCCGACCTGCGCGCGCTGGTCGCCGCCTGCCGCGCGCGCGGCGTGCTGGTGGCCCTGGACAACACCTGGGGCGCAGGACTGGCCTTCGACCCCTTCGACCTGGCCGGCAGCGGGGAGGGGGTCGACATCTCGGTGCACGCGCTGACCAAGTACCCGAGCGGCGGCGGCGACGTGCTGATGGGCAGCGTGGTCACGCGCGACGCGGCGCTGCACCTGAAGCTCAAGCTCACCCACATGCGCATGGGCTACGGGATCGGCGTGAACGACGTCGAGGCCGTGCTGCGCTCGCTGCCCAGCCTGCCGCTGCGCTATGCGGCGCACGACCGCGCCGCGCGCGACCTGGCCCACTGGCTGGCCGAGCGCGAGGAGGTGGCGCAGGTGCTGCACCCGGCGCTGGAAGGCTCGCCGGGCCATGCGCACTGGAAGGCGCTGTGCGGTCCCACCGACCTGGCGGCCGGGCTGTTCTCCATCGTCTTTCACGAGCGCTACGGCACCGAATCGGTCGACCGCTTCTGCGACAGCCTGCAGCTCTTCCGGCTGGGCTATTCCTGGGGCGGCCCGACCAGCCTCGTGGTGCCCTACGACATCGGCCTGATGCGCGACGCCTCGGTGGCGCGCTGGCCGCACAAGGGCACGCTGGTGCGCTTTTCCATCGGCCTGGAGGACGTGGACGACCTGCGCGCCGACCTCGCGCAGGCGCTGGCGCGGCTCTGATCGGTCCCAGGGCCCGGCCGCGCCTTCCGCGCCCCCGAGGGGCAAGAAACCTTGGGGCGGCCCGGCATTTTCTTGAGAGCACAGGCGTCGCCCCCGCGTAGGCGGGCCCTGTTTTATCGCTTACATTGCACCGCAGGGCGGCCCCACTTCCAGGGGCACATCGACACAGGAGCCAAAGTGGCCACACCCAACTACGGATACGAGAAGCGCCAGAAGGAGCTCGCCAAGAAGAAGAAGAAGGAAGAAAAGCTGCGTGCCAAGGCCGAGCGCAAACTCAATCCGAACAGCCCGGATGACGCGTCCGGCGAAGCCGACACTGATGCGGCGCCCCCGGCTCAGGAGGCCCCCACCAGCCCCGGGACAGCCCCCAAGGGCGACTGAACACTTGCCTGACCGGCCCCCCGCGGGCCGGCCTGCCATGAGAAAGCCGCTGCCGGCCATGCCCGCAGCGGCTTTTTCTTGGCCTGCCGGTCGTCAGGGCGCGTGGCCGGCGGTGCGCAAGTCGACGGCGCCCACGTCCCGGCGGCCGGTCATCAGGAACAGGGGATAGCTGCGGCCGGTGCTTCGGTGTACTCGCACGATCTCGCTGAAGCCAATCCGTCTCAGGCCGGCCGCGTGGGCGATGTCCTCGAGCACCGCGGGCTCGAATCCGAAATGCTGCACGCCCTTGGCCACGTTGTCGCCGTGGAAGCTGCCGTCCTCCGCGTAGAGGTCGACCAGCGCGATCTGTCCGCCAGGCACGAGCGCGCGGGCGAATTCCCTGAACAGGCCCGCCGTATCGGCGACATGGTGCAGGGCCATGCAGCTGACGATGGCGTCGTAGCGACCCGGCAAACCCTCGAAGATGTCCTGCTCAAGCGTGTCGATGTTGGTGAGGCCCTTGTCGCGCAGCACGGCCAGCATGCCGGCCGAGGTGTCCAGCGCGGTGACCCGGGCCACCTGTGCCGCGACGGCGGTGGCCAGCAAGCCGGTGCCGGCGCCGAAGTCGAGCACATGGTCGCGGGCGCTGAAGCGGACCTGCGCCAGCAGCCGCCCGGGCACGGGCGCCAGTTGCAGTGAGGTGGGGCGCTGGTCCCATTCCTGCGCCTCGCGGTCGAAGCGTTGGCTCGCGGTGTCGGGCGTCATGGTCGGATGGTGCGCTTGCATCAGCGCACACCCTGGATGAGCTTGCGCAACTCGGGCCACACGTTGTCCAGCATGCGCGGCTGCGCCACCGCCAGCGGGTGGATGCGGTCGGACTGGAACAGGTTCGCGGCGTCAGGCGCGTCGGCCACGTTCTTGAGCAGGAAGGGCACCAGCGCCGACTTCGTGGCGGCCGCCACCTTCGGGAACACCTCACCGAAGCGGCGGGTGTAGTCGGTGCCGTAGTTGGGCGGCACCTGGATCCCCACCAGCAGCACCTTGGCGCCCGCGGCCTGCGCGGCCCGGGTCATCTGCGTCAGGTTGTCCTCGGTGCTCGGCAAGGGCAGGCCGCGCAGCGCGTCGTTGGCGCCCAACTCCAGCACCACGATGTCGGGCTTGTGCTGCGCCAGCAGGCCCGGCAGCCGCGCGCGCCCACCCGAGGTGGTGTCGCCGCTGATGCTGGCGTTGACCACGCCAGCCTTCACCTTCTGCTCGGCCAGGCGCTTCTGCAGCAGCGGCACCCAGCCGTCGCCCCGCTTGAGGCCGTACTCGGCCGAGAGCGAATCACCCACCACCAGGACCAGCGGCCGTACGGGTGCGGGCGCCGCCGGGGCCTGCGCCCAGGTGGAAGACCCCACGGCGCCGGCCGCCAGCGCGGCGATCGCGCTGCGCAGGCTAAAGTCACGTCGATTCATCCAGCCGATCACTTGCATCCTTTCATGTCTTCGAGCCCCGCTTCCGCATCGCCGATCGTCAGCGTCGAGCATGTGTTCAAGTCCGTCACCGATTCGGCGGGCACGCTGGACATTCTGCGCGACATCGATTTCACCCTGGGCGCGCGCGAGACGGCCGCCATCGTCGGGGCCTCGGGCTCGGGCAAGAGCACGCTGCTGTCCATCGTGGCCGGCCTGGACGTCCCCTCGCGCGGCACCGTGCGCATCGCGGGCGACGACCTCTTCGCCATCGACGAAGACGAGCGCGCCGCGCTGCGTGCCAGACAGATCGGTTTCGTGTTCCAGAGTTTCCAGTTGCTGGGCAACCTCACCGCGCTCGAGAACGTGATGCTGCCCCTGGAGCTGTCCGACCGCCCTGAGGTCCAGCGCACCGCTCGCAAGGCCGCCACCGAGATGCTCGGCCGCGTCGGCCTGGGCCAGCGCCTGTCGCACTACCCCAAGGTGCTCTCGGGTGGCGAGCAGCAGCGCGTGGCGCTGGCGCGGGCCTTCGTCGTGCAGCCGCAGTTGCTGCTGGCCGATGAGCCCACCGGCAGCCTGGACTTCGCCACCGGCGAGCAGGTGATGCGGCTGATGTTCGACCTCAACCGCGAGCTGGGCACCACGCTCGTGCTGGTCACGCACGACCGCGCCATCGCGGCCCAGTGCGAGCGCCGCATCACCATCGAGGCGGGCCGTGTGGCCAGCAACGAGTTTTCCAAGCCGAATTGGCCTGAAACGCCCGTGGATAGTGCGCAAGCAGCTATCAATTCAATAGCGCCTTGAGGCGCGAAGCAAGCGCGCGCCATGACCCGACCGCCCCCCGACGCCATCGCCGCCCTGGAACGCGGCAACCTCATCGACGCCATCAAGCGCACGCGCGAGGCGACCGGCCTGGGCCTCAAGGAGTCGAAGGAACTGGTCGAGCGCTACGCGAACGGCGAGGCCGGTGTCGACCCCGCCGAAGGCGCAGATGACTTCGAGAACCTGCTGCAGGGACATCCCACCCCCGCATCGGCGCTGCCCGCGGCCGCGCGCGCCGCGCTGCAGCGCGGGCAGGTGGTCGAGGCCGTCAAGCTCACGCGCGACGCCACGGGCCTGGGCCTGAAGGAGGCCAAGGACCTGGTCGACGCGGCCCGCGCGGCCGACGGGTCCGTGCCCGGCCTGGCCGCCGCGGGCGCCACCTTCGACCCGATGCACGAGCCAGGCCGCGTGCGAGGTGCAGGCACCAGGGGCGCGCTGATCGTGGTCGTCCTGCTGTGTGCGCTGCTGGCCCTGTGGGCCGTTTTCGCCCGGTGATGCCGGAGCCAGGACACGCAGGCCGAATGCATCCGCTGCCGCCCGACGCCCAGGCCGCCGTCCGCCAGGGCGACCTGATGAAAGCCATCGAACTGACCCGCGCGGCCACTGGCATGGACCTGGGCGCCAGCATGCAGGCCGTGGTGGCCCATGCCACCGAAGAGGGCGTGCAGGGGCCTGATGCCTTCGACCAGCTGCTCGCCGGAGATGCTGCGTCGCCGGCGCCCGAGCCCGCCCGGGTCCGCCACCTCAGCGTCACCACGACCACCACCACCGTGAACGGCCGCACGGTCTCCCGGACGGTCTCCCGCAGCGGGGATCCGCATTCTTCCGACGCCTGGGTCCGCCGGCACAGGGGCCGGGCCATCGCCATCGCCGCGGCGGTGGTCGTGGCGGTGATCGCCATCGGCTTGCTGTACGAGCTGGCGCGCGGCTTCCTCTACCAACGATGATCGTTCCTGCCTACTGGGCCGAAGGCCGCCTCCGGCAACGAGTCGACGGCCGGCAGATCACCGTGCGCCGCTTCGGCTGGTCCGACGAGAGCCAGGCCGCCGCGCAGGCCCATGCCGACCAGCGAACGCGCGAGGCATTCGAGCGCATCGTCGCGGGCGAGGCGCTGGAACGCCGCGAGCGCAAGGCCGGCTACAACGGCGCGCAGGGCCTGCCGATCCGCGAGGAGATCGTCGAGCGCCATGGCGATGCCGTGGTCACCCGCAACAGCTACGGCGCGCGCTGCCTGAACACGCCCGACGTGCTCTTCGTGGACGTCGACTTCGACCAGCCGCCCGTCGGCTCGCCGCTGCTCGTCGTCGTCGGCGCGGCGGCCCTGGGCGGTGGCGTGGCGGGCTATGCAGCCAAGTCCTGGCTGGCGGCACTGGTCGCCTTCCTCGGCGTGCTGGCGGTGGGCCTGTGGCGCATCCGCACCGAGAAGGCGAACATCGGACGCTCGCCGCGCGACCCGCTGCAGGCGGTGCGCACGCGCATCGACCGCTTCATCCACCAGCATCCCGACTGGCACCTGCGGCTGTACCGCACGCCGGCGGGGCTGCGCGCGCTGGCCATGCACCGCACCTTCTCGCCGGGCGAGACGGCGGTGGCCGACTGCTTTCATGCGCTGGGCGCCGACACGGTCTATGCCCGCATGTGCCGCAACCAGAACTGCTTTCGCGCCCGCGTGAGCGCCAAGCCCTGGCGCATCGGCATCGACGAGCACCTGCGCCCGCGCCCCGGCGTATGGCCGGTGGCGCCCGACCGCCTGCCCGAGCGCGAAGCCTGGGTGGCGCGCTACGAGGCGGCGGCGGCGCGTCATGCGGCCTGCGAGTTCGTCGCCGCTGTGGGCGCGACCGGCCGCACCACCTTCGAGACGCAGTCGCTGTGCGAGGTCCACGACCGGCTGTGCCGGGCCGAGAGCGGGTTGCCCATCGCCTGACACCGGCGCCGGCAGCCTACATGGGTGGCCAGAAGCTGCCTCGATAATCGGCCGCGATATGGCTTCCTCCCCCAAAGTGATCTTCGGCTTCCACGCCGTCGGCGTGCGGCTCAAGACCGCACCGGCCTCGGTGATCGAGGTGCTCTTCGATGCCAGCCGGCGCGATGCGCGCATGAAGCAGTTCATCGCGCGTGCGCAGGAGGCCGGCGTGAGGCTCATCGAGGCCGACGGCATCCGCCTGGCCAAGCTGGCCGGCAGCCACGGCCACCAGGGCGTTGCCGCGCGCGTGGAGGCCGTCGCCCAGACCCATTCGCTGGACGACCTGCTCGATGGCCTCGAGGCCGCGGGCACCGTGCCGCTGCTGCTGGTGCTCGACGGCGTGACCGACCCGCACAACCTCGGCGCCTGCCTGCGCGTGGCCGATGGTGCGGGTGCCCATGCCGTCATCGCGCCGAAGGACCATGCCGCCGGCATCAACGCCACCGTGGCCAAGGTGGCCAGCGGCGCCGCCGAAACGGTGCCGTACTTCATGGTCACCAACCTGGCCCGCACGTTGAACGAATTGAAGGAGCGCAACATCTGGTGCGTGGGCACCAGCGACGACGCACCCGGCACGCTGTACCAGTGCGACTTCAGGCGCCCCCTGGCGCTGGTGCTCGGTGCCGAAGGGCAGGGCATGCGCCAGCTCACGCGCAAGACCTGCGACGAGTTGGTCAGCATTCCGATGGCCGGCGCTGTCGAGAGCCTGAACGTCTCCGTCGCCAGCGGCGTGTGCCTGTACGAAGCCCTGCGGCAGCGTCAGCCCATGCCGGCCTGAGCGTCACGCCGAGGCACTAACATCCCACCCACATCCAGCAGCGGGAGCATTGAGAACCATGGAGCACGATCCCATCGACGGCCTGAAGATCACCGACAAGCTGGTCTTCGATCTGCAGCTGGCGCTGTACCTCGACCTCATCGCCGTGCTCGAGCGCGCAGGCGCCGTGAGCTACCGGCAGATGGCTGCGCGCGTGCTCAACCTCAGCCTGATCGCGCAGAACGACGGCGACCAGCCGCTGGCCAACGTGCTCGAAGGCATTGCGGGCGGCTTCGCCAGCCAGGAGAACGGGCTGTCGCTCGGCGTGCTCAAGGCCGCGAGCGAGCTGCGCAACGACGAGGCGCTGGGCGACATCCCGTCGCGTCCCGAAGGTCTTTGACGTGGTATGCGGAGCGCCCGGCGCCGAGCCGTGGCGCGGCCGCTGCCGGCCTGCTCAATCCGCCTTGAACCCCGTGGCCTTCACGGCCTTGCCCCAGGTCACCGTGTCGGTGTCGATGATGCGGGCGAACTCCTGCGCGGTGGTGCCGGTCACCCCGAAACCGGCGTCTTCCATCCTGGCCTTGCCGTCGGCCGACTGCATGGCCTTGCGGATGTCGGCCTCGAGTTTGGCGACAACCTCGGGCGGCGTCTTGGCCGGCGCGACGATGCCGAACCACGAGTTGAAGACCAGCTGCGGGTAGCCCTGCTCGCGGAAGGTGGGCACATCGGGCAGGCCGGCGCTGCGGGCCTCGCCGCTGGAGGCGAGCGCGACGAGCTTGCCCGCCTTCACGTTCGGCGTGGTCAGGCCGACGCTGGCGAAGGCGCCGGAGACGTCGCCGCTCATCAACCCGGCCAGCGCGTCGCCGGTGTTCTTGTAGTGCACCGGCTCGGGCTTGAGGCCGATGGCGTCGCCGAACAGGTAGGCGCCGAAATGCCCGGGCGTGCCGGCGCCGAAGGTGCCCATGAACAGGCCCTTCTGCTGCCGGGTCCAGTCGACGAACTCCTTGACGTTCTTCGCCGGCACCTTGGCCGGGTTGATCACCAGCATGAAGTTGCTCGTCACGACCTGGCTCACGGGCACGAAGTCCTTCTTCGGGTCGTAAGGCAGCTTGCTGTAGCTGCTGGGCGCGATGGCGAGCTGCCCGGTCTCGCCGAGCATCAGCGTGTAGCCATCGGGCTGGGCTCGCACGGTCTCGTTGGCCGCGATGAGGCCGCCGGCGCCGGGCTTGTTGTCGACGATCACGCCCAGGTTGCCCCAGCCTTCGGACAGCTTCTGCGCCAGCAGGCGCGCGACGATGTCCGGGCCCGTGCCGGCCGGGAAGCCGACGATGATGCGCACCGGCCGGTTGGGGAAGGGCGCGTTCTGGGCGGCCGCCTGCGACGCGGCCAGCGCACCGGCCAGGCCCAGCGTGGCGCTGGCGATGAGCGTGAGCGCGCGGCGGCGCGCGCCCGTCGTGGGGGCGTTCGTCATGGTTGTCTCCTCTTGGGGGCTGAAATAGGAACGGCGGGTGCTACAGCACGGTGAAGAAGCGCATCACCACCTGTGCCGGATGGCGGACGCCGACACCGACGAAGAGGCGCTCGGTGATCCAGCGCAGTGCGGGCGAGGCCGTCTCGAAGCTCGGGCTGCAGCGGAAATAGATCTGCGCCGGGTCGACCGGTTCGCCGCGCAGCAGCAGCTTGGCCATGAGCTCGGCCGGGGCGGTGCGCACGGCCCGGTTCTGCACGTAGACCAGGTCGCCGGCGTCGGTCTCGAGGCCGTAGCGGGCGTCGAGCTCGGAGGCGGTGTCGCTGGTGATGCGCTGGAAGTCGGCACCGCCAGGCAGCACGCGCGCGCGCCAGCCCTCGCCGTGGGCGCTGCCGCCGAGGATGGGCACCACGCGGCGCAAGCCGCTGGCGCCCTGGCCCAGGACCAGCGGCTCGCCCACGTCGACCGCCACGTCGGCGAACCAGCCGAGGGCAGGGGGGGCGAGGGGGTCGGTGTCGGCGGGGGAAGAAGGCATGGCGCTAGCGTAAGTCCGATGACCGAACGAGGCTGTCATCCGCGAAGATGACGGGTTCACCCGCAGCGACTTCCATGCGTACCTGGACTCCCGAACCCGCCATCGAAGGCGCCGAAGCCTTGCTGGCGCGGTGCATGCCGCAAGTGGTGCCGTCCCTGGGCGAGCCGGGTTTCGGCGCCTGCCTCCTCGACGCGATGGCGCAGGCGCTGCCGGTGGGCTCGTTCTCGGTCTACCGCACCGGCCCGCGCCCGGCCATCTTCGTGAGCGGCAGCCGCGGCGTGCCCGACACCACCCGCGACTGCTGGCGCGCCTACCTCTCCGGCCCGATCCGCCACGACCGCACGCTGCGTGACGCCGGCGCGCCCCCGCTGCGCGTGTGCCACATCACGGCCGGCGAGGTGCCGCCGGAGCACCGCGCCAAGGTATACGAGGCGCATGGCGTGCTCGAGCGCGTGTCGGTGGTCGAGGACGAGATGGCAGACGAGGGCGCGCTCTTCGCCGTCAACTTCTACCGTCACACGCACCAGCGTGCGCTGAGCGATGCCCAGATCGCCGACTTCGGCGCGGCCGGCCGGCTGCTGATGGCGCTGGTGCGCAAGCACGTGGCGCTCGTGCGCGCAGACGAAGGGCTGAACCTGCGCGAGCGGCTGTTGAGGCGATGCCCCGCACTCACCCTGCGCGAGCAGGAGGTCTGTCTGCGCCTGCTGCACGGCATGACGCAGGAAGGCATCGCCGCCGACCTGGGCGTGGCGCTGCCCACCGTCAAGACCTACCGCAACCGCGCCTTCGGCCGGCTGGGCATCCACTTCCGCAGCGAACTGTTTGCGCTGATGCTGCCCGGGGGCCGCGCAGAGCTTGGTTTGCTATCTGATTGATAGCTGCTCGCGCCCGCTGGACGGGCGCTACAGGCACTTTTGGCTTAGAAAGTCAGAGCTGCGTCAGGACGGGTCCTTGCTGCGCGTCCGGCCCACGGCGCTGAAGATGCCGATGCCCAGCAGGATCAGCGCGCCGATGCCGATGTAGACCGAGGGCACGCCCGCGACGGACGCGCCCCAGATGCAACCGGCCAGGAAGATGATGAAGCCGAGCATGTAGAGGGCAAAGGACATGGATCTCTCTCCGTTGAGTCGAAACGAGAGCGAGATTGCCTTGCGGACTCGGCCGCCGTCGTGCAGCGCGTGCCGCCTTTGCCTGTCGGCCGGTGCCTACCGGCGGGCAGGTTCAGCCTTCAGCGCTCGCGGCGTCGAGCCGGGCGATGGTCTCGGCATCGAGCTTCAAGTTGGCCGCCTTCTCCTGTTCGGCCAGTTGCGCCAGCGAAGTTGCGCTGGCGATCGGCGCCGTGATCGAGGGCCGTGCGATCTGCCAGGCGATGGCGATCTGCCCCGGCGTGGCGCCATGGGCCTGGGCGGCCGCGTCCAGCGCGTCGAGGATGCGCAGCCCGCGCGGGTTGAGGTATTTGCCGGTGGTGCTGGCGCCGCGCTTGCTCTTGGATGCATCCTCGGCCGTGCGGTACTTGCCGGTCAGGAAGCCCGCGGCCAGCGCGTAGAAGTTGATGACGCCCACGCCACGTTCCAGGCACAGCGGTTCGAGCGCGTCCTCGTACACCTTGCGGTCGTACAGGTTGTACAGCGGCTGCAGCGACTCGTAGCGCGGAAGGCCCGCGCGCTCGGCCACGTCGAGTGCCTCGGCCAGCCGCGGTGCCGTGTAGTTGGAGGCGCCGATGGCCCGCACCTTGCCCGCGCGGATCAGGTCGGCGAAGGCGCCGAGCGACTCCTCCAGCGGCGTGTCGGTGTCGTCGTCGTGCGACTGATACAGGTCGATGTGGTCGGTCTGCAGGCGCTTGAGCGACGCGTCCACCGCCTCCTTGATGTAGGCCGCACGCAGGCCCTTCTTGCCCTCGCCCATCGGCTTGCCGACCTTCGTGGCGAGCACGATGCGGTCGCGCTTGCCGCTCTGGCGCAGCCACTTGCCGATGATGGTTTCCGACTCGCCGCCCACGTGGCCCGGCACCCAGGCCGAGTACACGTCGGCGGTGTCGACGAAGTTGAAGCCCGCGTCCAGCCAGGCGTCGAGCAGGCGGAAGGACATCGCCTCGTCGACCGTCCAGCCGAACACGTTGCCGCCGAAGGCGAGCGGGGAGACTTGCAGGCCGGAGCGGCCGAGGGACTTGAGTTGCATGGATGTCGTCCTGGATGAGAGCCGGCCAGTGTGCGCCCGCGCGGCCACGCGTGCGGCCGGCCCCGCCGAAACCCCCGCGCCGCGTTCGGGCGTCGGCGGCGCCGCGCCGGGTCAGACGAAACCCAGCACCCCGAGCAGCGCGCCCGCGCCCAGCAGCCACAGCAGGTGAACGCGCGTGCGCCAGACGATGACGCCCGCCACGGCCGTGAGCAGCCACACGTGCCACGCCGGCCGGCCGGGCGACTGGTTGCTGTTCGACAGCACCCAGCCGGTGGCGATGAGCAGGCCCACCACCACCGGTGCCATGCCCTGCTTGAAGGCGCGCACCTCGCGCCGCGTGCGGTTGCGGTGGGCCCAGCGCGTGGCCAGGTAGGTGAGGGCGGTGCTCGGCAGCATGATGCCGACCATGGTCACGGCCAGGCCCAGCAGGCCCATCGCCCAGGCATGCGGGCCGGCACCGATGCCGCCGCTGGCGTTCAGGCCCACGTTCCAGCCCATCAGTGCGACGAAGAGCACGTTGGGGCCCGGCGCGGCCTGCGCGATGGCCACCGACGAATTGAGCTGCGCGGCCGTGAGCCACTGCTTCTGGTCGACCAGGTAGCGGTGCATGTCGGGCACGGTGGTGATCGCGCCGCTGATCGACATCAGCGACAGCAGCATGTACTGCGCCAGCAGGGCCAGCCAGTCGTGCCAGTGCATCGAGATCGTCATGCCGACAGCCGCGTCCACGTCCACACGCAGGCCGCGCCGCCGACGCACAGCAGCACCCAGCCCAGCGGCACCTGCACGACGCCGATGAGCACGAACACCAGCGCAACGATGGCCAGGCAGATGCCGAAGCCCAGCGGATGCCGGCGCAGCGGCGGGATCAGCTTGACGCCCGTGGCCGCGATCAGCCCGCCCGACACCGCGCCCATGCCGCGCAGTGCGGCGGCCACCTGCGGGTTGCTGGCGTAGTGGGCGTAGAGCACGGCCAGCGCCAGGATCACGACCAGCGGCACCGTCAGCATGCCGGCCACCGCGGCCGCCGCGCCGCGCAGGCCGAAGTGGCGGTCGCCGATCATCAGCGCGAGGTTGATGACGTTGGGGCCGGGCATCACCTGCGCGACGGCCCAGTCCTCCAGGAACTCGTCGGCCGTGAGCCACTTCTTCTTCTCGACCAGCTCTCGCTGCACGATGGCCAGCACGCCGCCGAAGCCCTGCAGCGCCAGGACGGTGAAGGAGACGAAGAGGTCGCGCGGGGAACTGGGTCGTGGGCGGCCCGCGTCGGGCGGCGTGGGTGCGTGGTCGAGGGCCGGCAGCATGGTCGGCCCGATTATGTCGGCGCCGCGCGGTCCGCTGGCTGACCGCGCCGCTGCCTTAGTGCGCCGGCAACGGTTCGCCCGCGCCGGGCGCCTGCAGCCGCGTGCGCAGCAGCAGGCCGCCCAGCAAGGCGGCGGTGGCCGCGAACAGCGCCCCGACGAAGAAAGCCGTCTGGTAGCCGCCGTTGAGGGCCGCGACCGGCGCCGCGCCGGCGGCGCCCAGCGCAGCCGTGCGGGCCGCCGCCAGGCTGGCCAGCACCGCGAGGCCCAGCGAGCCGCCCATCATGAAGGCCGTGTTCACCACGCCCGAGGCCAGCCCCGCATCGGCCGGCGAGACGTCGCTCATGGCCGCCAGCAACATCGGGTTGAAGGCAATGCCCGCACCCAGGCCCAGAAGCAGCATGCCCGGCAGCACGTCGACCGCGAAGCTGCCGCCGACCGGCGCCCGGGCAAAGAGCAGCAGCCCGACCATCGCGAGGCCGAGTCCCGCGGCCAGCGGGCGGCGGATGCCGAAGCGCATCACCAGCCGTGCCGACAGGCCCAGCGAGAGCACCGCCATGATGAGGTTGGCCGGCAGGAAGGCCAGGCCCACCTGCATCGGGCTGTAGCCCAGCACCAGTTGCAGGTACAGCGCCAACATGAAGAACCACGCGAACATGCCCGCCGACCACAGCACCCCGGTGATGTTCGACACCGCGACATTGCGCAGCCGGAACAGAGACAGCGGCACCAGCGGGTGTGCGACGCGCGATTCGATCAGCACGAAGGCCGCCATCAGCACCACGGCCGCACCCAACAGGCCCAGCGTGCGCGCGGAGGTCCATCCCGCCTCGTTGCCATTGACCACGCCGTACACCGCCAGCATGAGCGACAGCGTCACCGTGACCGCGCCGCCGACGTCGAGCCGGCCCGACGCCTGCTCGGCGCGCGAGTGCGGCAGCAGCGCCACGCACAGCGCGTACACCGCCACGCCGATGGGCAGGTTGACCAGGAAGATCCAATGCCAGCTCAGCGTGCTCGTGAGCAGGCCGCCCAGCAGCACGCCGATGCTGCCGCCCCCCGCACACACGAAGCCGTACACGCCCATCGCCTTGGCGCGCTCGGCGGGCTCGCGAAACAGGTTCATGATCAGTGAGAGCGACACGGCCGACACCACCGCGCCGCCCAGCCCCTGCACGGCGCGCGCGGCAATCAGCAGCCATTGCGAGCGGGACAGCCCGCAAGCCAGCGACGCCAGCGTGAACAGCACCAGCCCGGCCAGGAACAGGCGCCGGTGCCCGTACAGGTCGCCCAGCCGGCCGCCCAGCAGCAGGAAGCCGCCGAAGGTGAGCATGTAGGCGTTGACCACCCACACCAGCGAGGTCTCGGTGAAGCCGAGGTCGGCGCGGATCGAGGGCAGGGCGACGTTCACGATCGTGGTGTCGAGCACGATCATGAGCACGCCCAGGCACAGCACCATCAGGGCCAGCCAGCGGCGGCGCGAATCGGAGTCAGCCGTCATGGCAGTTCATTCCAAAAAAAAGCGGCCCGCAGGCCGCGGTGGGAGCAATGGTGCTCAGGCCGGCGGGTTCCCGGTGTCGGTGATCACCATCCAGTTGACGCCGAAGCGGTCGGCCAGCATGCCGAAGGACGAGGAGAAGAAGGTGCGCGTGAGCGGCTGCTGCACGGTGCCGCCGTCGCTCAGCGCGTCGAACACCTTCTTCGTCTCCGCATCGCTCGGGTAGCTCAGCGACAGGGACACACCCTTGAACTCCGGCTTGCCGGAATTCATGCCGTCGGAGCACATGATGCGCGCACCGCCGACCAGCAGGCTGGCGTGCATGACCTTCTCGGGATCGGCCTGCATGGGGCCGCAGCCCTCGGCGGCACCGGCGTTGGGGTCGGGCGGCGCGTCCTTGAAGCGCATCAGCATCTCGACTTCGGCGCCGAGCGCCCGCTTGTAGAACGCGATGGCTTCCTCGGTGCGGCCTTCGAGGAAGAGGTACGGCTGGATCAGCATGGGGACTCCTTGGACAGGCGGGTTAGGGCCGGCGATGTTTTGTGTACGCCGTCCACAAACAATAGCAGGATCGATGGGCGGCGTCCATCGCGCGGCCGTAACGATGGGAAAAAGCGCGCTGAATGCCTTCTGCCGCGCGCTGGCCCGCAGCCGGGCACTGAACCGAAGGTGCCCGCTCGTGTCCAATGCGCCCATGACCGCTTCCCGCCGCACCCGCGCATCGCGCGCGCCACTCGCCCCGGCTTCCCCCGCTCCTGGACCCGCCACAGCCCTCGTCGCACCCCGGCCCGTGGTCGCCTCGCCCGACGAAGCCGCCGCCGCGGCCACCAAGGCCCTGGTGCTGCAGGGCGGCGGCGCCCTCGGCGCCTACCAGGCCGGCGTGTACGAGGCGCTGTTCGAGCGCCACAAGGACATGGATTGGGTGGCCGGCGTGTCGATCGGCGCCATCAACGCCGCGCTGATCGCCGGCAACGCGCCCGAGCATCGCGTGGCGCGGCTGCGCGAGTTCTGGCACCTCGTGTCCTCGGCGCCGGGCCAGATGCTGCCGGGCTGGGCCGGCGAGCGCAGCTGGCTCAACCAGTGGAGCGCCGGCGCCGCCGTGGCGCTGGGCATCCCGGGCTTCTTCGAGCCGCGCATGAGCCCCGCGCTGATGATGGGCGCGGCGGCGCCCATGCTGAGCTACTACGACACCAGCCCGCTCAAGGCCACGCTGGAGCGGCTGGTCGACTTCGACCGCATCAACCGCCGCGAGATGCGCTTCTCGGTCGGCGCCGCGAACGTGCGCACCGGCAACATCGTGTACTTCGACAACGGCACGACCACGATCCGGCCCGAGCACATCATGGCCAGCGGCGCGTTGCCGCCGGGCTTTCCGCCGGTGCACATCGACGGCGAGGACTACTGGGACGGCGGCATCGTGTCGAACACGCCGTTGCAGTACGTGCTCGACGAGCACGTGCGCAGCCGGCGGCTGCTGGTGCTGCAGGTCGACCTGTTCAGCGCCCGCGGCACGATGCCGCGCACCCTGGGCGAGGTGGCGGCGCGGCAGAAGGACATCCAGTACTCCAGCCGCACCCGCATGAACACCGACGCCCTGGCCGCCAACGTGAATCTGCAGCAGGCGCTGGCGGGGCTGCTGGAACGCCTGCCCGCACACCTGCGCCGGGAGCCCGACGTGGCCGCTCTGTGCGCGCACCTCAAGAGCGAGCCGATCGACATCGTCCACCTCATCTACCGCCACAAGCCCTACGAGCTCGACTCGAAGGACTACGAGTTCTCGCGCCTCACCGTCGACGAGCACTGGGAGAGCGGTGCGCGCGACATGCGCATCACCCTGCAGCATCCGGAATGGCTGCGCCCCACGGCGCAGGCCGGCGGCGTGACCACCTACGACCTGAGCGAGCCGGACGTGGCGCGCGTTCGCCATCCCGGCCCGGCGGTCTGAACTGCGCCGCGCTCGGATGCTACGAAAAAGATAGCTGCTCGCGCAGACGGGGCGGGCGTTGCGGCGCAATTCGGCTTGGAAGTCGGAGCGACGGGCAGGCGCGAAGCGGACGGTTCAGTTTCCCCTAAGGTGCGGCGTTGAAGCTGGGGGCTCGGTTGTCACACATCCTGCATCCTTCCATCCCGCCCTCCTGCCCATGAATGCCTCCGACCTGCGCGAGCGCGCCTTCGCCATGCCCTTCACCAGCCCGGCCTTTCCGCCCGGGCCGTATCGCTTCGTCGACCGCGAGTTCCTGGTCGTCACCTACCGCACCGATCCCGAGGCGCTGCGCGCCGTGGTGCCCGAGCCGCTGGAGATCGTGGAGCCGGTGGTGAAGTACGAGTTCATCCGCATGCCCGATTCGACCGGCTTCGGCGACTACACCGAGTCGGGCCAGGTCATTCCGGTGCAGCTGCGCACCGAACGCGGGCTGGAGCAGGGCGCCTACGTGCATGCCATGTACCTGAACGACCACCCGCCGATCGCCGGCGGGCGCGAGCTCTGGGGCTTCCCGAAGAAGCTGGCGTCGCCGGCCTTCACCTACGAGACCGACACCATCGTCGGCACGCTCGACTACGGCAAGGTGCGCGTGGCCACCGCCACCATGGGCTTCAAGCACCGCACGCTGGAGGCCGGCCCCATTCTTGCGGGCATCGCGCAGCCCAACTTCCTGCTCAAGATCATTCCCCACGTCGACGGCACGCCCCGCATCTGCGAACTGGTGCGCTACCACATGGTCGACGTGCAGCTCAAGGGCGCCTGGACCGGCCCGGCGTCGCTCGAACTGCACTCGCACGCACTGGCGCCGGTGGCACAGTTGCCGGTGCTCGAGGTGCTGTCGGCCGTGCACTACATCGCCGACATGACGCTGGCGCTGGGGACCGTGGAGCGCGATTACCTGGCATGACGTTTCAATACGGACATCCGTACGCGAAGGGCGCGAAGGTCGCGCGAAGAACGCAAAAGATTCATTGAATTGGTTTTTTCGCGCCCTTTGCGAAACCTTCGCGTCCTTCGCGTATGGAAGGCCGATCCCGATTTCTCTCACCCTCTCAAGGAACCACCATGCAACTCAAGGACAAGGTCGCCTACATCACCGGCTCGGCCAGCGGCATCGGCAAGGAGATCGCCATCGTCTACGCCCGCGAGGGCGCCAAGATCGTCATCGCCGACCTGAACAAGGAGGCGGCCGACGCCACGGCCGCCGAGCTGAAGGCCTCGGGCGCGCAGGCGGTCGGCGTGGCGGTGGACGTGACCAGCGAGGACCAGGTCAACGCCTCGGTCGAGGAGGCCGTGAAGGCCTTCGGCGGCATCGATATCCTGGTGAGCAACGCCGGCATCCAGATCGTCCACCCGGTGGAGGAATTCACTTTCGCCGACTGGAAGAAGATGCTCGCCATCCACCTCGACGGCGCCTTCCTCACGACCAAGGCCTGCCTCAAGCACATGTATGCCCAGGGGCGCGGCGGGCGCGTGATCTACATGGGCTCGGTGCACTCCAAGGAAGCGTCGCTCCTGAAGGCGCCCTATGTGACGGCCAAGCACGGCCTGATCGGCCTGGCCAAGACGGTCGCCAAGGAGGGCGCCAAGCACGGCGTGGCCGCCAACGTGATCTGCCCGGGCTTCGTGCGCACGCCGCTGGTCGAGAAGCAGATCCCCGAGCAGGCCAAGACGCTTGGCATCACCGAGGAAGAGGTGGTCAAGAACGTGATGCTCAAGGAGACGGTGGACGGCGAATTCACCACCACCGACGACGTGGCCCAGGTGGCGCTGCTGTTCGCCGCCTTCCCGACCAACGCGCTGACCGGTCAGTCGATGGTCGTGAGCCACGGCTGGTTCATGCAGTGACCGTGGGTGTGTGCGGCTTCCGCCTACAACGGGAGGCGGCGCGCGCCGAGCGCGGCGATGGCGAAATCGTCGTTCGGGAGTGATAAGGTGGCGGCCATGCCTGCCCACCTGAACCTCTCCCGTTTTCCCTCGTTCATGACGGCATGCCGCGGCGCGGGGGCCACCGCGCTCGCCGCGGCCGTGCTCGCCGGCTGCACTTCGGTGTCGCTCGACGAGCCGCCGCGCCGGGTGCCGCCACCGATGCCGTACCCGCAGCAGGTGCCGCCGCCGCAACCGATGCAGCCGCAGGCCACGCCCACCCCGGTGCCGCCGCAGGCTGCACCCGCAGTGCGCGAGCCGCAGCTGGCGGCCTTCAGCACCCGGCTCGACGGCCGCAACGAGGTGCCGCCTGTCTACAGCATGGGCACCGGCACGCTGGATGCCGTGCTCGACCGCGAGAGCGGCCTGTTCCGCTTCCGCCTCACCTTCTCCAACCTCAGCGGACCGGTCACCGCGGCGCACTTCCACGGCCCGGCCGACGTCGGCGGCAATGCACCGCCCGTGGTCACGCTCAACGGCCCCTACAACGTCCCCTACGAAGGCCGCCTGACGCTCACTCCGGCGCAGCGGGCCGACCTGCTGGCCGGTCGTTGGTACGTCAACATCCACACCGAGCGCAATCCCGCCGGCGAACTGCGCGGCCAGATCATCGAGCGCCGCTGACCCACGCCGCTGCGGCTGCTACAGCCGCAGCGACCAGGTCTCCCCGACCAGTTGCTGGCCGAAACCCTCGTAGGGTTCGGACTTGTCGAGCACGAAGCCGCGCTTGGCATAGATGCCGCGCGCGGCGGTGAGGCAGCTGTTGGTCCACAGCACCATCTTGCGGTAGCCCCTGGCACGCGCGAAGCCGATGGCCTCGTCGGTGAGGCGCGCGCCGAGACCCAGGCCGCGCGCATGGGGTGCCAGGATCAGCATGCGCAGTTGCGCGATGGTCGCCGACTTGCGTACCGTGAAGATCGCGCCGACGCGTTCGCCGTCGAGCTCGGCGACCCAGCACTTCTCCCACTGCGGCTGGAACTTGCGCACGAACTGCGCCGCGATGTCGGCCACGAGCGCTTCGAACTCGATGTTCCAGCCGTACTCGCGGGCATAGACCTCGCCGTGCTGCTGCACCACCCAGCCGATGTCGCCGGGCACCGGGTCGCGCAGCAGCACCGTGCGCGTCGGTCGTGCCGACGGCGCGTCGAGCAGCGCCTCGATGCGCGCCATGGCCGCCACCGCCTCGGCGCGCTGCGCTGGCGCCAGCGGTGCCAGCAGCGCTGCCGCCTCTTCGCGCGACTTCTGCTGCAGCGGCGCGAAGGCTGCATGGCCCGCCTCGGTGAGGTGCAGCAGGCTCTGCCGCGCGTCCGCCGGGTTGGGCGTGCGCCGCAGCCAGCCCGCGCTCTCGAAGCGCTTGAGGATGCGGCTCAGGTACCCGCCATCGAGCTCCAGTTCGCGCTGCAACACGGCCGCGCTCAGGCCGTCGCGGTGCGCCAGTTCGTACATCACGCGCACGTCGGTCAGCGACAGCTCGTTGCCCAGATAGGGGTCGAGCACGCCGATGCGGCGGGTGAAGAAACGGTTGAAGCGGCGCACGGCCTTGACCTGCGGGGTCGAAACGGGAACGGCATTCATGTTGCCATTGTCAATCAAAATAAATGACAAAAGCAATGAACTGGACGCGCCGGGGCGCGACCCTCACTTGAGCGTGAAGCGTGCGCTGCCCAACGACTTGCCGGCGCGCTGCGCGACGGCCACTGCTTTGGTGCCGGGGCCGACCTTGAAGTTACCCGCGGCCTCGAGCCGGTCGCCGGCGGGCTTGAGCTCCACCTCCTGCCGGTCCGCGCCGCTGAGCAGGGTCACGCGCGCACTGGCCTGCGCCAGGTCCAGCGGCTTGCCATGGTCGCGCAGGTACAGGCGCATCTGCGTGGGCGTGGCGACCAGCTCGTAGTCGGCGCCCTGCGCCTCGGCCACGATGCCGCCGTGCTGCGGCGCGTGGTCGTGGTTGCCGGCCGCATTCGCGGCCGTGGCGACCCAAAGGCTGGCCGCGAGGAGGGTGATGGACAGGCGTTGGCGTTGCATGGTGTCGGCCTTTCGAGGATGGAAGAAAACGGGATGGGTGCTCACAGCGCTTGCGTGTCGCTGTCGTCCGCCGCCAGCCGCTCGGCGCTGCGGCGGCCGAACAGCCAGAAAAGCGCCGGTGTGAGGAAGGTGTCGAGCAGCGTCGAACTGACGAGGCCGCAGAAGATCACCACGGCCACCGGATGCAGTACTTCGGTGCCTGGACGCTCCGCCTCGAACAGGAGCGGCGCCAACGCGAAGGCGGTGACCAGCGCGGTCATCAGCACCGGGCTCAGGCGTTCCAGCGAGCCGCGCACGATCATCTTCAGGTCGAAGGCCTCGCCCTCGAAGCGCATGAGGTTGACGTAGTGGCTCACCTTCAGGATGCCGTTGCGCACCGAGATGCCCGCAAGGGTGATGAAGCCCACCAGCGCCGCCACCGACAGCGGCTGGCCCGACAGCCACAGCCCCAGCACCGCACCGACCAGCGCCAGCGGGATGTTGGCCATGATCAGCGTGGCCAGCACCATCGAGCGGTAGCGGCTGTAGAGCACCACGGCCATCAGAGTGAGCGAGACCAGCGAGAGCAGGCCCACGAGGCGCGAGGCTTCCTCCTGCGCCTGGAACTGTCCGCCCAGGGTGACGAAGTAGCCCTCGGGCAGGCGCACCTGCGCGACCGCGGCACGCAGGTCGGCCACCACCTCGGACAGCGGCCGCCCCTGCGCGTTGGCCGAGAGCACGATGCGGCGCTTGCCGTCGTCGCGGCTGATCTGGTTCGGGCCATCGCCGTCTTCGATGGAGGCGATCTTCGACAGCGGGATGCGTCCGTCCGGCGTCTCGATCAGCAGCCGGCCCAGGCCCTCGATGCCGCGCGCCGACTCGGGCAGCCTGAGCACCAGCGCGAAGCGCCGGCCGCCCTCGATCACCTGCGCCACCTTCTCGCCCTCGACCAGGCTTTGCAGCGTGGCCAGCACCTTCGGCACCGGCACGCCGTACTGCGCGGCCGCGGCGTAGTCGATGCGCACCTTGATCTGCGGCGCCAGCACCTGCTTCTCGACCTCCAGGTCCGCGACGCCGGGGATGGCGGCGAAGCGTGCACGCAGGGCCTCCGCCTGCCCGCGCAGGGTGTCCAGGTCGTCGCCGAAGAGCTTGATCGCAATCTGCGAACGCACGCCCGACAGCATGTGGTCGATGCGGTGCGAGATCGGCTGGCCCAGTGCGACGGCCGCGGGCAGGGGCGTCAGGCGGGCCCGGATGTCGGCGCCGATCTCGGCCATCGAACGCGTGAGCTCGGCGGCCGGCTTCAGTCCGACATCCAGCTCGCTCACATGCACGCCCTCGGCATGCTCGTCCAGCTCGGCCCGGCCGCTGCGGCGGCCGACGTGCGTCACCTCGGGCACCTCGCGCACCAGCAGCTCGGCCTGCCGGGCGATGGCCGAGCTGTCCGCCAGCGTCACGCCTGGGTTCAGCCGCAGGCCGACGAGCAGCGTGCCTTCGTTGAAGGGCGGCAGGAAGGTGGTGGGGAAGAAGGGCACCGCGAGCGCTGCCGCAGCCACCGCCACCCCGGCCGCGCCCAGCGCGGCGCGCGGACGTGCGAGGACCGCTTCGAGCCCGCGCCGGTAGTGGCGCTTGAGCCACGCGAGCAGCCGCGTGTCGCCGTGCTCCAGGCGCTTCATGCGCGGCAGCAGGTAGGCGCTGAGCACGGGCGTCACGGTGACCGACACCCCCAGCGAGGCGAGGGTCGACACGATGAAGGCCACGCCCAGCGGCACGAACAGGCGTCCCTCCAGCCCCGGCAGTGCGAACAGCGGCAGGAACACCAGCACGATGATCACCGTGGCGTAGAGGATGGCCGAGCGCACCTCCATCGAGGCCTTGGCCACCAGCGCGAGCGGATGCATGCGCTGCTGCGGCGGACGCAGGCGGTCTTCGCGCAGGCGGCGCAGGATGTTCTCCACATCGACCACCGCGTCGTCCACCAGCCCGCCGATCGCGATCGCCAGGCCGCCCAGCGTCATGGTGTTGATCGACATGCCGAACCAGCGGAAGACCAGTGCCGTGACGAGGATCGACACCGGGATCGCCGTGAGCGCGATGAGCGTCGGCCGCACCGTGCCGAGGAAGAGCAGCAGCACCAGCGCCACGCACACGGCCGCGCCGGCGAGCTTGCCCTGCAAGGTGCCGATCGAGGCCTCGATGAAGCTGGCCTGGCGGAAGGTGACGCGCGGCGCCTCCATGCCGGCGGGCAGCGAAGCGGAGAGGCTCTTCAACGCCTCCTCGATCTGGCGCGTGACCGCGATGGTGTCGGCCGTGGGCTGCTTCTGCACGCCGAGGATGACGGCCGGCCGGCCCTCGAAGCCCGCATCGCCGCGCTTGAGGGCCGGCGCGAAGCTCACGTCGGCGATCTGGTGCAGCAGCAGCGGCTGGCCGTTGCGCGCGGTGAGCGCGAGCTGGCGCAGATCGTCCAGGCGCGAGGTGCGCCCCAGGTGACGGATCAGGTACTCGCGCCCGTTGAGCTCCAGGAAGCCCCCGGAGGTGTTGGACGAAAAGTTGCGCAGCGCGGCCTCGAGCTGTTCGTGGCTGATGCCCAGCTCCGACATGCGCGCCGTGTTCGGCTGCACCTGGAACTGCCGCACTTCGCCGCCGATCGGGATGACCTGCGCCACGCCGGGCACCGACAGCAGCCGCGGGCGCAGCACCCAGTCGGCGTACTCGCGCACGGCCATGAGAGAGGAGGCCCCCATGCTCGGTTCATTCGCTGCTCCCCGTGGGGCCGCAGCCTGGCTTGGGAACGGCCCAGCGCCAGGCTGGATCTTCTGCGTGTCGACGGGGATGGCGATCTGCAGGATCTCGCCCATGATGGAGCTCACGGGCCCCATGCGCGGCGTGACGCCCGGCGCCAGTGCCTCCTCCATGGCGCCCAGGCGTTCGGACACCAGTTGGCGCGCGCGGAAGATGTCGGTGCGCCAGTCGAAGGTCACGTACACGAAGGACAGGCCGGCCGAGGACACCGAGCGCACCGATTCCACGCCGGGCAGCCCGTTCATGCTCGTCTCCAGCGGGAAGGTGATGAGCTGCTCGACCTCTTCGGCCGCCATGCCGCCGGCCTCGGTCATCAGTGTCACGGTGGGCTTGTTGAGGTCGGGGAACACGTCCACCGGCGTGCGCGCAAGCGTGAAGGCGCCGTAGGCCATCACCACCAGGCTGGCGATGACGACCAGCAACCGGTGGCGCAGGCTGCTTTCGAGGATCCACTTGAACATCGTGTGCGTGCCTCAGCGGATCTGGTTGATGAGCCCGGCGCCGTCGGTCGCGACGCGCTCGCCGGCCGCCAGGCCGGAGGTCACGGCGACGCGCACGCCGTCCAGCGGCGCGGTGGTGACGGGGCGGGGCTGGAAGCGCTCGGGGGCCGTCTTGACCCACACGATCGTCTGGTTGGCCGGGTTGCGCATCAGCGCCGTGGCGGGCAGGGCAATGCCCTTGACCTGACTGCGGCTGTGCACGTAGACGCGCACCGGCTGGCCGACCGCGAGTGGCGACAACGCCGCACCCTGCGCGCGAAAGCCCAGCGGCAGCGCCTGCTCGCGCAGGCTGCGCGCCGCGCCCACGAACGTGAGCGGCACGGCCGCGCCGCCGACGGACAGGCTGGCGCTGCCGATGTCGGCTGCCAGTGCGCCGTCGAAGGCCAGGGCCTCGACGCGCAGGCGGGCGGGATCGACGATCTCGAACACCACCTCGCGCGCGTCGACGACCTGCCCGGCCACGGCCTGCGCCGAGGCGACAACGCCCGACACCGGCGCCGCCAGCGCCTCGCGGCCGCCGAGGCCGGCGCCGATCGCCGCGGCGCGGGCGGCCAGGCTGGCGACCTCGCTCTCGGCCGCCTCGATGTCCTTGCGCGGCACCGTGTCGGCCAATTCGCGCAGCCGTGCCAGCCGGCGTTCGGCAAGGGCGCGCGAGGCCCGCAGTTCGGCGAGTTGCGCGGTCTGCGCGGCGCGCTCCAATGGCGCGTAAGCCGGCTGTACCCAGGCCAGCACCTCGCCCTTCTTCACGGGCTGGCCCGGCTCCGGCAGGCCGCGCGGACCCGGCTCGATGCGGCCGGCTGCCAGGGCCTGGACCTTGCCGCCGGCGTTCGGGTCCATCTGCACGCGGCCGTCGAGCTCGGTGGTGCGCGGATGCAGCCCTTCGACGGCCGTCAGCGTGCGCACCGCGAGCTGGCGCTGCGCGGGCTTGGGCAGGAAGACGCTACCGTCCGGCAGGCGCTGCGGGCCGTTGGCGCTGGCCGGGGCAGGCGCGTCGCCGTGGTCATGGCCTTCGCCTGCCTGTGCGGGCAACGCGAGCGCCGCGGCGCCGAGGAGCAACGTGGCGAGGCGCTTCATGCGGCACCTCCTTCCACAGCGTGGCGCGGGCGACGCGACAGGCGCCATCCCGCGACGGCGAGCACCAGGCCTGCGATGCCGGCGGCCAGCCATGGTGCGTACCGGCGCCAGGCCGGCGCGGGTGCCTCGGCGTCGGCGTCGGCGTGCGCATCGTGCAGGTCGAAATCGCCGGCCAGCAGGTCGGTCTCGCGGCCCGTGGTCACGGTCGCCGTGACCGGCAGCACGCCGGCCGGGGGCACGTGGGCAAGCGTGGTGTCGAAGCTGCCCTCGCCATGGGCTTCGGGCACCAGCTTCTCGTCGCCCAGCTGCAGTTCCAGGCGCGCGTCCTTCACCGGGCTGTTGTCGGCGAAGCGGTCGAGGTAGAGGGTGAGCCGGCGGCCTTCGAGCACGCCGACCAGCTCGAAGTTCTCGGACTCGGCGGTGAAGCGGGGCAGGGCTCGGCCCGCTGCGGCGGGGGCCTCGTCGCCATGGTCGTGGCCGGCATCCGCATGGGCCGGGAGGTGGAGGGCGATGGCGCCCATCGCCAGGGCCAGCAGCGCGATCAGGCGCCGGCCGTTGTCGGGAATGGTCATGTCGGGTGTTCCTGAGGGGGTCATTGCGGCAGCAGGCCGAGTGCCTGCCGCCATTGGGAGATCGCCGCCGCGAGGTCGATGCGGCTGCGGGCGGCCTGGCGCTCCGCCTCCATCGCCTCGCGTTCGATGCGAAGGCGGGTCGGCAGGTCGGTTTCGCCGAGGCGGAACGACTTGTCGAAGAAGCCGCGGGATTCCTGCGCCAGCCGCGCGCGCCTGTCGGCAGCATCGCGCTGCATGCGCTGCGCGGCGACGCGCGATCGGGCGGCCTCGCGCTCGGCGGCGAGGCGGCCGGCCTCGAGTGCCAGCCGTGCCTCGGCCTCGGTCGCCTCGGCCAGCGCCGCCGCGGCCTTGGCATCGTGCCTCGGGCCGCCGCCGAAGGGCAGGCGCAGCGCCAGGTTGAGCCCGTTCTGCGGGCGTTCCTCGAAGCTGCCGCGGTCGCGCGTGGCCGAGAGCGTCAGCTCCGGGTTGGTGCGCGTCTGGATGCGGGCCAGCTCGGCACTGCGCTGCGCGCTTTCCATGCGCTGGCGCAGTTCCTCCAGCGCAGGGTGCGGCGGGGCGCTGCCAGGTGCGTCGGGCAGGGGTTCCGGCCGCTCCTGCAGGGCTTCGGGCGGCGTCCCGGCCAGGGCCTGCCAGCGCAGGCGCGCCTCGGCCAGGGCCTGATCGGCCTGGGCCGCTGCCGCCTCGGCGGCGGCCACGGCGCCTTCGGCCTGCGCCGCATCCGCGCGGGCCAGGTCGCCAGCGCGCAGCCGGCGGGCGACGTCGTCGGCGAGCGCCCGTGCACTGGCGAGCTGGTCGTTGGCCAGCGCTGCCTCCACCTGGGCCCGCATCCAGGGCCACCAGGCCTCGCGCAACTCGCCGGCCACGCGCAGCCGTGCGGCCGCGGTGCGGGCCTCGAGCGCCGCACGTTCCGCGTCCGCCAGCGCGATGCTGCGGCTGCGTTCGCCGGGCAGCCACAGCGGCAGCGCGACGCCGAGCTCCCATTCGCGCACGCCTTCGTTGCGGGCCACGCGGTCGGTCTTGTGGACGATCTCCAGCGCCGGCGCCTCGGGCGTCCATTGGCGCGCCGCGCGCGCGCCGGCGTCGGCGGCATCGCGCCGCGCATCGAGCGCACGGGCCTCGGGCTGGCGTGCCCAGGCGGCCTCGAAGGCCTTTGCCAGGGGCGTGGGTTCGACTGCAGGCTGGGCCTGGGCCGCGGCCTGCGCACACAGGGCGGCGGCCGCAAATAAAGCAAGCGATGTTCGATGCAATCCGTTTCTCCGGTGAAGCCCAGTTCACGGGAGATCGGCAGGCAGGCCCTGCGCACGCCGGGAGGGCGCGACAGGGGCAGGCCACGGGCTGGGTCAACCCGCGGCGGCAACGCGACGCGAAAGAGGGGAAGGCTGCGGTGTTGCCCCGCCGATCAGGCGAGGCGCGGCCACTGCGGCCGTTCGGGCGGCGCCAGCGCCCGCATGGGCGGGTGCGCCGACGGCGAGCGCCGCACCGCATCCCGCGGCAGGGCCTGGGCGGGCGCCGACAAGGTGGCGGGCAGGGCGCCGCCGTGGGCGTGGCAGTGGCTGCAATCCAGTTCGAGCTGCCCGGGCAGGTCCACGTCACCCGCGGCCTTGCTGTCGGCGTGCAGGTGGGCATGGTGGCCCGGATGCCACTCGCCGCCCGCCGTCGTGCTGGCAATAGGGCATCAGCGCCGCTGCACTGAGTTGCAGCGGCAGCAGGACCAGCAGGAAGACGAAGAGCAGGCGTCGCACGGCGGCGGATTCTAGGGGCCTGCTTGTTGCGCTGCCGCATTGCCGTGGGTGCATGAAGGGGCATGCGGCCCTTCGGTAAAATGCCGGCCACCCCCCACGCGTAGCAGACAACCGGGCACCGCCGCCGTCCGGACCGCGCCTGCCCATCCCTTTCCACGATGAACGCCCCCGTCGACGTCTCCTTCTTCGCGCGCGCCGCGAAGCCGATCACCAGCTACCGCAAGTACTGGGCGCATCGCTTCGGCACCGCGAAGTTCCTGCCGACCTCTCGCGAGGAGATGGCGGCGCTTGGCTGGGACAGCTGCGACATCATCGTGGTGACGGGCGACGCCTACGTCGATCACCCGAGCTTCGGCATGGCCGTGATCGGCCGCGTGCTGGAGGCGCAGGGCTTTCGCGTCGGCATCATCGCGCAGCCCGACTGGCAGAGCGCCGAGCCCTTCAAGGCGCTGGGCAGGCCCAACCTCTTCTGGGGCGTGACGGCGGGCAACATGGATTCGATGATCAACCGGTACACGGCCGACCGGAAGATCCGCAGCGACGACGCCTACACCCCCGGCGACGTGGGTGGCGCGCGGCCCGACCGCGCGGCCATCGTGTACTCGCAGCGCTGCCGCGAGGCCTTCAACGACGTGCCGATCGTGCTCGGCGGCATCGAGGGCAGTCTGCGCCGCATCGCGCACTACGACTACTGGAGCGACAAGGTGCGCCGCAGCATCGTGGTCGACAGCAAGTGCGACCTGCTGCTGTACGGCAATGCCGAGCGTGCCATCGTCGAGATCGCGCACCGCCTGGCGGCGCGCGAGCCGGTGCAGCAGATCACCGATGTGCGCGGCACGGCCTTCGTGCGACGCGAGACGCCCGACGGGTACTTCGAACTGGACTCCACCGAGGTCGACCAGCCCGGCCGGGTGGACGCGCACCTCAACCCGTACCTGATGGTGTCGGAGCAGGCGAAGGCCCAGGGCCAGAGCTGTGCGCGCGAGGACGAGGCGAATGCGGTGGCCGCGGACGCCAATGCGCGGGCCGGGCAGGGTGCACCCCAATCCGTTCAGGCTGAGCCTGTCGAAGCCCGGGCCGGCGCTTCGACAGGCTCAGCGCGAACGGGCAGTGGTGCACTGGCGAAGGACACGGCTCACGCGGCGGGAACAGGGCGAACGGCCAGCGCTGCGCAGCCGATCCACTTCGTCGCCAACCCGGCGGTGCGCCTCAAGGCCCCGCCGCGCGAGAAGACCGTGATCCGGCTGCCGAGCTTCGAGCAGGTCAAGGCGGACCCGATCCTCTACGCACATGCCAACCGCGTGCTGCACCTGGAGACCAACCCCGGCAACGCGCGTGCTCTCGTGCAGGCGCATGGCGAGGGTGCCACCGCGCGGGACGTCTGGATCAATCCGCCGCCCATCCCGCTCACCACGGCCGAAATGGACTTCGTCTTCGACCTGCCGTACGCGCGCAGCCCGCACCCGCGCTATGCCGACGAGCAGGGCAGCCACGACGGCGCGACCAAGATCCCGGCCTGGGAGATGATCCGCTTCAGCGTGAACATCATGCGCGGCTGCTTCGGTGGCTGCACCTTCTGCTCGATCACCGAGCACGAGGGTCGCATCATCCAGAGCCGCAGCGAGGACTCGATCATCCGCGAGGTCGAGGAGATCCGCGACAAGGTGCAGGGTTTCACCGGCACCATCTCCGACCTCGGCGGGCCCACGGCCAACATGTACCGCCTGGGCTGCCGCTCGCCCGAGATCGAGGCCGCCTGCCGCAAGCCCAGCTGCGTGTACCCCGGCATCTGCCCGAACCTGCACACCGACCACGCGCCGCTGGTCAAGATCTACCGCCGCGCCCGCGCCCTCAAGGGCATCAAGAAGATCCTCATCGGCTCGGGCCTGCGCTACGACCTGGCCGTGAAGTCGCCCGAGTACGTGAAGGAACTGGTGCAGCACCACGTGGGCGGCTACCTGAAGATCGCGCCCGAGCACACCGAGCAGGGCCCGCTGTCGAAGATGATGAAGCCGGGCATCGGCAGCTACGACCGCTTCAAGCGCATGTTCGAGCAGTACTCGGAAGAGGCGGGCAAGAAGCAGTACCTCATCCCGTACTTCATCGCCGCGCACCCCGGCACGCGCGACGAGGACATGATGAACCTCGCGGTCTGGCTCAAGAAGAACGGCTTCCGCGCCGACCAGGTGCAGACTTTCTATCCGAGCCCGATGGCCACCGCCACGGCGATGTACCACTCCGGCCGCAATCCGCTGACCAAGGTGCGCCGTGAGATGCGCGATGCGGCCGAGGAGTCGGTCGACATCGTGCGCGGCGAGAAGCGCCGGCGCCTGCACAAGGCCTTCCTGCGCTACCACGACCCCAACAACTGGCCGATGCTGCGCGAGGCGCTCAAGGCCATGGGCCGCGCCGACCTCATCGGCAACGGCAAGCACCACCTGATCCCCACCTTCCAGCCCGTGGTCGATGGCAGCTACCAAAGCGCGCGGCGCAAGAACTCGACGCCGGTGAGCGCCAAGGCCACGCCCGCCAAGCCGGGCACGCCGCCCCAGGGCCGCCTGTTGACGCAGCACACGGGCCTGCCGCCGCGCGAGACGGGCGCAGGCAAGCCCAGGCCGGTCTTCAAGAGCGCGCGCAAGCCGCGCTGAGCTTTTATTAAGCCAAATCGGCCCGCAGCGCCCGTGGGTCGGGCGCGGGCAGCTATCGATTCGATAGCAAGACGCGCGCCCCCCTCGCACGCTACGATCGCGCCATGCATTTCCACCGTTCTCCTCCCCCGCCGGCCACCCGCTGAGCGCGAGGCGCACCGCGCCTTTCGCCTCGGCCCTCACAGGGTGGTCGCCGCCGAGCCGCACCGATCCGTCGGTCGCGGACTCGGCGCGCGGCTGAAGCATCGTCGGCCCGACGCCCGCCGTGCGTGCATGCACGGCGCATCGGCGCGGGCCCGTGGAGAACGGACCTTTCATGAAAGAGAAGAAGTCCGCCGCCCTCGCGTGGGGCGGTGTGTGGATGGCTGGCGCCCTGTGGGGCGGCGGCGCATTGGTGGCGCAGGCGCTCATCGACGGAGGCCTGTCGCCGTGGAACCTGGCGTTCGCGCGCTTCGGGCTCGGGCTGCCGCTGTTGTGGCTCTGGCACTGGCGCGGCGCACCGCGTGGGCTCTGGGGCCGCCTGCCGGTGCGCGAGCGGCTGCATGTGGCGTCGACGGGCGCGCTCATGGCGCTCAACGTGGGCTGCTGGTTCGCCGGCATCTCGCACCTGGGCGCGGCCTTGCCGACGGTGATCTCGATCTGCTGTGCGCCGGTGCTGGTGGCGCTGATCGCCACGCTGCGTGGCTACGAGCGGGTCGATGGCGTGCTGGCGGCCGGCCTGGCGCTGGCCGTGCTGGGCGTCGGCCTGCTGGTGCTGCCGGCGGGCGGCCTGGGTGCCCTGCCTGCAGGCCACGCGGCGGGGCTGGCCTGGTCCTTCGGCTCGGCGCTGTGCTATGCGCTGGTGGTGCTGGGCAACGCGCGGATGCCGGCGCATCTGCCGGCCGCGACGGCCTCTGCGTGGAGCATGACGGTCGCGGCCCTGTGCATGGCCGTCGTGGTGGCAGCGACCGGGCCGCAATGGCCGGCCGGTGCCTGGCAGTGGGCCGGCGTGGCCTACACCGGCGTGGTCACGACCTCGGTGGCGTACCTCGCCTTCGCCTGGGGCGCACGCCGCCTCTCGCCGACCGCGGCCGTGGTCGGCACGCTGGTCGAGCCGCTGGTGGCAGCCGTGCTCGCGGCATGGTGGCTGGGCGAGGCGATGAGCGCGCGCCAGGGCTGCGGCGCGGCGCTACTGGCCGTGGCGATGGCGGTGCTGGTGCGGCGCCCGCGCCAGGCCACGGGGGCAGCCGCCTCGCGCTGAACGCGGCAGGGGCGGTGGCGGCAGCCGGCCGCCGTCGCGCGGAGCGTGTATGGTGGCGCCCATGACCGTGCTGCGCATTCACGCCCCCCGCCGTGCCTGGCTGGCGGTCTGCGGATTGGGGCTGGCGCTGCTCGGCGGCCACGCCGGCGCGGTGGAGGCCTCGGGCGGCCAAGCCCTGCTCGACAGCTTCGCGCAGATCAACGCGCGCATGGCCAAGAGCGCCCTGGGTCGGCCGATGGTGCTCGAATCGGCCGAGACGCCGAATGGCCTCAAGGGCGATGTCTATGCCGTCGTCGACCACCGGCTCGAGGAGTTGCGCGGCGCCCTGGAGAAACCCGAACAGTGGTGCGAACTGCTCACCCTGCACATCAACAACCGCCGCTGCCGCGTGGGGCAGGCCGCGGGCGGCGGGGCCACGCTCACGCTGAGCGTGGTGCGCCGCTACGACAAGCCGGTGGAAGAGGCCTTCGAACTGCCCTTCAGCTACCGCGTGGCCTCATCTGCGCCGGACTTCCTCGCGGTCGACATGCGCACCGCCGAAGGGCCCTTCGGCACCAGCAACTACCGCGTGCTGCTGGAGGCCGTGCGGCTGGACGACGAACGCACCTTCCTGCACTTCGGCTACGGCTACGAGCACAACATGATGGTCAAGCTCGCGACCCAGGCCTACCTCGCGACCTTTGGCGCCAACAAGGTCGGTTTCACCGTCACCGGCCGCGACGAGAACGGCCAGCCCGTGCACATCACCGGCCTGCGCGGCCTGGTGGAGCGCAACGCGATGCGCTACTTCCTCACGCTCGATGCCTACCTCACGGGGCTGGACGCACCGCCGGCCGAGCGCCGCGAGCGTCGGCAGCGCCTGTGGTTCACGTCCACCGAGCGCTACCCGCGCCAGCTCAAGGAAGTCGACCTGGCGACCTACCTGGCCCAGAAACGCGCCGACCGCGAACGCGACGGCGGGCGTTGAGTCGTCGCTGCTGATTTGAGTGAAAAGTGCCTGGAACGCCCGCCAGGCGGGCGTGAGCAGCTATGGATTTGGTAGCAATCGCCCGGCGGATCAGCGCTTGACCAATGGGCACTTCGACTCTGCCAGCGGCGCGAAGGCCTTGTCGCCCGGCACGGTCTGAAGCACCTTGTAGAGGTCCCAGGTGCTCTTCGATTCGGCGGGCGTCTTCACCTGCACCAGCAGCATGTCGTGGACCATCTTGCCGTCGGTGCGCAGCTGGCCGTTGCGGATCACCGCGTCGTCGAACTTCATCGTGCGCAGCCTGGCGACCACCGCGTCCACCTCGTCGGTGCCCGTGGCCTCGATGGCCTTGAGGTAGTTGAGCACGGCCGAATACACCGCGGCCTGCATCATCGTCGGCATCTTCTTGTGCACGGCGAAGAAGCGCTGGCCGAAGGCGCGGGCGCGGTCGTCCATGTCCCAGTAGAAGCCGTTGGTCAGCACCATGCCCTGGGCGTTCGCGAGACCCATCGCCTGCACCTCGGTGATGAGGGACAGCAGCGGCGTGAAGGTCTGCTTGCCACCGCGCACCATGCCGAACTGCGCCGCCTGCTTGACGGTGTTGAGCGTGTCCAGGCCCGAGTTGGCCAGCGCGATCACCTGCGCGCCCGAGTTCTGCGCCGTGAGCAGGTAGGAGGACTGGTCCGACGAGTTGATCGGATGCCGCGAGCTGCCGAGCACCTTGCCGCCGGACTTGTTGATGATGGCCGTCGCGTCCTTCTCCAGCGCGTTGCCGAAGGCGTAGTCGGCCGTGATGAAGTACCAGCTCGTCAGGCCCTTGGCGATGAGTGCCGGCACGGTGGTGTTGGCCAGCGCGTAGGTGTCGTACATCCAGTGCACGCTGCGGGCGGTGCACTGGTCGTCGCTGATGGTCGAGGCGCCCGCGCCGGTGACCATCGCGAAGCGCTTCTTCTCGTCGGCGATCCGCGTCACGGCCAGCGCCACGTTGTAGTAGGTGAGGTCGGTGATCATGTCGACCTGCTGCTGATCGAACCACTCGCGCGCCCGGGTGGCGCCGATGTCGGTCTTGCCCTGCGAGTCGGCCGAGACCAGCTCGATGGGCATGCCCAGCACCTTGCGGTCCTTGCTGAACTCGTCGATGGCCAGTTGCGCCGCCACGATCGAGCCCTTGCCCGCGTTCTCGCTCGACACGCCCGACAGGTCGGTGAGCACGCCGATCTTGACCACGTTGTCGGAGATGCGGGGCGGCGAGGCCGGCTGGGCGATCGCGACCGATGAGAGGGCGAGCAGGGCGGCGGACGCGAGCGCGTGCCGCAGCCGCAGGGGGATGCACGGCATGGGATGTCTCCTTCGTTGTCGTTGAAAAACGCGACGGCCAGTCTACGGGGCACACCGGCGCGCCAGGTGTCTCGCATTCACCAGGGGAGGCGCCGAACCGGTGTCGCCTTTTGGATCGGCCCGTGTCCGTTCCGGGTTCGCGTGCGGCGCGGTGCGTTCCTAGCATGAAGCCTTGTTCCTCGAGTCCGACCACCATGCCCCGATCCCTTTTGCCCAGCGTCCGCAGCGTGCGGCGCACGCTCCTGCTGGCCTTCACGCTCGCGCCCCTGCTGCCGGCCATCGCGCAGGATTGGCCCGCCAGGCCGATCACCGTCGTCGTGCCCTTCCCGGCAGGCGGCGGCACCGACGTCGTGGTGCGTGCGTTGCAGCCGGCATTGCAGAAGGCGCTCGGCCAGCCGCTGGTGATCGATAACCGCGGCGGTGCGGGTGGCACGATCGGGTCGGGGCTGGTGGCCAAGGCAGTTGCCGACGGCTATACCGTGGGCGTTGCCACCACCAGCACGCATGCCGTGAGCCCGGCCGTCTACAGGCGGCTGCCCTATGACCCCGCGAAGGACTTCGCCTGGGCCGGGATGATCGGCGTGTCGCCCTACGTGCTCGTGGTCCATCCGGACATGAAGGTCACCGACCTGAAGGGCTTCGTGGCGGCGCTCAATGCGCGGCCCGAGGGCGCGAGCTTCGCCTCGGTCGGCGCGGGGACGGTATCCCACCTGCTGGGCGAGAAATTCAAGCCCCTGGTGAAGACGCCGCTGGTGCACGTGCCCTACCGCGGCGCAGCACCGGCCTACACCGATCTCATCGGCGGGCAGGTGCAGTTCCTGTTCGACAACCCGGTCGGGCTGGTGTCCCACATCCGCAGCGGCAAGGTGACCGCGGTCGCGACCACCGGGCCGAACGCACTGCTTGCCGGCGTGCCGACCTTCGCCCAGGTCGGCGTGCCGGGCTTCGATCAATCGCTCTGGTACGGCTTCGCCTTTCCGAAGGGCACGCCGCGGCAGGTGGTCGAGCGCTTCAACCGTGCCCTGAACGCCGTGCTGGCGGACCGGGCGGTGTCGGCGGACCTGGCGGCCAAGGGCGTGAACACGACGCCGGGTACGCCTGAGGCGATGCAGCGTGCGGTGGCGCACGACATTCCGTTCTGGGGTGGCATCGCGCGTGCCGCCGGGGTGAGCCCCGAATGAGCGCCGCATGCACCCAGCGCGACGGCCGCAGCCTCGACCGGGGCGAGGTGGTGGGCCTGGACGTGTTCGTCAACGGCCCGGGCGGCGGCAACCCTGTGCCGCTGGTGCGCCATGCCGCCGGCATGGCGCCCGAGGACATGCAGGCCGTGGCGCGCCGGCACGGGCATGAGTCGGCCTTCGTGTTCGAGAGCGACGAGTCCGGCGTCGACTGGCGCCTTCGCTTCTTCGTGCCCAGGCACGAGATGGAGATGTGCGGGCATGCCACCGTGGGCGCGCTCTGGGCGTTGCGCCAGTGGGGCGAGTGGACCGGCGCGACAGCCCGTGTGCGCACGCTCAGCGGCCTGGTCGACGCGCGATGGGATGCCGAGCGGGCGCGCGTCTGGATTTCGCAGCCGGCCGCCTCGCGCGTCGAACTGTCCGCCCCGCTGGCCGGGCGGGTTCGCCAGGTCCTGGATCCGCATCGGCGTGTCGACTGGGGCGACGATGAGGTCGTCAACGCACGTACCAGCCGCACCAAGACGCTCGTGCGCCTGGGGTCGGTGGCGCAGCTCGATTCGCTCGAACCGCATCTGTCGGAGGTCGAGGCCGTATGTGCCGCCGCAGATTCCACGGGGCTGTACCCCTATGCCGTCGAGCTTGGCGCCGTGAACGGCGCGCAGGTCGCCGCGCGGCAGTTCCCACGCGCCTCGGGGTACCCGGAAGACGCCGCGACCGGCATCGCGGCGGCCGCGCTGTGGTCGCACCTCGCGGCGAGCGGTGTCGTGCCCGTGGGGACACCCGCGGCGCCCGTGACCACCATCGTGCGCCAGGGCGAGGCCATGGGCCGGCCTTCGGCCATCGACGTGCAGGCGCGCTTCGACGACGAAGGCCGCGTCGCGGGTTGCTGGCTCGGCGGCCAGGTGCGGTGGCGCACGCGATGACCGACCCCGAGACCGGTCTGGCGGCGGCCGGGCAGCCGCTGCCGCCACCGCCGCAGCCGCGCGGCCTTTACGCACCGGCCAGTGCCGTGCCGGTGGGCGGGGGGCAGGCCTGGGTGCATGTCAGCGGCCAGACCTGCCGCATCGACGGCGTGGCATTGGCCGGCGTCTGCCGCACGGCCGCTGACGTGCCGGCTGCCGCCGATGCAGCCGCGGTGGCCATGCGCAACGCGTTGGCGGCGCTCTCGGCCGCGGCGGGCGGATTGGGCGCGGTGCGCCAGCTCGTGCGGCTGCGCGGCTTCGTGCGGTCTTCGCCGGATTTCATGCAGCACCCGGCCGTGCTCGACGGTGCATCGCGCGTGCTGGCCACCGCGTTTGCGCAACTGCACCCGCCGGCGCGGACGGCCGTGGGGGTGGGCAGCCTGCCCGATGGCGCTTGGGTCGAAATCGAGCTGGACGCGATCGTGGCCGTGTAGAGCCTGCGGCGTGGTCGGCCGCTCGATGCCTTCAGCCGGGGAGGGCTCGCAGCAAGCGCCCGAGGTGCCCGCTGGAGGTGAAGCCCAATTGCCGGCTGACCTGCGACAGTGGCAGGCCCTGCGCCAACAGAGCGCGCGCACGGGTTGCGAGCAGACGCCGCCGCACGTCGACGGGCGAGGCGCCGAATTCCTGCTGGCAGGCCCGCTGCAACTGCCGGCTGGACACCCCCAGCTCACGCGCGACCGCGTCGATCTGGGGCAGGGGAAGGTCCCAGTCCAAGGCGTGTGCGAAGCACTCGACCATGCGCCGGCCGAGCGATGGGGACGCGTGGCCCGGCGCGAGGGTCCGGCTCGGCCCGAGGCTCAACTGACGGACGATGGCATCGACCAACGAGTCGGCCGCGTCCGGGGCGAGGGACGGCGCGACCAGCGCATCGAGCAGCGAGACGGTGGCGCCATCCAACTGCAGCGCGCCGAAGCGCGCCCGGGACCCCAGGCGTTCCGCTGCGAAGTACAGCTCGCCGTGGCGTTGCGACCGGGTGCTCGCGCGCGTGTGGTGGGCCGTCGAGGCGGGCAGCAGCAGCGCGCCCGTCCTTGCGAGGTGCATGGTCCTGCCAGCACCTGCGGAGCTCGTCGCGTCCAGCCATATGGTCTTCAGGCCGCCCGTCTGCGGCCATAGCAGCATGGCGCAGTCGTGCATGTGCCAGTCGCGCCGGTAACGGGGTTGCTTGCTCCAGCTCAGCGCGAAGCCCTGCGCGGCGGTCAGCGCCAGTTTGGGCGAGAGGTAGACCGAGGGCGTCACGGTTCGATGGATCGGGTCTGGTGCAGGCGGCACGCCCGCATCATCACACCGGGCGTCGTATCGGCCAACCTCATCCCGCAAAGGCCTTCAACGCGGCATGAGCGGTCATTGGTCGCTGTCAAATGGGAGCGGTCCGCTCAGGTCTGCACGCCGTCGTGCCGGGTCAAGGCGCTGGACGTGCGAAGGTGCCGCGTGGCGCCGGCCGTGCGCACCACGGCCGAGAGCAGCGACCGGAACCAGATGTGGCCCGGCGCGTGCTGCGTGCGGCCGTGCCACAGCTGGTAAAAGCGCATCGGCGGGAAGTCGATCGGCGAGGGCACGATGGCCAGCGGCAACATCGCCGCGTAGTGCTGGGCGAAGTGCCGGCTGGTGGTGAAGATCAGGTCGGTGCCCGGCAGCAGGTGCGGCGCCATGCCGAAGTAGGGCACGGTGACCGCCGCCGTGCGCGCCATGCGCTGCGCGGCCAGCGACGTTTCCACCACGCCGCGCTGCGTCATGCTGTAGAGCAGCGGCACGACGTGCGCGCCCTGGAGGTAGTCGGCCACCTTCATGCCGCCGGCCAGCGGATGGTCGCGGTCGACCAGGCAGACGATCTCGTCTTCCAGAAGCAACGTGGTGCGCAGGTGCTCGGGGGGCTGCGGCCAGTTGCCGATGACGATGTCGAGTTCGCCCTCGGCCAGCGCTTCCTCGAAGTCGTAGTCGGGCCCCAGCGGCTGCAGCAGCAGGCGCGCGTTGGGCGCGGTGCCGCGCATGTAATTGACCACGGCGGCCATCAGCGGCGGCGCCAGGTAGTCGGGCGTGCCGATGCGAAAGACCTGCCTGGTCGTCGCCGGCTCGAAGGCGGTGCCAGGGGTGAGCAGCACGTCGATCTCGCCCAGCACCACGCGCACCGAGACTTCCAGTTGCAGCGCCCGCTCGGTCGGCACCATGCGCTGCTTGTCCTTGACGAGCAGCGGGTCGCCGAAGATCTCGCGCAGGCGCTTGAGCGCGGTGCTGATCGCCGGCTGGGACTGGTTCAGGCGCGTGGCCGTGCGCGAAACGCTGCGCTCGCGCATCAGGATGCTGAAGACGCGCAGGAGGTAGGTGTCGAAAGGATCGTCGGGACGGGACATGGATCGATAAGGTGCACAGCTTTGGTGCCGGGGCGGACCGAAACGAATGCCAAAGGCTTCGCATCCGGCCCGTTCTGCTATGCCGTTCATTCGGCTTGGGCAATTGGCGTGCCCGTGCGGGATTTCCAGAATCCGGGCATTCCCCTTGCTCTGGATTCGCCATGCCCTCGCACACCCTCTCTTCGTCTTCCCTCTCGCGCCGCGGCGCCCTGCGCCTGCTGGGTGCGGGTGGCCTGGCATCCCTGGCCCTGCCCGCCTTCGCGCAGTGGCCCGACAAGCCGATCAAGATCGTCGTCACCTTCCCGCCCGGCGGCTCGAGCGACATCCTGGCCCGCATCGTGGGCGAGCAACTCGCCCGCAAGCTCGGCCAGGCGGTGGTCATCGACAACCGGCCCGGCGCGGGCGGCACCATCGGCGGCCAGGTCGTGGCGACGGCGCCGGCCGACGGCTACACGCTGATGCTGTCGAACACCACGCCGATCGCACTCGGGCCCTTCACCCTCGAGAAGGTGCCCTACGACCCGGTGGCGGCGTTCACGCACATCGCCTACCTGGGCTCGGCGCCGCTGGTGGTCATGGCCAGCAAGGAATCGGGCATCAAGAGCTTCGGCGAGCTGCTGGGCAAGGCACAGAAGGAGCGCGTGGACTTCGGCTCCGGTGGCCCCGGCTCGATCGGCCACATCCACGGCGAGCTGACGCGCAAGATCACGGGCGCCAACCTGGTGCACGTGCCCTACCGCGGCGGTGCCCCGATGACCACCGACCTGCTGGCCGGGATCATCCCGGTCGGCATCGACGTCATCACCGCCTACGTGCAGTACTTCAAGACCGGCCAACTGGTGCCGCTCGCGGTGACGAGCACGGCGCGCTCGCCGCTGATGCCCGAGGTGCCGACGGTGGTGGAGCTGGGGCAGCCCAAGCTGGTGCTGGAGAACTTCTTCGGCCTCTCCGGTCCGGCGAAGCTGCCCGCCGACATGGTCGCCAAGCTCAACGCGGCCTGCAACGAGGTGCTGGTCATGCCCGAGGTGCAGAAGAAGATGGTCGACCTCGGCATCGTCGGCAAGCCCGAGACGACGGCCAAGTTCGACAGCTTCGTGAAGGAGCAGGTCGGGGTGCTGGGGCCGACGGTCAAGGGTGCCGGTATCAAGCTCTGAACGAGCCCCAGGGCCGGGCTGCGCCCGGCCCGCCCCCGCCGGGGGCGCAAGAAAACTTGGGGCGGCCCGGCGTTTTCCTGGGCGTCAAGCGTCGTCGGCGCACTCCATGGCGTAGAGCGGCACCTCGCAGTCGCGGCTGAGCCAGACACCGCCGCCCGCATGCCTGAAGTGCGGCGCGAGGCCGCGCCGGTAGGCCTCGGCGCGGTGGCGGAACAGGCTCGGGTCGGTCAGCGTGTCGTCCACGATGTCGTTCTCGTAGTCCTCGCGCGTGACCACCTCCAGGTACAGCGCACCGCGTGTGAGCGCGCCCAAATTGCGCAGTGCGCGCTTGAGATCGGTCGGGCTCAGGTACGCCAGCACGCCCTGGCAGATCACGAGGTCGAAGGGTTCGCGCGCCGTGTAGTCCACCACCGAGCCCTGCGTCCAGCCATAGCGTTGGCAAAGGTACTCGCTGATCTCCACGCCGTGGAACTGCGCCTGCGGAAAGTGGCGGGCCACGATGTCGCGCCACAGCCCGATGCCGCAGCCCACGTCGAGCACGCGCTGCACCGGCACGCGCAGGTACTGCAGGTAGCTGCACACGAAGGCGCCCAGGCGCTCGACGTGCTGCGGGTCCGAGACCCGCGTCTTCTGGTCGAAATAGAAACGCTCGTAGTAGGCCGCGTCGAAGAGGGCGGCGTCGGCCGATTGCATGCCTGTGTTCCTTTCGATGGTGAAGGCGATGGTTTTAGGACGCGGCACCGCGCCCCGCAGCGGCATGCGCGACGCCCATGCGCCGCAGCGGCTGCGGCAGCCCGAGCGCGCGTGCGCGCAGCTGACCGCAGCCGCCGTCGATGTCCTGCCCGGCCGAATCTCGCAGCTTGGTGAGGATGCCGCGTTCGTGCAGGGTGCGCGCGAACGCACGGCAGCGCTCCCAGCTCGGCCGGCCGAAGCCTGCGCCTTCGACGTCATTGAACGGGATGACGTTGAGCACGCCGAACTTGCCCTTGAGCAGCCGGACGAGCGCCTCCAGTTCTTCTGCGCCGTCATTCACGCCGTCGAGCAGGGTCCACTGGTACTGGACCGGGTAGCCGGTGGCGCGTGCGTAGCCTTCCGCGGCGGCCACCAGTTCCTCGGGGCCGAGCTGGGGCGCGCGCGGCAGCAGCTCGCGGCGCAAGTCGGCCCGCGTGGTGTGCAGCGACAGCGCGAGCGCCGGGCGAACCTGCTGCCGGTGCAGCCGCTCGAAGGCGCGCGGATCACCGACGGTCGAGAAGACCAGGTTCTTGTGGCCGACGTTGCCCACCGTGCCGAGGAAGTCGATGGCCTCGAGCATGTTGTCCAGGTTGTGGGCCGGCTCGCCCATGCCCATGAACACGACCTTGCGCACCGGCCGGCGCGCGCGGGCGAGGGCGACCTGCGCCACGATCTCGGCGCTGCCCACCTGGCGCAGCAGCCCGTCGCGCCCCGTCATGCAGAAGCGGCAGCCGACCGCGCAGCCGACCTGCGTCGACACGCAAAGCCCATCGCGCGGCAGCAGCACGCTTTCCACGGCCTGCCCGTCGGCCAGCGCCACCAGCAGGCGCTCCGAGCCATCGGCGCCCGCCTGGGCGGTACGCAGCCGTGCGAGGTCCGCGAGTTCGGCCTCGATGGCGGGGAGGGCGGCCAGCAGCGGCGCGGGGAAGAAGGTCGATGGCCGGCGCCGGCCGCTCTCGCGCACCAGCGCGTGCGACCAGTTGCGCAGGATGCGCTGCTCGTGGCTGGGGCCGGCGCCCGCGTCGCGCAGGCGCTGTCGCAGTTGGTGGAGTTTCATGGATCGTGGAATGCACACCGGCCAGCGTGAGCCATCGATACCGGCGGCGCGGCCGACACCGCGGTGCCTGTTCTGCGATTGTCCATGCACATGCGAATCCAAGGGTTTGTCCGACGCAAGAGCGCTTGCATCCGTGCAGGCCGGTTCCCATAATTATTGGTAATTACAGGCGCCCGCCCTGTGGCATCGAGCGATGCACAGCGGGTCGCCCTGTCCTGGATGCAGCGCCTTTCGATCGCTGCATCTCCTCCTGCCGCCGGAGCCTGTCACCGCCATGCGCATCGTCCCGCATTCGCTGCACGACCAAGTCGCCGCCACGCTGCGCGAGGAGATCTTCGCGGGCACGCTGGTGCCGGGCAGCTTCCTGGACGAGGCGGCGCTGTGCGAGCGGCTGGAGATCTCGCGCACGCCGCTGCGCGAGGCGCTGAAGGTGCTCACGGCCGAAGGCCTGCTGCGGCACGAGCCGCGCCGCGGCTGCTTCGTGGCCGAGGTGACGCAGAAGGACCTGGACGAGATCTTCCCGGTGATCGCGCTGCTGGAGGGCCGCTGCGCCTGGGAGGCCGCGCGCAACGCCACCGACGCCGAACTCGATGCGCTGGAGTCGATGCACGAGAAGCTTTCGCGCCATGCCAAGGCCAGGCGCATCAACGAGTACTACGCCACCAACTACGCCATTCACGAAGCCATCATCTCCCTGGCCGACAACCGCTGGCTGGCGCAGGTGATCGGCGACCTGCGCAAGATCCTGAAGCTCGCTCGCCTGCAGCAGTTGCATGCGCCGGGCCGGCTGGACCAAAGCCTGTCCGAGCACCTGGCCGTGTTCGCCGCCCTCAAGGCGCGCGACAGCGACGGTGCCGAGGCCGCGATGCGCACCCACCTGAACCGCCAGCGCGAGGCCCTGCGAGCCGTGGCGCTGCAACAGAAAGCGAGGTTTTCCGCATGAGCACCCCGAGCACCCACCCGCCAGGAGCCCCGGCATGAGCGCTTCTGAATGGCTGCAGCGCAGCGTGTCCTTGCTGCGCGCCACCACTTCCGAAGAAAAAGGGGCTGCAGCGCCCGCCGCGCCTGCGCAGTCAGCTATGAAAAAAGGAGCGTCCGACAGTCGCCCGCCGCGCACACTGGCCGAACGGCTGGAAGCGACGCTGCGCCGCCACGGCGAGGCGATGGCCCCGCGGGCGCTGCGCAAGATGCTCGAGGACCTGCAGGCCGTGGTCGACGCGCGCGTGAGCGAGGTCGAGGCCGGCCGCCGCGCGCATGCCGTGGCCCAGGCCTATGCGGCCCTGGCGCCAGCCGAGCGGCATGACGTCTGGCTGCTCATGAGCGAGTGCTTCGCCCCCGACGGGCAGAAGATCAAGGCGGCGCGCGAACAGTACGAGGCCATCCCCGTCGGCTCGGCCGAGCACAGCCAGGCGGAGCTCAGGCTGCGCCGCGCGCTGGTGTCGCCACGGGCGCGGCTGCTGCAGCGCTTCGCCGTGGATGCAGACGGGCTGGGCTTCCTGGTCGACCTGCGCGCGGAGCTGCTGCCCGAACTCAAGAAGGACCGCCGGCTGCTCGCGCTCGACGCCGAGCTGGAGCAGCTGTTCACGACCTGGTTCGACGTCGCCTTTCTCGAACTGCAGCGCATCAGCTGGGATTCGCCGGCCTCGCTGATCGAGAAGCTGATCCAGTACGAGGCGGTGCACGACATCAAGAGCTGGTCCGATGTGAAGAACCGGCTCGACGAGAAGGACCGCCGCTGCTACGGCTTCTTCCATCCGCGCATGCCCGGCGTGCCGCTCATCTTCGTGGAGGTGGCGCTGACCGATGCCATCAGCGACAGCATCACGCCGCTGCTGGACGAATCGGCGCTGCCCGGCGTCGAGAAGGCCAGCACGGCGATCTTCTACTCGATCAGCAACACCCAGTCGGGCCTGCGCGGCGTGAGCTTCGGCGATTCGCTCATCAAGCGCGTGGTGGAGACGCTGCGCGCCGAGTTCCCCAGGCTCAGAACCTTCGCGACGCTGTCGCCCATCCCGGGCCTGCGGCAATGGATGGGCCAGAACGCCGCCGGCCTGCTGGCGCGTCTGCCCGAGAAGCAGTCCGAAGCGCTGGGCCGCCTGCTGGGCTCGATGCCGCCCACGGCCGAGCGCTTTCTGCCCGCGCTGGACGACGCGCTCACGCTCGGCCCCAAGTCGCCGCTGCGCCAGGTGCTGCTGCAGTGCGCGGCCGAGTACCTGGGGCGCGGCCTCAAGGACGACAAGCCGCTGGACGCCGTGGCGCGCTTCCACCTGGGCAACGGCGCACGCATCGAGCGCCTGGACTGGGCAGCCGACCCCTCGGCCAAGGGCATGAAGCAGTCCTGGGGCCTGATGGTGAACTATCTTTACGACCTCAAGCGCCTGGACAAGCACCGTGCGCTGCTGGCGCAGGGCAAGGTGCCCGTGTCCGGCGACATCGAGGACCTGTTCCTCAAGACCTGATTCTTGCGGGCCGTATCACACATAAACGATGCCGCAGGCCCCGGCATCACAGCAGACTGGAGACAACAGATGGCAGAACAGTTTCAGCGGCGCGACGTCTTGCGCCTGGCCGCCGCGGGTGCGGCGCTGGCATGCGGCGGTACCCAGGCGCAGGGCAGCGGCTGGCCGACCAAGCCGGTCACGATGGTCGTGCCCTTTCCGGCCGGGGGAGGCACCGACGCCTTCGCGCGGCCGCTCTCGGCGCAGTTCGGCAAGGTGGCGGGCCAGACGCTGGTGATCGACAACCGCGGGGGCGCCGGCGGCACGGTGGGAGCGAGCATCGCGGCCAAGGGCGCGCCCGACGGCTACATGCTCTTCATGGGCGCGGTCCACCACGCGATCGCGCCGTCGATCTACCCCAAGCTGGACTACGACATCGAGAAGGATTTCGTGCCCATCATGCTGCTGGCCAACGTGCCGCAGGTGGTGGTGGTCAACCCCAGGCGCGTCACGCAGCCGACCATCCAGGAATTCATCGCCTACGCGAAGAAGAACCCCGGCAAGCTCAACTACGCCTCGGCCGGCGCGGGCACCTCGCACCACCTGGCGGGCGAGCTGTTCAAGCTGCAGACCGGCACCTTCATCACCCACATCCCCTACCGCGGCGCCGGCCCGATGCTGCAGGACCTGATCGCCGGCAACGTGGACTGCGGCTTCGACGGCTTGGGCTCGTCGGCGCAGCACATCAAGGCCGGCCGCATCAAGGCACTGATGGTGGCGGGTGCCAAGCGCAACCCCGCTTTTCCGGAGGTGCCCTGCGCCGCCGAGGTGGGCCTGCCGGACTACACGGTGACCACCTGGTACGGCCTCTGGGCGCCCAAGGGCACGCCGGCCGACACGGTGGCCCGCATCACCGACGACATGCGCAAGGCGCTGGCCACCGATGAGCTCAAGACCATCTGGGCGCAGAACGGCTCGGAGATCCCGAACTTGACCGGCGCGCCCTACGGCCAGTTCGTGAGCGGCGAAGTCAAGCGCTGGGCGGAGGTGGTCAAGGCCTCGGGCGCAAAGCTCGAATGACAACCCCCATGCCGCTTCGCGAGGAGGCCGGCGTCTGAGCCGCCGGCCGTTCAGGCTGTCCAAGCCTGCGCAGGCAGGCTTGGAGCCGCAGCCTTCACCCCCCTTCTCTCGCTTCGCGGGAAGGGGGCGCACCCAGCGGCCTGGCGGAGCCAGTTCCGCGGGTGCCCTGATGTGGGACCGGCCCGAGCTCCGCGGCCGATGCGGCACCGTTTGTGGCCAGAATGCATGCCATGAATGATGTGCCCGCCGTCCTCCTGCACCGCGACGCCGCAGTCGCCACCCTCACGCTCCGCAATCCCGGCCGGCTGAACGCCATGACGCGTGCGATGTGGCGCGAGCTGCGGTCGGCCGCCGAGGCGTTGTCGTCCGACGCGTCGCTGCGCTGCGTGGTCGTGCGGGGGGAGGGCGGTGCGTTCTGCGCCGGCGGCGACATCTCGGAGTACCCGGATTTCCGCTACGACGAGGTGCGTCTGCGCGCGTTCCACGAGGATGAGGTCTGGGGTGCCCTGGCGGCACTGCTGGCCTGCCCGGTGCCGCTGGTCGCGCAGATCGAAGGGGCGTGCATGGGCGCGGGCCTGGAGATCGCCAGTTGCTGCGACATCCGCCTGGCCGGCGCAGGCGCGAAGTTCGGCGCGCCGATCGCGAAGCTCGGCTTTCCGATGGCGCCGCGCGAGGCGGCGCTGGTGCTCGGCGCGGTCGGCGAGGTGCTGGCGCGCGACATGCTGCTGGCCGCAGGGGTGCATGGTGCACAGCGCCTGTACGACGCGGGCTTCCTGCTGCATGTGCTTCCCGACGACGCAGTGGCCGATGCGTGCTTGCAGCATGCGCGCCGCATCGCCACACTCGCACCCCAGGCCGCGCGGCTGAACAAGGCCACGTTTTCGGCATTGAATCGGGCGCTGGCGCCCGTGGATGCTGCGCGAGGTGCTATCGATCCGATAGCAACGCTTCTGGCCGACGCCTACCGTTACGCCGATTCGCCCGAGCACCGCGAGGGCATCGGCGCCTTCCTGGCCAAGCGCAGCCCGAATTTCTGAACCTGTTCCATTCCTTTCTTTCTTCTTCCGCCCTTCGTTCCACCGCCATGAGCCCGATCCAGAACGCCAACCTGTTCGCCCACCTGCGCGCCGCCTTCCCGCACGACCTCGACGCCATCGCCGTGGAGACGGACGAGGGCCTGGCCTATTCGTGGCGCGACCTCGACCGGGCCAGCGCGATGATCGCCAACCTGTTCGAGGCGCTGAAGCTCAAGGCTGGCGCGCGCATCGCCGTGCAGGTCGAGAAGTCGGTCGAGGCCATGATGCTGTACCTGGCCACCCTGCGCGCCGGTTACGTCTTCCTGCCGCTCAACACCGCCTACCAGAGCGCCGAAATCGAATACTTCCTCGACAACGCCGAGCCCTCGGTCGTGGTGTGTTCGAGCCGCAACGCGCCGTGGATCGGTCCGATCGCGCAGAAGCTGCAGAAAAAGCTGGGCAAGAAGGGCGGCCCGGTGCACGTCTTCACGCTTGACGACGACCGCCGCGGCACCCTGCTGGAACTGGCCGCGCAGTGCAGCGACGAGCACGCGGTCACCGCGCGGCAGGACGACGACCTGGCCGCCATCCTGTACACCAGCGGCACCACCGGCCGCAGCAAGGGCGCGATGCTCACGCACCGCAACCTGCGCTCCAACGCCGAAGTGCTCAAGGACTACTGGGGCTGGACCCATGGCGACGTGCTGCTGCATGCGCTGCCCATCTTCCACGTGCACGGCCTCTTCGTGGCCATCCACGGCGCACTGCTCAACGGCAGCAAGATGATCTGGTTCTCCAAGTTCGACCCCAAGCGCGTGGTGGCCCGCCTGCCCGACGCGACCGTGTTCATGGGCGTGCCCACGCTGTACGTGCGCATGCTTGCCGAGCCGGCGCTGGGCAAGAAGCAGTGCGAGGACATGCGCCTGTTCATCGCCGGTTCGGCGCCGCTGCTGATCGAGACCTTCAACGAATGGCAGGAGCGCACGGGCCACACCATCCTGGAGCGCTACGGCATGAGCGAGACGATCATGCTCACCTCCAACCCCTACACCTCGGTGCAGGGCGCGCGGCGCGGCGGCACCGTGGGTTTCCCGCTGCCGGGGGTGAGCCTGCGCGTGCGCGCCTACGACGACAAGGGCGAGGCGCGCGACTGCGCCACCGACGAGATCGGCAACATCGAGGTCAGCGGTCCCAACGTCTTCGCCGGCTACTGGCGCATGCCGGAGAAGACCAAAGAGGAATTCACCGCCGACGGCTACTTCAAGACCGGCGACGTGGGCAAGGTCGACGGCCTGGGCTACGTGACCATCGTCGGCCGCAGCAAGGACCTGATCATCAGCGGCGGCTACAACGTCTACCCGGCCGAGATCGAGGGCTACATCAATGAGATGCCCGGCGTGGCCGAGAGCGCCGTGGTCGGTGTGCCACATTCAGACTTCGGCGAGGTGGGGGTGGCGATCGTCATCGCCAAGGCTGGCGCGAGCCTGGACGCCGACGGCATCGTGGCCGAGCTCAAGGCCAGGCTGGCCAACTTCAAGATTCCCAAACGCTGTTTCGTGGTGCCCGAACTGCCGCGCAACACGATGGGCAAGGTGCAGAAGGCCTTGCTGCGCGACCAATACAAAGCGCTGTTCGCGGGACATTGATCACGTTTGTGCCCTCGGCGAAGGGTCCACGCGCGGCGTCCAGCGCCGCGTGTTGACTAAAATTTGTGCACTAAAGTAGCAGAGGTTGTCGCGATGGATTGGGAGATGACGGTGATGCTCTTCTGTGCCGTGGGCATCTTGTGGATGGCCATCGCCATGCCTTACTCGCGCGGGTGGCGCTACCTCAACGTGCGCATGGAGGACAGCCTGTCCCGTTCCAACGCCCTGCTTGAGGCCCACGCCATGCCCCCGGAAGGCAAAGCGGTCGACGACGAGCGGGTGGACATCACTGGACCAGCAGCACGCTGATGTCCGCCTCGGCGATCACCTTGGTCGCCACCGAACCCATCAGCGCGCGGCCGAAGATGCCATGGCCGTGCGTACCCATCACGATCAGCCCGGCCTGCGCGGCGGTGGCCGCACGTAGGATCTCCTCTGGCGCGTAGCCATGCCGCAGTTCGATGCCGTAGCCGTCGATGCCGTGCTCCGCAAGCTGCGCCTTCACCGGCTCGATGACCTTCGCGCCTTCTTCGGCGTAGTAGGCCTGCAGCACGTCCTTGCCGATGTGCCGGGTGACGTGGGGCGGGATGCCCGTGCATACGTGCACCATCAGCAGTTCGTTGCCCTCCACGAACATGCGGCGGTTGACGGCGATGTAGTCGATGGCCTTGCGGGTGAATGCGCTGCCATCCACGGCGACGACGATCTTCATGATTTGACTCCTTGGTTTTGAAAGGGACGCGTGCCCCGAAGGGCAGCAGGCCCACCGGCCTGGTAGGGCAGGCCGGCGGTGCGGGCAAGGTGACCTGGATGCGATTGCTATGGTTTCGATAGCTGCTGATGCCCATCCGGCGGGCGTTACGGCACTTTTTCTTCTGAAGAATCTTCAGCGCAGGACCAGCACGGGGACCTCGGAGTGCGTGAGCACGTTGAGCGTCTCGCTGCCCATGAGCACGCGCTTGAGGCCCTTGCGCCCGTGCGACGCCATCACGATCAGGTCGGCTTTGTGCTTGGCGGCCGCGGAGACGATGGATTCGGCCACCAGGTCGGACTTCACCACCACCGCCCGCGCCTGGATGCCGCGCGCCTGCGCCTGCTCGGCCACGCGGTTCACGAGGGTGCGCGCCTGCTCGGCCCACTGCTTCTCGACCCGCGCGACATCCTCGGCCTCGAAGACCATCGCGCCCTCGAGATAGCTCGTGGGGTAGCGCGGCATCACGTTCAGCACCACCACCTCTGCACCCTGTTCGGCGGCCAGGGCCAGCGCGTGCGTCACGGCCTTCCGCGACAGCGGCGTGGCATCGGTGGGAATGAGGATGCGCTGGTACATGATGGGAACTCCGGTGAAGGGGATGCACAAGCTTAGGTGCCGCCGCTGCCCCGGACCTTGACGTCGATCAAGGCGATGACGGCGCGGCTGCCGCACCATGCGCACACCATGGTGGATGCTGCGCTCGAACCTCCTGGCCCGCTCGCCGCCGCAGGCGTGCCTGCGGGCGTGCCTGCGCGCGAGCCGCTGCCGCCCGGCATCGATGACCCGGCCGAGTGGTCGGCTTTCGGCCGCCCGCTGGGCGGCGACGATCCCCGCTGGGAGTCGTGGGTCGCGGTCGAGGGCATGCACTGCGCCACCTGTGCACTCACGGTCGAAGACGCGCTGTGCGCGGTCCCCGGGGTCAGCGCGGCCGCGGTGCAGTCGAGCGGGCGGCGCGCGCGTGTGCTGTGGTCACCGCAGGCCACGATGCCCTCGCGCTGGTTCGAGGCCGTGCGCGGTGCGGGCTACCGCCTGGCGCCCGTCGGAGCCGATGGCCGCCAGGCGGTGCGCCGGCGCGAGTCGCGCCGTGCGCTCTTCCGCTGGCTGGTGTCGGGCCTGTGCATGATGCAGGTGATGATGTACGCCGTGCCGGCGTACGTGGCGGGCCCCGGCGAGATGACGCGCGACATCGAGCTGCTGCTGCGCTGGGCCTCGTGGGTGCTGTCGCTGCCGGTGGTGCTGCTGGCCTGCGGCCCCTTCTTCCGGGGCGCCTGGCAGGACCTGCGCCGCCTGCGCGTGGGCATGGACACGCCGGTGGCGCTGGGCATCGCGATCGCGTTCCTGGTCAGCACGGCCGGCACCTTCGACCCCGACGGTGCACTGGGCCGCGAGGTGTATTTCGACTCGCTCACCATGTTCGTCTTCTTCCTGCTCACCGGGCGCTGGCTGGAGTCGCGCCTTCGCGACCGCACCGCCGGCGCGCTGGACGCGTTGCTCGAGCGGCTGCCCGACAGCGTGGAGCGGCTTCGACCGGACGGCAGTGCGGAACGCGTCGGCGCCCACCGCCTGCGCGTGGGCGACGTGCTGCGGGTGCGGCCGGGCGAAGCCTTCGCGGCCGACGGCTGCGTCGTCGAGGGCGACACCAGCGCCGACGAGGCGCTGGTGACGGGCGAGGCGCATCCGGTGCCGCGGCCTTGCGGCTCGCGCGTGCTCGCGGGCAGCCACAACGTCGGCGCGCAGGTGCTGGTGCGCGTCGACGCGCTGGGCGGCGACACGCGCTTCGGCCGCATCGTGGCCCTGATGGAGGCCGCATCCATCGAGAAGCCGCGCCTGGCCCGCGCGGCCGACCGCGTGGCGCGGCCCTTCCTACTTTTCGTGATGCTGGCCGCGCTGGCAGCGGCCGTGTGGTGGTGGCCGTCGGGACCGGGGCACGCGCTGATGGTCGCGGCGTCGGTGCTCATCGTGACCTGCCCGTGCGCGCTGTCGCTGGCCACGCCCGCCGCCATGCTCGCGTGCGCCGGCGAGCGGGCAGGGCAGGGGGTGCTGGTGGCACACCTGCAGGCGCTGGAGGCGCTGGCCGCGGTCGACACCGTCGTCTTCGACAAGACCGGCACGCTGACACGTCCGCTGCCCCGGCTCGACCGCATCTACAGCCGGCGCGGCGTGCCGCCGGGCGATGCGCTCGGCCTGGCGGCGGCGATGGCCTCGGGCTCGGTGCATCCCGCCTCGCGCGCCCTGGTCGCGGCCTGGACCCAGCATGCGGGCAAGCGCTGCGACTGGACGCTCGTCGAACTGGCAGAGGTCGCCGGCCGCGGGGTCGAGGGCCGTCTGCTCCCCGCGCGGGCCGCGGGTGGTGCGGGCCGCCGCTTGTGCCTGGGTTCGGCCGCGCATTGCGGCGTGCCGGCGCTGGAAGTGCCCGCGATGCAGGTGCACCTGAGCGATGACGACGGCTGGCTGGCCAGCTTCGTGTTCGACGAGGACCTGCGTCCGGACGCAGGTGCCACGGTCAGTGCCTTGCGCGAGGGTGGCATCGATGTGCGCCTGCTGTCGGGCGACCGCAGCGAAGCCGCGCATCGCCTCGCGGCCGCGGCCGGCATCGGCAACGCGCGCGGCGACTGCCAGCCCGAGGACAAGCTCGAGGCGGTGCGCCGCCTGCAATCCGAAGGCCGGCATGTGGCCATGGTGGGCGACGGCCTGAACGACGGGCCGGTCATCGCCCAGGCCGACGTGGCCTTCGCGGTCGGGCAGGCCGTGGGCCGTACGCGCGCCCGGGCCGACTTCGTCGTGCTCGGCGAGGCGCTCACGGCCATTCCTGCCACATGGCGGCAGGCGCGGCGCACGATGCGCGTGGTGCGGCAGAACATCGCCTGGTCGGTGGTCTACAACGCCGCCTGCGTGCCGCTGGCGCTGGCCGGCTGGATGCCGGCCTGGCTGGCCGGCCTGGGCATGGCGGCCAGTTCGCTGCTGGTGGTGCTCAACAGCGCGCGGCTCGCGCGCTCGCCCGCTGCGCCCGGCGAGGCGTCAGGCGCCTGAAATGGACATCCTCTTCGTGCTCGTGCCGCTGTCGGTGCTGATGGCGCTGGCCATCATCTTCGGCCTGTGGTGGGCCGTCGAACGCGGGCAGTTCGACGACATCGAGCGTGAAGGTTCACGCATTCTCGGCAACGATTGATCCGGATCAAGTGTCGTGCCGCCATGGCGCTCGACACTGCGGTCATCCCCAACGGACGACTGCGACCATGCCGACCCACGATGCCTCTCCCGCGACCTACACCGACACGGTCGTCCGACAGTTCTCGCTGATGGCGGTGGTGTGGGGCGTGGTCGGCATGCTGGTGGGCGTGGTCATCGCCGCGCAACTGGCCTGGCCCGACCTCAACCTGGGCATCCCCTGGCTCAGCTACGGCCGGCTGCGCCCGCTGCATACCAACGCGGTGATCTTCGCCTTCGGTGGCTGCGCGCTCTTCGCCACCAGCTACCACGTGGTACAGCGCACCTGCCAGGTGCCGCTCTTCGCACCGAAGCTCGCGGCCTTCACCTTCTGGGGCTGGCAGGCCGTCATCGTCGCGGCCGCCATCTCGCTGCCGCTGGGCTACACCACGGGCAAGGAGTACGCCGAGCTCGAATGGCCGATCGACATCCTGATCACGCTCGTGTGGGTGTCGTACGCCATCGTGTTCTTCGGCACGGTGGGCACGCGCAAGGTTCGGCACATCTACGTGGCCAACTGGTTCTATGGCGCCTTCATCATCGCGGTCGCGCTGCTGCACGTGGTCAACAGTGCCGAGGTGCCTGCGGGCTGGATGAAGAGCTACTCCGCCTACGCCGGTGTGCAGGACGCGATGGTGCAGTGGTGGTACGGCCACAACGCGGTGGGCTTCTTCCTCACGGCGGGCTTCCTGGGGATGATGTACTACTACATCCCCAAGCAGGCCGGGCGGCCGGTGTACAGCTACCGGCTGTCGATCGTGCACTTCTGGGCGCTGATCTTCACCTACATGTGGGCCGGCCCGCACCACCTGCACTACACCGCGCTGCCGGACTGGACCCAGTCGCTGGGCATGCTGTTCTCGCTGATCCTGCTGGCACCCAGCTGGGGCGGAATGATCAACGGGATCATGACCCTCTCGGGGGCCTGGCACAAGCTGCGCACCGACCCGATCCTGCGCTTCCTGATCGTGGCGCTGTCCTTCTACGGCATGTCGACCTTCGAGGGCCCGATGATGTCGATCAAGACGGTGAACGCCCTGAGCCACTACACCGACTGGACCATCGGCCACGTGCACTCCGGCGCGCTGGGCTGGGTGGGCCTGATCTCGATGGGCTCGCTGTACTACCTGATCCCGCGCATGTGGGGCCGCACCACCATGTACAGCACGCGGGCCATCGAGCTGCATTTCTGGATGTCGACCATCGGCATCGTGCTGTACATCGCCGCCATGTGGATCGCCGGCGTAATGCAGGGCCTGATGTGGCGCGCCATCAATCCCGACGGCACGCTCACCTACACCTTCGCCGAGAGCGTGAAGGCCACCTATCCCTTCTACGTCGTGCGCCTCACGGGCGGCCTGCTGTACCTGGGCGGCATGCTGGTGATGGCCTGGAACGTCTGGATGACGGTCGCCTCCGGCCGCGTGCAGCGCGCCACCGTGCCAGCCCTTTCTACCGCCTCCGCCGCCTCCGCCTGATGGCCCGAAGCCGTTGACACCATGAGCACTTCCAACACCGACAAGACCGGCTTCTCGCACGAGAAGGTCGAGACCAACAACTTCCTGATGATCGTGCTCATCCTGCTGGTCGTCGCCGTCGGCGGCCTGGTGGAGATCGTGCCGCTGTTCTTCCAGAAGTCGACCACCGAGCCGATCGCGGGCCTGAAGCCCTACACCGCGCTGCAGCTCGCGGGCCGCGACATCTACCTGCGCGAGGGTTGCTACAACTGCCACTCGCAGATGATCCGCCCCTTCCGTGCCGAGACGCTGCGCTACGGCCACTACTCGGTGGCCGGCGAGTTCGTGTACGACCACCCCTTCCAGTGGGGCAGCAAGCGCACCGGCCCGGACCTGCACCGCGTGGGCGGCAAATACAGCGACGAGTGGCACCGCGTGCACCTGAACAACCCGCGCGACGTGGTGCCGGAGTCGAACATGCCGGCCTACCGCTGGCTCGAGAAGACGCCGGCGGACGCTGCCGCCATGCCCTCGCACATGAAAGCGTTGCGCCGCGTCGGCGTGCCCTACACCGACGAGGAGATCGGCACCGCCGTTGCCGACGTCGACGGCAAGACCGAGATGGACGCGCTCGTGGCCTACCTGCAGTCGCTCGGCCGCAACCTCAAGTGAAGCCCGCACCGGGAGCCACCCCATGAACCTCACCTTCCTGCGCGAAGCCGCCACCGTGGTGTGCTTCCTGCTCTTCGTCGGCATCGTCTGCTGGGCCTATGCGCGCAGCAACCGCACCCGCTTCGACGAAGCCGCCCGCCTGCCTTTCGAGCAGGACTGAGAACGCGCATTTCCCCATCCGCAGAGCCAAGCCATGAGCGACTTCGTCAGCAACTTCTGGTCCCACTACGTGGCGGCCGCCTCGATCCTGAGCATCGTCGGCTGCCTGCTGCTGCTGTGGCTCACGGCGCGCAAGCGCGTGGTCTCCGACGGCGACAACACCACGGGCCACGTCTGGGACGAGGACCTGCGCGAGGCCAACAACCCGCTGCCGCTGTGGTGGGTGGGCCTGTTCGTCATCACCATCGTGTTCGCCTTCGGCTACCTGGCGTTCTATCCCGGCCTGGGCCGCATGGCCGGGCAACTGGGTTGGAGCTCGGCCGGCGAATACGCCGACGAGGTGAAGAAGGCCGAGGCCGACCTAGCGCCGGTCTACGGCCGCTTCGCTTCGATGTCGACCGAGCAGATGGCGGCCGACCCCGCAGCGCACGCCATCGGCGAGCGCCTGTTCATGAACAACTGTGCCCAGTGCCACGGCTCCGATGCGCGCGGGAGCAAAGGCTTCCCCAACCTGACCGACGACGACTGGCTCTACGGCGGCACGCCGGAGAAGATCGTCGAGACCATCACCAAGGGGCGTTCCGGAACCATGCCGCCGATGGCCGCCGCGGTGGGCAGCGCCGACGACGTCAAGAACCTCGCGAACTACGTGCTGAGCCTGTCGGGCAGCCCGCACGACTCGGTGCGCGCCGGCCTGGGCAAGACGCATTTCACCGCCTGCGCGGCCTGCCACGGCATCGGCGGCGTGGGCAACCAGGCGCTCGGCGCGCCGCGGCTGTCGGACAACATCTGGCTGCACGGCTACGGCGAGGCGGCCATCATCACGGCCATCACCCAGGGCCGCCATGGCGAGATGCCGGCGCAGGAGGGTCGCCTGACCGATGCGCAGATCCAGGTGCTGGCCTCCTACGTCTGGGGCTTCTCCAACGGGCCCGGCGCAGCGCGTTGACATGGACCGTGCCGACGACGTCGTTGCCGCACCCGGCGGGTCGCCCCCGCTGCGGGTGATTCCCATCGCCGCCGACGGTGAGGCGCTCTATGCGGCGTCGAAGAAGGTCTATCCGCGCACCATCGACGGGCGCTTCGCCCGCTGGCGCTGGGCGCTGGTGTTTCTCACGCAGGCGGTGTTCTACGGCCTGCCCTGGATCGAATGGGGCAACCGGCAGTCGGTGCTGTTCGACCTGGCGGCGCGGCGCTTCTACCTCTTCGGCTGGGTCCTGTACCCGCAGGACCTGATCTACCTGGCCGGGCTGCTGGTCATCTCGGCGCTTTCGCTCTTCCTTTTCACCGCGGTGGCAGGGCGGCTGTGGTGCGGCTTCAGCTGCCCGCAGACCGTCTACACCGAGATCTTCCTGTGGGTGGAGCAGAAGATCGAGGGCAACCGCGGTGCCCGCATTCGCCTTGACGGCGACCGCCTGTCGATGGAGAAGCTGGTCAAGAAGTGGTTCAAGCACCTGGTGTGGATCGCCATCGCCGCCTGGACGGGTTTCACCTTCGTCGGTTACTTCACGCCGATCCGCGAGCTGGGCCTGGCCTTCCTGCAGACGCGCATGGGTTCGTGGGAGGTGTTCTGGGTCTTCTTCTACGGCTTTGCGACCTATGGCAACGCCGGCTTCATGCGCGAGCAGGTGTGCAAGTACATGTGCCCCTACGCGCGCTTCCAGAGCGCGATGTTCGACCGCGACACGCTGATCGTGAGCTACGACGCGCAGCGCGGCGAACGACGCGGCCCGCGCCGCAAGGACATGGACGCGCGCGCCGCCGGCCTGGGCGACTGCATCGACTGCGCGCTGTGCGTGCAGGTCTGTCCGACCGGCATCGACATCCGCAACGGCCTGCAGTACGAGTGCATCGGCTGCGGGCTGTGCGTGGACGCCTGCAACTCGGTCATGGACAAGGTGCACCTGCCGCGCGGCCTCATCCGCTATGACACGCAGAACGGCCTGGCCGGGCGCTGGTCGCCGGCGCAGGTGATGCGGCGCGTGTTCCGGCCGCGCGTGCTGGTCTACGCCGGCGTGCTGACGCTGCTGGTGGTGGGCCTGCTGGCCAGCCTGGTCACGCGTACGCCGCTCAAGGTCGACGTCGTGCGCGACCGTGCCTCGCTGGCGCGGCTGGTCGAAGGCGGCCGGCTGGAGAACGTGTACCGCCTGCAGGTGATGAACGCCACCGAATCCGTGCAGCGTTACCGCATCGGGGCCCGCGGGCTCGACGGGCTCGCCCTGGCCAGTGAGAACTCGGTCGAGGTGGGCCCGGCCGAGTCCCGCTGGGTGCCTGTGCGGCTGCAGATCGTCGACGGAACCGCCTCGCCGGGTTCCCACCCCATCCATTTCGACGTGCGGCAGGAGCAGGGCGGGGCGCAGGTGTCGGAGAAGTCCGTGTTCCTGGTGCCGCGCTGAGGCGCCTGCCCGAAGGAGAAACAGCCATGACGACCCAGAACCTTCCCCGGCCCGACGCGCCCTGGTGGCGCCATCCGATCATGTGGATGGTCGTCGGCGGCCCGGCCATCGTGGTGGTGGCCGCGGTGTACACCGCATGGCTGGCGATGCGCTCGCCCGATCCCGTGGTCGAGGCCGACTACTACCGGCGCGGCATCGAAATCAACCGCACCCTGCCGGGCGGCACCGCGATGCTGCCGGCGCAGGCGGGCCGAAACCATGCGATGACGCCGGCGGACGACCTGCCGCACGCGCGCAGGGAGGCGCGATGAAGGGCCTGCTGCGGGCGATGTGTGTGCTCTGGCCCTCGTTCCTGGCGGCCTGCGCGCTCGAGATGCTGGTCTTCGGGCTGGTGGATCCGGGCGACCTGCACTGGCCGGCTGCGGGGGGGCCGGTGTCGCGGCAGGCGGCCTATGCGATGGGGTTCTTCGCGTTCTGGGCCGCCACGGCGGCGTCGAGCGCGCTGACGGCGATGCTCATCAAGACGCCGCCTCTGCCGCAGGAGCTCAGGCGCATACCGTCGGATTGACCAGGCGGCGCAGGGCGTCCGCGTCGAGGATGCGCACGTGCCGCTGGTTGACCTCGATCAGGCCGTCCTCGGCGAACTTCGACATCGTGCGGCTCACCGTCTCGAGCTTCAGGCCCAGGTAGCTGCCGATCTCCTCGCGCGTCATGCGCAGCACCAGTTCGGAGGCCGAGAAGCCCCGCGCATGCAGGCGCTGCAGCAGGTTCAGCAGGAAGGCCGCGAGGCGCTCCTCGGCGCGCATGCTGCTCAGCAGCAGCATCACGCCGTGCTCGCGCACGATTTCGCGGCTCATGATCTGGTGCACGTGGCGCTGCAGGGCCGTCACTTCGCGCGACAGCTCCTCGATACGCTCGAAGGGCATCACGCACACCTCGGCGTCTTCCAGTGCCACGGCATCGCAGGTGTGGTGGTCGTTCACGATGCCGTCCAGTCCCATGATCTCGCCGGCCATCTGGAAGCCCGTGACCTGTTCGCGGCCGTCTTCGGCCGTGACCTGGGTCTTGAAGACGCCGGTGCGAATGGCGTAGAGGGCGGTGAAGCGCTCGCCGCTGGAGAACAGAGTTTCCTTGCGGCGGACCTTGCGGCGCGTGGCCACGATGTCGTCGATGCGCTTAAGCTCCTGCGGCTGAAGGCCCACCGGCATGCACAGCTCCCGGAGGTTGCAGTTGGAGCAGGCGACTTTGATGGTGTCGGCGTTGAGCGTCGTCATGGAGAGGGCCGGTTGGTGCACCTTCCGCGGACGGTGCTTTGATGACCATCGAATTGTGCGCCGACGATTGCGCGCCGGTTTGATCCAGATCAAGCAAGGCTAAGCCGCTTGCCGCCACAGTGCAAGGACGCGCCGTGCCACCCTGGGCCGGCGCCCCCTGTCATGACCTTGCCCCTGTCCCCCACGTCCGAAGCGACGCCGGCCGCCCGCTCCGGCGCCCTTTCTCCCGCGCTGCTGCGCCGCTTCGACGTGCCCGGGCCGCGCTACACCTCGTACCCCACGGCCGATCGCTTCGTCGACGCCTTCGGCGCCGACACCTACGCCCAGTCGCTGGAGCAGCGGCGCCAGGTCGGCCTGGCCGCGCGGCTGCCGCTGTCGCTGTACGTGCACATCCCCTTCTGCGAGTCGCTGTGCTACTACTGCGCTTGCAACAAGATCGTGACGCGGCGGCGCGAGAAGGGGCAGGACTACATGGCCTACCTGGCGCGTGAGGTCGAACTCCAGGTGGCGCACCTGGGGCCGAATGCCTCGGTCAGTCAGCTGCACCTCGGTGGCGGCACGCCCACCTTCCTCGACGACGCGGCCCTCACCGCGCTGGTCGCCATGCTGCGTCGCTCCTTCAGCTTCACGGCCGACGGCGAGTGGTCGATCGAGGTCGACCCGCGCACGGTGGACGCGAAGCGCCTGGCCCACCTCGCCACGCTGGGCTTCAACCGGGTCAGCTTCGGGGTGCAGGATTTCGATGCGCAGGTGCAGAAGGCGGTGCACCGAATCCAGCCGGCAAACGAGGTTTTCGCGCTGGTGGCGTCCGCACGGCAACTGGGCTTTCGCTCCATCAACACCGACCTGATCTACGGCCTGCCGCGGCAGAGTCCGGCCTCGTTCCGCCGCACGCTGGACCAGGTGGCCGAACTGCGGCCGGACCGCATCGCCCTGTACGCCTACGCCCACCTGCCCGAGCGCTTCAAGCCGCAGCGGCGCATCGCCGCCGAGGAGCTGCCGTCGGCCGATGCCAAGCTGGAGATGCTGTCGCAGGCCATCGAGCGCCTCACGCAGGCGGGCTACCGCTACATCGGCATGGACCATTTCGCGCTGCCGGAGGACTCGCTGGCCGTCGCGCGCCGCCAGGGGCGCATGCACCGCAACTTCCAGGGCTACAGCACGCAGCCGGACTGCGACATCGTGGGCCTGGGCGTGTCGGCGATCGGCCGCGTGGGCGCCAGCTACAGCCAGAACGCCAAGGCGCTGGACGAGTACTACGACCTGATCGACCAGGGGCGGCTGCCGGTGGTGCGCGGGCTGGCGCTGTCGCGCGACGACGTGCTGCGCCGCGCGGTGATCATGGCGCTCATGTGCCAGGGGCGGGTCGACTTCGAGACCATCGACGCGGCGCACCTGGTCGATTTCCGCCGCTACTTCGCCGGCGAGCTGGAGACGCTCGAGGCGCTCCAGGCCGACGGCCTGGTCCGCCTGAGCGAACGCGAGATCGAGGTGACCGAGACCGGCTGGTTCTTCGTGCGCGCCGTGGCCATGGTGTTCGACCGTCACCTGCAGGCCGACCGGGCGCGCACCCGCTTCTCGCGCATCATCTGAAGGGCCGCGCCGATGACGCTGGCCCTGGCCATGACCTGCGGTCTGATGGGGCTGGCCGGTGGTGCGCACTGCCTGGGCATGTGCAGCGCGCCGTGCGCCGGCGTCGTGCAGGCGGCCGGTGGCTCGCGCCGGGCCCTTTGGCAATTCCATGTGGGGCGCGTGGCCGGCTACTCGGCGCTGGGTGCGCTCGCGGCGGTCAGCCTGCAGGGGCTGGGCTGGCTCGGCACGCAGGTGGCCGCGCTGCGGCCTTTCTGGACCTTGCTGCACGTCGCCGCGCTCGCGCTCGGGGGCGTGTTGCTGTGGCAGGCGCGGCAGCCGCTGTGGCTCGACGGCCTGGCGCGCGGCGCCTGGGCGCGCGTGCGCCGTGCGGGCAGCGCCCACCGATGGCCTTGGCTGATCGGTGCGCTGTGGGCGCTTCTTCCGTGCAGCCTGCTGTACTCGGCGCTGGTGGTGGCGGCGCTGGCAGGCGATGCCGCCGCCGGCGCGCTGTGCATGGCGGCTTTCGCGGCGGGCAGCGCGGTGTGGTTGTTGGGCGGCACCTGGCTGGGCTTGCGCACCTGGGTCGCGGCGCGCGACGGCTCTGCGATCGGCAGCCGCGGCGAGGTGGCCGTGCGGCTGTCGGGCCTGGCGCTCGTCGCGGCCTCGGCCTGGGCGCTGTGGCACGACGCGGGCACCGCGTTCCTCGCGTGGTGCGGCGTGCTCTGAGGGTGGCGGTGCTATCGAAACGATAGCTGCTCACGCAGGCGGGGCGGGCGCTGGCGGCCGATTTGGCCTTGAATCTCGCCATGGCCCATGCGCTGGCCGATGCGAACGCCTTGCCGCGGCCCTTCGTCACGGGCGACAGCGCGCCCCGGATCCTCCACGGCGGGCGCGGTGCCTTCCCGAGCGCGCATGCCACCGTCGTGTTCGCGGCCGCGCTCGGCCTCTGGCCGTTGCGCAGCGGGCCGGCGCAGCGCTCAGCCGTGCAGGCCCTTCCACAGCATGTAGGCGGCCAGCAGGTACAACACGCTGGCGAAGACGCGCTTGAGTTTGCCCACCGGCAGTGCATGTGCGGCGCGTGCGCCCAGCGGCGCCAGGAGCACGCTGCACGCCGCGATCACCACCAGCGCCGGCAGCCAGATGTAGCCGAAGGCGCCGGGCGGCAGGCCCTGCAGCGAGAACCCGCCCGCGATGTAGCCCGCCACGTTGGCGACCGCGATCGGAAAGCCCAGCGCCGCGCTGGTCGCCACCGCGTTGTGGATGGCGACGTTGCACCAGGTCATGAAGGGCACGCTGATGAAACCGCCGCCCGCGCCGACCAGGCCCGAGACGAAACCGATCACGCCGCCCGCGCCCAGCTGGCCGGCTGTGCCCGGCATCTGCCGCGTCGGCTTGGGTTTCTTGTCCAGGAACATCTGCGTGGCCGAGAAGCTCACGAAGAGCGCGAAGAAGATCGCCAGCGCCGTGCCCTTGAGCAAGGAGAACACGCCCAGGCTGCCGATCAGGCTGCCGATGACGATGCCCGGTGCCAGGCGCTTCACGATGTCCCAGCGCACCGCACCGCGCTTGTGGTGCGCGCGCACGCTCGAGACCGAGGTGAAGATGATGGTCGCCATCGACGTCGCGATGGCCATCTTCACGGCCAGGTCGGCCGGCACGCCGCGGTTGCCCAGAATGATGGTGAGAAAGGGCACCATCAGCATCCCGCCGCCGATGCCCAGCAGCCCTGCGAGAAAGCCGGTGCCCACGCCCAGCACGGCAAGTTCGAGGACGAGCAGGGGTTCGATCGGCATGCGGCGTATCGGTGTTCTTATGGGGGCGGCACACAAGGAAACGGCCCGCCAGAAGGCGGGCCGTCGGAAGAGGTGTCTGCAGGTGCCACCGGACCGTCATCCTGAACGCAGGGTTCAGGTGGGCGAGGGCAGCAAGGCATTGGGTTCATCTGACGCGAGATGATCACGCTTGCCAAGCGATGTACCAAGCCCGGGCTCCGTAGAGCATTGGTTCAAGGAAATATAAAGCCCGGCATGCACCGCAGACGCCTTCGATTTTACGCGCTGCATCCGGCGCGTACAGGCTTGACAACGCAAAGCCGGTGTCGTCCGACAGGGCTTGAAAAAGGATCAGAGCAGCAGGCCGTCGCCGGCCAGCGCCTGGTCCAGGCGCTGCACGAGTTGTGCGGCGCGCGCCTCGTCGGCCGTGGCGTCGGATGCGAGTTCGCTCGCCGCCTCGGCCGGTTGGGCAGGTGCGGGCGTGGGTGCCGGCGCGGCATCGCGCTGCACCAGGTCGAAGGCGAGGTTGAGCGAAGCCAGCACCGCGATGCGGTCGCGCGCCTTGACCTTGCCCGCATCGCGGATCTTGCACATGGCCGCGTCCACGCGGTCCACCGCCTCGCGCAGCTGCGCCTCGCCGTCTTCGGGGCAGCCGAGCAGGTAGCTCTGGCCCATGATCTGCACTTCGATTTGTTTCACGTCGCGTTGGAGGTGGAGTCGTTGGACGGTTCGGCGGGCAGCCGCTCCAGCATGGCATCGATGCGCGTGCGCGCGGCCGTCAGGCGTGCCTTGAGCGCATCGCGCTCGCGGGCGAGCGCCTCGACCTGCTGCTGCAGCAACGCATTGGTGCGCTGGGTTTCCTCGTAACGCACGAGCAGACGTTCAACGCGCTCGGCGATCTGGTCGAAGTGGCTCGGTGCGGACATGGGCGCGGATTGTAGGTTCCGTCGATACACGGGTCGTTTCAAATTAAACTCGCCGCCTGTTGGTGCTCGCGCCGCGGTTCGCGCGTCGCAGTTCAACGGGAAGCAGGAGCCGATGCACCCACGGTGCCGAAGCCAGCCTGCGCTGCCCCCGCAACGGTCAAGCAGCCGGTGTCCACGCGAGTCCGCGGGGGCGCCACACCTTCCAATCAGCCACTGGGCGCCGCCGACACACGGCGCCTGGGAAGGCGGCAGGTGCGCGCTGTCAGCCCGGATACCGGCCAACGAGGCGGTTGCCATGTTCGATGCCCCCTGGGGCTCGTCGCGGCGGCCATGGCGCCCAGGCGCCGGCGGGGAAGCCGGCGAGGGCATTGCTGCTGGAATCCTTTTCGTCCCATGACCCCCCGTGCCTCGTTCACGCGCCCTTTGCCGCGTGCCTCCCTCCTGTCCATCGCCCTCGCATCCGCGCTGCCGGCCCTCGCCGTCGCGCAGACGCCGCCCTCGCTTGGCGAGACCGTCGTCACGGCGACGCGCGTCGAGCAGCCGATCTCGGACCTGGTCGCCGACGTGTCGGTGATCGACCGCGCGACCATCGAGCGCAGCGGTGCCTCGGGCGTGGCCGACCTGCTGGCGCGGCTGCCTGGCGTGGAGATCTCGCGCAACGGCGGGGTGGGCAACACCACCAGCCTGTTCATCCGCGGTGCGGAGACGCGCTTCACGGCCGTGTACCTCGACGGCGTGCGCATCGACTCGCAGTCCACCGGCGGCGCACCCTGGGAATCGATCCCGCTGGCGCAGATCGAACGCATCGAGGTGCTGCGCGGGCCCGCGGCAGCCGTGTATGGCTCCGATGCCATCGGCGGCGTGGTGCAGCTGTTCACCAAGAAGGGCGAGGGCAAGCCGACGCCCTTCGTGAGCTGGGGCGTGGGCAGCCGGCGCACGCAGAATACGCAACTCGGCGTCAGCGGGTCGGCCGGCCCCTTCGACTACTCGATCGGCGCCTCGTACGAGCAGAGCGCCGGCTTCGACGTGCGCACGCCCAACGTCAAGCACAACCCCGACAGGGACTACTACAAGACCAGCGCCGGGGCCGTGCGGCTGGGCTGGCAGATCGGCGAGAAGCACCGCCTGGACCTCACGGCGCTCGAGAGCGAGATGGATTCGGGCTACGACGGCTTCACCTACAACCCGCGCCGGCCGGTCGACGATCGCAACAAGTACCACCTGCGCACCGCGGGCCTCACCTGGACCGCCCAGTGGACGCCCGAGTACAAGACGAAGCTCTCGGTCACCGATTCGAACCAGCGCTACGAGACCAGCGTCAAGCCCTCGCCGCCCGACTACATCACCCAGACCCGGCTGCGCGGCTACCTGTTCCAGAACGAGTACCGCCTGGGATCGCACCTGTTCACCGCGGCGCTCGAGCGGCGCGAGGACAAGCTCTTCAACCCGGCGCTGGACGAATACAGCACCACGATCTTCCGCAAGCGCTCCCAGGACGCGCTGGCGCTGGGTTACGGCTTCGTCCAGGGCCCGCATTCGCTGCAGGTCAACCTGCGGCATGACGAGGACAGCGAGTTCGGCGGCAAGAACACCGGCAGCGTCGCCTACGGCTACGAATTTGTGAAGAACTGGCGCGTGACGGCCTCGGCCGGCACGGCCTTCCGCGCGCCGACGCTGTACCAGCGCTTCAGCGAATACGGCGACGCCAATCTGCGCCCGGAGACCAGCCGCAACGCCGAGGTCGGCCTGCGCTACGGTGACGGGACGACGAGCGCGAGCCTCGTCGCGTACCGCAACCGTGTGCGCAATCTCATCACCTTCGACTACAGCAGCACCGCCTGCGAGAGCTTGTTCGGCTGCTACGCGAACGTGAACCGCGCCAAGTACGAAGGCGTGACGCTGGCCGCGAGCCACCGTTTCGGCGACTTGACGCTGCGCGGCTCGCTGGACTACCAGAACCCGCGGGACGTCGAGACGAACCACATGCTGCCCCTGCGCGCGCAGGTGCACGGCACCGTCGGTGCGGACTGGCGCGTCGGCGGCTGGACGCTGGGCGCCGAGCTGCAGGCCTCGGGCCGGCGCTGGGCCGATGCAGCCAACACGCAGCGCCTGGGCGGCTACGGCATCGTGAACCTGAGCGCCAGCGGCGAGATCGCCCGCGACCTCACGCTCGTGGCCCGCGTGGACAATGTGGCCGACAAGAACTACCAGCTCGTCAAGGACTACGCCACGGCGGGCCGCACGGTCTACGTCGGCCTCAAATGGCAGCCCCGCTGACGCGCACGCCAGCATGACCGACCGCGCGCCATCCAGACTCGACATCGCCGCCAGCGAGTTCATCCTCGGCGGCCAGAAGAGCGGCAAGTCGCGCCGCGGCGAGTCGCTGGCCGCCGCGTGGCTGGCGCACTCGCCCGCGCACAAGGCGGTGATGATCGCCACCGCGCAAGCCTGGGACGACGAGATGCACCAGCGCATCGCGCTGCACCAGTTCGAGCGCGCCGCGCGCGTGCCGGCGCTCGAGACCATCGAGGAGCCCTGGCGCGTGCCCGAAGCCATCATGGCCGCCAGCACGCCGCAGACGCTGGTGCTGGTGGACTGCCTCACGCTGTGGCTCACCAACCTCATGATGCCGGCCGAGCTGGCGCCCGAGCGCGCGTCTGCGCCCGAGTGGCAGGACGGCGTGGCTTTGCTGCCCGAGGCGCTGGCGACGGCGCAGGGGCCGGTCGTGCTGGTGAGCAACGAGATCGGGCTGGGCGTGATCCCGCTGGGCGCCGAGACACGCGCCTTCGTCGACGTGCTGGGTCGTCTGAACCAGCAGATGGCGGCGAGCTGCGAGCGGGTCACGCTGATGGCGGCGGGACTGCCCCTGCGGCTGAAGGGCGGGGCATGATTCGTTGGTTGCTGTCCGCCCTGGCTGCGCTGTGCGCCGGCGCGGCGAGCGCGGCGCCCGTCCAGGTGACGGACGAGCGCGGCGTCGCGGTGCAACTGCCCGCGCCGCCGCAGCGCGTCGTCTCGCTGCTGCCTTCGCTCACGGAGACGGTCTGCGCACTCGACGCCTGCGGCCGTCTCGTCGGCGTCGACCGCTACTCCAACTGGCCCGATGCGGTGAAGGCCCTGCCGCAGGTGGGCGGCGGCATCGATCCGAACGTCGAGGCCATCGCGGCGCTCAAGCCCGACCTGGTGCTGGCGGCCAAGTCCTCGCGCGTGTCGCAACGGCTGGAAGCGCTGGGCCTGAAGGTCGCGGTGCTGGAACCGAAGAACCACGCCGACGTGCAGCGTGTGCTGAACCAGGTCGCGCAACTGCTCGCGGTGCCGGGCGCGGACACGGTGTGGCGGGCCATCGACGCCAGCGTGGACGCGGCCGCGCAGTCGCTGCCGGCCTCGGCCCGCGGCACGCGCGTCTACTTCGAGGTCAACGCCGCGCCCTATGCGGCCGGCGAAAGCTCCTTCATCGGCGAGACGCTCACGCGGCTGCAGGCGCGCAACATCGTGCCGGCCTCGATGGGGCCGTTCCCCAAGCTCAACCCCGAGTTCGTGGTGCGCGCCGATCCTGCCCTGATCATGGTCAGCGAACGCAGCGCCCAAGGGCTGGAGCAGCGGCCTGGATGGGCGTCGATACGGGCAGTCAAGGCGGGCCGCATCTGCCGCTTCAGCGCCGAGCAGGCCGACATCCTGGTGCGGCCGGGCCCGCGCATGGGCGAGGCGGCGCGCCTGATGGCCGGCTGCCTGGCCGGCCCGAGTCGCTAGGCATGCACGCACGCAGAGCGCGCTGGGTCGCCCTCGTGTTGCTGCTGGCGGCCGCGGGCTTGCTGGCGCTGGGTGCGGCCGTGGGCAGCACCGGTATCGAACAGCTGTGGTCGCTGCGCGGCGACGCGGTGGCCTGGCAGATCGTGTGGGACATCCGCCTGCCGCGCACCTTGGGCGCCTGGCTTGCGGGCGCGCTGCTCGGGCTGGCCGGGGCGGTGGCGCAGGGCCTGTTCCGCAATCCGCTGGCCGACCCGTACCTGCTGGGCAGCGCCTCGGGCGCTTCGCTGGGCGTGGCGGCGGCGTTGTCGCTGTTCGGCGTGTCCGTCAACTCGACGACGTGGATCGTGCGGCTGGGCCTCACCGGCGCGGCCTTCGTGGGCGCAGTGGCGGCGGTGCTGCTCACACTGACGCTCGCGCGCGGGGTGCAGCAGACGCTGCGTCTTCTGCTGGCCGGCGTGATCGTCGGCGTGGTGCTGGGCGCGGTGAAGGACCTGATCAGCATTGCCTCCGCGGACATCCTGCAGGCGCTGCAGGCCTTCATGCTCGGCAGCACCGGGCTGGTGGGCTGGGGCGCCTGCGGCGTGATGGCCGGCGTGCTCGCGCTGTGCCTTCTGGCGGGTGCCGCGCTGGCACCGCTGCTCGACGGCCTGGCGCTGGGCGAGGCCACGGCCACCAGCCTGGGCCTGCCGCTGCCCGCGATGCGCGTGGCGCTGGTGGCGGTGCTGGCGCTGGCCACCGGTGCCGCGGTGGCGCAGACCGGCTTGATCGCCTTCGTCGGCCTGGCGGCACCGCACCTGGTGCGCTCGCTGGTCAAGACCACGCATGTGCGCCTGGTGCTGCTGTCGGCGCTCATGGGCGGCCTGCTGCTGATGGCGGCCGACCTGGGGGCGCGCTGGCTGATCGCGCCGCAGGAGCTGCCGGTGGGCGTGCTTACCGCGGTCTTCGGCGGCGGCTATCTGCTGTGGCTGATGCATCGGCGCGCGGCGCGTGCAGCGGGCCAGGGCGCATGAATGCTATGAATTCCATAGCTGGTGCCGCAAGCGGGGCGGGCGCTGGAGCCCGATTTGGCTTGAAAGATCAGGCGATCACGACGCAGGGCCTGCGCGTTGCGCTCGGCGGCGTGGAGGTCCTGCACGGCATCGACCTCGCACTGCCCCGCGGCACCTGGACCAGCGTGGTCGGCCCCAACGGCGCCGGCAAGTCGACGCTGCTGCGCGCACTGGCCGGGCTGCTGCCGCATGCCGGCCAGGTCGAACTGCTCGGCCGTCCGTGGATGCAGCGATCGTCCCGCGAGCGCGAGCGCGCGCGGGCGCTGGCCTGGCTGGCACAGAGCGGCGTGGGCGACGGCGCCGCCGACGACCTCACCAGCTACGACGTCGCCATGCTCGGCCGCCTGCCGCACCAGCGCTGGCTCGCCGCGCCCTCGGTCGCCGACCGCGCGGCCGTGGAGCGCGCGCTGCGCCGCACCCAGGCCTGGGACTGGCGCGACCGGCCGATCGGCCAGCTCTCGGGCGGCGAGCGCCAGCGCGTGCTGCTCGCGCGGGCCCTGGCCGTCGAGGCCGAGGTGCTGCTCATGGATGAGCCCCTGGCCAACCTCGATCCGCCGCACCAGGCCGACTGGCTGGCCACCGCGCGCGAACTGGCTGCCGCCGGCTGCGCCGTGGTGAGCGTGCTGCACGAACTGCATGCCGCCCTGGCGGCCGATGCGCTGGTCGTGATGGCGGCCGGCCGCATCGCCCACCATGGCCCCGCCGCCGACCCGGCCACGCATCGCGCCCTCGAAGCCGTCTTCGACCACCGCGTCGCCGTGCACCAGGTGGCCGGCGAGTTCGTGGCGCTGGCGCGCTGAATCCGGACAGCCCTACGCGAAGGACGCCAAGATTCCGCGAAGGACGCGAAAGAAGACATTGTTCATCCGGCTGTTCTTTCGCGCCTTTCGCGAAACCTTCGCGTCTTTCGCGTCCGGCTGCCCGTATTGAAAGCCTCTCATGCACATCGAAACACCCCCCACCGACAAGCCCTACGACAAACCCGAGGGCGAGCGCCGCGGCCTGGTGCTGGTGAACACCGGCGACGGCAAGGGCAAGAGCACGGCGGCTTTCGGCCTGGCGTTGCGCGCCCATGGCCGCGGCAAGGCCGTGAAGATCTTCCAGTTCATGAAGGTGCCGACGGCGCGCTTCGGCGAGCACCGCATGTTCGAGCAGATCGGTATTCCGATCGAGGGGCTCGGCGACGGCTTTTCCTGGAAGAGCCAGGACCTGGAGCGATCGGCGCAACTCGCCCGCGGCGGCTGGGAGAAGGCAAGGGCCGCCATCCTTTCGGGCGAGTTCTTCCTCGTGGTGCTCGACGAGATCACCTACCCGCTGATCTACGGCTGGCTGCCGCTCGACGCGGTGCTGAAGACGCTGCGCGAGCGGCCGCGCGAGGTGCACGTGGTGCTCACCGGCCGCCGCTGCCCGCCCGAGATCGTCGCGCTGGCCGACACGGTGACCGAGATGCAGATGGTGAAGCACGCGTTCAGGGCGGGCATCCCCGCGCAGCGCGGGATCGAGGATTGAAATGAACCACCCCCATGCCGCTGCGCGGCTCCCCCTTCCGCTGCGCGAAGGGGGCGCACCCGGTGGCCGGGCAAAGCCCGCTCCATGGGTGCCCGCGCGTGGCCTGCTCCGCGGCCGCCTGAAACGCGCCGGATCGGAAAGGCGTTGTGCCCGCGACGTCTGAGGTTTTGCTCTGCGCCCACGCCTGCGTCGCCATCGGCGCGCTGTGGCTCGCGCTGGCCATCGATCGCTGGTTGGGCGAACCGCCCGCGCGCTGGCATCCGGTCGTGTGGATGGGCGCCTGGCTCGGCTGGGTCGGCCCGCGCATCGCCCCTTCGGCCGATGCGCCCCTGCCCGGAGCTTTCAAGCCTTTTGTGCTCGGAACGCTGGCCTGGTGGGCGGGAGCAGCTATCGTTTTCGTAGCGGCATGGGCGGTGCAGTGGCATGTGATGCGCCATCTGCCGTGGCCGGTGGCGGCGCTCACGCTGGCGCTGGCGCTCAAGCCGCTGCTGGCCTGGCGCATGCTGCGCGATGAGGTGTTGGCAGTGGACGCCGCGCTGGCACAGTCGCTCGACGCCGGTCGTGCGCGGCTGGCGCATCTGGTCAGCCGCGACACGCAGTCGCTCGATGCCGACGCCGTGCGCGAGAGCGCGATCGAGTCGCTGGCCGAGAACCTCAACGATTCGGTGGTCGCGCCGCTGTTCTGGTTCGTGCTCTTCGGACTGCCCGGGGCGGCCGTCTATCGCTTCGCCAATACGGCCGACGCGATGTGGGGCTATCCGGGCGAGCGCGGCGGCCGCTGCTGGGCCTGGGCGGGCAAGTGGGCGGCGCGGGTGGACGACGGGCTGTCGTGGGTGCCGGCCCGGCTCAGCGCGCTGCTGATTGCCCTGGCGGCTTGGCGTTGGCCATCGGGCCTGGCGCGCGAGGCCGCGCGCACGCCGTCGCCCAACAGCGGCTGGCCCATGGCGGCGATGGCGGGGGTGCTCGGCGTGCGCCTGCGCAAGCCGGGCGCCTATGCGCTGAATGCCGAGGGCCGTGCGCCCGTCCCGGCGGACCTGCGCGCGTGTGCCGGGCTGGGCGGCCGCGCAGTGTTCGCTGCCGCGGTGCTGACCACCGCCGCGCTGGCCGGCACCGGAGGCGGCAGCCTCCTGCGCATCGGTTGACAGCATGACGGAGATGACCGTGCACGGCGGGCCGGACGCGCAGGGCGTTCCGCTGCATGACTTCTCGACCAACGCCAACGCCTGCGGCCCGTGCCCGCCGGCGCTGGAGGCGCTGCGCGCCGCCGATCCCTCGCGCTACCCGGACCCGAACCACACCGAACTGCGGGAGCGGCTCGCAGCCTTCCACGGCGTGGCCCGCGAACGCATCGTGGCCGCCGCCAGCGCCAGCGAGTTCATCGTGCGCATCACGGCGGCGGCAGCAGCCGATGGCGGCGGGACTGCGGTGGTGCCGGTGCCGGCCTATGGCGACTACGCCCGCGCCGCGCGTGCGCACGGCTTGGCGCTGCACCTGGCCACGGCGACCGCGCCCGGAGCGCCCGCGGCGCGCCTCGCCTGGGGCTGCGAGCCTTCGACACCGTTGGGGCAGGACGATCCGCACCTGGCGGCGCGCGTCGATGCCTGGCCGGCGGATCGCCCCTTCGTGCTCGACCGGGCGTATGCGCCGCTGCGCCTCGACGGCCCGCCGGGCGGCAGCCTGGGGCCGGATCGCCTTTCGCGCGTGTGGCAGCTGTGGTCGCCCAACAAGGCGCTGGGCCTGACGGGCGTGCGCGGCGCCTACGCGATCGCGCCGTGTGACGTGCCGCCGGCTTTTCTCGCCCGCCTCCAGGGCCTCGCACCGTCGTGGCCACTGGGAGCCCACGCGGTCGCCATGCTCACGGCCTGGGTCGAGGCGCCCGCGCAGGATTGGCTGTCCGCCAGCCTGGCGGTGCTGGAGCGCTGGAAGCGTCGTCAGCAGCGGCTGTGCACCGGGCTGGGTTGCGAGGTGCGGCCCAGCGTCGCCAACTTCTTCTGCATGCGCTGGCCTGCCGGCTTGCCGCTGCCGCCCGTCCTGGATTCGTTGCGCGCGCAGGGCATCAAGCTGCGCGACTGCGCCTCTTTCGGCCTCTCGGGCCATGTGCGACTGGGCGTCCTCGCGCCGGAGAGCCAGGACGCGCTGGCGGCGGCCTGGAATGCCTGAGGGCCATCAGCGCGCTCATTGTTGCGGCGGCGCTGTCCTGCGGGGACGCCTGCGCGTCAGAGCGGCAGCGGCGACCCCAGCGTGCGCTCGAACATGTCGGCGTCCATCGCGTCGATGCTGTAGTGGCGCACGATCACGTCGCGGTCCAGCAGCTTGCCCTTGTCGCCCGCATCGATGGAGGGCTTGAGGTAGTCCGGCCCCGCGAAGGCCTTGATGCTGTCCAACGAATCCCACAGCGAGGCGACGACGACTTCGGTCGTGCCGTCACCCAGGTCGCGGAAGATGGCGGCGGTGCGCAGGTTGCCCGGTATGGCGCGCAGTTGGGGGAGCTTGGTGTTCTCCAGGTGTTCCCGGCATTCTTCGCGGAGTTCAGCGCGGATCCAGAACGTCCAGGCGCGCATCACGTGGTTCATCAAGGGGGCCCGATTGCCCGGGGCCCGAAGCGGCACCGGAGGGTCGAAATGTAACCCAAAGGTTTGCTATTTTCGCGCTTCAGGCCCGCGCGAGCTGCGGATCGCGGGCAAATACCTCGGCCGCCCAGTCCACGAAGGCGCGCACCTTGGCGCTCAGGTGCCGGTTCGGGGGGTAGACCACGTGCACCGGGAGCGAGTCGCGCGTCCACTCGGGCATGAGCTGCACCAGGTCGCCGCTGGCCAGGTAGGGCGCCGCGATGAAGCTCACCATCTGCGACACGCCGAAGCCCGCCAGCACCGCGGTCGTGTGGGCGTTGCTTTCGTTCACCGACACGCGGTAGGGGCCCCCGATTTCGACGGTTTCCCCGTCCTTGTTGAACTCCAGCGGGTAGATGCGCCGCGTGTTGCCGGCGAAGAAGTTCACCACGTGGTGGCGGCCGCGCTCCAGGTCGCGAGGATGGGCCGGGGTGCCGTACTTCTTCAGGTAGCCGGGCGAGGCCACGGTGATGAAGGGCAGGTTGCCGATGCGTCGGGCCACCAGCGACTGGTCGGTGATGTCGCCGGCGCGGATCACCACGTCGACGTTGTCGCTGATCAGGTCCACCGGCCGGTCGCTCACGCCCAGGTCCACCTGGATATCGGGGTACTTGTCGCAAAAGGACGCCAGCGCAGGGATGACCACCAGGCGCGCGGTGGAGGTCCCCACGTCGATGCGCAACCGCCCGGTGGGCGCCGCCTGCGCGTTCGCCATGCTCGCCTCGAGCTCGTCGAAATCGTTCAGCAGGCGCGCCGCGCGCTCGAAGTAGGCGGCGCCGTCGGGCGTGACCGTGACGCGCCGCGTCGTGCGGTTGAGCAGCTTCGCGTGCAGCCGGGCCTCCAGGGCCTGGATCTGCTTGGTGACGGTGCCCTTGGGCAGGTCGAGCGAATCGGCGGCGCGCGTGAAGTTGCCGGCTTCGACGACCCGCACGAACACGCGCATGGCTTGGATCTGGTCCATAGGTGCAAAGGGATGGTTGCTGACGTCGCAGGCCCTGGAGAACGCGCATTCTTGTGGATGCGCGTTGACCTGTTTCGGGGAAGGGGTCGGATTCTGGGGCCTGGAAACGCGGCGATTGTTGTCGCGCCGGAAACAGAGTGGGGCGCCCGGCCCGGTTTCATGCGTCGTCGGCGACCCTTATATTTCATCCATCGTTGATCCGGAAGGTCCACACCATGTCATCCCGTCCCACCCCGCAGCAGCCAGAGGCCCAAGCCCCGGCCGGGCGTGCCGTGGCCGAGAAGGACATCCGCATCGAACTGCCCCAGGGCGAGGGCGTCGACGCCCGCACCTACGGCGAGAAGACCGGCAGTGCGGGCCAGCCGGTGGTGCTGCACTTCCATGGCGGCACCTTCGTCTGTGGCGACCTCGACAACGGCCGCACCGTGGGCCGGCTGCTGGCGCGTGCCGGCGCCTTCGTGGTGTCGCTGGCCTATCCGCTGGCCCCCGAGTTCCCGTTCCCCAAGCCCATCGAGGTGGGCTACGCGGTGCTGGAGTGGCTCTACAAGCAGCGCACCAAGCTGGTCGGCAAGGGCGCTCGCATCTTCCTCGCCGGCGAAGAAGCCGGCGGCAACCTGGCGGCGGCGGTGGCCCTGGTGGCCCGTGACCGTGCGCATCCGCCACTGGCGGGCCAGGTGCTGCTGTCGCCGATGCTCGACCCCTGCGCCGGCACTGCCTCCCTGCGTGAGGCGAGCTGTGCCGAGATGACGGCCAGCTGCAAGTGGGCCGAAGGGTGGCAGAAGTACCTGCACCGCCCGATGGATGCCTTGCACCCCTATGCGGTCCCCGGTTCCTCGCTCCGGCTGGCGGACATCGCACCGACGCTGGTGCTGGTGGGCCAGGACGACCCGATGCGCGATGAGGCGCTGGCCTATGCCAAGCGCCTGGGCGATGCCGGCATTCCGGTGACCAGCCAGGTGCTGCCGGGCGCATCCAACTGGCCCGAGGCGCTGTACGAACCCGACAGCAATGCCTGTGCGGCCTGCGAGCAGAGCGTGGAAGAGCAGTTCCGCGCCTTCTTCCAGGCCGCGACGCCGCCGCCCCACTAGGCACCAAGGCGCCCGACACATCGGCCTCCGGAGAGGGGCCCGCACCAGAACAAGGCACGAGACGGCGCGGAGACCGCCGTCCGGAGGGAGTTTTCGCCTGACGAACGCCGACGGGGCCCGAGCGCCCTGAACCGGCGCGCTGGCGGCACAACGCTTTCACCACATCCGTTCCCGACGGGCGCCATCCGCGCCCGGAGGGTTGTCGCATCCCAAAGTACCCACAAGGACGAACCATGTCGAACCCAAGCAATAACAACAGCACGCCCGACCGCTCCGAAGGTGCCGGGTCCGAACCTTCGCTCGCACGCCGCAGCGTGTGGCCCGCCGTCACCGGCGTGACGGCCGTGCTGGCCGTCGCCGCGGGCGTGTTCGGCATGCACAGCTTCAAGGCCGAGGCCAGCAACCCGCCGGCGCAGCAGCAGCCGCAGGCCACGCCGGTGTCGGTCGCGACCGTCACCGAAACGCAGGTCAACGCCTGGGACGAGTTCTCGGGCCGGCTGGAAGCGGTGGAGCGCGTCGACGTGCGCTCGCGCGTGGCCGGAGCCGTGCAGAGCGTGCATTTCCGCGAGGGCGCACTGGTCAAGCAGGGCGACCTGCTCGTGACCATCGACCCGGCCCCCTACAAGGCCGAGGTGGACCGCGCCGCGGCGCAGGTCGCATCGGCCCAGGCGCGTGCGGCCTACACCCGCAGCGAACAGGAACGTGCTCGTCGCCTCTATGCCGAGCAGGCCATCGCCCAGCGCGAGCTGGACGAACGCCTGAACGCCGGCAACGAGGCCGACGCCAACCTGCGCGCCGCGCAGGCCTCGCTGCAGAGCGCGAAGCTCAACCTGTCGTACACGCAGGTGCGGGCGCCGGTTGCCGGCCGCATCGGCAAGCTCGAAGTCACGGTGGGCAACCTGGTGGCCGCCGGCCCCGGTGCGCCGGTGCTGACCACGCTGGTGTCGGTGAGCCCGATCTACGCCAGCTTCGATGCCGACGAACAGGTCATCGGCCGCGCCCTGCGCGATATGCCCGGCGGCGCGAGCGCCCGCTCGCTCATCGGCCAGATCCCCGTGCAGATGGGCACCGCCGCCACCGAGGGCACGCCCTTCGAAGGCAAGCTGCAGCTCATCGACAACCAGGTCGACGCCAAGAGCGGCACGGTGCGCGTGCGCGCCACCTTCGAGAACAAGGACGGCGCCCTGATCCCCGGCCAGTTCGCCCGCATCCGCATGGGCCAGGCGCAGGAGAGCAAGGCGCTGCTGGTGGCCGAGCGCGCCGTGGGCACCGACCAGAACAAGAAGTTCGTCATGGTCGTCAATGCCGAGAACAAGGCCGAGTACCGCGAGGTCACGCTGGGTGCGCCGATCAACGGCCTGCGCGTGGTGGCCAGCGGCCTGAAGCCCGGTGAGCGCATCGTGGTCAACGGCCTGCAGCACGTGCGCCCCGGCGTGCTGGTCGACCCCAAGACCGTGCCCATGGACGCCACGGCGCAAGGCGGCAGCGCCAAGGCCGGCAAGCTGGCCTCGAACCCCTGAACGCGCGCGAGCGCTTCGCTGAAAGTTCGTCATGAACCTCTCCAAATTCTTCATCGACCGGCCGATCTTTGCCGGCGTGCTGTCGCTGCTCATGCTGATCGCCGGCCTGATCGCGCTGCGCGGGCTGCCGATCTCGGAATACCCCGAGGTCGCGCCGCCGCAGGTGGTCGTGCGCGCCCAGTACCCGGGCGCCAATCCCAAGGTCATCGCCGAGACGGTGGCCACGCCGCTCGAAGAGCAGATCAACGGCGTCGAGGGCATGCTCTACATGGGCAGCCAGGCGACGACCGACGGCGTGATGACCCTCACCGTCACCTTCCGCCTGGGCACCGACCCCGACAAGGCGCAGCAGCTGGTGCAGAACCGCGTCTCGCAGGCCGAGCCGCGCCTGCCCGAGGAAGTGCGCCGCCTGGGCGTGACCACGGTCAAGAGCGCGCCCGATCTCACGATGGTGGTGCACCTGGTGTCGCCCAACGGCCGCTACGGCATCGACTACCTGCGTAACTACGCGGTGCTCAACGTCAAGGACCAGCTCGCCCGCATCGAGGGCGTGGGCCAGGTCCAGGTCTTCGGCGGCGGCGACTATTCCATGCGCATCTGGCTCGACCCGCAGAAGGTCGCGCAGCGCGGGCTCTCGGCCGCCGACGTGGTGGCGGCCATCCGCGGCCAGAACGTGCAGGCCGCGGCAGGCGTGATCGGCGCCTCGCCGGGCCTTTCGGGCATCGACGTGCAGCTGTCGGTCAACGCGCAGGGTCGCCTCAGCACCGAGGAGGAGTTCGGCGACATCATCGTCAAGAGCGGTGCCGACGGCCAGGTGGTGCGCCTGCGCGACGTGGCGCGCATCGAGCTCGGTGCGGCCGACTACTCGCTGCGCTCGCTGCTCAACAACAACCCGGCGGTGGGCATGGGCGTGTTCCAGGCCCCGGGCTCGAACGCGCTGGACATCTCGTCCAACGTGCGCAAGACCATGGTCGAGCTCAACAAGAACATGCCCGAGGGGCTGGAATACCGGATCGCCTACGACCCGACGCAGTTCGTGCGGGCATCGATCGAATCCGTGATCCACACCCTGCTCGAAGCCATCATGCTGGTGGTGCTGGTCGTGATCCTGTTCCTGCAGACCTGGCGCGCGTCGATCATCCCGCTGCTGGCCGTGCCGGTGTCGGTGATCGGCACCTTCGCAGTGCTGCATCTGCTGGGCTTCTCGATCAACGCGCTGTCGCTCTTCGGGCTGGTGCTGGCCATCGGCATCGTGGTGGACGACGCGATCGTGGTGGTGGAGAACGTGGAGCGCAACATCGAGGCCGGCCTCACGCCGCGCGAAGCCACCTACCGCGCCATGCGCGAGGTCTCGGGCCCGATCATCGCGATCGCGCTGGTGCTGGTGGCGGTGTTCGTGCCGCTGGCGTTCATCAGCGGGCTCACGGGCCAGTTCTACCGCCAGTTCGCGGTCACCATCGCCATCTCGACGGTGATCTCGGCCATCAACTCGCTGACGCTGTCGCCGGCGCTCGCGGCCCTGCTGCTGCGCGGCCACGACGCGCCCAAGGACGCGCTGACGCGCGGCATGGACAAGACCCTGGGTTGGCTGTTCCGCGGCTTCAACCGCGTGTTCCAGCGCGGCTCGGAGGCCTACAGCGGCGGCGTGAAGAGCGTGATCTCGCGCAAGACGATCATGTTCGTGATCTACCTCGCCCTGGTCGGCGTGACCTTCGGCCTCTTCAAGGCCGTGCCCAGCGGCTTCGTGCCCACGCAGGACAAGCAGTACCTGATCGGCTTCGCGCAGCTGCCCGACGGCGCCACGCTCGACCGCACCGACGACGTGATCCGCCGCATGGGCGAGATCATGAAGAAGAACCCGAACGTCGAGGAGACGCTCGCCTTCCCGGGCCTGTCGATCAACGGCTTCACCAACAGCTCGAACTCGGGCATCGTTTTCGCGACGCTCAAGCCCTTCAACCAGCGCAAGCGCGCCGACCAGTCCGGCGGTGCCGTGGCCGGGCAGCTCAACCAGGCCTTCGCCGGCATCCAGGACGCGTTCATCGTGATGTTCCCGCCGCCGCCGGTGGCGGGCCTGGGCACGACGGGCGGCTTCAAGCTGCAGCTGGAAGACCGCGCCTCGGTCGGCTACGACCAGATGGACGCCGCAGTGAAGGCCTTCATGGCCAAGGCCTACCAGGCGCCGGAGCTCACGGGCATGTTCACCAGCTGGCAGGTCAACGTGCCGCAGCTGTATGCCGACGTCGATCGCACCAAGGCGCGCCAGCTCGGCGTGCCGGTGACGGACATCTTCGACACCATGCAGATCTACCTGGGCAGCCTGTACGCGAACGACTTCAACAAGTTCGGCCGCACCTACAGCGTGCGCGTGCAGGCCGATGCGCCGTACCGTGCGCGGGCCGAGGACATCGGCATGCTCAAGGTGCGCTCGTCGTCGGGCGAGATGATCCCGCTGTCGGCCCTGCTGAAGGTGCAGTCCAGCTTCGGGCCGGAGCGCGCCATGCGCTACAACGGCTACCTGACGGCCGACATCAACGGCGGCGCCGCACCGGGCTTCTCGTCGGGCCAGGCGCAGGACGCGATCAAGCGCATCGCGGCCGAGACGCTGCCCAAGGGCGTGAGCTTCGAGTGGACCGACCTGACCTACCAGGAGATCCTGGCCGGCAACTCGGCGGTGCTCGTGTTCCCGCTGGCCATCCTGCTGGTGTTCCTGGTGCTGGCGGCGCAGTACGAGAGCCTGACGCTGCCGCTGTCGATCATCCTGATCGTGCCCATGGGCCTGCTGGCCGCCATGACGGGCGTGTGGATCTCGGGCGGGGACAACAACGTCTTTACACAGATCGGGCTCATCGTGCTGGTGGGGCTGAGTGCGAAGAACGCGATCCTGATCGTGGAGTTCGCCCGTGAACTGGAGTTCGCCGGCCGCACGCCGGTGCAGGCCGCCATCGAGGCCAGCCGCCTGCGGCTGCGCCCGATCCTGATGACCTCGCTGGCCTTCGTCATGGGGGTGCTGCCCCTGGTGCTGGCCACGGGCGCCGGCGCCGAGATGCGCACGGCCATGGGCGTGGCGGTGTTCGCCGGAATGATCGGGGTGACGGCCTTCGGCCTGTTCCTCACGCCGGTGTTCTACGTGGCGCTGCGCCGGCTCACGGGCAACCGCCCCCTCAAGCTGCATGGCGAGGTGCCGCACGGCGAGGACTTCGTGTCCGCCGGTCATCCGGCCCCGGGCGCTGGCGGCGGCCACGGCGGCGGCTTGTTGCCGCAGCCCGCAGCACCGGTCGGCCGGCACGAATGAATGAAACGAAGCGAAGGAGAAGAACCATGCATGCTTCGATAGCAATCCGACTCCACCAGCCGCTGCGCGCGGCGCTGGCACCGCTGATGGCCGCCCTCGTGCTGGCCGGCTGTGCGACGGCGCCCTCCGGGCTTCCGGACATGGCCACGCCCGCCCAGTTCAAGGAAGCCCCCACGGCCCGGGCCGCGGCGCCTGGCGAAGGGCAGTGGACCCGTGCGGTGCCGGCCGAAGCGCAGCCGCGAGGCGAATGGTGGCGCGCCTTCCGCGACCCCATCCTCGACAGCCTGGTCGAGCGTGCGGTGCGCGGCGAAGGCGGCAACACCAGCATCCAGCAGGCCGTGGCCCGCGTGCGCCAGGCGCGCGCGCTGGCCCGCATCACCGACGCGGACCGCTCGCTGCAGTTCGGCGCGGGCGCCGGTGCCACGCGCCAGCAAGGGCTGGACCGCAACCAGAGCGACCGGCCGTCGACCCTGGTCAACGCCGGCCTCACGGCGTCGTACGAGCTGGACCTGTTCGGCCGCCTGTCGCGCACCAGCGAGGCCGCGCGGCTCGACGCGCAGCAGCGCGAGGCGCTGCTGCAGAGCACGCGCCTGCTGGTGCAGGCCGAGGTGGCGCAGACCTACCTGGCCCTGCGCGCGGTCGATGCCGAGCGCGTGCTGGTGCGCGACAACGTCGAGGCGTATCGCGACACGCTGCGCCTGACGCAGCGCCGCCAGCAGGCGGGCGACGTGGCGGACCTCGACGTGGCGCGGGTGCAGACCGAGGTGTCGGCCACCGAATCGGACGCCATCGCCCTCGACCGGCGCCGCGCGGAGCTCGAACACGCGTTGGCGGTGCTGACGGGTGAGGCACCGGCCAACTTCGGCATCCGTCCCGAGAACTGGACCACCACGCTGCCGAGCATCCCGGCCGGCGTGCCGGCCACCGTGCTCACGCGGCGCCCGGACGTCGCCGCCTCGCAGGCGGCCGTGCTGGCGGCGCAGGCGCGCGTGGGGGCCGCACAGGCGGCGTACTTCCCCGACATTGCACTCACGGCTGGCGGCGGCTTCGCCTCGCCGGAGATCGGCGACCTGTTCAAGTGGTCGGCCCGTTCGTGGGGCATTGGCGCGCTGCTGTCGCTGCCGATCCTCGATGGCGGGCGGCGCGAGGCCGGGGTGCAGAACGCCTCGGGCCAGCTCGACGAGGCACTGGCCGACTACCGTGCGCAGGTGCTGAATGCCTTCAAGGACGTGGAGGACCAGCTGTCGGCCATCCGCCTGCTGCAGGAGCAGGCGCAGGTGCAGCAGACGGCGGTCGATTCGGCGCGCCGCGCCACGCAGCTGTCGGACACGCGCTACCGCAACGGCTACATCAGCCAGCTCGACCTGCTCGATGCGCGCCGCAGCGAGCTGCGCAACCAGCGGCAGGCGCTGCAGGTGAAGGCTGCCCAGTACCAAGCGGCGGTGGGACTGGTTCGTGCCCTGGGCGGCGGCTGGGATGCGCCCGCCCGCGTGGGGGCAGCCGCGAAGAGCCAAGAAAATTCGTCACGTTCGTGACGAATTCGGCTGCGGCGCCCGGCTGACGGGCGCTGCGGGCCAATTGCACTTTCTGGCCCACAGGCAGAAAAAAAGGCGCCGAGGCGCCCGTAGAAGGGTCAATAGCGCAGGCCGACCGCGCTGCCCGTGGCGCCCGGGGTGCGCCCCCAGAACTGCCACCAGCGCCTGCGCGACTGCGACGAGCCGAGGTCGAGCGGCGGTCCGAAGCTGCTGATGGTGCCTGCGCGGCGGCGCAACTCGCGCTCCAGCAGGTGCGCTCGCCCGAAGGCATTGCGGTCGCCACGCAGGGCGCGCTGGCGTTCGGCACTGGCCAGTTCGGCCAGCGCGCCATCGGTCAGCAAATCGAGGTCGTCGGCGGTGGGCATGGGCATATCCTCGGTGCAAGGCATTGTGTGGATCGAGGATGCCTCTGACCATCTCCATTTCGTGGTAGGACGGCGCCGGGATCTCATTCCGTGATCTTGTTCCGCGCAAAACATGTGGCAGCGATGCGACGGCACGGAACCGCCGGCATCGGCGGTATCCGCGCATGTTTCAATCGATGCGGGGAGTAGTTCCTTGGCCCGATCGGTGGAGTGCCCTTAGGCTCTTGGCCGGGCCCGAGCGAGTGATTTCGAGGCCTCCACCATAAGGATTTCAAACCCCATGCGACTCGTTGTCTTGTTGTTGGTTTCGCTCGCGCTGCCGGCGGGCCTTGTGTATTTCTTCGGCTGGTGGTCGCTGGTCGGCTGCGCGGCCATCGTCGTGGCGTTGTGCATGTTCTCGGTGCGTGCCGGGCGTGGCATCGAGGCGACCCGAAGCGGGACGCTCACCCGCTACGACACCGGCCTGGGCTGAGCTTCGACAAAGGGAGCGGCACCCGCGCGGCCTGTGCTCAGTGCGTGGCCATCAGCTCGCAGAAGCGGGCGATGTCGACGTTGCCGCCGCTGATCAGCACCCCCACCCGCTGGCCGCGCAGTTGCTCTTTCATCGCACGCGCGGCGGCAAAACCCAGGCAGCCCGTCGGCTCGGCGATCAGCTTCATGCGCGAGGCCATGAAGCGCATCGCATCGACGAGCTGTGCGTCGGTGGCCGTGAGGACGTCGTCCACGTCGCGCCGGATGATCGCGAAGGTCAGCTGACCGAGGGACTGGGTTTGCGCGCCGTCGGCGATCGTCTTCGGCGTGTCGATGCGCACGATGGTGCCGCTCCGGAATGACTGCTGGCCGTCGTTGCCGGCTTCGGGCTCCACGCCGTAGAGCGTGCAGGCCGGCGACAGCGCCCGCGTCGCCAGGGCCGAGCCCGACAGCAGCCCGCCGCCGCCCAGGCAGACGAAGAAGGCGTCGAGTGGGCCGACCTCCTCGAACAATTCCTTGGCCGCCGTGCCCTGGCCGGCGATCACGTCAGGGTGATCGTAGGGCGGGATGAGGGTGTAGCCATGCGTGGCGGCCAGGTCGCGGCCGATCTGCTCGCGATCATCCTGGTAGCGGTCGTAGATCACCACCTGCGCGCCATAGCCGCGGGTGGCTGCCACCTTCATCTCGGGCGCATCGTGCGGCATCACGATGGTGGCCGGCATGCCCAGCAGCCGGGCCGACAACGCGATGGCCTGGGCATGGTTGCCGGACGAGAAGGCGACCACCCCGGCACGGCGCTGTTCGGGCGAGAACCTGGACAGGGCGTTGAAGGCGCCGCGGAACTTGAAGGCGCCCATGCGCTGCAGGTTCTCGCACTTGAAGAAGACCTCGGCGCCGAGTTCGGCGTTCACGGTGCGCGACGTCATCACCGGCGTGCGGTGGGCATGGTCCTGCAGCCGTTCGGCCGCGTCGGCCACGTCGTCATAAGTGGGGAGGGCGGGGGCGTTCATGCGGCCGAGCATGCCATGGCGTGGCGCGGCCGGTGTGTACAGAAGCGGCCTCTTGCATGCGGAACAGCGGTGCCGCGGCCGCAGCTATGATTTTTCGATGCGCCCCGCCCTCCGTCATCCTGCTTCGAGCCCGCTCCGCTGATGCCCGCCCGTTGCGTGATGGTGCTGGGCACGACCAGCGGTGCCGGCAAGAGCTGGTTGGCCACGGCCCTGTGCCGTTGGTATGCGCGGCAGGGCATCAAGGTCGCGCCTTTCAAGGCTCAGAACATGAGCAACAACGCGAGGGTGGTCGCCGGTGGTTCGGAAGACCAGGGTGGCGAGATCGGCAGTGCCCAGTACTTCCAGGCCCTGGCCGCGCGCGCCGCGCCCGAGGTGCGCATGAACCCGTTGCTGCTCAAGCCCGAGCGAGACACGGCCAGCCAGGTGGTCATGCTGGGCCAGGTCGACGAGGTCCTGTCACGCATGCCGTGGCGCGCGCGCAGCGCTGCCGTTTGGCCGCGCATCGCGCAGGCCCTGGACGAACTGGTGGCCGAGAACGAGGTGGTCGTCATTGAAGGGGCGGGCTCGCCGGCCGAGATCAACCTGCGCGAGAGTGATTTCGTCAACATGCGCACGGCGCAGCGCGCCCGGGCGCGCTGCCTGCTGGTCACCGACATCGACCGCGGCGGCGCCTTCGCGCACCTGTACGGCACCTGGGCTTTGCTGCCCGAGGACGACCGGGCGTTGTTGGCCGGCTTCGTGCTCAACAAGTTCCGGGGCGACGCGTCGCTGCTGGCGCCGGGGCCGGCGCAGCTGCAGGCGCTGACGGGCGTGCCGACGGTCGCCACGCTGCCCATGTGGTGGCAGCACGGCCTGCCCGAGGAAGACGGTGTCTTCGACGACGGCAGCACGGTGAGCGCGGCCAAGGCTGCGCGCACGGTCGCGGTCGTGGCCTATCCGCGCATCAGCAATCTCGACGAGTTCCAGCCGCTCAAGCGCGTGCCCGGCCTGCGTCTGGTGTGGGTGCGCAACGCCGCTGCACTGGCCACGCTCGGCCCGCAGGACTGGATCGTGCTGCCGGGCTCCAAGCACACGAGCAGCGACCTGCAATGGCTGCGCGCCGAGGGCCTGGACCGCGCGGTGGCCGCGCATGCGGCCGCGGGTGGCGCGGTGCTGGGCATCTGCGGCGGCCTTCAGATGCTGGGCGAGGCGCTGGTCGACCCGCACGGCATCGACGGCAACGCGCCGGGCCTGGGCCTGTTGCCGCTGGTGACCGTCTTCGCACGAGAGAAGACCGTGCGGCACCGCCGTGCGCGCTTCGCAGCGCTGCACGGCGCCTGGAGGGCGCTCTCGGGTGTCGACGTCGGTGGCTACGAGATCCATCATGGCCAGACGGCCGAGCATCCGCAGCTCCAGGGCGACGGCAGTGCCGTCATGCCCGAGGGTCTGGCCTGGCAGAACGCGCGCGGCAACGTGCTGGGCGTCTACCTGCACGGCCTGTTCGAAGACGCCGCGGTGCTGCGCGCGCTCTTCGGCGCCGAGGTGCCCACGCTGGACGCCACCTTCGACGGCCTGGCAGATTTCGTCGACCAGCACTTCGCGCCCGGCGTGCTGCGGGGTCTGATTCAGTGACGCACGCAGTGGCAGGCCAGCGTGGTGTAGGGGAAGCGCACCGTCTCCCGGCCGCGCAGCGCCGGGTGCGTGGCGACCAGCGTCTCGATGTCGCGCCGCACGGCGTCGCGCGGCACGTCGGGCAGTGCGGCGATGAAGCTCACCGACATGAAGCGGTCGACGATCACCTGCTGCGGCGGGCCCACGTGCGCATGGGCGAAGGACGTTTCGATCAACGGGCCGAAGCCCGGATGCGGGAAGGCATGCCGCCAGTCGCCCTTGTGGAAGCGGGGCGCGTCGCCTTCATGGGGCGTGATGATCGCGGTGAGTGCAGCGACCCAGTCCACCGACTCGTCGCGCACGTTCCACACCAGGGCGAGCCGGCCGCCGGGCCGCAGTACGCGGTGGAACTCGTCCAGCGCCTCGCGGCCTGCGAACCAGTGGAAGGCCTGTGCGCAGACCACGGCGTCGAGCGCGGTGTCGGCCAAGGGCATGGCCTGCGCCGTGCCGGGCAGGGCGCTCACGCCGTCCAGGCCCAGCGCAGCGATCTGCGCACGCATGGCGTCCACAGGCTCCACGGCCGTGATCTGCGCGCCGGCGCGTGCCAGCAAGGCCGTGAACTTGCCGGTGCCGGCGCCGACATCGGCCGCCTGGCGGCCAGGGCCGAGGCCCACCGGCTGCAGCAGCCAGTCCGACAGCGCCTGGGGATAGTCCGGCCGCCCGCGCGCATAGGCTTGCGCCTCCTTTTCGAATCCGCGTTGCGCTGCCGGGTGCAGCGCGCCTTGCTTGCTCAATGCCATGAATCACCTGTCCTTTCCTTCGCCAGTCGACGACCTGCATGATGTCGAGTTGGCACAGCGCCTGCAGCGGGCCCTCGACAACAAGACCAAGCCGGTCGGCGCCCTCGGTCGTCTGGAAGACCTCGCGCTGCGAATCGGCCTCATCCTGGGCACCGAGGCGCCAGTGCTCGAGCAGCCCCAGATGCTGGTGTGCGCCGCCGACCACGGCCTGACGGCACGCGGCGTCTCGGCCTATCCGGCCGACGTGACGGGGCAGATGGTGCAGAACTTCCTGGCCGGCGGCGCGGCGGTGAGTGTGCTGGCGCGCCAGCACGGCATCTCGCTCACGGTGGTGGACTGCGGCGTGGCGCGCGAGTTGCCGCCGCAGCCGGGCCTGCTCGTGCGGCGCCTCGGCGCGGGCACGGCCGACGCGCTCGCCGGGCCTGCCATGAGCGCCGCCCAGTGCCGCGAGGCGATCGCCAATGGCGGCGAGATCGTCCGCGCGCTGCCCGGCAATGCGCTGCTGCTGGGGGAGATGGGCATCGGCAACAGCTCGGCCGCCGCCCTGCTGCTGGCGCGCCTGGCGGGCCAGAACATCGACGCCTGCACCGGTGCCGGCACCGGCCTCGACGCTGCCGGCCGCGCCCACAAGCGCGCGGTGCTGCGCGAGGTGCTGGCGCGGCATGCGCAGGCCACCGCGCCGCTGGACGCGCTGGCGGCGTTGGGGGGCTTCGAGATCGCGACGCTGGTGGGCGCCGTGCTGCAGGCCTCCCGGGAGCGGCGCGTGATCGTGGTGGACGGCTTCATTGCGAGCGCTGCGGTGCTGGTGGCCCACGCGCTGCAGCCGGCGGTGGTGCAGCGCTGCGTGGCGGCGCATGTGTCGGCCGAACCCGGGCACGCGCTGATGCTGCGCGCGCTGGGCCTCACGCCGCTGCTGCAGCTGGACATGCGCCTGGGCGAGGGCAGTGGCGCGGCGCTGGCCTGGCCGCTGCTGGAGTCGGCCTGCCGCATCCTGCGCGAGATGGCGAGCTTCGAGTCGGCCGGCGTGTCGCGCAAGGGGGGTGATTCCACCGTGTCTCGAGGAGCAGGCACGTGAGGATCGCCGCCAAGGTCGTCCTCGGCGCGCTGGCGGTGCTGGCCGTCGGCGCCGCCGCGTTCTGTTTCAACCTGGACAAGGAAACGCGGGGCCTGCTGCGCGCCCTGCCCACCAACCGCGACGTGCTGTTCTGGACCCAGGCGCAGCGCGACGCCGCCTTCCGGGCGATGGACCGCATTCCGGTGCTGGCCAAGTGGCACACCATCGCGCCCGGTGCCACGCCCCGACTGCTGCCTCCGGGCCCACCGCTCGCCCTGGCGGTGGACGTGGACACCTTCATGGCCGGCCAGCGCAGCGCCGCATTGTTGATCGTGCAGGGCGGCAAGCTGCGGTTCGAGCGCTACGGCCTGGGCTTCGACGGTGACGGGCGCTGGACCAGCTTTTCCGTCGCCAAGTCCTTCACCTCCACGCTGGCGGGCGCCGCGGTGCGCGACGGCTTCATCCACAGCCTGGACGACAAGATCAGCCGCTACATCCCGGAGATGAAGGGCTCGGCCTACGACGAGGTGAGCGTGCGGCAATTGCTCACCATGACCTCGGGCGTGCGCTGGAACGAGGACTACCGCGACCCGAACTCCGACGTCGCCCGCTTCAACAATCACAAGCCCGAGCCGGGCGTGGACGCGCTGGTCAGCTACATGCGCACGCTGCCGCGCGAGGCGCCGGCCGGTACGCGCTGGCACTACAGCACGGGCGAGACCAACCTGGTCGGCGTCCTCGTCTCGCGCGCCACCGGCAAGCCGCTGGCGCAGTACCTGCAGGAGAAGGTGTGGCAGCCCGCCGGCATGGAGCGCCCGGCCACCTGGTTGCTGAGCAAGACCGGGCAGGAAATCAGCGGCTGCTGCCTGCAGGCGGCGCCGCGCGACTTCGCGCGCTTCGGCCAGTTCATCCTCGAGGGCGCGCGCGTGAACGGCCAGCCCATCGTGCCCGACGACTGGCTGGCGAACGCCACCACCAGGCAGGCCGACATCGGCCGCCCCGGAAGCGGCTACGGCTACCAGTGGTGGACCCGCGACGACGGCAGCTTCGGTGCGCGCGGCATCTTCGGCCAGGGCATCTTCATCGACCCCAAGCGGCAACTGGTGGTCGTCTTCAACGCCGACTGGCCGTCCGCGCAGGATGCCCGGGCCGCGGCGGCGCGCGAGTCCTTCTTCCGCGCCGCGCAGCAGGCGGTCGACGCGGAAAGGGCACAACCGAGGCAATGAGCGTGAACGCATTGCGCCACTTCCTGCTCGCGCTGCAGTTCTTCACCCGCGTGCCCGTCACCGGGCGGCTGGCGGCGTGGGTGGGCTACAGCCCGCAGATGCTGCGTGCCAGCGCGGCGCATTTCCCGGGCGTGGGCTGGATCGTCGGCGGCGTGGCCGCGGCCGTGTTCGCGCTGGCCTCGCAGGGGCTGCCGCCGCTGGCGGCAGCACTGCTGAGCACCGTCGCCACCGTCTGGCTGACCGGCGCCTTCCACGAGGACGGCCTGGCCGACGTCGCCGACGGGCTGGGCGGCAGCGCCCAGCGCGAACGGGCGCTGGAGATCATGAAGGACTCGCGCATCGGCGCTTTCGGGGCCATCGCGCTGGTGCTGGCGCTGGCGCTCAAGGTGGCGCTGCTGGCCGCCCTTGCGGCGCAGGGCGTGTCGGCGGTCGTGGCCGGGCTTTTCGCGGGGCACGTCCTGTCGCGTCTGGCGCCGCTCTTCCTGATCCGCTTCCTGCCCTACGTGGGCGAGAGCGGGGCGAGCAAATCCAAGCCGCTGGCCGACGCCATCGGCGGCGGTGCGCTCGTGGTTGGCGTTTTTTGGTCGATTCCGGCTGTAGCGCCCGTCCTGCTTGCGCAAGGCGCTATGAAAACAGGAGCAATGGTGTGGGCGGTGGCGGCGGCGGGCGCCTGGATGGCCCGCCTGTTCCGCCGGCGCCTGCAGGGCTTCACCGGCGATGGCCTGGGCGCCACGCAGCAGGTGTGCGAACTGGCCATCTACCTCGTGCTGGCCTGGACCTGGGCATGACGAAGCGCACGCGCATCGCGCCGTGCTGGCCCTCGACCCGCAGGACGCCAGCGGCATGAAGCTCTGGCTGCAGCGCCACGCGCCCGTGCTCTGCGCGCCGGGCCTGTGCTACGGCGCCACCGACCACGCCGCCGAGGACGCGGCCACGCACGCGGCGGCCGCGGCGCTGGCGGCCGAACTGCCTGCCGGCGTGGCGCTATGGAGTTCGCCGCTCGTCCGCTGCCTCGCCCTGGCGCAGGCGCTGGCCACGCTGCGGCCCGACCTGCCGCCCGTGCGCATCGACCCGCGCCTGGCCGAGATGGACTTCGGCGCCTGGGAGGGCCAGCCCTGGCGCGCCATCGCTCGCGGCGAGTTCGATGCCTGGACCGCCGACTTCGCCGACGCGCGGCCCGGCGGCCACGGCGAGAGCACGCGCCAGTTCATGGCCCGCGTGGCCGGCGCCTGGGACGACTGGCGCACCGTGGGTGCCGACGCCGCGTGGGTCACGCATTCGGGCGTGATGCGTGCGGTGGAACTCATCGCGCGCGGCGTGCGCGTACCGGCCAGCGCTGCGGACTGGCCGTCGGCGCCGATGGCCTTCGGTGCCCGCCACTGCGTCGACATCGACGCCGACGCAGCGCCCGCCGACGGCGCTGGCCGAACCGAGGCTAGTTGAGCACCGGCCGCGGTGGCGGCGAGGTGATGAAGAAGCTGATCGGCACTTCGCGCCACACCACGGTGCCGTCGTCCGGCGTGGGCCGGAACTGCCACTTCTTCACCGTCTCGAGTGCCGAGCGGTCCAGCCGGGCAAAGCCACTGGACTGGTGCACCAGCACCTCGACGGGCTTACCGTCGGGCGTGGTGCGTACGCGCAGGAGCACCGTGCCCTGTTCGTTGGCATCGCGCGACTCGGCAGGGTAGGGTGCGTTGGGATTGGGCGGGCTGGGGGTCCAGGCGGGCTGCGCAGTCGCAGCCATGACGAGCACGGCGGCATACAGCGCGAGGGCGGTGCGCAAGCGGGACGAAGGAATCATCGTGAGGCCTCGTTGTGTGCCCGGCATTGTCGAAGGCGCCGGTCAAGCGCCCTGGGCCTTCCTTCAGGCTGGTGGCGGCGTCTTGGGCTTGAAGCTGCACATCGTGTGCACGGCGCATTCCCAGCATCTGGGTTTGCGCGCCACGCACACGTAGCGGCCGTGCAGGATCAGCCAGTGGTGCGCGTGCTGCACGAATTCCTTCGGCACGCGCCTCTCCAGCTTCAGTTCGACCTCCAGCGGCGTCTTGCCGGGCGCGAGCCCGGTACGGTTGCTCACGCGGAAGATGTGCGTGTCCACCGCGATGGTGGGCTCGCCGAAGGCGACGTTGAGCACCACGTTGGCCGTCTTGCGGCCCACGCCGGGCAGCGCTTCGAGCGCCTCGCGCGTGCGCGGCACCTCGCCGCCGTGCTGCTCGACCAGCATGCGGCAGGTCTCCATGAGGTGCTTGGCCTTGCTGCGGTACAGGCCGATGGTCTTGATGTAGCCCTCCAGGCCTTCGAGCCCGAGGTCGAGGATGGCCTGTGGCGTGTTCGCCACCGGGTAGAGCTTGCGCGTGGCCTTGTTCACGCCCACGTCGGTCGCCTGCGCCGACAGCAGCACTGCGGCCAGCAGCTCGAAAGGCGTGGCGTATTCCAGCTCGGTCTTGGGTGCGGGGTTGGCGGCCTGCAGGGTGGCGAAGAAGGGGACGATGGTGTCTTTTTTCATCGCCGGGCCGCCCCGAGATGAAAAGCGCCCCCTCGGGGGGCAGCGAACCACACGGAGTGGGGAGCATGGGGGTCTTTTTTCATCGGGGTGGGAGTCAGTTCTTGTCGTTGGTACCGAGTATTGAGAGGCCGGCGTCGAAACGTTCGCACTGCGAAAGCATGCCTTGGCTGATCGCCAACCAGACCGACTCGGGGAAGTCGACGGGCAGTTGCGATTCGACGCGACGCAACGCCTCGGGCACCGACTGCACGAGCGCGAGCATGCGCTCGAAGGTACCCTCGACGCCGGACTGCGTAGCCAGCAGTTGCCAATGACGAGGCTGCAGTTCGAGCAGCCTGAAATGCGCGTTCTTGCTGCGCACGGCCATCGCCAGTCGTACCTGCTGCAGCGGCACCTGGCTGGGCCCGCGCCCAACGATCGGCCAGACCGACAGCATGTCGTACAGCGGCGTCATCGCATAGCGTCCGCCGCGGTGCAGCGCGATGGAGTAGTTCTTGGCGTGTCCGTCGGTGGCGGCCAGCAGCCAGAAAGCGAGTTGGACAAGCACGAAACACAGCCTGTCGGCACGGCTGTCGTCGCTGGCGGCCAGCAGGGCCAGGCAGGCCCGTAGGCCGGGACCGCCGTCGCTCTCGTACTTCATGTGCGCCGGCGTGCCGGTGGCCTGGCAGAAGTCCTCCTGCGGCAGTCGCGCGATCCAGCGACCGCCTGCCATCCATCGGCGGTCGAAGCGCTCGACCACCAGGGCCTTCTGGTCGCCGAAGCGACCGATCTCCGTCGCCGCGACGGGAAAGCCCAGCGCCGCCATGATGCGGGCGCAGAGCCATTCGTTCTCCACCGACGTGCTCATGTCGGCTCGCATGTTGCCCACGAGGCCGAGCGGCAGCTTCAGGATGTGTGTGGTGGGCGTGGCGGCGTGGGGTCGGTGCCAACGCCCGTCGATGCGCAGCAGTGCGGTCTTTTCCTGCGCACCAGCGATAGAGATGGGCAGGTCGTCGGCGTCCTCGCCGCCCTGGCCGAGTACGGGGTCGCTGGTGACATGGCGCAGCGCACGCGCGACCTCGTCGTCGCTCAGCGCCTCGCTGTCGATGCGGGCATGCGGTGCAGGCGGCTGGCCCTGGGGCTGCAGCTGCACGGCACCCACGCAGTCGCGCCCGATGGCGGCCAGGAGATCCGGTGCCGTCGTGCTGGCTGCGCCGAAGCGCCGGCGCAGGCGCTCGCGGATGCGGCCGCTGTCGGGCAGCAGGTTGTCGAAGTAATGGTCCACGACCGGACCGCGCAGCTCCTTCTCACCGGCCGGTATCGGCAGCGACAGCGACAGCGGCCTGGCCTGCGGCGACTTGACCCAGCTGTCCGCGTAACGCAGCACGGCCGTGCCTGTGCGGCCGTGCAGCCAGGTTCCGACGTGCTCGCCATTCATCCAGAGGTCCAAGGCGGGCGTGGCCATGGATCACCAGTCCGCGGTGTCGCCCGGCGTCCCAACTGCAGGCGGGGAGGGCGGCACCAGCTCCAGGCGAGCCCCCAGCGCATGCAGCAACTGCAGCAACTGGTCGACCGCGATCGCGCCCGGGTTGCGCTCGATGTCGGCGATGCGTGTCTGCTTCACCCCGATGCGAGCGCCCAGTTGTGTCTGCGTCAGGCCCTGGGCCTTGCGCAGCGACTTGAGGTGGGCCGACAACTGGGTCGCATTGATCAGGGGCAGGTTCGTGGACATCGCCGTACCGTGGATTCGCGATGCCTGCAAAATATCATTTCAGAGCGATAAATGCAATAAATCGCTTTGAGGCGATAACCGCCTCTGCACGCATTTCGCCACAATGTCAGCCAGCCTCCCGCGCCCCGCTGCGCACCTCTCCGGACACCACCATGCAATTCGCCTCCCGCCTCGACAACGTCGAAACCTCCGCCATCCGCGAACTCTTCAAGCTGCTGGGCAAGCCCGGCATCATCAGCTTCGCGGGCGGCTTCCCCGACAGTGCAATGTTCGACGTGGAGGGCCTGAAGGAGGCGGCCGACAAGGCGCTGGCCGAGGAGCCGGGCGGTGCGCTCCAGTACGGTGCCACCGAGGGCTACGACCCGCTGCGCCAGCAGCTGTCGGCCTTCATGAAGACCAAGGGCGTGGCGGTCGATCCTTCGGGTCTGATCGTCACCACCGGTAGCCAGCAGGCGCTCGATCTGCTGGGCAAGACGCTGATCTCCCCCGGCGACAAGGTGATCGTCGAAGGCCCGACCTTCCTGGCCACCATCCAGTGCTTCCGCCTCTACGGCGCGCAGCTCGTCAGCGCCCCGGTCGATGCGAACGGCGTCGACACCGACCGGCTCGAGCAGCTCATCGCCGAGCACAAGCCCAAGTTCGTCTACCTGATCCCCACCTTCGGCAACCCGAGCGGCGCGATGCTGAGCCTGGAGCGCCGCAAGAAGGTGCTGGAGATGGCGGTCAAGCACAACACCGTCATCGTCGAGGACGACCCCTACGGTGACCTGTACTTCGGTGAGGCGCCGCCCCCGTCCATCATGGCCCTGAGCGACCAGGTGCCCGGCAGCCGCGAGCTGCTGGTGCATTGCGGTTCGCTCAGCAAGGTGCTCAGCCCGGGCCTGCGCATCGGCTGGATGATCGCGCCGGCCGAACTGCTGGCCAAGGCCACCATGTGCAAGCAGTTCAGCGATGCGCACACCAGCACCTTCGCGCAGGCCACGGCGGCGCAGTACCTCAAGAGCGGCCGCATGCCGGCCACCCTGGCGCATGTGCGCGAGGTGTACGCGGGCCGCGCACAGGCGATGGGCGAGGCGCTTCAGCGCGAACTGGGCGACGCGATCGCCTTCACGCAGCCCCATGGCGGGCTGTTCTTCTGGGCCGCGCTCACGGGTGCGGGCGGCAAGGAGACGGACGCCAACGTTTTTGCCAAGAAGGCGATCGAGAAGGGCGTCGCCTTCGTGCCCGGCGCGCCGTTCTTCGCCGAGAAGCCCGACCTGGCGACGCTGCGCCTGAGCTTCGCGACGGCCAACGTCGACAAGATTCGCGAGGGCATCGCGCGGCTGGGCCAGGCGCTCTGACCTGAGCGGGTCGAGCCGCGGCGTCCGGCAAGCGCGCAAGGCATGTGACGGTGCCAGCGCAATGCAGGGCGATGCCGCTCGGCCTAAGGTCGACGTTGTGAGGAAGGCCGCGTACCGTCGATCCATACCCAGGCGCAGGCCGCGCCCAGGACGGCGAGCGCCGCGGCCGCACCCATCACCCAGCGGAAGCCGGCGATGTAGGCCTCGCCGATCGCGCGATGCAGCCGCTCGGCGAGGGCCGCATCCAGTCCGGCGGGAATCGCTGCGCCGGCCAGCCGGCTCTCCTGCGACAGCACCGCGTCTTTCAGTGTGACGGGCAGGGTGAGCGCATCCAGCGCGTCGCGCAGATGCCGACCGAAAGCCCAGGCCATCAGCAGGCCGAGGACCGCGATCGCCAGAACCCCTGCCACCCGCGATACCGCGTTGTTGACGCCCGAGGCCGTGCCCGAGTGCTCCACGTCGACGGCGTTCATGACGGTCGTCGTGAGCGGCGCGATCGTGATCGTCATCCCGATCCCGAGCAGCACCACGGCGGGCAGGTAGGTGCGCCAATAGGCGCCGCCGACGCCGGGAAGCGCGAAGAGCACGAAGGCGGCGGCCGCCACCAGCGGGCCGACGACGAGCGGCCCGCGCGGACCGAAACGGTCGACGAGCCTGCCAGCGGGACGGGAGAAAGCAAACAGGATCAGCACGAAAGGCAGCAGAGCCGCACCCGCCGCCGTGGCGGAGTAGCCCTGGACCTGGATCAGCGCGAGCGGGAAGAAATACAGGCTGCCCCCGAGCGCGCTGTAGAGAAGCAGCGTGACGAGGTTCGCACCCGTGAAGTTCCGGTTGCGGAACAGGTGAAGCGGCATCATCGGCGCTTTCACGCGCGCCTCGGTGAACACGAACGCGGCACAGGCCACGAGGCCACCGAGCAGGCTGCCCAGCACCGGCGCCGCCCGCCAGCCCTGCGTCGGCGCTTCGACGAAGGCGTAGACGATGCCGCCCAGCGCGGCGGTGGCCCAGACGGCGCCCCATCCGTCCAGCGGGGCACCACGCGCCGACGGGTCACGGCTTTCCGGAACGTGGCGCCACACCAGCCACAGCACGGCGGCAGCCAGCGGGACATTCAGCAGGAACGCCCAATGCCAGCTCCAGTGGTCGACCAGGTAGCCGCCCAGCACCGGCCCGATCGCCGCAGTGATCCCGCTGAATCCGGACCAGGTGCCGATGGCCTGGCCCCGCTCGTGCTCGCCGAAGGTCGCGCTGATCAGCGCGAGGCTGCCCGGCACCAGCAGGGCCGCACCGACGCCTTGAACGGCACGCGCGGTGATCAATTGCTGAATGCTGCCGGCCAGGCCGCAGGCGACGGAGGCCAGGGCAAAGATCGCCACGCCGATCGCAAAGACGCGACGTCGCCCGAGCCGATCGCCCAGTGCGCCGCCGGCGAGCAGGAGCGCCGCCAGAAAGAGTGCATAGGACTCCACCACCCATTGGGCCTGGAAAGCGGTGGCCTGGAGGTCACGCTGAATGGCCGGCAGCGCGACGTTGACCACCGTGCCGTCGATGAACGCCATGCTCGAGCCGAGGATGGCCACGATCAGCACGGCGCGCTGGACACGCGCAGGCTGCGACGTCGCTGGCTCGGGCGAAGTCACGTCCACGGGTTGTGCAGTTCCAGGCAGTGGATGCCCGCATCAAGGCGAACGATGCAGCCTCGGCGCGGAAAGCAGGGCGAGGTTCTCTTCGATCGCCGCATCGAGGTGGCGGTATTTGCCGGTCAGGCGCGACAGCTTCATGATCGTTGCGAGCGCCTGCAGGTCCTTCACGCTCGGCGCGACCTTGATCTGCGCGATGGCCGCAGCGGTGTTGCCGCCATGGACCAGCGCCATCACCTTGCTTGCCCAGTCGTTTGCGCGCGCCATGTCCTGATCTCCTGCGGTGTCGTCGAGGGGTCGACTGTACGCAGGTCAGCGCCTTCGCGCCGCGTGAGGGGGCAGCGCGATACGATCGCGCATGAGAAAAACCTTTCCGCTGCAGATCGAGGGCCGGCATCCGGACCGTGTGCTCGACGCGATCCGCCACGACATCCGCAAGGCGCTCAAGCGCGACCGCCGCCATCCGCTGCCCGAGGGCGCGCACCACTGGGAGTTCGACTGCCGATTCGGCCCCAACGCCGAGGAGGCGCAGGCCGTGAACCTGGCTTCGCTCAATGCGCTCATCGACGAGGCGGCGCGCACGCAGCAGCCGCAGATCTACGTGGAGTTCACGGCGCGGCCGGCGGCACGGCATGCGGGCGCGCCGACCGCCAGAGAGGGGGAGAGCCCCGAGCCCGAAGACGAGCTTTGATACCGGACGGGCTTCTCGTTCCGACTTCCTCCAGCCCTTCACGCCGAGTCCGCCGAAGCGCCGCGAGAGGCTTCGACAGGCTCAGCCCGAACGGTCGGTACGGACCTGAAGTCTCGAAGAAAATCGGGCCGTAGCGCCCGTCCCGCCTGCGCGGGAAGCTACGAAAAAGATAGCAAAACGGGGCCTGGGATCAGGCCCGAACCACGTCCAGCAAGCGATCCAGCCCGCCTCCGTCGATCGCCACCATCGCCTGCTCGCGCACCTTGGGCTTCGCGTGGTATGCCACCGAGAGGCCTGCTTCACCCATCATCGGCAGGTCGTTCGCGCCGTCGCCCACCGCAATGCACTGCGCCGGCGAGGCGCCGATCAGCGAGGCGACCTCCAGCATCGTGCGGCGCTTTTCGGCGCCGTCGCAGATGTCGCCCCACGACTGCGTGACCACCCGGCCGGTGAGCTGGCCATTCGCCTCCTCGAGCAGGTTGGAGCGCGCGAAGTCGATGGAGAGGAGCGCCTTCACGCGATCGGCGAAGAAGGTGAAACCGCCCGACACCAGCAGCACCTTCAGGCCCGCGGCCTTGCAGGCCGCCACCAGCGTGTCGGCGCCGGGGTTCAGGCGCAGGCGCTCGTCGTAGACCTGCTGCAGCGCCGTCACCGGCACGCCCTCGAGCAGCGCGACGCGCCGGCGCAGGCTTTCCTTGAAGTCCTTGATCTCGCCGCGCATCGTGGCTTCAGTGATGGCCGCGACCTCGGCCTTCTTGCCCACGGCGTCGGCGATCTCGTCGATGCACTCGATGTTGATCAGCGTCGAGTCCATGTCGAAGGCGATGAGCCTGAAGTCGCCGAGCCGCAGGGCCGGGGGGATGTTGCGGACCATCAGTCCCGGGGAAAGTTCGGTAGCGGCGCTCATGGACGGTTCTGCTTCGTGACGGGCCTGCCGGTGAGATGCGGCGGGCCCTGCATTATCGATGCCCCGATTTCGTCGCACCTGGCGCCGGAAGCAGGTGCCGGCACGTTCCGGCACTCGATGCGGGGCGGTTCGGGCGCCAGGCACCTGCGATGCCCGGCGTGGCGGCGAGCCCGATCAATCGGCCTTGAATCCGGATTTCAGGATGACCGGCAGCCAGCGCTGGGCCATCTCGTCGACGGCGGCCGAGACCGCGTCGGGACTGGAGCCCGGCACGGTGTCGTAGCCCGTCTTCTGAAGCCTGGCTTGCAGGTCGGGGTCGGCCAGGACCTGACGCAGCGCCTTGTTCCACGCCATGAGCTTGTCCGCGGGCATGTCAGCACGCGCATAGACGGCGTAGCGGGAACTGGCGGTCAGATGGGGAAAGCCCGATTCGGTGAAAGTGGGGATATCGGGGAGGCTGTCGGCCCGTCGCGCGCCGGAGACCGCGAGCACGCGGATCTTGCCCGCGCGGTGGTATTCGGTGAAGGTGGTGGTGGCATCCATGGCGGCCGGGACCTGCCCGCCGATCAGGTCGGTGACCATGGGCGCCCCGCCGCGATAGGGCACGAGCACGCCGTTCGTCGCCGTCTGCTTCACGAATTCCATGGCCAGGAAGTGCAGCAGCGAGCCCGTGACGGAGATGCCGACATTGGCCTGTGAGGGTTGTGCACGCGCCGCCTGGATGTACTGGGCGAGCGTTCGATGCGCAGAGTCGGCTGGCACGGCGATGCCGAACTGCAGCGCGGCGACATCGCTGATCGGCTTGAAGTCCCTCATCGGGTTGTAGCGGGTGCCCACCGAGTAGATGGCGGGCACGATGAACATCGGATCCACGGGCGAGACGAGCACCATGCTGCCGTCGCTGGGGCCGTTCTTCAGCGCTTCCCCCGCAATGCGCGTGGCACCCCCGGGCCGGTTGTCGACCACGACGTTGCGGCCCAGCGCCGCGGGCAGTTTTTCGGCCAGCAGTCGCGCCAGGAAGTCGCCCGCCCCGCCCGCGGGGAAGGGCAGCAGCATCGTGGCGTAGTCCCTCGATTGCGCGAGCGCCGTGCGGGAAAGCAGGCCCGTGGCCATCAGCGCGCCGCCGAGGACGGTGATTCGACGGCGGCGCAGGCCTGCGGCCGGAAGGAGCGGGACATGGGGTGCGGGCATGAGGAACTCCGAAAGATGAAGATGGAACGAGGCGAGGGCAACGGTGGGAGGGGAAATCAGCGATTCAGGAAGCCGACGAAAGCGGCCGCCGACTCGATGGCCTGCGCCGCGTCCAGCAGCAGGTCTTCGCGAAATCGGGCGCTGACCAGTTGCACGCCCATGGGGTGGGCACCGTGCATGCCGGTCGGCACGGAAATCCCGGGCAGGCCCAGGCAGGCGGTGGCCAGCAGGGGACTCTGTGCGTTCAGGAGCGCCTGGAACCGGGTGTGGTCGCCAGCATCGGCGTCCTGTTCGCTGGGGGGCTGGCAGGAGGTGGGCAGCAGCAGCAGCGGATGGCGGTGAAGGAACTGCGACCACTGGCGTGCCAGGGTGAAGCGCAGGGCCAGGGCGTCCAGGTAGGCGTCCCGGTCACCGACGGCGACGCCGTGCTCCATGTGGCCCTGGCTGATCCGCATGGCGCCGTCGCCATGGTCCGCGATGGCGGCGCTGACGCTGCGACGGCCGTCCTCGACGGTCAGCACGCGCCAGAGTTCGGCGGCCTGGGTGAGCAAAGGGGGTGCGACTTCCTCGACGACGTAGCCCGCCCTTGCCAGCCAGCCCGCGGCGGCGTCCAGCGCAGCGACCACAGCGGGGTGGAAGTCCAGTCCCGGGTGGCTGCGGCAAAGTGCGACGCGCAGGCCGCGCGGCGAAGGGACGGGTGCCCACGGCAGGTCCAGCGCATTGGCGTCGCGCGGGTCGTAGCGGCACATGGCCTGCATGGCCAGGCGCAGGTCGGCCACACGGCGTGCCAGCGGACCCTGGGTGGACATCTGTTGCGACGAGATGCCGCGCTCTGCCGTGGCACTCGGGTTGAAGGCCGGAATGCGGCCGATGGTGGGGCGCAGGCCGGCGACGCCGCAGCAATAGGCGGGGTAGCGGATGGAGCCGCCCATGTCGTTGCCGTGGGCGATGGCGCCCATGCCGCTGGCCACGGCCACGGCTGCGCCGCCGCTGGACCCGCCTGGCGTGATGTCCGCCGCCCAGGGATTGACGGTGCGGCCGTGCACCGCGTTGTCCGTGAACCAGCGGACCGAGTAGGTGGCCGTGTTGCTTCGGCCGACCAGGATGGCGCCGGCCTGCCGGAGGTTGGCGACCACGGGGGCGTCCTCGCGGGCAATGAGGTCGCGCAGCTTCAGCGAGCCGTTCGTGGTGGCGAGGCCCGCCTGGTCGACGTTGATCTTGGTCGTCACCGGCACGCCATGCAGGACACCCGTGGCCTGCCCGTTCGCAAGCTGCCGGTCTGCCTCTTCAGCGGCGGCCAGCGCCTCTTCGGCCAGCACGTCGGTCAGGGCGTTGTAGAGCGGATTGGCGTCGTGGATGCGCGCGAGCACGCTGGCCGTGAGCTCGCGGCAGGAGACGTCCTTGTGCCAGATGGCGGCGGCCATCTCGGCGGCGCTCATTCGCCAGGGTTCGGAAGGGGTTGTTGGCATCGGCTCGGGAGTCCTGGAAGGTGCGCCGCCCGGGGATCTGCAGCGGCTTGGCACAGCTTAGGAATCGGCCGGTGCTCGCATAAGATGTCTTTTTGGACTTGGTGATAACTGGAGGTTTTCACCTTCATGAAGGACTACCAGCTCAAGGCGCTGCTGCAGATGGTGGAGTCGGGCAGCATCCGTGCGGCCGCCAGAGCCCTGGGCCTGAGCCAGCCGGCCGTGACCAAGGCCATCCGGGACCTAGAGCAGGAGGTGGGCGCGCCCTTGATCCACCGCAGTTTCCGTGGCGTGCAGCTCACCGAGTTCGGCCAGGAACTCAGCATGCGGGCCCGGCTGGCCCAGATGCAGCTGGCCCTGGCGCGCGAGGAGATCCAGCAGCTGCTGGGCGGCAAGCAGGCGTCGGTGTCGGTCGCGGTGACGCCCGTCGTGTTCATGGGCGCACTGCCGCAGGTGCTCAAGGCATTCAGGCGCGACCTGCCCCATGCCGAAATCAAGTTGTACGAGGGCCTCATGCCCTGGGCCAAGTCGCAGCTGCGCGAGGGCTTTGCGCACTTCGCAGTGGTGGGCGTCACGCAGGGCACGCTCGATCCGGACTTCGAGTTCGAGCCGATCGCACGCATGCCCATGATGGTGGCGGGGCGGGCTGGCAACCCGCTGGCGGGTGCCAGGGACTGGGCCGAGGTCGAGGGGGCCGAATGGCTGGTGCATCGTGCGCCCGACAGCGTGCACACGGTGCTGTTCAACCACCTGGAAAAGCAGGGGCTCCAGGTGCCGCGGCGCACTATGGAGGCCAACACCTTCGGGGTCAGTTGGGGGTTATTGACCACCACCGACATGCTGCTGGTGCTGCCCGAGCACTTCCTGCACACCGAGCCCTACGGGCGACAGATCGTGCGCATCCCCCTGCAGATGGACCTGCCCGACATGACCCTGGGCATCCTGAAGCTCAGGGGGGCGCCCATGTCGCACGCGGCCGCCAAGCTCGCCACGCTCTTTCACCGGCATTGCCGGTAGTCCGGCGGGCAGCCCCGACTCAAGTCCGGGTCATGGGGCTGCCGCCTCAAGCACCGGCTGGCCCAGGCTGCGCAGCACGTCGCGCACCAGCTGGGCCCGGTCGCGCGGCTCCTTCAGTTCACGCTCGATGCGCAGCTTCTCGTTGCCCGCAAGCTTGATGTGCTTGTTCTTCTGGATGAGCTGGATGATGGCCATCGGATCCACGGGCGGGTTCGGCCGGAAGCTGATGTTGATGATGCCCGGCGCCGCATCGACCTTGGCCACGCCGTAGGGCCGCGCCAGCACGCGCAGGCGGTGCACGTCGATGAGCGTCTGCGCCTGCGGCGGCAGCTTGCCGAAGCGGTCCACCAGTTCCTCGAGCAGCGTGTCGATCTGGTCGGAGGTCTTGGCCGTGGCCAGCTTCTTGTAGAAGGACAGGCGCAGGTGCACGTCGCCGCAGTAGTCGTCCGGCAGCAGGGCGGGGGCGTGCAGGTTGATTTCGGTGGTCACCGACAGCGGCGAGAGCAGGTCGGGCTCCTTGCCGGCCTTGAGCGAGGCGACGGCTTCCGACAGCATCTCGTTGTAGAGCTGGAAGCCGATCTCCATCATGTTGCCGCTCTGGTTTTCGCCCAGCACCTCGCCGGCACCGCGGATCTCCAGGTCGTGCATGGCCAGGTAGAAGCCGCTGCCCAGCTCTTCCATCTGCTGGATCGCATCCAGCCGCTGGCTCGCCTGCTTGGTCAGCCCTTCGATGTCGGGGACCATCAGGTAGGCATAGGCCTGGTGGTGGCTGCGGCCGACGCGGCCGCGCAGCTGGTGCAGCTGCGCCAGGCCGAACTTGTCGGCGCGGCTGATGACGATGGTGTTGGCGCTGGGCACGTCGATGCCGGTCTCGATGATGGTCGAGCACAGCAGCAGGTTGAAGCGCTGGGCCACGAAGTCGCGCATCACGCGTTCCAGCTCGCGCTCGGGCATCTGGCCGTGGGCCACGGCGATGCGCGCCTCGGGCAGGATCTCCTGCAGCTTCTGGCGCCGGTTCTCGATGGTCTCGACCTCGTTGTGCAGGAAGTAGACCTGCCCGCCGCGCTTGAGCTCGCGCAGCACGGCCTCACGGATCACGCCCGTGCCCTCGTTGCGCACGAAGGTCTTGATCGCCAGGCGCCGCTGCGGTGCGGTGGCGATCACGCTCAGGTCGCGCAGGCCTTCGAGCGCCATGCCCAGCGTGCGCGGGATCGGCGTGGCGGTGAGCGTGAGCACGTCCACCTCGGCGCGCAGCGCCTTCATCGCCTCCTTGTGGCGCACGCCGAAGCGGTGTTCCTCATCGATGATGAGCAGGCCCAGGTTCTTGAACTTGACCGATTCGCTGAGCAGCTTGTGCGTGCCGACCACGATGTCGACGCTGCCGTCGGCCAGGCCCTTGCCGGCCGCGGTGATCTCCTTGGCCGAGCGGAAGCGGCTCATCTCGGCCACCTTGACCGGCCATTTCGAGAAACGGTCGACCAGCGTCTGGTAGTGCTGCTCCGCCAGCAGCGTGGTCGGCGCCAGGAAGGCGACCTGTTTGCCGCCCGTGACGGCGACGAAGGCCGCGCGCAGCGCCACCTCGGTCTTGCCGAAGCCCACGTCGCCGCACACCAGGCGGTCCATGGGCCGCGGCGAAACCATGTCCTGGATCACGGCGTGGATCGCGGCCTTCTGGTCGGCCGTCTCCTCGAAGCCGAAATCGTTGGCGAAGACCTCGTAGTCGCCGGCCGAAAAGCGGAAGGCATGGCCCTCGCGCGCGGCGCGGCGGGCGTAGATGTTGAGCAATTCGGCGGCGGCGTCGCGCACCTGCTCGGCCGCCTTGCGCTTGGCTTTCTCCCACTGGCCGGAGCCCAGCTTGTGCAGCGGGGCCTCGTCGGCCGATACGCCGGTGTAGCGGCTGATCAGGTGCAGCTGCGACACCGGCACATACAGCGTGGCCTTGTCGGCGTACTCCAGGTGCAGCATCTCCTGCAGTGCGGGCGTGCCGTCGGCGTTCTTCGAGCCGAGGTCCATGTTGATCAGCCCGCGGTAGCGGCCGATGCCATGGGCGCTGTGCACCACCGGGTCGCCGACGTTGAGCTCCGACAGGTCCTTGATCAGCGCATCGACGTCGCTGGTCTGCTCCTGCCGCTTGCCGCGGCGGCGCGTGGTGGGCTGGGTGGCGAAGAGCTCGGTCTCGGTGACGAAGTCGATGCCGGCTTCGAGCCACACGAAGCCGGCTGCCAGCGCGGCGGTGGCGATGCCGATCTTCTCGTCGGCGGCGCCTTCGAACTCCGCGAGCGAATCGAAGGCCGGCGGGTTGACGCCGCTGGCGCGCAGGAAGTCGAGCAGGCTCTCGCGCCGGCCCTCGCTCTCGGCCAGCACCAGCACGCGGTGCTGCGTGTTGCGGATGTGGTCCTTCAGGCGTGTGAGCGGGTCTTCGGCGCCGCGCACGACGGCCAGCGGGGGGAGGGTGTCGAATTCGGCGTAGGCGCTGGCACCCTCACCCCGGCCCTCTCCCGCCAGCGGGAGAGGGGGTGATACGGGCTCTGTTCCGGGTTTGGCTCCCTCTCCCTCTGGGAGAGAGCGGGGGTGAGGGCCAGCCGCGTTTCGTATCGCCAACTGCGGATGCGCCTTGGTCTTGCCGTAGAACTGCTCGGCGGAAAGAAACAGCGCATCGGGTGGCAGCGCGGGCCGCTCGGGATCACCCTGTACTAGGCGGAAGCGCTCGCGCGTGTCCTGCCAGAAGTGCTGGAAGGCGCCTTCCAGGTCGCCGTGCAGCACCAAAGTCGCATCGACACCCAGGTAGTCGAACACCGTCGCCGTCTCGTCGAAGAACAGCGGCAGGTAGTACTCGATGCCCGCAGTCGCGACGCCGTTGCCCATGTCCTTGTAGATGCGGCTCTTGGTCGGGTCGCCCTCGAGCAGTTCGCGCCAGCGACTGCGAAAGCGCGCCCGTGCCTCGTCGTCCATCGGGAACTCGCGGCCCGGCAGCAGCCGCACCTCCGGCACCGGGTACAGGCTGCGCTGGCTGTCGGGGTCGAAGGTGCGGATGGTGTCGATCTCGTCGTCGAACAGGTCGACGCGGAAGGGCTGCGGCGAGCCCATCGGGAAGAGGTCGATCAGCCCGCCGCGCACCGCGTATTCGCCGGGGCTCACGACCTGCGTCACGTGGCTGTAGCCGGCCAGCGTGAGCTGGGCCTTGAACTTGGCCTCGTCCAGCTTCTGGCCTGTTTTGAACTGGAAGGTGTAGCCGGCCATGAAGCTCGGCGGCGCCACGCGGTACAGCGCGGTGGTGGCGGGAACCAGCACCACGTCCACGCCTTCTGTCCTGTCGCGCTGCAGGATGCGCCACAGCGTCGCCAGCCGCTCGCTGATGAGGTCCTGGTGCGGCGAGAAGGCGTCGTAGGGGAGTGTTTCCCAGTCGGGGAAGACGGCGGTGCGCAGCTCTGGCGCAAAGAAGGCCAGCTCGTCGACCAGGCGCTGGGTGTCGGTGGCGTCGGCGGCGAAGACGGCTGTCACGCGGCCCGCGGCCTTCTCGCGCTCGGCCAGTCGGGCGAGCAGCAGGGCGTCGCTCGACGCGGGCGGGCGCGGCAGCGTGAAGCGCTTGCCGGAGGGGAGGGTGGGGAGGTCCATGCAGGAAGCCAGGCAATGCGAAACACCCCGCGCCGGGGGGGCGAGGGGTGTCGAAGGGCCGGATTTTAGAATGGCGCCCCCTTCTTCGCTGGCGCTGCCGCATCTGCCCGACGCCGCCTTCACGACCCCATGCCGTCCCCGCGCTTTCACGTTCTCATTCCCTCGGCGGGCGTCGGCAGCCGGGCGGGCGTCGCCGGGCCCAAGCAGTACGAGCTCCTGGCCGGGCAGGCGCTGGTGGGCCACACGCTCGATGCCTTCCGCGCGCTCGGCTCGCGCTTCGCAACGATCGCGCTCGTGGTGGCCCCTGACGACGGGCTGGTGCAGCGCGTGCTGACGGATTTCCCCCGCGCGGGCGAGCGCCTGCTGCGCGTCGGCGGTGCCACGCGCGCGGCCAGCGTGCGCAACGGGCTCGCCGCGCTGCGGGTCGATGGCGCCGAGGCCGACGATTGGGTGCTGGTGCACGACGCCGCCCGCTGCCTCGTCACGCCGGCGCAGATCGAGGCGCTGATCGCCGTCTGCGAGGGCGATGCCGTCGGCGGCCTGCTCGCGCTGCCCCTGCCCGACACGCTCAAGGCCGCGACGCCCGATGGCCGCGTGGCGGCCACGCTCGAGCGCAGCGACAAGTGGCTCGCGCAGACGCCGCAGATGTTCCGCATCGGCGCGCTGGCCACCGCCATCGACAAGGCCGGCGAGCGCGTGACCGACGAGGCCAGCGCCATCGAGTCGACCGGCGCCGCGCCGCGCCTCGTGGCGGGCAGTGCCCGGAACTTCAAGGTCACCTATCCCGAGGATTTCGCGCTGGCGGAGGCCGTGCTGGCCAGCCGGCAGCCTCCATCGTCATGAACACAACTTCCAACTCCGGCGTCTTTCCCTTCCGCATCGGCGAGGGCTGGGACGTGCACCAGCTCGTGGCCGGCCGCAGGTTGGTGCTCGGCGGCATCGAGATCCCGCACACGACAGGCCTGCTCGGCCACTCCGATGCCGACGTGCTGCTGCATGCGATCACCGACGCGCTGCTGGGCGCAGCGGCGCTGGGCGACATCGGCCGCCACTTCCCCGACACCGATCCGCAGTTCCGCGGCGCGGATTCGGGCGTGCTGCTGGCCGAGGCGGCGCGCCGCGTGCGCGCAGCGGGCTGGCAGATCGGTAACGTCGACAGCACCATCGTCGCGCAGGCGCCCAAGCTCGCGCCGCACATCCCGGCGATGTGTGGCCGGATCGCCCAACTGCTGGCGCTCGATGCCACGCAGGTCAACGTGAAGGCGAAGACGGCCGAGAAGCTCGGCCCGGTGGGCGAGGGCCGTGCCATGGAGGCGCGCGCGGCGGTGCTGCTGCATCGCTGATCCGCCAAATGCTATCGAATTGATAGCATTTGGCGTCCGCCCTGCTTGGGCTGCAGGCCGATTTCGCCCGGAAATCAGGCCGTTTCGGCCGGCTCTTCCTTCGTGGCCGCAGCAGCCTGCGTGGATGCGCGCTGCATGCGGATGTGCGCCGCGAAGCCGCGGCCCGGCGTGCTCGTGAGCGCAAAGGTGCCGCCCATGCGCTCGATGTTCTTGGCCACGATGGACAGCCCCAGCCCGGCCCCGGCGGCCGAGGTGCGCGCCACGTCGCCGCGGAAGAAGGGCTTGGTCAGCTGGGAGAGCAGGGCGGGTGCCACGCCGGCGCCGTGGTCGCGCACCTTCAGCAGCACCGCGTCGTTGTGCGCCTGGGCCTGGATGTTGATCTGCGCCACATCCTTGCCGGGCGTCTTGCCGTAGCGGCGCGCGTTCTCCAGCAGGTTGGAGATCACGCGCGTGAGCTCCACGTCGTCGGCCATCACGGCCAAATCCTTGGCGACGTCGACCTTGATCTCGACGTCCTCGTAGTCCTGCACGGCGTAGGTGCAGGCATCGATCACGTCGCGCAGCAGCACCGGCTTGAATTGCACGTGGTCGGGCCGCGCATAGTCGAGGAACTTGTCGATGATGGCGTCGAGCTGCGAGATGTCGGCCGCCATGTGGGCGCGGGCGTCCTCGTCGGCCACGCTCATCTCGGTTTCCAGGCGCAGCCGTGCCAGAGGCGTGCGCAGGTCGTGCGAGATGCCGGCCAGCATCACGGCCCGGTCCTGCTCGATCTTGGCGAGCTGGTCGGCCATGCGGTTGAAGCCGATGTTCACCGCGCGGATCTCGTTGGTACGGGCGTGCTCATCGAGCCGGTTGGCCTCGTACTCGCCCTCGCGCACCTGCGAGGTGGCGCGCGAGAGCTGCTTGAGCGGCCGGTTGATGAAGCGCGCGATGATGGCCGAGCCAGCCAGCGACAGCGCCACGGCCGTGATCAACCAGGTGAGCCAGGTGCGTCCGCCCACGCGCGAGAACCGCGTCGGGTCCAGCAGCAGCCAGTAGTTGTCGGTGTCGATGGTGAAGCCGATCCACAGGCCCGCGTCGTCGTTCACGCGGCTCGCAATGGTCGTGCCTTCGCCCAGGCGGTCCATCAGCTCTTCGGTCACGCGCCGGTCGAGCGTTCCGCTGGTGTAGAGCTCGAAGCGGTCGCCCGGTTCGCGCGGCAGGATGCGCACGCCCTCCTGGTCGGCCAGCGTCTTGATGAGCGAGACGCGCGTGATCGCGTCCGAGTACACCAGGGCGGCGCGGGTGAGGTTGACCAGCGATGCGATCTGGTGCGCCGTCTGCACGGCGCGCGGTTCGTCCTCGAAGGCGCGGAAGGTCTGCAGCCAGCCGAAGATGCAGACCATCAGCAGCAGCGTCAAGAGGAAAAAGGTGCGCCAGAAGAGGCTGAAGCCCAGCCGAAGCCGGTTGCGACGGCGAACGCGTTCCGTCAGCTCCAGCGGGCTGGGCATCGTGACCGACGCACCCTCCTCGCTGAAAGGGCTGGGCTGCGTCGTGTCGCGCCCGGCGGTGGTGACCGCCACGGTCTCAGGCCGTGCCGTCCGGCACGAAGACGTAGCCCACGCCCCACACCGTCTGGATGTAGCGCGGCGCGGCGGCGTCCGACTCGATCAGCTTGCGAAGGCGCGAGATCTGCACGTCCAGGCTGCGGTCGAAGGGCTCGAACTCGCGGCCGCGCGCGAGCTGCGCCAGCTTTTCGCGCGACAGCGGCTGGCGCGGGTGGCGCACCAGGGCCTTGAGCATCGCGAACTCGCCGGTCGTGAGGGAAAGCTCTTCGCCGTCCTTCTTGAGCGTGCGCGAACCCAGGTCGAACTCGAAGGGGCCGAAGCTCACGGTCTCGTTCTCGGTGGAAGGCGCGCCCGGTGCCTCCTGCGGTGGGCGGCGGCGCAGAACGGCGTGCACGCGGGCGAGCAGCTCGCGCGGGTTGAAGGGCTTGCCCAGGTAGTCGTCGGCACCGACTTCCAGGCCCACGATGCGGTCCACGTCCTCACCCTTGGCGGTGAGCATGATGATCGGGGTGCGGTCGTTGGCCGCGCGCAGGCGGCGGCAGACGGACAGGCCATCCTCGCCGGGCATCATCAGGTCGAGCACGATGAGGTCGACGGTGTCGCGCAGGAGGATCCGGTTCAGCGCCTTGCCGTCTTCCGCGACGATGACCTCGAAGCCCTCTTGCGTGAGGTAGCGGCGCAGGAGGTCACGGATGCGGGCGTCGTCGTCGACGATGACGATCTTGTCGGTGCGGGCGGGTGCTTGAGTCATTTGAGCAACAGTTCCCAGGGATGAATTTGTAACAGCGGCGATTCTGAAGGCGTTGTGTCCCCATCCCGTCCGAAATCGCCTTGGCCTGACACTAAGTTACAAAACTTGCCTGGGCTCGCGGACGCGACGCCGAGGCGATACGCAGCGGTGGCACAGTCGGATTTCCTGATGCACCGACACCCTCCGATGCCCCTGGCTCCCCGGCCCCTGTTCCCCTTCATCTTGGCGCTGGGCGCAGCCCTGCCTCTTGCCGCGTCGGCGGAATTCCTGAAGGTCGGCGGCCCACGTCGCGACGAGGTTCGCGCCGCGGTGGCCGCCCATCGCGCCGAGCAGCGCGAGGAGATTCAGCATGACGAGGCCGTGGCGGGCCGCCGCTTGACGCCGGCCGAGCGCGCGCAGTTGCGCGAACAGGTTCGCAGCCAATGGTCGGCGCGTCCGGACGCCACGCAGACGGCCGATTCGGCCTCTGCGCCGGGACCGCACGGCGCGACCCCGCAGAATTCGGGGGGCGTCTGGCGGGCACTCTTCCCCTGGGTCGGCTCGCGGCAGTAGCCGCGCGCATCTGCACCCGCAGCGCCGAAGTCGGCGCTCGTTCCTTCATCCACTCGACGGGAGATCATTGTCTTGAATGCTATTAAATTGATAGCTGCTTGCGCCGCACTGGCGGGCGCTGGCGCCGTTTTTGCCCAGAATGGTGGGCCCGCGCAGCCGCAGAACGTGCTGCAGTTGTCCGCCAACGGCACGGTCGAGGTGCAGCAGGATCTGCTCAACATGACGCTGGTCACGACGCGCGACGGCACCGATGCGGCGACGGTGCAGAACCAACTGCGCACCGCCATCGACGCCGCGCTTGCCGAGGCCAAGAAGGATGCGCAGCCCGGCCAGATGGACGTGCGCACCGGCAACTTCAGCCTGTCGCCTCGCTACACGCGCGACGGCAAGATCAATGGCTGGCAAGGCAGCGCCGAGCTGGTGCTGGAGGGGCGCGATTTCCCGCGCATCACGCGCGCGGCGGGCCGCATCAGCACGCTCAACGTCGGCAACGTGGGCTTCGCGCTCAGCCGCGAGCAGCGCCTGAAGTCCGAAGGCGAGGCGCAGACCCAGGCGATCGAGAGCTTCAAGCGCAAGGCGGCCGAACTGGCCAAGGACTTCGGCTTCGGCAGCTACACGTTGCGCGAGGTGTCGGTCAACGCGAACGAGGGCGGCCCGATCCGTCCGCGCATGATTGCGGCGGAGGCGAAATCCTTCTCGGCAGCCGACGCACCGATCCCGGTCGAGGCCGGCAAGACCACCGTGGTGGTCAACGTCTCGGGGTCGGTGCAGCTCAAGTAGGCGGATGCGGGCGCCGCCGTGCCGCCTTGAGACGGCCGGCGTCCACTGCACGCAGAGCCGCCGGAAAGCCTTCGCTACTGCGCCGTCCAGCCGCCATCCACCTGCCAGGCCACGCCGCGCACCTGGTCGGCAGCCGCCGAGCACAGGAACACTGCCAGGCCGCCGAGCTGGTCGACGGTGGTGAACTGCAGCGACGGCTGCTTCTCGCTCAGCAGGTCGATCTGCGCCTGCGCGACGCTGATGCCTTCACGCGAGGCACGGTCGTCGATCTGCTTCTGCACCAGCGGCGTCAGCACCCAGCCGGGGCAGATGGCGTTGCAGGTCACGCCGGTGGTCGCGGTTTCGAGGGCCACCGCCTTGGTCAAGCCGACGATGCCGTGCTTGGCTGCAACGTAGGCCGATTTCTGCGCCGACGCCACCAGGCCGTGCGCCGACGCGATGTTGATCACGCGGCCCCAGTTGGCTTCGCGCATCGCCGGGATCGCGAGGCGCGTGGTGTGGAAGGCGCTGGTGAGGTTGATGGCGATGACCGCGTCCCACTTCTCGACCGGGAAGTCCTCGACCTTCGCCACGTGCTGGATGCCCGCGTTGTTGACCAGCACGTCGACGCGGCCGAACTTCGAAGCCGCGAACTTCATCATGCCCTCGATCTCGGACGGCTTGCTCATGTCGGCACCGTGATAGGCACTGGCCACGCCCATCGCTTCGATCTCGGCCTGCGGGCCCTGGGCATCGCCGAAGCCGTTGAGCACGATGTTGGCGCCCTGCTGCGCCAGGGCCTTCGCGATGCCGAGGCCGATGCCGCTGGTGGACCCTGTCACGAGGGCAGTTTTGCCTTTGAGCATGATGAGCGATCTCCGGATCAATTAGGATGAACCGCGCGATTATCCGCAGCAAGACGGCCCCCAGGACATGACCCAACCGGCACTCGAATTCGTGGCTTGCGCCGATGCCAGAGGCAGCCACCGCATGGCGTATTGGCAATGGGGCGACCCGGCTGCCGCGCATGTGGTGCTGTGCATGCACGGGCTCACGCGCCAGGGGCGCGATTTCGATGTGCTCGCGCAGGCGCTGCTGGCGCGCGCCGAGGGCGGCCTGCGGGTGGTGTGCCCCGATGTCGTGGGCCGCGGCCGCAGCGACTGGCTCGCCGATCCCATGGGTTACCAGGTGCCGCAGTACGCGGCCGACATGGTCGCACTGCTCGCGCAACTGCATGCCGCGCAGCCGATCGAGCGGCTCGACGTAGTGGGCACGAGCATGGGCGGGCTCATCGGCATGGTGCTCGCGGGCCACGCGGAACTGCCGCTTGCGGCGCCGGTGCGTCGGCTGGTGCTTAACGATGTGGGACCCACCATCGAGGCCGGGGCGATCGCGCGGATTGCGAGTTACGTGGGGCAGGGCGGCCGCTATGCCAGCGTGCAGGCCGCGGCCGATGCCATGTGGGAGCTCTCCACCACCTTCGGGCCGCACACGCCGGAGCAGTGGCTGGCCTTGTCGGTGCCGATGGTGGTGCCGGCGAGTGCGCGCAGCACCGATGGACGCACCAAGGTCGACGAAGCGGCGGCAGCGGCCGGCGATGGCGCCGTGGTGCTCCACTACGACCCCGCCATCGCCCTCGCGATCCGTGCCATCACGCCCGAGATTGCTGCGCAGGCCGAAGCGGCCACCTGGGCCCTTTACGACGGCATCCGTGCCCCCACCTTGCTCACGCGCGGTGCGCAGTCCGACCTGCTGTCCGCGGCGACCGCCCGGCAGATGGGCGACCGCGGGCCGAAGGCCCGGCTCGTGGAGTTCGCGGGCGTCGGGCATGCGCCGACCTTCGTCGACCCGCGCCAGTCCGCCGTCGTGGTGTCCTTTCTTCTGGATTGAGTGTTCGTTTGGTTTCAGAGAGTCTGTCCGTGTCCGAGCCCGCCATTGCCGACCACGCCTTGTCGGCCGCCACAGCGCAGGCGCCCGCGATGGCGAACATGCTGGAGCGCGCACGGCTCTTTGCTGCCCCGCTGATCGCCGACGAGGTGCTCGACACCGGTGAGAACACCCTCGCGCATGCCGACGCGGTGGCCGCGATCGTGGCCTCCATGGGTGGCTCGGAGGCGATGCAGGCGGCTACCTATCTCGTGTACTCGTGCCAGCACCTGAATCGGCCGCAGGAAGTCATCGCCAAGGTCTTCGGCGACAACTTCGCGTCGTTGGCGGTGGAGACCACCAAGCTCGTTCAGGTGCAGAAGCAGACGCGCAGCGCCGTGCACTTGCACGAGGGCGCCGCCGGCCAGACCGAGAACGTGCGCAAGATGCTGCTGGCCTTCTCGCGCGACCTGCGGGTGGTCATGCTGCGGCTGGCATCGCGGCTTCAGACGCTGCGCCATGCGGCAGCCACCCGACAGCCGGTGCCCGAGAGCCTGGCGCGTGAGTCCCTGCAGGTCTTCGCGCCGCTGGCGAACCGGCTCGGCATCTGGCAGGTGAAGTGGGAGATCGAGGACCTCTCGTTCCGCTTTCTCGAACCCGAAACCTACAAGCTGATCGCGCGCCTGCTCGACGAGAAGCGCGTCGAACGCGAAGGCTACGTGGCGCAGTTGCGCGAGCGGCTGGAGCAGGGGCTCGAGGGCGAGGGTATTCGCGCCACGGTGCAGGGGCGCCCCAAGAACATCTACAGCATCGTCAAGAAGATGCGCGGCAAGTCGCTGGACTTCGACCAGGTGTTCGACATCCTGGCGCTGCGTGTGATCGTGCCAGACGTGAAGGGCTGCTACGCCGTGCTGGCCTGGGTGCATTCGCATTTCCAGCCGATCGTCGAGGAGTTCGACGACTACATCGCGCGGCCGAAGGCCAACGGCTACCAGTCGCTGCACACGGTGGTCCGCGATGCGGTGGGCGGCCGGGCCGACAAGCCGATCGAGATCCAGATCCGCACCGAGGAGATGCACGACCATGCCGAGCACGGCGTAGCCGCGCACTGGGCCTACAAGGAAGCCGGCCCGCGCGGGTACGCGGGCGTTTGGGCCGGGGGCGAGTACGACGCCAAGATCGCCGTGCTGCGTCAGCTCCTGGCTTGGGAGCGAGACCTCAGCGGCCAGCAGGGCCAGGGCCTGTTCGACGACCGCATCTATGTGCTCACGCCCGATGCGGCCATCGTGGAACTGCCCCAGGGTGCGACGGCGGTGGACTTCGCATACACGGTCCACACCACGCTCGGCCACCGCTGCCGCGGCGCGCGCATCGACGGTGCCATGGTGCCGCTGAACACGCCGCTGCAGAACGGCCAGACGGTGGAAATCATTGCCGCGAAGGAAGGCGGGCCGTCGCGCGACTGGCTGAACCCCGAACTGGGCTACCTGGCCAGCCACCGCGCGCGTGCGAAGGTGCGCGCCTGGTTCAACGCACAGGCCACGCACGAGACGATCGCGCGAGGCCGTGAAGCGGTCGAGCGGTTGTTGCAGCGGGAGGGCAAGACGGCACTCAAGCTCGAGGACCTGGCCTCTCAACTGGGCTTCCGCTCGGCCGATCATCTCTTCGAGGTGGTGGGCAAGGACGAGTTCTCTCTGCGCAACATCGAGAACCTGCTGCGGCCGCAGGAGGTGACGCCGGCCGAGGAGGCGCCGCTCATCCGCAAGCCGCGCGTGAACGACGGCGGCAAGGGCGGGGTGCTGGTGGTGGGTGTGTCGTCGCTGATGACGCAACTGGCCAAGTGCTGCCGGCCTGCACCGCCCGACGCAATCCGCGGCTTCGTCACTCGCGGGCATGGCGTGAGCATCCACCGCGCCGATTGCAGCAACTTTCGCATGATGGCCGTGCGCGATGCGGAACGTGTCATCGATGTCGAATGGGGACGGCCGAAGGTCGCGGGCGAGTCGGTCTATGCGGTCGACGTGTCGGTGGAGGCGGCCGATCGACAAGGGCTGCTGCGCGACATCTCCGACGTGTTCGCGCGCGAGAAGATGAACGTCATCGGCGTCCAGACGCAGTCGGTAAAGGGCACGGCGTGGATGACCTTCACCGTCGAGATCGCCGACACCGCGCGGCTGGCGCATGTGCTGGGCATCGTCACCGGGGTGGCCGGTGTGCGTTCTGCGCGCCGACGCTGAGAGAGCGTGTGAAATCGCGCTATACTTGCGGTCTCGAATACAACCTAGGCGCGTAGCTCAGCTGGTTAGAGCACCACCTTGACATGGTGGGGGTCGTTGGTTCGAGTCCAATCGCGCCTACCAATTTCCCTTTTCCGTCCAAGCCGCCGCGGCGTTTCGCGCCGTGGGTCGCATGGCTTTTGCCATGCGCATCTCGGGCTTTGGCGATCCGGCTGGCGTGCATAGCCAATCGGGTCGATGGCGGCAACGTTGCTGTTGTGGTACCTTGCCGAGGAGTCTGGCCGCAAGGGCCGGCGTCTTTGAATTTCCCACGTGATCAGCCCGTCCGAAACCCCCGTCGACGCCATGCGCACCGAACAGCGACTGGCGGCCCTGTTGCGACAGGCGCCACTGGAATTCGCTCGTGTGGTGTACGGCATCAACGATCGCGCCGCGGGTCGCCACCATTCGATGGCGGCCGAGGACGTGGCCCGCGCGGAGCGCCAGCATGGCATCACGGTGACGCGTGAGCGCGCCGAGCAGCGGGCCCGCGGCTACCTGCCCGTGGCGGGCCATGAGCATTGCCCGCGCTGCTGGGTATTCAGCGGCACCAAGACCTTGCTGAGCTTCCACGACAGCGAGGACGGCAGCGTCGAGACCGCCAAGTGCCGCAACTGCGGGGCGGAATACGCCAGCGCCAGCCTTTGACGGCTCGTGCAGCCGGGCTTGACGGGCCGTGAGGGTAAACCTTGGCGCGGTGCAACAAAACGTCTCCCTAGAATGTCCCGAGCCCTCGTCGGGCGCGCCATCTGAAGGAGTTTGCAGTGCAGAGCAAGAAGGTTGCTTCCAAGTCGCCGCAGCGAGTGATCAAGAAGTATCCGAACCGCCGCCTGTACGACACCGACACCTCCGCCTACATCACGCTGGCGGAGGTCAAGCAACTCGTGATCGAAGGCGCCAGCTTCGTCGTCCGCGATGCCAAGAGCGGCGACGACCTCACGCGCAGCATCCTGCTGCAGATCATCCTGGAAGAAGAGGCGGGCGGTGCGCCGATGTTCACCGAGCAGGTGCTGGCCAGCATCATTCGCTTCTATGGCCAGGCCATGCAGGGCTTCATGGGACCGTACCTCGAGAAGAACATCCAGGCGATGACGGAGGTGCAGGCGCAACTCGCCGAAAAGGCGCAGACGCTGACGCCCGAGATGTGGTCGCACTTCATGACCATGCAGTCGCCGATGCTGCAGGGCCTGATGGGTAGCTACGTCGAACAGTCGAAGAACGTTTTCGTGCAGATGCAGGAGCAGATGCAGAAGAACACCGAACAGGTGCTTGGCGCCTTCGGCCTGAAGCGCCCCTGAGCGCCGCTGCGCCTCGCGGCCCGTCGGCCGCAGAACTGGGACAATAGGCGCATGAGCGAAGTTGTCTCCCCCGAACGAAGCGCGGCTGCCCCCAAGGTCGGGTTCGTGAGCCTGGGCTGCCCCAAGGCCCTCACCGATTCCGAACTCATCCTCACCCAGTTGAGCGCCGAGGGCTATCAGACGGCCAAGACCTTCGAGGGTGCCGATCTCGTGATCGTGAATACCTGCGGCTTCATCGACGACGCGGTGAAGGAAAGCCTCGACACCATCGGCGAGGCGCTGGCCGAGAACGGGCGCGTCATCGTCACGGGTTGCCTCGGCGCGAAGTCGGGGGACGATGGCGGCAACCTGGTGCGCCAGATGCATCCCAGCGTGCTCGCCGTCACCGGGCCGCATGCGACGCAGGAGGTGATGGACGCCGTGCATGCCAACCTGCCGAAGCCGCACGATCCCTTCATCGATCTGGTGCCCCCCATGGGCATCAAGCTGACCCCCAAGCACTACGCTTATCTGAAGATCAGCGAAGGCTGCAACCACCGTTGCACCTTCTGCATCATTCCTTCCATGCGCGGCGACCTCGTGTCGCGGCCCGTGGGCGACGTGCTCAAGGAGGCGAGGGCGCTCTTCGAAGGGGGCGTGAAGGAACTGCTGGTGATCAGCCAGGACACCTCGGCCTACGGTGTCGACGTGAAGTACCGCACGGGCTTCTGGGACGGCAAGCCGGTGAAGACGCGCATGCTCGAACTGGTGCGCACACTCGGCGAGATCGCCGAGCCTTATGGCGCCTGGGTTCGCTTGCATTACGTGTATCCGTACCCAAGTGTGGACGAGATCATCCCGCTGATGGCCGAAGGCAAGGTGCTGCCGTACCTCGACGTGCCCCTGCAGCACAGCCATCCGGATGTGCTGCGCCGCATGAAGCGGCCTGCCAGCGGCGAGAAGAACCTCGAACGCATCGCACGCTGGCGCGAGATGTGCCCGCAGTTGGTGATCCGCAGCACCTTCATCGCCGGCTTCCCCGGCGAGACGGAGGCGGAGTTCGAGCATTTGCTCGATTTCATCCGCGAAGCAGGCATCGACCGCGCAGGCTGCTTTGCTTACAGCCCGGTCGATGGCGCCACGGCGAATGCGTTGCCCGGCATGTTGCCCGAGCCGGAACGCGAGGCGCGGCGCGCTCGCTTCATGGAGGTCGCCGAAGCGGTATCCACCGCACGACTCACGCGGCGCATCGGCGCCACGATGCAGGTCTTGGTCGATTCGGCGCCGGCACTCGGCCGCAAGGGCGGCCTCGGCCGCAGCTATGCCGACGCGCCAGAGATCGACGGAATCGTGCGGCTGCTGCCGCCCGAGAAGATCAGCAAGCAGCTCAAGGTCGGTGAGTTCACGCGGGCCCGCATCGTCGGGACCGAAGGCCACGACCTGATCGGCGTGCCGATCTGAGAAGGTGCGAACGAACCGCCGAGTGACTGACGCCTTGCGATTCGACGATGCGATGGCCTTGCGGGCCGGGTTGCATCGTCGTTGCTGCGTGGTGACCGAGGCGGCGTTCGGCCAAGAAAAAAGCCACCGGGTTGGCCGGTGGCTTCATCTGTTGTTGGTGCCCAGGAGAGGACTCGAACCTCCACGATGTTACTCGCTAGTACCTGAAACTAGTGCGTCTACCAATTCCGCCACCTGGGCCCTCATAACTGCTGTACCGTTCGGCGCTGCAGTCATGTTTTGAATTTCAGGAACGAAGGAGATCATATCAAAAATACAGGCCCCTCCGGCAGCTTGCTGGAAGAAATCGAAGGAACAGTACAAGGCCATCGCGACGGACACGGCTTCGTGCAGCGCGACGATGGCGAAGCCGACATCTACCTGCCGCCCAACGAGATGCGCGCGGTGCTGCACAAGGACCGCGTCAAGGCGCGCATCGTGCGGCTCGACCGCCGCGGTCGCCCCGAGGGGCGTGTGGTGGAGATTGTCGAGCGACCCGAACAACCCATCATCGGCCGCCTGCTGCACGAGGGCGGCATCTGGCTCGTCGCGCCCGAAGACAAGCGCTACGGCCAGGACGTGCTGATCCCCAAGGGCGCCACCGGCACCGCCAAGACCGGGCAGGTGGTCGTCGTTCAACTCACCGAACCGCCCGCGCTCTTCGGGCAGCCCGTCGGCCGCGTGACCGAGGTGCTCGGCGAGATCGACGACCCGGGCATGGAGATCGAGATCGCCGTGCGCAAGTACGGTGTGCCGCACGTGTTTTCCGATGCCTGCCTGGCCGAGGCCAGGGCGTTGCCCGACAAGGTGCGTGCCGCCGACAAGAAGGGGCGCATCGACCTCACCGACGTGCCGCTGGTGACCATCGACGGCGAGGACGCGCGCGACTTCGACGACGCTGTGTACTGCGAGCCCGCGAAGATCGGCCGCTCGCGCGGCAACAACGGCTGGCGCCTGCTGGTGGCCATCGCCGACGTGAGCGCCTATGTGAAGACCGGCTCGGCCATCGACATCGATGCGTACGACCGCGCGACCAGCGTGTACTTCCCCCGCCGCGTGATCCCGATGCTGCCCGAGAAGCTGAGCAACGGCCTGTGCTCGCTCAACCCCGAGGTCGAGCGCCTGTGCATGGTGTGCGACATGCTCGTCACGGCCGAGGGCGAGATCTACGCCTACCAGTTCTACCCGGCGGTGATGTTCAGCCACGCCCGCTTCACCTACACCGAGGTGGCGACCATCCTCGCCAACACGCGCGGGCCCGAGGCGGCCAAGCGCAAGGAGCGGGTGCAGGACCTCATCAACCTCGCCGACGTGTACCGCGCACTGCTCAAGCAGCGCGGCAAGCGCGGCGCGGTCGACTTCGAGACCACCGAGACGCAGATCATCTGCGACGACGCCGGCCGCATCGAGAAGATCGTGCCGCGCACGCGCAACGAGGCGCACCGCCTGATCGAGGAGGCAATGCTCGCCGCGAACGTCTGCAGCGCCGACTTCATCGCGCAGGGCAAGCACCCGGGCCTGTACCGCGTGCACGAAGGCCCCACCCCCGAGAAGAAGGAGATCCTGCGCAGCTATCTCAAGGCCATGGGCGTGGGCATGTCGATCAGCGACGAGCCGCATCCCTCGGAGTTCCAGGCCATCGCGGCGGCGACCAAGGAGCGGCCCGACGCGCAGCAGATCCACACCATGCTGCTGCGCTCGATGCAGCAGGCGATCTACACCCCGATCAATAGCGGCCACTTCGGCCTGGCCTACGAGGCCTACACGCACTTCACCAGCCCGATCCGGCGCTACCCCGACCTGCTGGTGCACCGCGTGATCAAGGCCATCCTGGCCAACACCAAGTACCAGCTGCCGTTGCTGCCGACGCCGGGCGAGGCGCAGGCCAAGCTGGCCAAGCGCCTGGCGGCCCGGGTGAAGGCGCCGACGAGCAAGCCTGCCAAGGCCACGGTGGTACCCGCCAAGGAGCTGCAGGGCTGGGAAGCGGCGGGCCTGCATTGCAGCGCCAACGAACGCCGCGCCGACGAGGCCAGCCGCGACGTCGAAGCCTGGCTCAAGTGCAAGTACATGCGCGAGCACCTGGGCGAGGAGTACGGCGGCGTGGTCACGGCCGTCACCACCTTCGGCATCTTCGTCACGCTCGATGCGATGTACGTCGAGGGCCTGGTGCACATCACGGAGCTCGGTGGCGAGTACTTCAAGTTCGACGAGGCGCGGCAGGAGCTGCGTGGCGAACGCACCGGCATCCGCTACGCCATCGGCAGCCGGGTGCGGGTGCAGGTCAGCCGCGTCGACCTGGATGGCCGCAAGATCGACTTCCGCCTGGTGCGCGAGGGCGAGGAGCTCACGGCGCGTGCGCTCAAGGACAAGGGCATCGCGGGCGCCTCGGGCGTGCCGGCCAAGGCCTCGGACAAGCGCCAGTCGCGCAAGGCCGCGGCCAAGTCGGCGGAGCGTGGCGAGCGTGCGGAGCGCATGCCGTCTTCGCCGATGCAGGCGCTGAGGTCGGCCGTCAAGAAGGCGGCCGGCAAGATGAAGAAGAAACGCAAGGCGCCGCGGCCCTGAGGCGCATGCCCGGCCCTGTTCGCGCTTTCCCCTGGAGATTGAATCCATGAACGAGATGACTTCGAAGGGCGTCGCCATCGTGACCGGCGCCGGCACCGGCATCGGCCGAGCGGCGGCGCTGGCCCTGCTGAACGACGGCTGGCGCGTGGCGCTGGCGGGCCGCCGGCCCGACCCGCTCGACGCGGTGGCCGACGAATCCGGTGCCGGCGACCGCGCCTTCACCGTGCCCACCGACGTGTCGAATCCCGAATCCGTGGCGGCGCTCTTCGCCGCCGTGGTCGAGCGCTTCGGCCGGGTCGACCTGCTCTTCAACAACGCCGGCGTGGGCAACCCGCCGGGCCCGTTCGAGGACTGGACGCCCGAGCAGTGGAAGGGCGTGGTCGACATCAACCTCAACGGCATGTTCTATTGCCTGCAGCAGGCCTTCCGCACGATGAAGGCGCAGACGCCGCAGGGCGGACGCATCATCAACAACGGCTCGATCTCGGCCACCACGCCGCGGCCCAACTCGGCCGCCTACACGTCGACCAAACACGCGGTGCAGGGCCTGACCAAGACGGCGGCGCTCGATGGCCGCAAGTGGGACATCGCGGTGGGGCAGATCGACGTCGGCAATGCGCTGACCGAGCTGGCCGCGCGCTTTCAGAAGGGCGTGCCGCAGGCCAATGGCGAGATCGCCGCCGAGCCCACGATGGACGTCTCGGTGGTGGGGCAGTCGGTGCTCTACATGGCCAACCTGCCGCTGGAGGCCAACGTGCTCTTCCACACGGTGATGGCGACCAAGATGCCTTTCGTGGGCCGAGGCTGAGCGCGCGAGCTGACACGCAGGCGCTATCTTTTTGATAGCTGCTTGCGCAAGCAGGACGGGCCTTCGGGCCCGTTTTCTTTTAGAAGCCGGCGCGCGCCAGAGCGGATGCCGCCAGCGGCCGGTTGGCCTGCCAGCGATCGGCCAGGGCGCCGTGCTGCCACACGGCCGCAACCGCGGCCTCGCGCGGCGGGTGGCCGGCGGCGAGGACGGCGCCCACCATGCCGGCCAGCACGTCGCCCGTGCCCGCCGTCGCCAGCCGGGCGTTGCCGGTCGGGTTGATCGATGGCCGCTCACCCGGATGCGCGACGACGGTGCCCGAGCCCTTGAGCACCACCGTGCAACCGTGCCGACTGGCCAGCGTCTGCGCCGCGGCCAGCCGGTCGGCCTGCACGCGGCGCGTGTCGCTGCCCAGCAGTCGCGCCGCCTCCAGTGGATGCGGCGTCATCACCGTGGCGGCCTTGCGCGCGGCGAGAAGGGACTGCAACTGCGCGTCACCCGCCAGCGCATTGAGCGCATCCGCGTCCAGCACCAGCGGGCCGGCGTGGGCCAGCGCGCGCGGCAACACGGCGCGCACCGCGTCGCCGCCGCCGCAACCGCAGACCAGCGTCTGGCCGGGGGCGGGCAGCGAGCCGGCATCGCGGAACATCAGCTCCGGCTGGGTGCTGTCCCAGGCCACCTCGGCGCCCAGCAGGCCGACGAACACGCGCCCGGCGCCAGCGTGCAGCGCGGCCGTCGCGGCCAGCACCGCAGCGCCCGCCATGCCCGGCACGCCGCCGAGCACGGCGACGTCGCCGTAGCTGCCCTTGTGCGAGGCATGGGCGCGGCGCGTGTCGGCGGGGGTGGCGGCCAACTCGGCATCGGCCGCGATTGCCGGCACGGGCGCGCAACCCAGGTCGTCGAACCAGACCTCGCCGGCCCAGTCGCGCCCTTCGGCGGTGAAGAGGCCGGGCTTCAAGCTGAGCAGGCTCAAGCAAAAACGGGCTGCAGCGCCCGCGGGACGGGCGCTTCCAGCTATGAAATCCATAGCATGGCGGCCGGTATCGGCGTCCAGGCCCGAGGGCAGATCGACCGCCAGCACCGGCGTCGCGCTGTCGTGCATGCGCTGCAGCCACTGCGCCATGCGGCCTTCCGGCGCGCGCGTGCTGCCCAGGCCGAGCAGGGCGTCGATGGCCAGGTCGGGCGAGGCCGGCGGCTCGTCGGCGATCGTGACGCCGGCTGCCTTTGCACGGCGCAGCGACGCCTGCGCGTCGGATGGCAAGCGCGATGGGTCGCCGATCCAGGTCACCGTCGGCGCGTAGCCGCGCTGCTGAAGATGCAGGGCCGCCTCGAAGCCGTCACCGCCGTTGTTGCCGGGGCCGCAGGCGATCCATACCGAACGCGCATTCGGCGCGATGGCCATGGCCATCCTCGCCACGGCAAGGCCGGCGCGCTGCATCAGCGTGTGCGGGGGCAGGACGGCCGCGGCGGCCTGCTCGAGGCGGCGCGTGGCCTGCGTGCCGAACAGCGGCAGCGGTGCGGGGATTCGGTCGGGATGGATGCGCTGCATGCGGCGATTCTGACGCTGGCCGCACGCGCTCGGCATGCCGCGGCTCAAGCGCGAAGCAGCCGCTCCAGGCCCAGCCCGTCGAGGTCGATCTCGGCCGCGCGGCCGCCCACCATGTCGGCCAACACACGCGCGCTGCCGCACGAAAGCGCCCAGCCGCTGGAGCCATGGCCGAGATTCAGCCACACGCCGGGCACGCCACTCGGGCCGATGACGGGCGGGCCGTCGGGCAGCATGGGGCGTGCGCCCTTCCATTGCTGCACGCCCGAACCGAGCTGTGCGGCGCCCGGGAACCAGTCGTGCAGCACCTTGTAGAGGGTTTGCAGCGCGGCCGGGTGGAGCGCAGCCGGGTTGCCGCCCAGTTCGGCACTGCCGGCCACGCGCACGCGCAGGCCCAGGCGGCTGATCGCGACCTTGTAGCGCTCGTCCATGACGGCGCTGCGCGGCGCGTTGAGCGGCTCGCGGATCGCGGCGCTGATCGAGTGGCCGTACACCGGCGCGATCGGGATGCGCACGCCAATCGGCTTGAGCAGCGCCGCCGAGGCCACGCCGGCGCACACCACCACGGCGTCGTAAGGCACGGCTTCGGAGCCGCCGGCCAGCTGCAGCGAGCGCGGCGCCGCGCGCGACAACGGCGCGATGTCGCAGTTGAAGAAGAACTGCACGCCGAAATCCTCTGCCTCGCGCTTGAGCAGCATGGCGAACTGGCGGCAGTTGCCGACTTCGTCCTCGGGCAGGTGGATGGCGCCCACGAGTTTGCTGTCGGTGGACAGGGCAGGCTCGATGCGGCGTGCCTCGTCGGCATCGACCTCGCGGAACACGCTGCCGGCTTCGCGCAGCACGTCCAGGCCGGGCTGCACGAGCTTCTTCTCGCGCTTGCCGCGCAGCAGCACCAGGTAGCCGTCGCTGCGCTCGTAGCTCAGCTCTCTCGCCTGGACGATTTCGTGCAGGCGCGTGCGGCTGTAGAAAGCCAGACGCTGCATGCGTGCGCGGTTGGCCAGGTAGGTCTCGAGGGTGCAGGCGCGCTGCCACTGGCGCATCCAGCCGATGTCGCCCGCCTTGAGCGGCCAGCGCAGCTTGATGGCGCCGTGCGAAGAGAGCAGCGAACGCAGCACCTTCATGCGCATGCCCGGCGCGGCCCACGGAGTGACGTAGCCCGGCGCGACCACGCCGGCATTCGCGAAACTGGATTCCTCGGCGGCGGCGCCGCGGCGATCGAAGACGTGGACCTCGTGGCCGTCGCAGGCCAGCTCCCAGGCAGTGGTCACGCCGATGATGCCGGCGCCCACGATGGCGATTTTCATGGAACGAGAGAGTGCTGCAGGGCGCGTCAGCGGCGCGCCGGACGTCCGAGGATAGACGAGCTGCCGACGCCCGCCCTGTCGCTTACACCTTCACTGTCCTCGGGCGTTGCACTGGCGCCACCCTGTGCCGCTGCGGCACCGGAGCGCCCCAATCCCGCAGTCCCTTGCACCGGGTCGTGCGCCGTAGATTCAAGCCAAACGGGGCTGCAGCGCCCGCCCAGTCTGCGCGGGAAGCTATCGATTTCGTAGCGCCTGTTCGGCCTGTGCGGCGACGGCGAGCACGGTGTCGTCGTGCAGCGCGGCATGCCACAGCATGAGGCCCACCGGCAGTTCGTCCGGCGCATGGCAGGGGATCGAGATGGCGCAGCCGTCGAGCATGTTCACGACCGAGGGGTTGCGCAGCAGCAGCGCGTTGACGCGGAAGAACTCGGCATCGCGTTCCTCGCCGGGTGCCACGTCGGCCAGCGGCGGCGCGACGATCGGCACGGTGGGCGAGAGGATCGCGTCGTAGGGCGCCAGCGCCGTTTCCATGCGGCCGATCCAGGCGGCGCGCGCGTGAACGAGGTCGATGTACTCGTAGGCCTTCATCCTCGCCCCTTTGAGGATGCGTTGCGCCACGCGCGGGTCGTAGCCCGCCGCGCTGCGCTCCAGCAGCAGTCGGTGCCAGGCGTAGGCCTCGGCCGCCGAGAAGCCGCCCGTGGCGTTGATCGCCGGCAGGTCGGCCAGCGGGGGCAGGGCGATCTCGTCGATCGCGGCGCCGGCTGCGCGCAATTGGCGCAGGGTGCGATCGAAGGCGGCGGCGACCGTGGCGTCGAGGCCATCGAGGAAAACGTCCTTCACCACCGCCAGGCGGCGCTGAGCGAGCAGGGTGGCGTCCGGCGTGACGCGGCGATCGGCCAGGATTTCGTGCGCGACCACGGCGTCGCGCACCGAGCGCGTCATGGCGCAGGCGGTGTCCAGTGTGGTCGACAGCGGCACCGCGCCGGCTGTGGGCACCAGGCGCGCGGTGTTCTTGAAGCCGACGATGCCGTTCAGGGCGGCGGGGATACGGATCGAGCCGCCGGTGTCCGAACCCAGGCCGACGAAGGCCGCGCCGGTGGCGACCGAAATCGCAGCGCCCGACGACGAGCCGCCCGGCACGCGCGGGGTCCGGGCATCGGCCACGTTCACCGGCGTGCCGTGGTGCGGGTTCACGCCGACGCCGGAAAAGGCGAACTCGGTCATGTTGGTGCGGCCGATGAGCGCGCCGCCGGCCGCCAGCAGGCGCGCGACTGCGGGTGCATGGGCAGTGGCAGCGGGCGAATGGGCCAGCACCACCGAACCGGCGGGCGTGGGCTGGCCGGCGATGTCGAACAGGTCCTTCACCGACACTGCCAAGCCGGCCAGGGGCTGCTCGGCGCGCGCGGCCGCGGCCGCAGCGCGGGCGCCGTCGAAGTCGGTGCGCAGGAAGCTGTGGGCGTTGGCGGGCGCCTCGGCCGCGGCGATGGCGCGCTCCACTTCGGTGCGGGCGTCGGTGCGGCCCGTCTGCAGGGCCTCGCGGGTGGTGACCAGGTCGGGGAGGGCGGCGGGTTCGGGCATCGGGGACATCGGCAGGACGGGGTTGAGGTCAGGGAACATGGGCGGCCTGCGCCGCCCCGGCATGCAACCGGAGGTGAATCACCCGGCTGAAATCGCCTCTGCATGCTATACTCTTTGAGTTCCGCTGCTGGCTCGTCACTCGAGTGGCATGTCATTGGCGGGATGCATCCGCGAACCAGCCCTTTCAAGGTGTCCGGTGCATGGCCGGTCTGCAGCACACCCAGTGCATACGCAGCCCAGGCGATGCCCGGAAGCGGGCTGGATTCAAGACCCAACCTTTGGAGCAATTCAATGTCCACCACCATGCGTGAAATGCTGGAAGCCGGTGTCCACTTCGGTCACCAAACCCGCTTCTGGAACCCCAAGATGGCGCCGTTCATTTTCGGCAGCCGCAACAAGATCCACATCATCAACCTGGAAAAATCGCTGCCGATGTTCCAGGAGGCGCAGAAGTACGCCAAGCAACTGACCGCCAACCGCGGCACCATCCTGTTCGTGGGCACCAAGCGCCAGGCCCGTGAACTCGTCGCCGACGAGGCCCGCCGCGCCGGCATGCCCTACGTCGACACCCGCTGGCTCGGCGGCATGCTGACCAACTTCAAGACGGTCAAGACCTCCATCAAGCGCCTGAAGGACATGAAGGCCCAGCAGGAGGCCGGCCTCGACAGCATGTCGAAGAAGGAACAGCTGACCTTCACCCGCGAAATCGAGAAGCTCGAGAAGGACATCGGCGGCATCCAGGACATGGTTGCGCTGCCCGACGCCATCTTCGTGATCGACGTGGGCTTTCACAAGATCGCCGTCGCCGAAGCCAAGAAGCTGGGCATCCCGCTGATCGGCGTGGTCGACTCCAACCACTCGCCCGAAGGCATCGACTACGTGATCCCCGGCAACGACGACTCGTCCAAGGCCGTGGCGCTGTATGCCCGCGGCATGGCCGACGCCGTGATCGAAGGCCGCAACAACGCGGCCGCCGACGTGGTCAAGGCCGTGGCCGCCGAAGGCAGCGACGAATTCGTCGAAGTCGAAGAGGGCGCGTCCGCCTGAGCTGGCGCTGCGCGAGCCTGAAGAAGGGGCTTCGTTGCCCCTTTTTTTTAATCTGAATTTGAGATAACGGACGGAGTAATCAAATGGCTGCAATCACCGCAAGCATGGTCGCCGAACTGCGCGCCAAGACCGACGCGCCGATGATGGAGTGCAAGAAGGCCCTGACCGAGGCCGAAGGCAACATGGAAAAGGCCGAGGAGATCCTGCGCGTCAAGCTGGGCAACAAGGCTGGCAAGGCCGCCGCCCGCGTCACGGCCGAAGGCGTGGTCGCCGCGTACCTCGACGGCAAGACCGGCGCCATGGTCGAAGTCAACAGCGAAACCGACTTCGTGAGCAAGAACGACTCGTTCATCGCCATGGCCCAGGCCGCTGCCGAACTGGTCGCCAAGCACAACCCGGCCGACCTGGCCGCGCTGGGCGCGCTGCCCTACTCGCAGGACAGCTTCGGCCCCACGCTGGAAGACGTGCGCAAGGGCCTGATCGGCAAGATCGGCGAGAACATGAGCTTCCGCCGCTTCAAGCGCTTCGCTTCGGATGCCAAGCTGGCGTCGTACCTGCACGGCACGCGCATCGGCGTGGTGGTCGAGTTCGAAGGTGACGACACGGCCGCCAAGGACGTGGCGATGCACGTGGCCGCCATGAAGCCGGTCGCGCTGACGTCGGCCGACGTGCCCGCCGAGCTGATCGAGAAGGAACGCTCGGTCGCCGCCGGCAAGGCCGAGGAAGACCGCAAGACCGCCGAAGCCGCCGGCAAGCAGCCGCAGCCGGCCGACATCGTTGCCAAGCGCATCGAAGGCGGCGTGCAGAAGTTCCTCAAGGAAGTCTCGCTGCACAACCAGGCTTTCGTGAAGAACGACAAGCAGACCGTCGAGCAGATGCTCAAGGAAAAGGGCACCACCATCAAGGGCTTCACGCTCTTCGTGGTCGGCGAAGGCATCGAGAAGAAGGTCGACGACTTCGCGGCCGAGGTGGCCGCCCAGGTCGCTGCCGCCAAGGCCGCCGCCTGAGTCCGCCCGCCGGGGCGCGCGCCGTCGTGGCGCCGCCCCGTCCTGACTTCTCCACGACTTACACTCCCACCGCCAACCTCCAGAGGACCTTGCCCATGCCCGACGCCCGCCCAGCCCACAAGCGAATCTTGTTGAAGCTGTCGGGTGAGGCACTGATGGGTGACGATGCCTTCGGCATCAACCGCGCGACGATCGTGCGCATGGTGGAGGAGGTGGCGGAAGTGGTGAACCTCGGCGTCGAGGTGGCCGTCGTCATCGGCGGCGGCAACATCTTCCGCGGCGTCGCAGGTGGCTCCGTCGGCATGGACCGTGCCACCGCCGATTACATGGGCATGCTGGCCACTGTGATGAATTCGCTGGCGCTGGCCGATGCCATGAACAAGCAGGGCCTCACGGCGCGCGTGATGTCGGCCATCGCGATCGAGCAGGTCGTCGAGCCCTACGTGCGGCCCAAGGCGCTGCAGTACCTCGAGGAAGGCAAGGTCGTGATCTTCGCGGCCGGCACCGGCAACCCCTTCTTCACCACCGACACCGCGGCCGCGCTGCGTGGCGCCGAGATCGGCGCCGAACTGGTGCTCAAGGCCACCAAGGTCGACGGCGTCTACAGCGCCGACCCCAAGAAGGATCCGTCGGCCACCCGCTATTCGAAGCTCAGCTTCGACGAGGCCATTGCCCAGAACCTCGGCATCATGGATGCGACCGCGTTCGCGCTGTGCCGCGACCAGAACCTGCCGATCAAGGTGTTCTCGATCTTCAAGAATGGCGCCCTCAAGCGCGTCGTGATGGGCGAGGACGAGGGCACGCTGGTGCATGCCCAGGAGACTCACTGATGACCATTGCAGATATCCGCAACCAGGCCGAAGCGAAGATGAAACAGTCGATCGCGGCCTTCCAGAACAACCTGTCGAAGATCCGCACCGGCCGTGCCAACCCGGCGCTGCTCGATGCCGTGCACGTGGACTACTACGGCTCGCAGGTGCCGCTGTCGCAGGTGGCGAACGTGGCGCTGATCGATGCTCGCACGATCAGCGTGCAGCCCTGGGAAAAGGGCATGGGCGCCAAGATCGAGAAGGCCATCCGCGAAAGCGACCTGGGCCTGAACCCCGCCAGCATGGGCGACCTCATCCGTGTGCCGATGCCGCCGATGAGCGAGGAGCGCCGCAAGGAGATGACCAAGCTGGCACGCAACGAGGGCGAGAACGCCAAGATCGCCACGCGCAACCTGCGCCGCGATGCCAACGAGGCCGTGAAAAAGCTAGTCAAGGACAAGCAGGCCTCCGAGGACGACCAGAAGCGCGCCGAGGCCGACATCCAGAAGGTCACCGACCGCTACATCGCCGAGATCGACAAGCTGGTCACCGCCAAAGAGGCGGAGATCATGGCCGTCTGATCCCGGGCCGAACCATCGTCGCCCCGAACCGCTCGATGAGTGCCTCGCGCACCGTTCCGCATCACATCGCCATCGTGATGGATGGCAATGGCCGCTGGGCCACCCGGCGCTTCCTGCCCCGCGTGGCGGGGCACAAACAGGGCGTCGAGTCGCTGCGCCGCTGCGTCAAGGCCTGCGCCGACCGGGGTGTGGCGGTGCTCACCGTGTTCGCCTTCTCGTCCGAGAACTGGAACCGGCCGCAGGACGAGGTATCGGGCCTGATGGAATTGCTGGTGATGGCGCTGGGGCGCGAGGTGCCGCGGCTGCAGGCCGATGGCGTTCGGCTGCATTTCGTCGGCGAGCGCCAGGGTCTGTCGGAGCGCATCCGCAATGGCCTTGCGCAGGCGGAGGCTGCCACGGCACACAACGTGCGGCTGGTACTCAACGTCTGCTTCAACTATGGCGGGCGCTGGGACGTCGCGCAGGCCGCCGCCAAGCTGGCTGCACAGGGGCTGCCGCCGACCGAGCTCAACCTCGATCGTGCGATGGCGCTGGCCCACGTGCCCGACCCGGACCTGTTCATCCGCACCGGCGGCGAGCAGCGACTGTCCAATTTCCTGCTGTGGCAGAGCGCTTATGCGGAGCTGTTCTTCAGCGATCGCCTGTGGCCCGATTTCGACGAGGCCGCGCTGGACGAGGCGATCGCCGCCTTCGGTCGGCGCGAACGGCGCTTCGGCCAGACCTCGGCCCAACTCGATGGCGCTGCCGCTCCGGCGGCGCCCCAGCAACAGACAGCCTGACGGCGCGCATGCTCAAGCAACGCATCATCACCGCGCTCGTCCTGCTGGCGATCCTGCTGCCCGCACTGTTCTATCCCGGCTCCCACGTTCCCTTCGCCTGCATCATGCTGGCGATGATCGCGGCTGCCGGCTGGGAGTGGGGTCGGCTCAACGGCTACGGCCCGCGCATGGCGCTGTTCATCGGTTTCGAGGCCTTGGCGCTGTGCGTCCTGTCCTGGGTTCTGGGCTTGCTCGAGGTGCGGCTGACCGGCCTGTGGATCGTCGCCGGCGCCGCGTGGGTGCTGGTCGGCGGCGCCCTGCTCAAGGTGGCCGTGCCGGGCTGGCCGCGAATTCCCAAACCGCTGCGGCTCGTCGGCGGGCTCCTGGCGCTCTGGGTGGCGTGGCTGGCCGTGGTGCAGGCTCGCATGATCGGGATCAATTTCCTGTTGTCGATCCTGGTGCTCGTGTGGGTGGCCGACGTGTTCGCCTATTTCGCGGGGCGCGCCTTCGGCCTCAAGTTCACGCGCAACAAGCTGGCACCGGCGATCAGTCCAGGCAAGAGCTGGGAGGGCGTCTGGGGCGGCATGATCGGCGTGCTGGTGCTTGCCTTCGTCTGGGTCTGGGCCGATCGCGCAGCAGGGGCGCTGGTGCCCAGCCTCTACTCGCACCTTGCGGGGCGCGGCTGGTGGCTGCTGGCGCTGGGCGCGCTGTTCCTCGCCGCGATGAGCGTCGTGGGCGACCTGGTCGAGTCGCTCATCAAGCGCAGCGCCGGTGCCAAAGACAGCAGTCAGCTCCTGCCCGGCCACGGCGGCGTGCTGGACCGGGTGGATGCCCTGTTGCCGACGCTGCCGCTCGCGATGATGCTCGCGTCCCTGTGAAGAACCTTTCCGTTCCCCGCCAACGCGTCACCGTGCTGGGCTCGACCGGCTCGGTGGGTGTCAGCACGCTGGACGTGATCGCCCGACACCCGGAACGCTTCGAGGTCTTCGCGCTGTCGGCGGCCACCAAGGTGGACGAGTTACTGGCGCAGTGCGCGCGCTTCCGGCCGCGGTTCGCGGCCATGGCGAGCGAGCCGCACGCTGCACTGCTGGCCGAAAAGCTCAAGCAAAACGGGCTTGAAACCCGCGTCATCATTGCGCAAGATGCTATCGAAACGATAGCATCGGACGACGATGTCGACATCGTCATGGCGGCCATCGTCGGCGCCGCGGGCCTGGCGCCCTGTCTGGCCGCCGCGCGTGCCGGCAAGCGCCTGCTGCTGGCCAACAAGGAAGCGCTGGTGGTGGGCGGTGAACTGTTCATGGAGGCCGTGCGTCGCGGCGGCGCCACCTTGCTGCCCATCGACAGCGAGCATTCGGCGATCTTCCAATGCCTGCCGGAAGATCCGGCGGTCTGGCCGCAGCGCATCGACAAGATTGTCCTGACGGCTTCGGGCGGTCCCTTCCGCGAGCGCGAGGCGCATACGCTCGCTGCCGTCACGCCCGAGCAGGCCTGTGCGCACCCCAACTGGGTCATGGGCCGCAAGATCTCGGTCGACTCAGCGACCATGATGAACAAGGCGCTCGAGGTGATCGAGGCCCGCCATCTCTTTGGCGTGTCGCCCGAGCAGATCGAGGTCGTCATCCACCCGCAAAGCGTGATCCACTCGATGGTGCAGTTCGTCGACGGCTCGGTGCTGGCGCAGCTGGGCACGCCGGACATGCGCGTGCCCATCGCCTGTGGCCTGGCCTGGCCGGCGCGGGTCGAGAGCGGCACCGCCCGTCTCGACTTCCGCACGCTGGGCGCATTGACCTTCGAAGTCCCGGACGCCGGCCGCTTCCCCGGGCTCGACCTCGCCTGGCAGACCCTGCGTGCGCCACCGGGCACCACGGCCGTCCTCAATGCGGCCAACGAGGTCGCGGTCGAGGCCTTCCTCGACCGACGCCTGCGTTTCGATCGCATCCACGCCGTGAACATGGAAACTTTGGAGGCGGTGGCGCCTTCCAATCCCGGATCGCTGGCGGACCTGCTGGCGCTCGACGCCAGCGCGCGTGCGGCCGCCAACGCCGCAGCGATCAGGCTGGCGGCCTGAAGCTGCTCACAGGAGCCTGTCATGCTCACCGTTGTTGCCTTCATCGTCGCCCTGGGCGTGCTCATTGCCGTTCACGAGTACGGGCACTACCGTGTGGCAGTCGCCTGCGATGTGCGGGTGCTGCGCTTCTCGATCGGCTTCGGCAAGACGCTGCTGCGCTGGAAGCCGCGGCGCCAGCACCCAGGCCAGGACACCGAGTTCGTCATCGGCGCGTTCCCGCTGGGCGGCTACGTGAAGATGCTGGATGAGCGGGAGGCGCCGGTGCCGCCGGAAGAGCGCCACCGTGCCTTCAACACCCAGCCGCTGCGTGCGCGTGCCGCCATCGTTGCGGCGGGACCGATCGCCAACCTGCTGCTGGCGGTCCTGCTCTACAGCGCCGTGAACTGGATCGGCGTGCAGGAACCCAAAGCGGTGCTCGGCCCGCCCGTCGCCGGTTCGCTGGCGGCGGAGGCTGGATTGCGCGGCGGCGAGTTCGTGACGCAGGCCGGTTTCGATGGCGATCTGGAGTCGGTGCAGTCCTTCGAGGACCTTCGGTGGCGCATCACGCGCGGGGCGCTGGATGGGCGCGACCTGACCCTCGAGCTCGCCCAGGCCGATGGTTCCCGCGCGCGCCAGCTCGTGCTGCCGCTCAGCCGCATGGGAGCCAAGGACGCCGACCCGCAGATGTTCCGCAAGATCGGCATCGTGGCGCCGTTCACGCGCCCGGAGATCGGCGAGGTCATGGCTGGCGGCGCAGCCGAGAAGGCGGGCCTGCAGCGCGGCGACGTGGTGCGGTCGATCGGTGCGGTCGAGGTCGTCGATGGCCAGCAATTGCGCGAACTCATACGTGCCTCGGTTGACGGCAGCGTGGCGCGCACGCAGGCCTGGCGCATCGAGCGCCAGGGCCAGCCGCTGACGCTGGAGGTGACACCCGAGGTGCGGGAGGAGGGCGCAGCGCGCGTCGGCCGCATCGCCGCCTACGTTGGCAGCCTGCCCGAGATGCTCACGGTGCGGCAGAGTGCCTTCGACGGCTTGTGGCGCGGCGTGGTCCGCACCTGGGAAGTGTCGGCGCTCACGGTGCGCATGATGGGCAAGATGCTGATCGGCGAGGCGTCGATCAAGAACATCAGCGGGCCGCTCACGATCGCCGATTACGCAGGCAAGTCGGCGAGTCTGGGCCTGACCCAATACCTGACGTTTCTAGCCCTCATCAGCGTGAGCCTCGGCGTGCTGAACCTCATGCCTTTGCCGGTCCTCGATGGGGGGCACCTGATGTATTATCTTTGGGAGGGCCTGACCGGCAAGGGCGTCTCCGACGCCTGGATGGATCGGCTGCAGCGCGGGGGGGTCGCACTGCTGCTGGTCATGATGTCGATTGCACTCTTCAACGACGTGAACCGGCTCTTTGGTTAACTATCTGCCGGCCCCCATGCGCGCCGGCCCAATTCTCAGATGAACACACACTTCAGTCGCTTTCGCCTGCGTAGCGTGGCAGCGGTGGTGGCCAGCGCGCTGGCTGCGACGGCCGCTTGGGCCGTCGAGCCTTTCACGGTGCGCGACATCCGGGTCGAAGGCCTTCAGCGGGTGGAGCCGGGCACCATCTTCGCTTCGATACCGCTGCGCGTGGGTGACACCTACACCGACGATCGTGGCTCGGCCGCGATCCGGGCGCTGTTCGACCTGGGACTGTTCAAGGACGTGCGCATCGACGTGAGCGGCAATGTGCTGGTGGTCATCGTCGAGGAACGCCCGACCATCGCCAGCGTCGACTTCTCGGGGACCAAGGAGTTCGAAAAGGAAGCACTGCAGAAGGCGCTGCGCGAAATCGGCCTGGCCGACGGCCGTCCTTTCGACAAGGCGCTGGCCGATCGCGCCGAGCAGGAGCTCAAGCGTCAGTACATCACGCGCAGCCTCTACAACGTCGATGTCGTGACCACCGTCACGCCCATCGAGCGCAACCGCGTGAACCTCACCTTCACCGTCACCGAGGGCGAGCCGGCGCGCATCAAGGACATCCGCGTGGTCGGCAACCAGGCCTTCAGCGAATCGACGCTGCTGGGCCTGTTCGACCAAGACACGGGGGGCTGGCTGGCCTGGTACACCAAGTCCAACCAGTACTCACGCACCAAGCTCAACGCCGATCTGGAGACGCTGCGCTCTTACTACATCACGCGCGGCTACATGGAGTTCAGGATCGACTCCACCCAGGTGGCGATCTCTCCCGATCGCCAGGATCTGTCGATCACAGTGAACATCACCGAAGGGCCCAAGTACGTCGTCTCCGGCGTCAAGCTCGAAGGCAACTACCTGGGACGCGAGGACGAGTTCAAGTCGCTTGTGACTATCAAGCCGGGCGAGCCCTACAACGGTGACGAGGTCACCGAGACCACCAAGGCCTTCAGCGACTATTTCGCGAGCTTCGGCTACGCCTTCGCCAAGGTGCAGTCCAAGCCGGAGATCGACCGCCAGAACAACCGTGTGACGCTGGTACTCCAGGCTGAGCCGGTGCGTCGCGTCTACGTTCGCAAGGTGAACGTGGCCGGCAACAACAAGACGCGCGACGAAGTGATCCGCCGCGAGTTCCGCCAGTACGAGGCCTCCTGGTACGACGGCGACCGCATCAAGCTCTCGCGCGAGCGTGTCGACCGCCTGGGCTATTTCAAGGAAGTCAACGTCGAGACGCAGGAAGTGCCGGGGTCGCCGGACCAAGTCGATCTGACCGTGCAGGTCGAGGAAAAGCCGACGGGCACGCTGCAACTGGGTGCGGGCTTCTCGAGTGCGGACAAGATTTCGCTGAACTTCGGCATCACTCAGGAAAACGTGTTCGGCTCAGGCAACTACCTCGGCTTCCAAGTCAACACCAGCAAGTACAACCGCACCATTTCTCTCACGACGACCGATCCGTACTTCACCAAGGACGGCATCTCTCGCACCTTCAGCGTCTTCCACCAGCGGACGACGCCGTACTACTCGCAGGACGGGGATTACACACTGACCAGCGAAGGCGGCTCGGTCCGATTCGGGGTGCCGTTCAGTGAAGTCGATACGGTCTTTTTCGGCGCCGGCGTGGAGCGCTACAAGTTCGAGACCGGGGCGTCGTCCCTGCTCAATGCTGCCGACCTTTACGATCTGCTCGGCAATCCGACCTACGCGAACTATTACCGCTACATCTACCTGCGCTCGGTTCCGAATGCCTACCTGAACTATTTTGGGTGCGAGCGCGGCACCAACCTGGCCCTGCGATGCGACCGGGACTCAGTCTGGGGCATCCCGCTGACCGTGGGGTGGGCGCGCGATAGTCGCGACAGTGCCTTGGTGCCGACACGCGGCCGGTTGCAGCGTGCCAATCTGGAGGTGGGTGTTGGCGGTGATTTCAACTATTTGAAGTCCAGCTACCAGTTCCAGCAGTTCATCCCGCTGTCGAAGCAGTACACGCTGGCCTTCAACGCGGACCTCGGTGCAGCCAAGGCTTTTGGAGGCAAGGACTTCCCGATCTTCAAGAATTTCTACGCAGGGGGGTTGGGCTCCGTCCGTGGCTTTGAGCAGAACTCGCTCGGTCCGCGCGACACGATCACCCAAGCTGCGCTGGGCGGTACCAAGAAGGCCGTGTTCAACATCGAACTCAGCACCCCTTTCCCGGGGGCCGGCAACGATCGGACGCTGCGCCTGTACACCTTCCTCGATGCAGGCAACGTCTTTGCCGATCGCGTGAGCGGCCAGACCGACGAGCAGTACAAGGCCCAGAAGAAGATTCGCGCCTCGGCCGGCATCGGCATCAGCTGGGTTTCGCCGCTCGGACCGCTGCGCTTGGCGTACGCGTTCCCGATCCGCCAGCAGCGCGAGGTCCTGGATCCGAACAACCCCTATGTTCCATTGATTCCGGGTGACCGGATCCAGCGGGTTCAATTCCAGATCGGAACGTCATTTTGATGAAGTATTTCAACCATTGGGCCAGCGGGCTGGCCCTGGCTATCGCAGCGGTCTCGCTGCCTGTTCACGCCCAGGAAGGCTTTCGCTTCGGCGTCGTAAACCCGGATCGCGTGATGCGTGAGGCGCCCGCCGCCAAGGCCGCGCAGGCTCGGCTGGAACAGGAGTTCCTCAAGCGCGAGAAGGACATCAATGACCAGGAAGCCGCGCTGAAGAGCGCTTCCGAAAAGTTCGAGCGCGAAGCGCCAACGATGTCCGAGTCGCAACGCAACACGCGCCAGCGGCAACTTGTGGACCAGGACCGCGACTTCCAACGCAAGCGCCGCGAGTTCCAGGAAGACCTGAATCTGCGCCGCAGCGAAGAGCTGCAGAAGGTCTACGAGAGCGCCCAGCGCGCCATCAAGCAAGTCGCCGAGGCCGAGAAGTACGACGTGATCCTGCAGGACGCGGTGTATGTCAATCCGAAGCACGACATCACCGAGAAGGTCATCAAGGCCCTGAACGCGGCGCCGGCCGGCAACGGCAAGTGACGCCCTGACTGGCGTGGCACTGCAACTCGGTGAGATCGTCGACGCGCTCGGTGGCGAGCTGCAGGGCGACGAAGCCTTCGAAGTCCGGCGTCTCGCGCCCCTGGCCACCGCCGGACCCGATGCGCTGAGCTTCCTCAGCCACCCCAAGTACCGCAAGGAACTGGCCGCCTCCCGGGCGGCCTGTGTCATTGTGTCGCCCGCGATGCGTGAGGCGGCCGCCGAGCGCGGCAGCTTCATCGTCACCGACGATCCCTACCTTTACTTCGCCCGGCTCACGCAGCTGTGGAAGGCACGGCATGCGCGCGAGGAGGGCCCGCGCATCCATCCCTCGGCGGTGATCGACCCGGCAGCGCAGGTCGATGCCACTGCGCGCATCGGTGCGCTGTGCGTGGTCGAGCGCGGCGCGCGCATCGGCCCTGGCACGGTGCTCAAGTCGCGCGTCACCATCAGCGAGGACTGCGTGGTCGGGGCCCGCTGCCTGCTGCATCCGGGCGTGGTGATCGGCGCCGATGGTTTCGGGCTCGCACCGCACCAGGGCGGGTGGGTCAAGATCGAGCAGCTCGGTGCCGTGCGCATCGGCGACGACGTCGAGATCGGTGCCAACACCTGCATCGACCGCGGAGCGCTGGAGGACACCGTCATCGAGGACGGCGTCAAGCTCGACAACCTGATCCAGATCGGCCACAACGTGCGCGTCGGCAGGCACACCGCCATGGCCGGCTGCGTGGGCGTCGCCGGAAGCGCCGACATCGGCGCGCACTGCACGATCGGCGGGGGCGCGATCGTGCTCGGTCACCTCAAGCTGGCCGACGGCGTGCATATCTCCGCCGCCACGGTGGTCACACGCTCCATCCTGAAGCCGGGGCAATACACCGGCATGTTTCCCATCGACGACAATGCGGCGTGGGAGAAGAACGCTGCCACCCTGAAGCAGCTGCACACGCTGCGGGAACGACTCAAGGCCCTCGAAAAGTCGATGGGGCCGGACGACAAGACACCATGACGACGACGCTCGACATCCACCAGATCCTCAAGCTCCTGCCGCACCGCTACCCCTTCCTGCTGGTGGACCGCGTGCTGGACATGGAGAAGGGCAAGCGCATCACGGCGCTGAAGAACGTGACGATGAACGAGCCTTTCTTCAATGGCCACTTCCCGCACCGTCCGGTGATGCCCGGCGTGCTGATGCTCGAGGCGATGGCGCAGGCGGCGGCGCTCCTGTCCTTCAAGTCGCTGGACATCGTGCCGGACGAGAACATGGTCTATTACTTCGCCGCCATCGACGGCGCGCGTTTCAAGCGCCCGGTCGAGCCCGGCGACCAGCTCACGCTCGAGGTCGAGATCGACCGCATGAAGGCCGGCATCTCCAAGTTCAAGGGCCGCGCCCTGGTGGGAACCGAAGTGGCGTGCGAGGCGCAGCTGATGTGCGCCATGCGCCGGATCGACGCCTGAGGCGCCGGCCGCATGACGCAGATCCATCCGACGGCGCTCGTCGACCCGAAGGCCGAGCTCGATGCCTCGGTAGCGGTCGGGCCCTACGCGGTCATTGGCCCAAAGGTGCGCATCGGCGCCGGCACGGCCATCGGCCCGCATTGCGTGATCGAGGGCCGCACGACCCTTGGCCGCGACAACCGCATCTTCCAGTTCGCCTCGTTGGGCGCGATCCCGCAGGACAAGAAGTATGCCGGTGAAGACACCGAGCTCGTGATCGGCGACCGCAACGTGGTCCGCGAGTTCTGTACCTTCAACCTCGGGACGGCGCAGGATGCCGGCGCGACGCGCATCGGCGACGACAACTGGATCATGGCCTACGTGCACATCGCGCACGACTGCCAGATCGGCAACCAGACCACCATGGCCAACAACACCACCCTGGCCGGCCACGTGCAGGTGGGCGACTGGGCCACGATCGGCGGCCTGGTGGGCGTGCTGCAGCGCATGCGCGTCGGCGCCCATGCGATGGTGGGCTTCGCGGGGCACGTCAACAAGGATGTCCCCCCCTTCATGGTGGTGGACGGCAATCCGCTCGCCGTGCGCGGCGTCAACCTGGTCGGCCTTCGGCGGCGCGACTTCTCCGCCGAGCGGCTGTCGGCGATCCGCGAGATGCACAAGCTGCTCTACCGCCAGGGCAAGACGCTCGACGAGGCGCGGGCCGGCATCCAGGCGCTGGCGCCGCTGGGCGGCGGCATCGAGGCCGACGTCGCGCTGATGGACGGCTTCCTCGCCACCGCGGCCAGCGGCATCGCGCGCTGATGCGGAGCGTGAGCGACACCTTCTTCCTCCGCCTGCCGTCCACCTCCAGGCGCGCGGCTTTGGAGCGCATGCGATGACGGGCGAGAGCGCGCAGGCGCGCCAGTTCGCCCTGGTGGCCGGCGAGCCCTCGGGCGACCTGCTCGCAGGCCTGCTGATGGACGGCCTGCAGCACCGCTTCCCGGACGTGAAGACGGTCGGCATCGGCGGCCCGCAGATGCTCGCGCGCGGCTTCGAGAGCTGGTGGCCGCAGGAGAAGCTGGCGGTGCGTGGCTACATCGAGGTGCTGCGCCACTATGCCGAAATCGCCGCCATCCGCCGCCAGCTGAAGGCGAGGCTGCTGCGCGAGTGGCCCGAGCTCTTCATCGGCGTCGATGCACCCGACTTCAACCTCGACCTCGAGGCGGCACTGCGCGGACGCGGTATCAAGACGGTGCACTTCGTCTGCCCCTCCATCTGGGCCTGGCGCGCGGACCGCATCGAGAAGATCCGCGCCGCGGCCGACCATGTGCTGTGCATCTTCCCCTTCGAGCCGGCGCTGCTGGCGGAGCAGGGCGTGGCGGCCAGCTATGTCGGCCACCCGCTGGCCAACGTCATTCCCATGCAGCCCGATCGTGCCGGGGCGCGGCGGGCGCTGGGCCTGTCGCCGAAGGCGCCTGTCGTGGCGCTGCTGCCGGGCAGCCGCCGTTCCGAGCTGCGCTACCTCGCTTCACGGTTCTTTTCGGCCGCAGCGCTCATGCAGCGGGCGCATCCTGCTATCGAATTCATAGCGCCCGTGATTCCCAGCCTGCGCGCGGAGGCCGAGCAGCTGCTGGCCGCCAGCCCGATGGCCGGCCGCATCAAGCTGGTCGACGGGCAGTCGCACGCCGTGCTGGCGGCCTGCGACGCGACGCTGATCGCCAGCGGCACGGCCACCCTGGAGGCTGCGCTGTTCAAGCGCCCCATGGTGATCGCCTACAACATGAACCGCGTGTCCTGGCACCTGATGCACCGCCAGCAGCTGCAGCCGTGGGTGGGCCTGCCCAACATCCTGTGCGGCGAGTTCGTGGTGCCCGAACTGCTGCAGGACGCGGCCACGGCCGAGGCGCTGGCCGAGGCCACGCTGGCCTGGCTGCAGGAGCCGGACCGGGTGCAGGCGGTGGAACGGAAATTCACGGCCATGCATGTGCAACTGCAGCGCGATACGCCGACACTGTGCGCCGATGCGATCCAGAAAGTTCTTGAAGGCTGAGCAAGCGCGCCTCTCTTGGGACGCGCCCGGTCTGCTCGCCGGCGTCGACGAGGCGGGCCGTGGTCCGCTCGCAGGGCCGGTGGTGGCTGCCGCGGTGATCCTGGACGACCAGAAGCCGATCCGCGGCCTGGCCGATTCCAAGACGCTGACGGCCCTGCAGCGCGAGAAGCTCCACGACCAGATCCTCGCCAAGGCGCTGTGCTGCTCGATCGCGCAGGCCAGCGTGGAGGAGATCGACACCCACAACATCCTCGGCGCCACGATGCTGGCCATGCGCCGCGCCGTCGACGGCCTGCGGCTCAAGCCGGCCAAGGTGCTGGTGGATGGCAATCGCCTGCCGACGCTGGACGTGCTGGCCGAGGCGGTGGTCAAGGGCGATGCGCTGGTGAAGGCGATTTCGGCCGCGTCGATCCTGGCCAAGGTGCACCGCGACCGGCTGTGCGAGCAACTGCATGCGGAATTCCCGGCCTACGGCTTCGCCGGGCACAAGGGCTACGGCACGCCCGAGCACCTGACGGCCCTGCAGGTGCATGGTGCCTGCGTGCACCACCGGCGTTCCTTCTCGCCCGTGGCCCAGGCGTTGGCACGCGTCTCCGTGGTGTCAGCTTCCGTCACCGTGCAGGTGCAGGCCGTCGAACTCGCCCAGTCGCAGCCCGCCGCCTGAAGTTCGCCGCGTCCGTGAACCATCCCCAGCCGACGCGCATCCAGTCGCGCGACAACCCCTTGCTCAAGGAACTGCGCAAGCTGGCGCAGGATCCTGGGGCCTACCGCAAGCTGGGGCGAGTGTGGCTCGAGGGCGACCACCTGTGCCGGGCCGCGCTGGCGCGAGGCCTGCGCCCGTCCGTGGCCGTGTTTTCGGAGTCTTTTTGGCCTCGGACGCCCGTGGAATGGGCGCAGGCTGCTATCAAAACCGTAGTGGTCGACGATGCGCTGCTGGCGGCCGGCAGCGGGCTCGAATCGCCGGCGCCGATGGGATTCGTGATCGACCTGCCGGCGCCGCCTGCGCTGTCGTCCGGCGTGCCCACTGTCCTGCTCGACCGGCTGCAGGATCCCGGCAACGTGGGCTCCATCCTGCGCAGTGCGGCCGCCTTCGGCTTCGGCCAGGTGGTGGCGCTCAAGGGCACGGCGGCGCTGTGGTCGCCCAAGGTGTTGCGGGCGGGCATGGGTGCGCATTTCGGGCTGCAGTTGGTCGAGGGCGCGGACCCGGATGCGCTGGACGCCCTGCAGCAGATGCCGTGGATCGCCACCAGCTCGCACCGCGGCGAGTGGCTGCACGAGGCTCGGCTGCCGATGCCCTGCGCTTGGCTGCTCGGCCACGAAGGGCAGGGCGTGTCGCCAGCGCTGGAAGCACGCGCCGCCCTGCATATCCGCATCGCCCAGCCGGGCGGCGAGGAGTCGCTGAACGTGGCGGCGGCCGCCGCCATCTGCCTGCATGCGAGCGCGGCAGGCCGGATGGCCGGCGGCGCCTGAACGCTGCGCCGTTCCGCCCCGCAGACGACGCACGGCCACTCCCCAGATCGGTGCCGAACTCGCGCCACTCACAGGGAAAGTACCGAGGCGCCGGGCTATAATCAGCGGCTTTCCCGCTCACACCCGCCCACAGCGCACGCAAGCCTCATCCCTGACGAAAGCCGCAACCCTTTTGCCCGACTGCCGGGCGTCTTGGGTCCGCTTTGGGCGTCATCCATCAACGGAGAACCCCAGTGCTTTCATCCCTTCAGGGATCCTTCCCGCCCGCCATCCTGGCGCTCGCAGACGGCACGGTCTTTCTCGGCAAGTCGATCGGTGCCACCGGCACCACCGTTGGCGAGGTGGTGTTCAACACCGCCATCACCGGCTATCAGGAAATCCTCACCGACCCCAGCTACTGCCAGCAGATCGTCACGCTGACGTATCCGCACATCGGCAACTACGGGGTCAACGAGGAAGACATCGAGGCTGACAAGATCCATGCCGCAGGCCTGATCATCAAGGACCTGCCGCTCATCGCCTCCAACTTCCGCAAGACGGCGACGCTCTCGGAATACCTGGTCCAGGGCAAGACCGTCGCCATTGCTGGCATCGACACCCGCAAGCTCACCCGCCACCTGCGCACGAAGGGCGCACAGAACGGCGCCATCGTCGGCCTCGCTGCCGGCGAATCGGTCGCGCAGGCCCTCATCGACAAGGCGATTGCTGCCGCCAAGGCCGCGCCCAGCATGGCCGGCCTGGACCTGGCCAAGGTCGTGTCGGTCAAGCAGACCTACGAATGGACGCAGACCGAGTGGAAGCTCAGCGCGGGCTACGGCGTGCAGATCACGCCCAAGTTCCACGTCGTCGCCTTCGACTACGGCGTCAAGAAGAACATCCTGCGCATGATCGCGCAGCGCGGTGCCCGCATCACCGTGGTGCCGGCCCAGACGCCCGCGGCGGACGTGCTCAAGCTCAAGCCCGACGGCATCTTCCTGGCCAACGGCCCTGGCGACCCGGAGCCCTGCGACTACGCGATCAAGGCCGTGGCGGAGCTGATCGACACCGGCATCCCCACCTTCGGCATCTGCCTGGGCCACCAGATCATGGCCCTGGCGTCCGGCGCGAAGACCTTCAAGATGAAGTTCGGCCATCACGGCGCGAACCACCCGGTGAAGGACCTGGACAACGGGCGCGTGAGCATCACCAGCCAGAACCACGGCTTCGCGGTGGACGAGAAAACGCTGCCCGCCAACCTGCGCCCCACGCACATCAGCCTGTTCGACAACACGCTGCAGGGCCTGGTCCGCACCGACAAGCCGGCCTTCTGCTTCCAGGGCCACCCTGAAGCCTCGCCCGGCCCGCACGACATCGGCTACCTGTTCGACCGCTTCACGGCACTCATGGAAAAACACAAGGCGGAGGCCGCGAATGCCTAAGCGCACAGACATCAAGAGCATCCTCATCATCGGCGCCGGCCCGATCGTCATCGGCCAGGCCTGCGAGTTCGACTACTCCGGCGTGCAGGCCTGCAAGGCATTGCGCGAAGAAGGCTACAAGGTCATCCTGATCAACAGCAACCCCGCGACGATCATGACCGACCCGGCCACGGCCGACGTCACCTACATCGAGCCCATCACCTGGCCCACGGTCGAGAAGATCATCGCCAAGGAACGGCCCGACGCCATCCTGCCCACCATGGGCGGCCAGACGGCGCTGAACTGCGCGCTGGACCTGTGGCGCAATGGCGTGCTCGACAAGTACAAGGTCGAGCTGATCGGCGCCACGCCCGAGGCCATCGACAAGGCCGAGGACCGCCTGAAGTTCAAGGACGCGATGACCAAGATCGGCCTGGGCTCGGCGCGCTCGGGCATCGCTCATTCGATGGACGAAGCCTGGGCGGTGCAGAAGAGCGTCGGCTTCCCGACCGTGATCCGCCCCAGCTTCACGCTGGGCGGTACCGGCGGCGGCATCGCCTACAACCCGGAAGAGTTCGAGACCATCTGCAAGCGCGGCCTTGAAGCCTCGCCCACCAACGAGCTGCTGATCGAGGAGTCGCTGCTCGGCTGGAAGGAATACGAGATGGAAGTGGTCCGCGACAAGGCGGACAACTGCATCATCGTGTGCTCCATCGAGAACCTGGATCCGATGGGCGTGCACACCGGCGACTCGATCACCGTCGCGCCGGCGCAGACGCTGACCGACAAGGAATACCAGATCATGCGCAACGCCAGCCTGGCGGTGCTGCGCGAGATCGGTGTCGACACCGGCGGCTCCAACGTGCAGTTCTCGGTCAATCCGAAGGACGGCCGGATGATCGTCATCGAGATGAACCCGCGCGTGTCGCGGTCTTCGGCCCTGGCCTCCAAGGCCACCGGCTTCCCGATCGCCAAGGTCGCGGCCAAGCTGGCCGTGGGCTACACGCTCGATGAACTGCGCAACGAGATCACGGGCGGCGCCACGCCGGCGTCCTTCGAGCCCAGCATCGACTACGTGGTCACCAAGATCCCGCGCTTCGCCTTCGAGAAGTTCCCGCAGGCCGACTCACGCCTGACGACGCAGATGAAGTCCGTGGGCGAGGTGATGGCCATGGGCCGCACCTTCCAGGAATCGTTCCAGAAGGCGCTGCGCGGCCTGGAAGTGGGCGTGGACGGCATGAACGAGAAGACGCAGGACCGCGAGGTGCTCGAGAAGGAACTGGGCGAACCCGGTCCCGAGCGCATCTGGTACGTGGGCGATGCCTTCGCCCAGGGCCTGAGCGTGGACGAGGTGTTCGACCTCACCAAGATCGACCGCTGGTTCCTGGTGCAGATCGAGGAGATCGTGAAGATCGAGCTCGAGCTGGAGACCAAGACGCTGGACGACATCGACGCCGACGCGCTGCGCGTGCTCAAGCAGAAGGGCTTTTCGGACCGCCGCCTGGCGCGCCAGCTCAAGACCACCGACAAGGCCATCCGCGACAAGCGGCGTGCGCTGGGCATCCGCCCGGTCTACAAGCGCGTGGACACCTGCGCGGCCGAATTCGCCACCGACACGGCCTACATGTACTCCACCTACGACGAGGAGTGCGAGGCCGAGCCGACGACCAACAAGAAGATCATGGTGCTGGGCGGCGGTCCCAACCGCATCGGCCAGGGCATCGAGTTCGACTACTGCTGCGTGCATGCGGCCCTGGCGATGCGCGAGGACGGGTACGAGACCATCATGGTCAACTGCAACCCCGAGACCGTCTCGACCGACTACGACACCTCCGACCGCCTGTACTTCGAGCCGCTGACGCTGGAGGACGTGCTGGAGATCGTCGACAAGGAGAAGCCCACCGGCGTGATCGTGCAGTACGGCGGCCAGACGCCGCTGAAGCTGGCACTCGACCTGGAGGCCAACGGCGTGCCGATCATCGGCACCACGCCCGACATGATCGACGCCGCGGAAGACCGCGAGCGCTTCTCGGCCCTGCTGCGCGAACTGAACCTCAAGCAGCCGCCCAACGCCACCGCCCGCACCGAGGCCGAGGCGCTGGAAAGAGCCTCTTCGCTGGGCTATCCGCTGGTGGTGCGCCCCAGCTACGTGCTGGGCGGCCGCGCCATGGAGATCGTGCACGAGCAGCGCGACCTGGAGCGCTACATGCGCGAGGCCGTCAAGGTGAGCAACGACTCGCCGGTGCTGCTGGACCGCTTCCTGAACGACGCCGTGGAATGCGACGTCGACTGCATCCGCGATGCCGAGGGCGCCACGCTCATCGGCGGCGTGATGGAGCACATCGAGCAGGCCGGCGTGCACTCGGGCGACTCGGCCTGCTCGCTGCCGCCCTACAGCCTCAAGGCCGAGACCATCGCCGAACTCAAGCGCCAGAGCGCCGCCATGGCCAAGGCGCTGAACGTGGTCGGCCTGATGAACGTGCAGTTCGCCATCCAGGAAAAGGGTGGCCAGGACGTGATCTACGTGCTGGAAGTGAACCCGCGCGCCTCGCGCACGGTGCCCTACGTGAGCAAGGCCACCGGCATCCAGCTGGCCAAGGTCGCGGCCCGCTGCATGGCCGGCCAGTCGCTGGCCAGCCAGGGCGTCACGAAGGAGGTCACGCCGCCGTACTTCAGCGTCAAGGAAGCGGTGTTCCCCTTCGTCAAGTTCCCGGGCGTCGATCCGATCCTCGGGCCGGAGATGAAGTCCACCGGCGAGGTGATGGGCGTGGGCAAGACCTTCGGCGAAGCCTTCGTCAAGAGCCAGCTGGGCGCCGGCACCATCCTGCCGACCTCGGGCAAGGTCTTCATCTCGGTGAAGAACAACGACAAGGCCCGTGCGGTGGAATGCGCCCGCGGCTTGGTCGGCCTGGGCTTCGAGCTGATCGCCACCAAGGGCACGGCGGCCGCCATCCAGGCCGCCGGCCTGCCGTGCGCGGTGGTCAACAAGGTGACCGAGGGCCGTCCGCACATCGTGGACATGATCAAGAACAACGAGATCGCCCTGGTCATCAACACGGTGGAAGAGCGTCGCAACGCCATCACCGATTCGCGGCTCATCCGCACCTCGGCGCTGCTCGCCCGCGTGACGACCATCACCACCATCTTCGGCGCCGAAGCGGCGGTGGAGGGCATGCAGCACCTGGGCAAGCTCGACGTGATCTCGGTCCAGGAAATGCATTCGCAACTCGCGGCCTGATCCCCACCGGGGTGGTGGCGCCGGCCGCTTGATGTGGCCGGCTGCCACGGCATAATGGACCGCAATTCGACACCGCCAGGCGGCAACGCCCGGCGGTTTTGCTTTTGATGACGGCCTCTGGCACCCCGGCGTGCCGCGGCCGCAGAGACAACGGAGATTTCGACATGGGCACCACCCTCCCCATCACCAAGCGCGGCGCCGAGAAGCTGCGCGAAGAACTGCATCGCCTCAAGACCGTGGAGCGGCCGGCGGTGATCAACGCCATCGCCGAAGCGCGCGCCCAGGGCGACCTGAGCGAGAACGCCGACTACGACGCAGCCAAGGACCGCCAGGGCTTCATCGAGGGTCGCATCCAGGAGATCGAGGGCAAGCTGTCGGTGGCGCAGATCATCGATCCCACCGCCATTGACGGGGCCGGCAAGGTGGTGTTCGGCGCCACGGTCGAGCTGGAAGAGGAAAGCTCCGGCGAGGCCGTGAAGTACCAGATCGTCGGCGAGGACGAGGCCGACCTGAAGCAGGGCCTGATCAACGTCTCCAGCCCGATCGCGCGCGCGCTGATCGGCAAGGAGGAGGGCGACACCGCGGTGGTGCAGGCGCCCGGTGGCGAGAAGCGCTACGAGATCGTGGCGGTCAGCTACCGCTGAGCACGGCGCGCGCGCGATGCGGTTCAAGCAGGCCCTGGCGCTCTTCGCCATTGCGCTGTGGTGGGGCAGCCTCACGGCCATCGGCTTCATCGTCGTGCCGATGCTGTTCGCACACCTGGCTACGCCGGCGGTCGCGGGCACCATGGCGGCGAAGCTCTTCACGGCGCAGAGCTGGGTCTCGATCGGCTGCGCGTTGGTGCTGCTGCTTTCCACATCGAATCGGGCTGCAGCCCCCGTCCCACCTGCGCCGGCAGCTATCTTTTTCATAGTGACCGGGCTGTTGCTGGCGCTGCTGGGCGAGTATGCCGTCGCGCCGTGCATCGTCGCCCGGGAGAACCTCAAGCTCTGGCACGCCGTGGGCAGCGGGATGTACCTGCTGCAGTGGCTGTGCGCCGCGGCGCTGCTGTGGCGTCAGGCCCGGCTGCGGGCAGCGAGACCGGAGGCAGCATGACATCCACACCGGCCGAATCGCAGATCGTCGAGATCGACGCCACCGCCTGGGAGGGCGTGCCCAGCCGACCGGAATGGACGGCGGCGCTGGAGGCGGGCAAGGTGCTGTTCTTCCCGCACCTGCGCTTCGATTTTCTGCCCGATGAGCGCGCCTTCCTGCGGCCGGACATCCGCGACCCCAAGTCGCGCAACATCAGCCTGAACGTCGACGGCACGCTCAAGGGCGCCGCAGGCGACGCCGCCACGCAGGCGGCGCTGGCCGGCATGATCGGCCGCTTCCGCCAGCAGGCGCAGGCGTTGATCGCCGGGCTGCTGCCGGACTACGTGCCCTCGTTGCGCCTGGCGCCGACCAGCTACCGGCCCACGCAGGTGGAAACACGCAACCAGTCCTGGCGCGCCGACGACCGCCGGCTGCACGTGGACTCGTTTCCGTCTCGCCCCAACTACGGCGAACGCATCCTGCGCGTCTTCACCAACGTGAACCCGGAAGGCGCGCCGCGCGTGTGGCGCGTGGGCGAGCCGTTCGAGACGGTGGCGCGCAACTTCCTGCCCAAGGCCAAGCTCTACGTGGGCTGGCAGGCCAAGGCGCTGCAGGCGCTGCGTGTGACCAAGTCCTTCCGCAGCGAGTACGACCACCTCATGCTGCAGCTGCACGACGGCATGAAGGGCGACATGGACTACCAGCGCAGCTCGCCGCAACAGGAGATGCCCTTTCCCGCCGGATCGACCTGGGTATGTTTCTCCGACCAGACCTCGCACGCCGTCATGGCCGGCCAGTACATGATGGAGCAGACGCTCTACCTGCCGCCGGGGCGCGAGTACGACCCTTCGGCCAGCCCGCTGGCGATCCTGCAAAGGCTCACGGGGCGGCAGTTGGTGGATTGAGCGACCGAATGCGGACATCCGTACGCGAAGGGCGAGAAGGTTCCGCGAAGAACGCAAAAGAATCCGAAGACTTCTGAGCTGACTTTTCGCGGCCTTCGCGAAGTTTTTGCGACCTTCGCGTCTGGAGGTCGGCTTTCACTCCCGCCAGTGTTCGGCCACCCAGGTCGCCGGCTCGATGTGGGCGAAGCGCTTGTTGCGCTTGCCTTCCAGGGCGTCCGGCGGGTTGACCTCGCCGTGGAAGATCACGATGCGCGCGCCCTTCGGCACGAAGGGCGGCTTCCAGTGGTTGGTGGGCCAGACCGGAATGGCGTGGTACTTGAAGCTCGGGCACCAGGCGGCGGGCCAGTACGACAGCTTGCCCTGCGCGTGCAGGAAGTGCGAGAGGTAGTCCTGCTCGTTGCGGTACTTGGCGCGCATCGCGTCCGTGTGGGCGCGGAAGTTCGCCAGCACGTCGGCATGGGCGCCGATCTCGAAGCGGTAGACCGAGGAGTTGCCCACGATCCGTTCGCCGAAGCGCCAGAAGCGCGGGTAGTCGTGGATGATGAGGAATTGGCCGGGCTGGGTGAAGAAGTCGTCCAGCGAGCCGACCACCACGACGTCCAGGTCCAGGAAGAGTGCGGTGCCCTTCAGCCCGTGCAGGTCGGCCTCGAAGGTGGTGAGCTTCTTCCAGGCGCCGTCGCGCTGCCCCGGCGCGAGATCGATCGCCAGTGGCGGGATCGGCAGGCACCGCACTTCGGGCCGGACGCCCGTGGCATCGTCGGTCAGGCACACGAAATTGAAGTCGCCGGACAGGTGTCGGCGGACCATCGCATAGAGGCGGTTGACGTAGTGGGGTCCGTACTTGGTGCCCCATTTCATGCACAGGATGTGGCGCTGGCCGCTCATCGCGTGCTCAATCGGCCTGGCGTTTCTTGACGGATTTCTGCTTGGGCTTGGCGCGCTTGATGGTGCCGCCCGGCGTCAGGCGCTGGTTGCCCAGCACACGCAGCATCTTCACTTCGGGGCGCTGACCGGCGCGCTTGCTGTACTTGATGACCTTCACGTCCTTGGGACCGGGCATGCGGTCCTCGTCGACGTTGCGCTCCTTCTCGGGCATGGGCCGCCAGAGGACCAGCAGCTTGCCGATGTGCTGGATGGGCGCGGCGCCGAGTTCGTCGGCCAGTTCGGCCAGCATGGCGTCGCGGGCGAGGCGGTCGTCCGAGAAGACGCGGATCTTGATCAGGCCGTGCGCCTTCAGGGCCGCGTCGGCTTCTTTCTTGACGGCTGGGGTGAGCCCGTCGCCACCGACCATGACGATCGGATCGAGGTGATGCGCGTCGGCACGGTGGGCCTTGCGCTGGGCGGGGGTGAGTTGGATGGCGGGCATCCCCGTATTATCGAACCAGCATCGCGGTCTTCCGGCGCGACCGTCCCCTGGCGACGAAGTCCACGCTGCGGCCTTGCGCCCGATCAAATCGCCCGAGGCATCGCGCACCCCCATCTCCCATGAGTACCCAGAGCAAGACCACCGGCAAGAAAGTCAACAAGGCGTGGCTGCACGACCATGTCAACGACCCCTACGTGAAGCAGGCCCAGAAGGATGGCTATCGGGCCAGGGCGGCCTACAAGCTCAAGGAGATCGACGAGGCGCTGGGCCTGATCAAGCCCGGGCAGGTGGTGGTCGACCTGGGATCGACGCCGGGTGCCTGGAGCCAGTATGTGCGCCGCCGGCTGGCGCCCGCGGGCGCTGCTGCGGGGACGCTCGACGGCGCCATCGTCTCGCTCGATGTCCTGCCCATGGAGCCCATCGAAGGCGTGACCTTCCTCCATGGCGATTTCCGGGAGCCGGAGGTGCTGGCCCGGTTGGAAGCCGCCGTTGGCGGCCGGCCCGTCGATGTGGTCGTGTCGGACATGGCCCCAAACCTCTCGGGCATCGGTTCGGCCGATGCGGCACGGATCTCTCACTTGGTGGAACTCGCCGTCGATTTCGCGGTTCAACACCTGCATCCGGAAGGCGCGCTGGTGGCGAAGGTGTTCCATGGTGCCGGTTACGACGAACTGGTGCGCCTGTTTCGCGCTAATTTTCGTGTCGCGAAACCTTTCAAGCCCAAGGCCTCCCGCGACAGGTCGTCCGAGACCTTCCTGGTAGGCATCGGCCTCAAGGCTTGATGGTGGTGTGAAACAGCTAGATACGATTGATGCGATCCCCATGTCGGCGCCTGTGCCGAACCCGTGTGCGAAACCCCCGCTGCTATGGTCCCCATAGGGAATTCACGGCTTTTCGCAGCTTGAAAAGCCTAAAATCGCTCGCAATTGACTGCCTACCGGGCGCGTCGCGTCACACGTCCGTCATCGACTGGAGCTTCGTTTGAACAATCAGTGGTTTTCCAAAGTGGCCGTCTGGCTCGTCATCGCGATGGTGTTGTTCACTGTGTTCAAACAGTTCGACACCCGCGGCGGCGTCGGCTCGGGAACGGTGAGCTATTCCGAATTCCTCGACCAGGTCCGCAACAACCAGATCAAGAGCGCCGTCATCCCCGAGGGGTTGTCCGGCGGCGAGATCACCGCCATCACCAACGACGACCGCAAGATCCGCACGAACGCCACCGTGCTCGACCGCGGCATGGTCGGTGATCTGATCGACCACAACGTCAAGTTCGACGTCAAGCCGCGTGAAGAGGGCTCGCTGCTCATGACGCTGCTGGTCAGCTGGGGCCCGATGCTGCTGCTGATCGGCGTGTGGGTGTACTTCATGCGCCAGATGCAGGGCGGAGGCAAGGGTGGCGCCTTCAGCTTCGGCAAGAGCAAGGCGCGCATGCTGGACGAGAACAACAACACCGTCACCTTCGCTGATGTCGCTGGCTGCGACGAGGCCAAGGAGGAGGTCAAGGAGGTGGTCGACTTCCTGAAGGACCCGCAGAAGTTCCAGAAGCTGGGCGGCCGCATCCCGCGTGGCCTGCTGCTGGTCGGCCCCCCGGGCACCGGCAAGACGCTGCTGGCCAAGTCCATCGCCGGTGAGGCCAAGGTGCCGTTCTTCAGCATCTCGGGCTCCGACTTCGTCGAGATGTTCGTCGGCGTGGGCGCGGCCCGGGTTCGCGACATGTTCGAGAACGCCAAGAAGAATGCGCCCTGCATCATCTTCATCGACGAAATCGATGCGGTCGGCCGCCAGCGTGGCGCCGGCCTGGGCGGCGGCAACGACGAGCGCGAGCAGACCCTCAACCAGATGCTGGTCGAGATGGACGGCTTCGAGACCAACCTGGGCGTGATCGTGGTCGCCGCGACCAACCGTCCTGACATCCTCGATGCCGCGCTGCTGCGCCCCGGCCGTTTCGACCGCCAGGTCTACGTCACGCTGCCCGACATCCGGGGCCGCGAGCAGATCCTCTCGGTGCACATGCGGAAGATCCCGGTCGGCCAGGACGTGAACCCGAGCATCATCGCCCGCGGCACGCCCGGCATGTCCGGCGCCGACCTGGCCAACCTGTGCAACGAGGCTGCGCTGATGGCCGCCCGCCGCAACGCGCGCGTGGTCGAGATGCAGGACTTCGAGAAGGCCAAGGACAAGATCTTCATGGGCCCCGAGCGCAAGAGCATGGTCATGCCCGAGGAAGAGCGCCGCAACACGGCTTATCACGAGTCGGGCCACGCGCTCATCGGCAAGCTGCTGCCCAAGTGCGATCCGGTGCACAAGGTGACCATCATTCCGCGCGGCCGTGCGCTGGGTGTCACCATGAGTCTGCCGGAACAGGACCGCTACAGCTACGACCGCGAGTACATGCTGAACCAGATCAGCATGCTTTTCGGCGGCCGCATCGCCGAAGAAGTGTTCATGAACCAGATGACCACGGGCGCCAGCAACGACTTCGAACGCGCGACCAACCTGGCGCGCGACATGGTCATGAAGTACGGCATGAGCGAGGCGCTGGGCCCGATGGTCTACGCCGAGAACGAAGGCGAAGTCTTCCTGGGCCGCTCGGTGACCAAGACCACCAACATGAGCGAAACGACCATGCAGAAGGTCGATGCCGAGGTGCGCCGCATCATCGACGACCAGTACAACCTGGCGCGTCGCCTGATCGAGGAGAACAGCGGCAAGATGCACGCCATGGCCAAGGCCCTGCTCGAGTGGGAAACCATCGACACCGAGCAACTGGACGACATCATGGCCGGCCGTGAGCCCCGTCCGCCCAAGGACTGGACGCCCCGCGTCCCGCCGACCGGCAGCGGCGGCAGTGGCGGTACGCCGGCCGTGAAGCCGGACCCGGCGCCCACGGCCGCATGAGCGCGGCGGTGTGCCAGCACAACGGGGCTTCGGCCCCGTTTTTCTTTCGCTCGCTGAGGATCGTCGCATGACGGTTTCCCGGCCGGCTGCTGTGTGGCAGACCGCGCGCTACCGCATCGACCTGCGCCGTCCGCAAGTGATGGGCATCGTCAACGTCACGCCCGACTCGTTCTCCGACGGCGGCGCGCATGGGGCCACGTCCACGGCCCTTCAGCACTGCGAAGATCTGCTGGCCGAGGGCGCCGACATCCTCGATATCGGGGGCGAGTCGACACGGCCCGGCAGCCCGGCAGTGCCGTTGTGGGATGAACTGGCGCGTGTGCTGCCGGTGGTGCGCGAGGCCGTGCGGCTTCAGGTGCCGATCTCCGTCGACACTTACAAGCCGGAAGTCATGCGCGCCGTGCTCGACCTGGGCGCCGACATCGTGAACGACATCTGGGCATTGCGCCGTCTCGGCGCGGCCGAGGTGGTCGCCGCCCACCCTTCCTGCGGGGTGTGCCTGATGCACATGCACCGCGATCCGCAGACCATGCAGGTGGCGCCGATGCAGGGCGACGTCGTGCCCCAGGTGCTATCTTTTTTGCAGCGCTCGGCGCAGGCTGTATGCGCCCTGGGGGTCGATTCGGCCCGCATCGTGCTCGACACCGGAATCGGCTTCGGCAAGACGGTCGCGCAGAATTTCGCCTTGCTCTCGCGGCAGGGCGAGCTGCTGGCCGCCGGCTTCCCCTTGCTGGCCGGCTGGTCGCGAAAGTCCTCGCTCGGTGCCGTCACCGGCGTCGAGTCGCCGGCAGAGCGCGTGGCGCCCAGTGTGGCCGCCGCACTGATGGCGGTGGAACGAGGCGCGCGCATCGTGCGCGTGCATGATGTACGGCAGACGGTGCAGGCGCTGGCGGTCTGGCAGGCCGCGGAGGATGCGGCGATCGAAAGCACACCACAACAAGAACAGGAAAGGCAACGACCATGACAAGACAGTATTTCGGCACCGACGGCATCCGTGGCACCGTGGGCAAGGCCCCCATCACGCCGGACTTCGTGCTGCGCCTGGCGCATGCGGTGGGCCGGGTGCTCAAGCGCAGCGAAGCACGCCCGACGGTGCTGATCGGCAAGGACACGCGCATCTCGGGCTACATGCTCGAGTCGGCCCTCGAGTCGGGCTTCAACTCGGCCGGCGTGAACGTCGTGCTGCTGGGCCCGCTGCCCACGCCCGGCGTCGCCTACCTGACGCGTGCGCAGCGTGCGAGCTTGGGCGTGGTCATCAGCGCCAGCCACAACGCCTACCCGGACAACGGCATCAAGTTCTTCAGCGCCCAAGGCACCAAGCTGGGTGACGAGTGGGAGGAGGCCGTAGAGGCCGCGCTGGCCGAGCCGCCCCTGTGGGTGGACTCGGCCGCCCTCGGCCGCGCGCGGCGCCTGGACGATGCCGCAGGGCGCTACATCGAGTTCTGCAAGAGCACCTTTCCCAACGACCTGAGCCTGCGTGGCCTGAAGCTCGTGGTCGATGCGGCCCATGGAGCGGCCTATCAGGTGGCGCCCAACGTCTTCCACGAACTCGGCGCCGACGTGACCAGCATCGGCGTGCAGCCCGACGGCCTGAACATCAACAAGGGCGTGGGTGCGACGCATCCCGAAGCATTGATCGAGGCCGTGAAGTCGCAGGGCGCCGACTACGGCATCGCGCTGGACGGCGACGCGGACCGGTTGCAACTGGTCGATGCGAGCGGGCGGCTGTTCAACGGCGACGAACTGCTCTTCCTTATGGTCGCCGACCGCATTGCTCGGGGCGAGAAGCCGGCGGGCGTGGTGGGGACCCAGATGACCAACAAGGCGGTGGAGATGGCCTTCCGCCGCGCCGGGGTCGAGTTCGTGCGTGCCAAGGTCGGCGACCGCTACGTGCTGGAGGAACTCGACCGGCGCGGCTGGCTGCTCGGCGGCGAAGGCTCGGGGCACCTGCTGGCGCTCGACCGCCATACCACCGGCGATGGCCTCGTGAGCGCGCTGCAGGTCCTCCAGGCCGTGGTGCGCAGTGGCAAGAGCGTGGCCGATCTGCTGGGTGGCGTGCGCCTCTTTCCCCAGGTGCTCATCAATGTGCGCCTGGCCGACGGCCAGGACTGGAAGGGCAACGCCGCGCTGGCAGAGGCGACGGCGCAGGCCGAGGCCGAGCTCGGCGATGCCGGACGAGTGCTGATCCGAGCGAGCGGCACTGAGCCGCTGCTGCGTGTCATGGTCGAGGCGCGCGATGCCGCGCAGGCCGAGGCCTGTGCGCGGCGCATCGCCGCCACGGTCCAGCCGGCGACAGCGGCCGCAGAGTCCTGAGTGCGGCGCGATGTTGCCGCATCGCTCGTTGGAACCCGCGTGATCGATATCTGCCTGGCCGACTATCGCAACCCTGTCCATGCACGCTGGGTGGTCGAGTTGCTCGACCACTACGCTCGCGATCCTGCCGGCGGAGGCCAGCCGTTGGCACCCACGGTGCAGGCCGCGCTGCCCCAGGCGCTCGCCGACCGGCCGCAGGCCTTCAGCGTGCTGGCTGTCGATGGCGAGCAGGCGGTCGGCCTGATCAACTGCATGGAGGGCTTCTCGACTTTCGCGTGCCGGCCGCTGGTCAACGTGCACGACGTGGTCGTGAAGGCCAGCCATCGTGGCCAGCGCGTGGCGCACCACATGCTGGTACGCGTGGAAGACGAGGCGCGCCGCCGCGGCGCTTGCAAGCTCACGCTCGAGGTGCTCTCGGGGAACCGGCCCGCCTTGCAGGCATACGAGCGCGAGGGTTTCGCCGGCTACCAGCTCGACCCTGCGTTCGGAAAGGCGCTCTTTCTCCAAAAGCCGCTGTGATCGAACAGGCCTTCAAGTGCCCGGCCAGCCAATTCGGTTTGCTATCAAGAGAGCCGCGGAGCAGCGCCGCTCCTCGCCAGAGCGCCCGAAAGCGGGTCCTGGTGTTAAGAAAAAGTTCCTAGCATCTTTTGGATCGCGTAATACTAAAGTCCTGCATGCGCACTCGGACGACTGTTGTTTCCTGAATAAAACCTGACGATTCTTTACACTTCGCCACAGGGAGTGCTGGCCGCAACGACAGCAAGCCTGGGTGTTTCCCCGCCGTCAACCAGAGTTCAAGGAGCCGCCGGTTGTGAAGATTCTGATCTACAGCTCGGTGTTCTATCCGGGCATTGGCGGCATTGAAAACCACACCCGCATGCTGGCCGCCGAGTTCGTCCGGGCAGGCCATGACGTCAAGGTGGTGACCGAGCAGCCGCAGGGGGATGCGCCTCCTCTGCACCGCATCGAGATCGTGCACTCGAGTCATCGCAGGAAGCAGTTGCAGCTCTTTGCCTGGGCCGACGTGGTGTACATGCCGAACATCACCCTCAAGGGGGCCTGGCTGTTCGCCTTCAACCCGTTCAAGAAATGGGTGGTGTCGCACAACGACTTCCATCTCACCCATGGGAACGGGCTGAAAACGCGCCTGAAGCGCCGGATGGTGCGCCACGCCACCCGCAATGTGGCGGTCAGTGCCAGCGTCTCGCGCGTGGTGGGAGCTGATTCGGACGTCATCTACAACTGCTACGACGACTCGACGTTCCGGGTGTATGCGGACGAAGAGCGCGATCGCGACTTCGTCTTCGTCGGCCGACTGGTGCCGCAGAAGGGCTGCGACATGCTGATCGATGCGTGCCGGCTGATCCAGCGGCCGTTCACGCTCACGGTGGTCGGCGAGGGCCCGGAGTACGACCGGCTGCGCGCCAAGGTGGAAATCATGAGGCTGCAGGACCGCATCCAGTTCAGCGGCTACCTGCAGGGCGAGGCCCTCGCGCGCTGCCTCAATCGGCACCGCACGATGGTCGTCCCTTCCAGGGGCCCCGAAGGCTTCGGCATCGTGGCCCTCGAGGGGCTGGCCTGCGGCTGCCGCATGATCGTGGCCGAAGCGGGCGGCCTGCCCGAGGCCGTTGCCGGTCATGCCGACACATTCGCGATGGGAGACCTGATCGGGTTGCATCGCCTGATGGAGCGTGCCCTCGACGAAGGCGAACCCAGCACGGCGGGACGGGGCCTTTTCCTCGACCGCCACAGGCGCCTCCACGTGGCCGGCCAGTATCTCGGGGTGTTCGAGCGCGTCCTCGGCCTAGGCAAGCCGACAAGCCGGCAGGCCACCCAGCCATGCTAGAGCGCGGGAGCATCGCCGGCCTGCGCCTTCCTGAACGCACGCTGTGCCTGACCTACGACGACGGTCCGGGTCCGGACAGCAGCGCCATCGGCGCCTTCCTTGCCGAGCGGGGAGTGCGCGCCACGTTCTTCGTGGTCGGCAAGTACGCCGAGCAGTGCCCCGAGGTGCTTGCCGGCCTGCATGCGGCCGGGCACATCATCGGCAACCACACCTACGACCATCCCGACATGCCCTACTACGTGGCGGCTGGGGGCGATGTGCGCGAGCAGATCATCCGTACGGACGGGCTGATCCGCCGCTACAGCCGTGACGGCCGGGTCTTCCTGCGCGCGACCTACGGCAAGTGGTCGCCCGAGGTGGCCAACGAACTCAACATCGACCTTCGCAGTTCACTTGGGCATGTGGGGCCGGTGTACTGGGAAGTGCCGGGCATCGATTGCCACTGCTGGCGACTGGGCCAGTCGGTGCAGGAGGCCGAGCAGCAGTACTTGGCGGAGATCGAGCGCCATGGCGGTGGCATCCTGGTCATGCACGACAGCGTCGCCGACATGGATGTGGTGGCGCAAGGGAGCCGGACGCTCGAGCTCACGCGCGCGCTGGTGCCGCGGCTGCAGGGCATGGGCTACCGGTTCATTGGCCTGGACGAGATCGACGACCCCCGGCTGACCGCCGCGCTGGACGACAGCTTCGCGCTACGCAGTCCGGCCGGCGCCTGGCTCGCTGGCACGGACGCGCCCGGCGAAGCGCTGCGCTGGGTGCGCGGCCCGGAATCGGCGGCCTTGCAGCTGCGACTGGAAGACCATGGCCTCGGCCGCATCGCGCTGCGCAGCCTCTCTGGGCGCTACCTCACCGTAGATGCGCGGCAGGACGATGTGGTGAGGCTGGCCGCCGGGCAGGGTCCCGCCGGTCTGTTCCACAGCGTGCCGCTGCGCGACGGGCAACTGATGCTGCGCTCTTACAACGGCAACTACCTGGCCGGCGAACGCGGCGACGGCACGCCGGTGCGCGCTAATGCCCCCTTCATGCGCCAGGCCTGGGCATTGCGCTACCAACCGCGGCTCGGCGCCTACGAGCGGCCCGTGAGCCTGGGCGATCGGCTGCGCCGCCTGCAACGTGGTGTGCGCTTCATCCGTTCCAAGCTGCTCCCGGCCTGAACGGCCGGGCTATTTCATAAGAAAAAGGCCGCCGGCCCTTGCAGGACGGGCGGCAATTGCTATAAAAAATATAGCAATTCGGAAAGGCCGGCTCAGAAGCGCGTGACCGGCGGCGCCATCTCGCGCTTGTCCGCCGAATACTTGCCCAGCTCCCACTTGGCGATTGCGTTGCGGTGCACCTCGTCCGGGCCGTCGGCAAAGCGCAGCGTGCGAGCGCCTGCGTAGGCGTAGGCGAGCGGGAAGTCATCGCACATGCCGCCGCCGCCATGCACCTGCATCGCCCAGTCGATCACCTGGCAGGCCATGCTCGGCGCCACCACCTTGATCATCGCGATCTCGGTCTTGGCGACCTTGTTGCCCGCCACGTCCATGAGCCATGCGGCCTTGAGCGTGAGCAGGCGGGCCATGTCGATCTTGCAGCGGGCCTCCGCGATGCGTTCCTGTGTCACCGTCTGCTGCGCCACCGTCTTGCCGAAGGCGACGCGCGAGGAGGCGCGGCGGCACATGAGTTCGAGCGCGCGCTCGGCCAGGCCGATCAGGCGCATGCAGTGGTGGATGCGGCCAGGGCCGAGGCGGCCCTGGGCGATCTCGAAGCCGCGGCCTTCGCCGAGCAGGATGTCGGTGACCGGCACGCGCACGTTCTCGAAGTACATCTCGACGTGCCCGTGCGGCGCATCGTCGTAGCCCAGCACGTTGAGCGGCCGCACGATGCGAATGCCCTTGGCATCGGCCGGCACCAGCACCATGCTCTGCTGCGAGTGCTTCGGGCCGTCGGGGTCGCTCTTGCCCATGGTGATGAACACCGAGCAGCGCGGGTCGGCCGCGCCGGAGATCCACCACTTGTGGCCGTTGATGACGTACTCGTCGCCCTGGCGCTCGATGCGCGTGCAGATGTTGGTCGCGTCGCTGGAGGCCACCTCGGGCTCGGTCATCGCGAAGGCCGAGCGGATCTTGCCGTCCAGCAGCGGTTGCAGCCAGCGTTCGCGGTGCTCGTCGGTGCCGTAACGGGCGATGGTTTCCATGTTGCCGGTGTCGGGCGCCGAGCAGTTGAAGACTTCCGAGGCCCATGGCACGCGGCCCATCAGCTCGGCCAGCGGCGCGTATTCCATGTTGGTCAGGCCGCCGCCCTTCTTCTTGGCAATCTCCGCCGTGTCGTTGGGCAGGAACAGGTTCCAGAGGTCCTGTGCACGCGCCTTTTCCTTGAGGCGCTCGATGACCTGGAGCGCGGACCAGCGCTTGCCCGCCGCCGTGTTGGCGGCCAGTTCGGCCGTGTACTCGGCTTCGGCCGGAAAAATGTTCTCGTCCATGAAGTCGCTCACGCGCTTCTGGAGCTCCTTGGTTTTGGCCGAAAAGTCGAAGTCCATGGTGTCTCCTGGGGTGGGGTAGGGAGGTTGGAAAGGGCGTTACGCCTTCTGGGCGAACTGCCAGGCCATCGCAGCCATGGGCCGCGCGCCGCGCGCAGAGGCCACCGCCTGCTCGCTCGAGGCGGTGCCGGCCTCGACCCGCTTGGCGATGCCTTGCAGGATCGCGGCCATGCGGAACAGGTTGTAGGCCTGGTAGAAGTTCCAGTCGGGTGCGAGCGCCTCGGGTGTGCTGATGCGGGTGCGCTCGCAGTAGCGGCGGATGTATTCGGCCTCGGTCGGGATGCCGAGCGAGGCGACGTCGACGCCACCGATGCCGCGGCCCGTCGTGGGCGGCATGTGCCACGACATGCAGTGGTAGCTGAAGTCAGCCAGGGGATGGCCCAGCGTCGACAGCTCCCAGTCGAGTACGGCGATGATGCGCGGCTCGGTGGCATGGAACATCACGTTGTCGAGGCGGTAGTCGCCGTGCACGATCGAGACCTTGCTCTCGTCGCGCGCGCTGGCCGGCATGTGCGTGGGCAGCCAGTCGATCAGGCGCTCCATCTCCTCGATGGGCTGCGACAGCTGGCCGGCACCATCGGCCGAGGCCTTGTACTGCTTGCTCCAGCGGCCGATCTGCCGCTCGAAGTAATTGCCGGGCTTGCCGTAGTCGGCCAGGCCCCGCGCGGCGAAGTCGACGGTGTGCAGGGCCGCGATGACACGGTTCATCTCGTCGTAGTACGCAGCGCGTTCGGCGTTGCTGAAGCCGGGCAGCGACTGGTCCCAGAGCACGCGGCCTTCCATGCACTCCATGACGTAGAAGGCGCGGCCGATGACGGATTCGTCCTCGCACAGGCAGTACATGGCGGGCACGGGCACGTCGGTGCCGGCCAGGCCCTTCATGACCTTGTACTCGCGCTCGATCGCGTGCGCGGAAGGCAGCAGCTTGGCGACCGGGCCCGGCTTGGCACGCATCACGTAGCTGCGCTGCGGCGTGACGAGCTTGTAGGTGGGATTCGACTGCCCGCCCTTGAACATCTCGACCGTCAGCGGGCCCTGGAAGCCATCGAGGTGCGTGCTCAGCCAGCCCGAGAGCGCCTCAATGTCGAAAGCGTGCTGGGCGGAGACGGCGCGCGTGCCGATGAAGTTGCTGAAATCCTGCGTCATGTCTCGAAAGCTTGTTGTTCGTTCAGGGCGCCGCGTGCGTCAGTCGTCGGCCTGCGAGATGCGCATGAGCGCGTCTCGATCCAGCACCACCAGGCCCGCCGGCTCGATGCGGATCGCACCTTCGCGCTCCATCGACTTCAGTTCCTGGTTGACCCGCTGGCGCGAGGCGCCGAGCAGTTGGGCCAGCTCTTCCTGCGCCAGTTGCAGGCCGATGCGTGTCTGGCTGCCGTCGGCCAAGTTGGGCACCCCATAGCTGCGCACCAGATGCACCAATTGCTTGGCCAGTCGCGCGCGCAATGGCAGGGTGTTGAGGTCTTCCACCAGGCCGAACAATGTGCGGATGCGCCGCGCCTGCAGTCGCATCAATGCTTCGTACAGCTCGACGTGCGAGGACAGGATCTTCTGGAAGTCGGCGCGCGCCACGCACAGGATGGTGGTCTCTCCATGCGCATAGGCGTCGTGCGTGCGACGGTCCCCGTCGAACATCGCCACGTCGCCGAACCAGATGCCCGGCTCGACGTAGGTCAGCGTGACCTGCTTGCCCGACACGGCCGTGGAACTCACGCGCACTGCGCCCTTCGCGCAGGCGATCCACGAATCGGGTGGATCGCCGCGTGCGGCGATGAGTTCGCCGTCCTTGTAGCGTCTGACGAAAGCGCATCGGAGGATGTCGTGCCGCAGCGAGGGTGAAAGTGATGTGAACCAGCGACCACCGTTGATCGCTTCTCTTTCTTCGATGGTAAGAATGGGGTCGTCCATTGGTCTGTCTTTTTCGCGACTGAATGAGAGAGGGTTGTCGCACGAGCGACCGAGGCCGTTCGTCGTGCTGCGCCGCGTGCGGCCTATTCGTACTGCGGCTTGCTCTTGCCGAGGAAGGCCGCGATGCCGATGCCGGCATTGGCATGGTGCAGGTTGCGCACGAAGTGGTCGCGCTCGCTGGCGAGCTGTGCATTCAGGCCGGTGCCGCGCGCTTCGCTGATCAGCTCCTTGATGCTGGCGAGGGCGTTCGGCGCGCGCTCGACCAGGCCGCGCGCGAGAGCCATCGCCGTGCTCAATGCATGGCCGGCATCGGTCAGCTCGTTGACCAGGCCGAGTTCGTGCAGGCGCGTGGCCGCGATGCGCTCGCCCTTCATGAGCCACTCGCTGGCGAGCTGCCTGGGCAGGGCCCGCGCGAGGTGCCAGCTCAGGCCGCCGTCGGGCGACAGGGCCACGTTGCTGTACGACGCGGCAAAGACCGCATCGCGCGCGGCGACGATGAAGTCGCACGCCATCGCGAGCGAGAAGCCGGCACCCGCGGCGGCGCCTTCGACGGCTGCGATCACCGGCTTTGGAAAGGTTCGGATGGCATCGATCCAGCTGTGCAGCGCCTCGATGCTCTCGGCCTGCACCTGCGGGTCGCGCTCGCGGTTGGCCTGCAGCCGCTGCAGCGAACCGCCGGCGCAGAACCATGCGCCTTCGCCCACGATGACGACGCACCGCACATCCGGGTTGCTTTCCGCGCCGCCAAGGGCCTCGATGCCGGCGGCGTACATCTCAGGCCCCAGTGCGTTGCGCTGGCTCGGGTTGGACAGCGTCAGCACCATGGTGCGGCCTTCGCTGGTACTCTTGAGTTCTGCAGTCATTGGTTTGTCTCTGTCTTGCGTGCGGCTGCTGTGACGCGTGTCATTCTTCTTCGTGCTTGAGGCTCAGGCCCAGCGCGCCACGGCGGCGCAGCCAGGGACTGGGGCGATAGCGCGGATCGCCATACACGGTCTGCATGTTGAACAGCACCTCCAGGATGTTCGTCGGTCCGTACAGATCGCCCATCGCCAGCGGGCCTCGGGGATAACCGAGGCCGAGCGTGACCGCGGTCTCCAGGTCGGCCGGCGTGCAGATGCGCTGCTGGCAGATGTCGGCGGCGATGTTGACGATGGTGGCGAGCACGCGCTGGCTGACGAAGCCGCCGCTGTCGCGGATCACGCTGACGGCCTTGCCATCGCGCGCGAGGAGCGCGTGCGCGGCATCGCGCATGTCGCGCCGCGTGGCCGGGTTGGTGGCGAGCACGCGGCGCTTCGTCGCGGTGTCGTCGATCAGCATGTCGATGCCCACGGTGCGGGTGGCATCGAGGCGCTCAACCGCTGCGACGGTCGTGATGTCGAAGCCCAGCGGCGCGACGACGATCAGGGCTTGCGAGGAGGGTGCAGCGCCGGTCTCGAGCTGTGCCCCGAGCATGTGAATCAGCCGCAGCAGCTCCGCGCGGCGCGTGGCGCGCGGCGGGACCCACACGGGCGGCAGCGTGTCGACGGCGGGCACCACCGGCTCGTCAGGCACCGTAACTACGCCTTCGGCGTAGCGGTAGAAGCCTTCGCCGGTCTTGCGGCCGAGCGCCCCGGCTGCCAGGCGCTGCGCGGTGATCACACTGGGCCGGAAGCGCGGCTCGTCGTAGTACTGCCGGTAGATCGATTCCATCACGGGGTGAGAAACATCCAGCGCCGTGAGGTCCATCAGCTCGAAGGGGCCGAGCTTGAAGCCGGCCTGGTCCTTGAGGATGCGGTCGATGGTCGCGAAGTCGGCCACGCCTTCGCCCACGATGCGAAGTGCCTCGGTGCCGTAGCCGCGCCCGGCATGGTTGACGATGAAGCCCGGCGTGTCCTGGGCCAGAACGGCGCTGTGTCCCATCTGGCGCGCATACTCGCGCAGCCGATCGCAGACGGCCGCTTCGGTCTTGAAGCCGGCGACCACCTCGACCACCTTCATGAGCGGCACGGGGTTGAAGAAGTGGAAGCCGGCGAAGCGGCCCGGGTGGCGAAGGCCGGCTCCGATCGCGGTCACCGACAGGGAAGAGGTGTTGGTTGCCAGCACCGCCTCCGGCGCCACGATGTCCTCGAGGTCCTTGAAGAGCTGGCGCTTCACGTCAAGCTTTTCGACGATCGCTTCCACCACGAGGTCGCACCCCTTGAGTGCTGAAAGGGCCTCCGCGGGACACAACTGTGTCGCATACACGTCACGTTGTGCCGGATCGAGACGTCCTTTCTCGACCAGCTTGTCCCATTGGGCGACGATGGCGGCAGCTGCCTTCTGCGCTGCTCCTTCCTGGGCATCGAGCAGGTGGACGGTGCTGCCCGCCTGGGCGGCGATCTGCGCGATGCCCCGGCCCATGGCGCCGGTGCCCACGATGGCGATGGTCGAAAATTTCACGGTCATCTTTTGAATGTGTCCCAAAGTTGTACTTTGTTGATGTTGGTGTCAAAATGTGTCTACTTTTGACTTCTTCTTCCTGGCAACCCTCGATTGTGCGATTCCGTCACGCTGCGGCGACCCTGTTTGTACTCGGGTTCGTACTTCCCGCGTCCGCGCTGACGATCGGGCGCCCGCAGGGCGCTGCGTGGATCGGCAAGCCGCTCAACATCGTCATCCCCCTCACGCTCGATGGCAGCGAGGTGGGCGGCTCGCTCTGCCCGCAGGTCGAGGTGGTGCAGGGCGATGCCGCCATGGACGAGCGGCGCGTGAGCGTCTCGCTCGAACCCGGTGCGGCGCCGGATGCGCCCCGGCTGCGCGTGCGGACCACCCGCGCGGTGGAGGAGCCCATCGTCACGTTGACGGTCAAGGCCGGCTGTTCGGCCACCTCGACCCGCCAGGTCGTTTTGCTGGCCGATCCGCCTCCCGTCGACGCGGCAGTCCCCTCCTTCGAAGCGCCGGGCGAATCGACCGGCGGTGCGACTGCCGCAGTGCCGGCGCAGTCGCCATCGCGCGCTTCGCGCGCGGCACGGGCGGGCGGCTCCGGCGAGGGCGGCACGGAACGCCGTCGTGCCGGTTCTCCGGCACCGGGCGCACGAAGCACCCGCAGTGCCGCCCCCGAGCGCGTGAACACAGAAACTGCTGCGCGTCGACGGGCTGCGCCCTCCGCACGCGCCAGCGTGGCCGCCGGTTCCTCGTCGGGCGGGCGTCTGCAGGTCGATGCCCTGGCGCCGCTTGCGCCGCGTGAACCGGTTGCGCCGTCGACCGCTGCAGCCCAGCCGTCTCCACCGGTCCAAGCACCTGCCACAGCCGTGGCTGCGGCACCGGTCCCCACGGCGAGCGAGCCGGTGCGCAACGATGGCGCCGCGCTTGCACCGCAGCCTGCAGCCAGCGCCCCAGCCGCGGCGGCCCCGACGCCCGAGGCGGTGCGTGACGCGCAGCGGACGGTGGCGCTGGAGCAGGCGTTGGCCTCCCTGCGCGAACAGACGGCCCGCAACGAGCAGACGCTGCTCGAGATGCGTCGCGAACTGGCCGCGGCGCGGGAGAGCCGCTACAGCAACCCGCTGGTGTACGCGCTCATGCTGCTGTTGCTGCTCGCGCTCATCGCATTGGTCTGGATCTGGCTTGGGTCTCGTCGTGCCGCCCAGTCGGTGTGGTGGCCAGAAGACGGCGGTGGTGCAGCGCCGCCCCGTCGGTCGCAGTTCGGCGGGCTCGATGACGCTGCCGACACCTTCCCGGGGGAGGACGACGTGGGTGCCGCGCGTGCGCTGGCAGCCGGTTCAGTGGCGGGCTCGGCGTCATCTGGCTCGCCCTCGCAAGGGGGGGCCGCGGGGTTCATCGACCCGGATGCGCCGCGCAGTGCGGACCCGTCCGAGACCGAGGCGCCGCATGCGGACGCTGATGTGCCGGCGCAGGCGGGACAGCTGGCTTCGGTTTCCCGCTCGGTCAACACCGAGGAGCTGTTCGACGTGCAGCAGCAGGCTGAATTCTTTCTGTCGTTGGGTCAGCATGAGCAGGCCATCGCGGTGCTGTCGGAATACGTGGCCGACCATCCTGACACCAGCGCGCTCGCTTACCTCGAGCTGCTGCGCATCTTCCACAGCCTGGGCCGCATGCTCGACTACGAGCGTGTGCGCCGCCAGTGCCAGCAGGCGCTCAACGTGCGGGTGCCGTCCTTCGACGATTTCCACCAGGACTCGGGTCGGCCCCTGGATCACCACAACGAAGTCCTTCAGCGCATCGAAGAGCACTGGCCGGGGCCGGAATCGCTGCCTGTCATCGAGGAACTGCTGTTCCGTCGGCCGGGCGAAGATGGCCAGCCGACCTTCGACCTGGCGGCCTATCGCGAGCTGCTGATGCTCTACGCCATGGCCCAGGAGCAGCCTGCCAGTAGTGATTCCCAGCGCCCGTCGCTGGCGGAGGTGCTGATGCGCCACCAGCAACACGAGACGCTGCCCATGGCATTGCCGACTTCTGCAGTGGAGCTGCCGACCGCGCCGCAGTCGCTGGTGCGAGACACGGCGCTCGTGGAGCCGCGTCACCCGGACTTTCAGCCCACGCGCCCGCCGCATCCGCTGACGGCGTCGCTCGACTTCGATCTGGACGACCTGGACATGGCCGGTGTCGACACAATGCCGGCCGCGCTGCGGCGCGCTGCGGCCGAAAATGCGCCGGCAACGCCGGTCATCGAGCACTCGGCGCTCGATCAGCCATCCACGGAACTTGCTGCTGCGGTACCAGATGCGCCATCGGCCCAATTGCCGGACCTGGAGCTTTTCGACCCGGAGATCGAGGAATCGATCAAGCCCGGTTCGCTCAAGCGCTGAGGCCGCACGGACCGCTGCGGCCTGTGAGGCCTCAGCGGCGAACCTGGAGTGCGCCCGGGTTGACGATGTTGGTGGGGTTGCCCCGGATGAAGCTCACGACATTGTCGAAGGCTTGTCCGAAGTACATCTCGTAGCTCTCCTGCTCGACATAGCCGATGTGGGGCGTGCAGATGCAGTTTTCCAGACGCAGCAGGGCATGGCCCTGCAGCGGCGGCTCGCTCTCGAACACATCGATCGCGGCCAGGCCTGGCCGGCCGCGATTGAGCGCCGCCAGTAGTGCGTCGGCTTCGACCAGTTCGGCGCGTGAGGTGTTCACGAACAGGGCGGTGGGTTTCATCCGCATCAAGTCATCGAGGCGCACCAAGCCGCGCGTCTCTTCGTTCAGCCGCAGGTGTACCGACAGCACGTCGGCCTGCTCGAACAGGGCCTCGCGGCTCGCCGCCACCTGGAAGCCATCGGAGCGCGCCTTGTTGCAACTGCCTTCGCGGCCCCAGATCACCACCTGCATGCCGAAGGCCTGCCCGTAGCGGGCTACGAGCTGGCCGATGCGGCCGTAACCCCAGATGCCCAGCGTCTTGCCCTTGAGCACCGAGCCGAGCCCGAAGTTGGGCGGCATCGCCGCGGACTTCAGCCCCGACTGTTGCCAGGCGCCGTGCTTGAGGTTGCTGATGTACTGGGGCAAGCGCCGCATGGCGGCCATGATCAGTGCCCAGGTCAACTCGGCGGGAGCGAGCGGTGAACCGCTGCCTTCGGCCACCGCCACGCCGAATTCGGTGCAGGCATTGACGTCGATGTGCGAGCCGGCCCGGCCGGTCTGCGAAATGAGCTTGAGCTTGGGAAGCTTCTCGACGAGTTGACGCGTGATCTGCGTGCGCTCGCGGATGAGCACGATCACATCGGCGTCCTTGAGCCGGACGGAGAGTTGCCCGATGCCCTTGACGGTGTTGGTATAGACCTTCGCCGCGTAGGCGTCGAGCTTGGCGGCGCAGCGCAGCTTGCGCACGGCATCCTGGTAGTCGTCCAAGATCACAATGTTCATGGCTGTCCATTGTGCCTTGCGCATGGCAGGGGTCCGGCGCGCAAGGCCCATGGCACAGCCTGCTGCTGTGCCATCCAGTGGCAGGTCGCGGGCGCGGGCCAATGGCCGCGCCGGGACGGCGCGCTCAGTGCAACCGCTTCGGCGCAGCCGTCGCGCTGGCGGCCTCGAGCTCGGCGAGGCGGTCCAGTTCCGCGCACACGTCGGCTATCCGGCCCGAGATCACGACGCGGCCATCACTTTCCGCGGATTGGCCGCGCTCCACGATGCGCACCACGCGCACCACACCTTGTTGGCGTGCCGGCGCGGGCAGGGCGGTGGTGCCATTGCGGGCGCCGCAGGCCGGTCGGACGGCGACGTAGCGCAGGCCTGCCGAAGCCCTTCGACGCGCATCGCGCGCCGGCATCCAGCGGCTGGCCAGCGATTGAAGAGGGGTGAACAAGTCGGCGATTGCGAGCAGAGCGATTCCCATGTGAACTCCTGAGATCAAGGGGTGGAACACAGGCAGGATTCGACGAAAAGACAGCCGCAGCAGGGTGATGGCCATTGCGCCATACGCCCGCCACCTGATACGGCTGTTGTGTGGCGTTACATCAGCATCGTGTTGCGGATCAGCCCGACGGCCAGGCCTTCGATCTCGAAGGGCTCGCCGGGTTCGACGACGATGGTGGGGTAGTCGGGGTTCTCGGCGTGGAGTTCGACCACGTCCTTGTTGCGCTTGAGCCGCTTGACGGTCACTTCCTCGCCCAGCCGGGCAACGATGATCTGGCCGTTGCGCGCTTCCTTGGTGGCTTGCACCGCGAGCAGGTCGCCGTCCATGATGCCGGCGTCGCGCATGGACATGCCGCGCACCTTCAACAGGTAGTCGGGCTTGCGCTGGAAAAGCGTGTTCTCGACGTAGTAGGTCTGGTCCACATGCTCCTGCGCCAGGATGGGAGAGCCGGCCGCCACCCGGCCGATGAGCGGCAGCGCCAGCTGCGCGATGCCGGGTAGGGCGAGAGACAGCTGCCCGCCGTCGCGATGGCGAGACTCCTGCAGGGAGCGCAGCGCGTCGCCGCGCAGGCGAATGCCGCGCGAGGTGCCGCTCACGAGTTCGATGACGCCCTTGCGTGCCAGGGCCTGCAGGTGCTCCTCGGCGGCGTTGGCCGACTTGAAGCCCAGCTCGGCAGCGATCTCGGCCCGTGTGGGCGGCGCGCCGGTGCGCGCGATGGCGGCCTGGATGAGGTCGAGGATTTGCTGCTGGCGGGCGGTAAGCTTCGTGGCAAAGGGCGAGGCGGGCAGGTTGAGCATGCGAACGGCTCCTTGGCGTGGACCGGAATTCGGCGGCTGGCGGCCACCGCTGGGTGCATCCACTGGGTGTTCATCCAGTAACTGTATTTTTAACCAGTTTCCGTTGGATTGGCAAGCAAACGATGACGACAGGCGAAACCAGGACCCGTGCCGCGCATGTGGTGGTGCTCGGCACCGGCGGGACGATCTCGGGCCGCGCCCATGTGGCGGATGACAACGTCGGCTACACGACCGGCGAGGTGGCGGTGTCCGAACTGATCGATGGCCTAGAAGTGCCAGGCGTCGCGCTGTCTGCCGAGCAGGTGGCCAACATCGACAGCAAGGACATGGACTTCGGGGTGTGGCGGGCGCTGGCCCAACGCTGCGCCCATTGGCTGGCGCAGGACGAGGTGACAGGCGTGGTCGTCACGCACGGCACCGACACGCTCGAGGAGACCGCTTTCTTCCTGCACGAGCTGCTGCCCGCTTCCAAGCCGGTCGTCCTCACCTGTGCCATGCGGCCGGCCACGGCGTTGGTGCCGGACGGTCCGCAGAACATCCGCGATGCCGTCACATTGGCCGCGACGCCCGGGGCGCAGGGTGTCAGCGTCGTATGCGCGGGCACGGTCCACGGGGCGCCCGACGTGCAGAAGGTGCACCCCTACCGGCTCGACGCCTTCTCCTCGGGCGACATGGGGCCCATTGGGTACATCGAGGAAGGACGCCTGCGTCAGGCACGAAACTGGCCCACAGCGCCCGCGGGACGGGCGCAGGCAGCTATGAAAAATATGGCGTCCACCGAATTCTGGCCGCGCGTGGAGATCGTGACCAGCCATGCCGGCGCGGGAGCTTCGCTGGTCGATCTGCTGGTGCAAGAGCGCGAAGCGGGCGCCGCCGATGCGGTGCAGGGCCTCGTGGTCGCCGCCACCGGCAACGGCTCGGTGCACGCTGCGCTGGAGCAGGCGCTGCTGCGCGCGCAGGTTGCGGGCATCCGCGTCGTGCGCGCTACGCGCTGCGCCTTCGGTCGCATCGTGCCGGGCGCCGGGCATGCGCTGCCCGACGCCGGCGCGCTCAGTCCGGTCAAGGCGCGGATCGCACTGATGCTGTCGCTCATGCACGGCTGAGGCCTACACATCCCGTCGACCAGAAAAAAAGCCACCGCATGCGGTGGCTTCGTTGCGAAGGGCGGTGGCTTCAGTTCGACAGGGCTTCCAGCGCACGACGAGTGATCTCGTCGACCGTGCCCACGCCGCTGATGGCGCGGTACTTGGGGGCCGCGGCCGGATCCTTCCTGGCCCAGTCCGCGTAATAGTCGACCAGAGGACGCGTTTGCTGGCTGTAGACGTCCAGCCGCTTGCGCACCGTCTCTTCCTTGTCGTCCTCGCGCTGGATCAGTTCTTCGCCGGTGACGTCGTCCTTGCCGTCGACCTTCGGCGGATTGAACCGCAGGTGGTAGGTGCGGCCCGAGGCCGGGTGCGAGCGACGCCCGCTCATGCGCTCGATGATGTCGGTGAAGGGAACGTCGATCTCGAGCACGTAGTCCAGCTTGACGCCGGCCGCCTTCATGGCGTCGGCCTGCGGAATGGTGCGGGGAAAGCCGTCGAAGAGGAAGCCGTTCGCGCAGTCGGGCTGGGCGATGCGGTCCTTCACGAGGTTGATGATGAGGTCGTCGCTGACCAGCGCGCCCGAATCCATGATCGCCTTCGCCTCCAGGCCCAGCGGCGTGCCGGCCTTGACGGCAGCGCGCAGCATGTCGCCGGTGGAGATCTGGGGGATGCCGTATTTCTGGCAGATGAAGGCCGCTTGCGTGCCTTTGCCGGCGCCGGGCGCGCCCAACAAAATCAGTCTCATGGTGTCCTCGGACGTTTCTTGGAATTCGTGCCGCGGCCCCAGCAGCCGCGCGCGCCGCAGGGCGCCATTGCATCGAGGATAGCATGCGCCCCCCGGCTGACTGAGCGCTTGCGCCCCCGTGGAAGCGGCGTTTTCAGGCGAGCAGCGCCCGCACCCGCACGAGGTCTTCGGGCGTGTCCACGCCGGGTCCCGGGGCCCGCGCGCTCACGTGCACGGCGATGCGGTGGCCGTGCCACAGCACGCGCAGTTGCTCCAGCGCCTCGGTGCGCTCCAGCGGCGCGGCCGTCAGCGACGGAAAGCGGCGCACGAAACCGGCGCGGTAACCGTAGATGCCGATGTGCCGCAGCGGCGGCGGCTCGGGCAGCGCCGCAGGCGCACCACGTCCGCTGCAGTCGCGCGGCCACGGGATGGGCGCACGGCTGAAGTACAGCGCATGCCCCGCATCGTCGAGGACGGCCTTCACCACGTTCGGATTGGTGAAGTCGTCGAGCGAGTCGATGGCGTGGACGGCCGTGCTCATCGGCACTTCGGGCCGCGCAGCGAGGGCGTGCGCCACGGCGTCGATCAGCGCTGGATCGATCAGCGGTTCATCGCCCTGCACGTTGACCACGATCTCGTCGTCGGGCAGGCCAAGCAGGGTGCAGGCTTCGGCCAGTCGGTCGCTGCCGCTGGGATGGTCGACGCGCGTCAGCAGCACGTCGACGCCGTGCCGGTTGCAGGCTTCGGCGATGCGCGCATCGTCAGCCGCCACCACCACGCGCGAGGCCGACGATTGCGCCGCTCGCTGCGCCACGCGCACCACCATCGGCAGCCCGGCGATGTCGGCCAGGGGCTTGTCGGGCAGGCGCGTCGAGGCCAGCCGCGCAGGGATCAGGACGGTGAAGCTCACGGGTCGCAGTTGCCTAGAGCCCGAGTTCCTCGTCGGTCAGCACGCGCGCCTCGCTCTCCAGCAGGATGGGGATGCCGTCGTGCACCGGGTAGGCCAGCCGCGCACTGTGCGAGACGAGTTCCTGCTTTCCGGGATTCCAGGTCAGCGGACCCTTGGTGACGGGGCAGACCAGCAGTTCAAGCAGCTTGGTGTCCATGTCAGCCTCCGCAGAGCCGTCTCAATGAGACGAACGCCCCCTCGGGGGGAAGTAAAGACACGAAGTGCGAAACGTGGGGGCTCATCGTTCAAATGATAGTCGCGCGTCCAGGGCCGCGAAGAATGCCGGTTCGGGCGCGAACACCAAGGGCACGGCGAGCGCGTCGGGCGCCACCTGCCATAGCTTGGCAGCATCTTTTTCGGTACAAATCAGGCTGTAAGGCCCGCCAGGCGGGCGCAGCCAGCTATCAAAATCATAGTGATCGGGCAGAGCGACGCATTGCGCGGGCACGACCCCGCGAGCGCGCAGCATGTCGAAGAAGCGCTGCGGCTGCGCGATGCCGGCCAGCGCGATCACGTTCGGCTGGTGCGCGAGCTCAGCCAGCGGCACGGGGCGGCCATCCTGTGCGACGGCGTGGTCGGCGAGCGCACGCCGCGCCGCGAATCCGGCGAAGGCCGGGCGATCGCCCGTGTGCAGCACGAGGTCGCAGGCCCGCGGCCAAGGCTCGCGCAGCGGCCCGGCGGGCAGCAGCCAGCCATTGCCCACGCCCCGGTCGTCGAACACGCAGATCTCGACGTCCCGCCCCAGCGCCAGGTGCTGCAGGCCGTCGTCGCTCACGATCACGCGCACCTCGGGGTGGGCAGCCAGCAGGCGCCGCGCGGCGGCCACCCGGTCACGGTCCACCACCACTGGCGCGCCGGTCGTGCGCTGCACCAGCAGCGGTTCGTCGCCGACGTCGCGCGGGTCGCTCTCGGCACGCACTTCGCGGCCGTCCTGCGTGCGGCGGCCGTAGCCGCGCGAGACCACGCCCACCGCCAGGCCGCGCGCCTGCAGATGACGCACCACGGCCATCACCACGGGCGTTTTGCCGGCGCCGCCGGCCACGACATTGCCCACCACGATCACGGGCACGCCCACGCTGTGCGCCGTTTTCCAGCCGCGGCGATAGGCCAGCCGCCGCAGGGCTGCGATGGCGCGGTAAAGGAGCGAGAACGGCCATAGCAGGCAGGCCAGCAGACCGCGGTGCAACCATGCGCGCTGCAGCATGGCGGTGGGCGGCCCGGCGCGGCTCAGCGGGCGGCCTGCGCCGCCGTCTGCGTGGCGAAAGTGATCTGCATCAGGCCGGCGCGGCGCGCGGCCTCCATCACCGTGATCACCGACTGGTGCGCAGCGGCGGCGTCGGCACTGATGATGACCACGTTGTCCTTGTTGCCGCCGGCGGCAGCCGCCAGCGCTGCGGTCACGGCATCGACGCTGCGCTCGGGCAGCACGGTCCTGTTGACCGCGTAGCGGCCGTCGGCCCCCACCGCCACGATGATTTCCTTGGGCCGGTCGCGCTGCGCCTCGGCATCGGCCACGGGCAGCCGCACTTCCATCTCGGTGAATTTGCTGTACGTGGTCGAGAGCATCAGGAAGATGAGCACCACCAGCAGCACGTCGATGAAGGGGATCAGGTTGATCTCCGGCTCCTCCTGCGAGCCATGGCGGAAGCGCATGCGACTCATGGCGGCAGCCTACTTGCGCACGGCGGTCAGGTGGCGCGCGAAGCGCTCGCCCGCGAGCTCGAGATTGAGCAGGTACTCGTCCACGCGCGAGCGGAAGTATCGCCAGAAGATCAGCGTCGGGATGGCGACGATCAGGCCGAAGGCCGTGTTGTAGAGCGCAATCGAAATGCCGTGCGCCAATTGCGCGGGATTGCCCGAGCCGGCGGCGCCGCTGGCCGGCGATTGGGAGCCGAAGATCTCGATCATGCCGATCACCGTGCCCAGCAGGCCCAGCAGTGGCGCAGCGGACGCGATGGTGGCAAGGGCGGGCAGGTAGCGCTCCAGCCTGTGGGCCACCGCGCGCCCGGTCGATTCCATGGCCACCCGCACGTCTTCCTCGGTGCAGCGCGGGTTGGCATTGACGGCACGGAAGCCCGCGGCGAGCACTTCGCCCAGGGCCGAGTTCTGTTCCAGCTTGGTGACCACCTCGGGCCCGGGGATGCCCACCTGCGACACGCTCATCGCCTCGCTCAGCAGCTTGGGCGGCAGCACCTTGGCGGTCTTGAGGCTCACGAAGCGCTCGATGACCAGCGCCAGCGCCAGCACCGAGCAGAGAAGCAGCGGCCAGATCGGCCAGCCTGCAGCAACTATGATCGAAAACAAGGGGGTCCCTCCGGGCCGGCGGCCACGCAAATGCGCGGCGATTATGACCGAGCCCACCCAGCGAAGACGGTCGCGCGCACTGTCAGACTTCGCTCACAGTTTCTGTGGACAACTTTGTGATTAACCCCCTTGGCAACTCTGCGAAAGCCACGCCAGCCGTGGCCTGCGTCAGATCGACCGAATTTTGAGCAGCATTTTTTCCAATCAGATCAAGCACTTGCACGGCAACCCGTGGCTGCCATGCCGGTGGGTACCCGGCCGGGGGGCAGGCGCGCACCGTTGTGGACGATGCGAGGCTCCGGCAGGAGCGGCGCGATGAACGATTTCGAGCCCGTGCGTGGCCAGCGAGCGGAGGCAGGCCCGCGCATCTGGGCCGTCGGCGCGCTGTGCCGCGCGGTGGCCGACGCACTCGATGCGCGCTTCAATCCGGTGGCGGTGCAGGGCGAGATCTCCGGCTTCTCGCGCGCCGGCAGCGGTCACTGCTACTTCTCGCTCAAGGACGCTGCGGGCCAGCTGCGCTGCGCGATGTTTCGTCGCGCGGCGTCGCTGCTCGACTTCACGCCGCGCGATGGCGACCAGGTCGAGGTGCGTGGCCGCCTCGCGGTCTACGAGCCGCGCGGCGATCTGCAGCTGGTCGTCGAAAGCTTGCGGCGCGCCGGGCAGGGCGCGCTGTTCGAGCAGTTCATGCAGCGCAAGGCCAAGCTGGAGGCGGAAGGCCTGTTCGATCCCGCACGCAAGCGCAGCCTGCCCACGATGCCCCGGCGCATCGGGCTGGTGACCTCGCGCGGCGCGGCGGCATTGCACGACGTCGTGACTGCGCTGCGTCGCCGCGTGCCGCACATTCCCGTGGTGCTCGCGCCGGCGGCGGTGCAGGGCGCCCAGGCGCCCGCCGAACTGGTGCAGGCGATGGAGTCGCTGTACACGCTGTCGCCGCGGGTCGACCTGATCCTGCTGGTGCGTGGCGGCGGGTCCATTGAGGACCTTTGGGCTTTCAACGACGAGGCGCTGGCCCGCGCCATCGTCCGCAGCCCGGTGCCGGTGGTGTCCGGCGTCGGCCACGAGACCGACTTCACCATCGCCGATTTCTGCGCCGACGTGCGCGCCCCCACGCCGACCGCGGCGGCCGAGCTTGCATCCGCACCGCGCGAGCTGTGGCTCGGTGCGCTGGACCTGATCGAGGAGCGGCTGCGCGACGCCATCGGCAGCCGGCTCGACGCGCAGGGCCAGCGCCTGGACCTCGCGGCAGGGCGCCTGGGCCGTCCGTCCGCCATGGTGGCGCGCCAGCGCATCGAACTCAGCCATGCGGCCCAACGCATGCACCATGCGGCGCTATCGAAACTGGAGCGCTCCGCGCAGGCACAGCGGGCGCTGCAGGCCGATTGGTATGCCAAGTTCGAGGCGGCTGTGTCGCAGCGCCATGACCGGCTCGCGCGTGCGGCGTTGCGTCTCGAACTGCTCGACCCGGCCCTGGTGCTGCAACGCGGCTACGCCTGGCTGGCCGACACCGAGGGTGTGCCCATCACGCGCGCTGCGCAACTGCAGCCGGGGCAGCCGGTGCGCGCGGAGCTGTCCGACGGCGAGGCCTACCTGACGGTCGAGGCGGTGGGCACAAGCCTACGTCCGACGCGACCTGCGTGAATCCTTTCTAGAATCGTTCGTCCTTCAACCAACCCACGAGCAACAAGATGGAACACGTCCTGCCACCCCTCCCGTATGCCCTGGACGCGCTGGCGCCCGAGTACTCGAAGGAAACCATGGAGTACCACTACGGCAAGCACCACAACGCCTACGTGGTGAACCTCAACAACCTGCAGAAGGGCACCGAATTCGAGAGCATGACGCTCGAGGAAATCGTCAAGAAGTCCAGCGGCGGCATCTACAACAACGCTGCACAGATCTGGAACCACACCTTCTTCTGGAACTGCATGAAGCCGCAAGGCGGCGGCGCTCCCAGCGGTGCACTGGCCAAGGCCATCGACGCCAAGTGGGGCAGCTTCGATGCCTTCAAGGAGGCTTTCACCAAGTCGGCGGTGGGCAACTTCGGCTCCGGCTGGACCTGGCTCGTCAAGAAGCCCGACGGCTCGGTCGACATCGTCAACACCGGCCCCGCCGGCACCCCGCTGACCACCGACGACAAGGCTCTGCTCACCGTCGACGTCTGGGAGCACGCCTACTACATCGACTACCGCAACCTGCGTCCCAAGTTCGTCGAGACCTTCCTCGCGAAGCTCGCCAACTGGGATTTCGCGGCGAAGAATTTCGGCTGAGCCCGCGCCACGCCTTGACGAAAAAGCCGACCCGCGGGTCGGCTTTTTCACGGGCGTTCGGCACGCACGTCAGCGGCGTGCTTCGAACAGCGGTCCGCCGAGCTTGAAGCCCTTCTTGATGTTCTTCTTGGCGAACCAGCCCTGGTTCATCTCGAGCACGTAGCGCACCGGCTCGGCCGAGCAGTGGTTGTCGGTGGTCTGCGGCTTCATGTCCTCGATGTTCACGATGCGGCCGTCGTCGGCCACAAAGGCGGCCGACAGCGGGATCAGCGTGTTCTTCATCCAGAAGCACTGCGGCGAGGATTGCTCGAAGACGAACACCATGCCCTCGGACTGCGGCATCTCCTTGCGGAACATCAGGCCGGTCTGGCGCTGCTCGGGCGTGGCCGCGACCTGGGCGTCGATCTGGTACATGCCTGCGGAGATGCGGACGCGCTCAAGGTCCATCTGCGGCTGCTGAGCGAAGGCCGTGCCGGCCGCCAGCAGGGTGGTGCCGAAGATGGCCGTGCGAAAGAAGGCGGGAAGCGAAAGGGACATGGCATTTGGATCCTGCAGCGGACGGCCCGGTCGGTGGCCGCGGAAGCGCTGATTGTGGCCGAGGCATCGACGCGGGCGGGCTCACGCACGAATGGACACAAGGGTCGCCATCGGGTCAGCCGGGGCTCAGGGAGGGGCTGGGCAACGGAGCAAAGAAAAAGGCGCCCGGAGGCGCCTTTCCATGGTTCAGACCGAAGTCAGAATCACTGGGGCGTGCCGCCCTGGGTGCTTCGGCGCTTCATGCTGCCGTCCTTGTTGCGGCGGCGCTGGTCACGCGTTTCAGCGCGCTTTTCGCCGGACTGGGCGGCCTTGTCGGTGCCGACTGCGCCGCCTTCGGGCGTCTTATTGATGTCGCCGCCGGCCTGCTTGACTTGGCCTTGGGGCTTGGCATCGCGCTTGGCTTGCGCCTTGGCTTGGCCGGGGGTGTTGGTCACGGGGGCTTGCTCGGCCGAAGCGCCGGGCGGGTTCTGGGCGTAAGCGCCAGCGGCGAACAGGCCAGCGACCAGGGCAGCGAGAAGTTTGCTCATTAGGGATTCCTCTGTGGAAGTGATTGGAAAACGCCTCCCGACCAGCAGAAGGTTTGCCAACAACGAGACGGGCGTGCCAGTCGTTGACAAAACTCTCGCCTCCTCAGGGTGCCGCAAAATTCTACGGCCATTCATCGGAGGGCTGCGGCGCGAATGTCGCGGCGCCGCCACTGGCGTTTTCAGGTGGCATTGGGCGAAATTCGGCAACTCGGCCGGTACATTCTTTTTAACGAGCCGCGGTGTCGTCCAATCGTGTTGCCCTGTGCCTTGAATTTGCGGGTCGAGGCGCCAAATCCTGTGCCTGCGCCATGGCGTGGCGCCGCTCTATAGAATGAATTTCATGGCCACGAAAAAACCCTCCACGCCACCCCCGGCGCCCGTCCAGCCCCAGCGGGACGACAGCGATTCCGTGGTGCTGGAGCGCCGTCCGCAGAAGACGGCGCCGCCGAAGATGTACCAGGTCGTGATGCTCAATGACGATTACACCCCGATGGAATTCGTGGTCGTCGTCATCCAGGAGTTTTTCAACAAGGACCGCGAATCGGCCACCCAGATCATGCTGAAGATCCATCTGGACGGGCGCGGAGTTTGCGGTGTGTATCCGCGCGACGTGGCCGCCACCAAGGTCAACCAGGTGATGGAAGCCGCGGTGCAGGCGGGGCATCCGCTGCAGTGCGTCAGTGAACCGGTTGAATAAATTCGGTTCCAACCCATCTGAAGTCTCAGTCTCAATTCACAGCAAGGCAAAGGAAATCACATGATTGCCCAGGAACTGGAAGTCAGCTTGCACATGGCCTTCGTCGAGGCCCGGCAGCAGCGCCACGAGTTCATCACCGTGGAGCACCTGCTGCTCGCTTTGCTGGACAACCCGAGCGCCGCAGAGGTCCTGCGCGCCTGCTCGGCCAACATCGACGACCTGCGGGGCTCCCTGACGAACTTCATCAAGGACAACACGCCACAGGTTGCCGGCACCGATGACGTGGACACCCAGCCGACGCTGGGCTTCCAGCGCGTGATCCAGCGCGCCATCATGCACGTGCAGTCCACCGGCAACGGCAAGAAGGAAGTCACCGGCGCCAATGTGCTGGTGGCGATCTTCGGCGAGAAGGATTCGCACGCCGTCTACTACCTGCACCAACAAGGGGTGACGCGCCTCGACGTGGTGAACTTCATCGCCCACGGCATCAAGAAGAGCGATCCGCCGGAAGCCGCCAAGGGCAATGAATCGTCTTCCAGCGAGGGCGAGGAGGGCGGCTCCGAGAAGAACGAGAAGTCGTCTCCGCTGGAGCAGTTCACCCAGAACCTCAACCAGATGGCCAAGGACGGCAAGATCGACCCGTTGATCGGCCGTGACTACGAAGTCGAGCGCACGATCCAGATCCTGTGCCGCCGGCGCAAGAACAACCCGCTGCTGGTCGGCGAGGCCGGGGTGGGCAAGACCGCGATCGCCGAGGGCCTGGCCTGGCGCATCACCCAGGGCGACGTGCCGGAGATCCTGGCCGAGTCCAGCGTCTATTCGCTGGACATGGGCGCGCTGCTGGCCGGCACCAAGTACCGCGGTGATTTCGAGCAGCGCCTCAAGGGCGTGCTGAAGTCGCTCAAGGACAAGCCCAACGCCATCCTCTTCATCGACGAGATCCACACCCTGATCGGGGCCGGCGCGGCCTCGGGCGGCACGCTGGACGCCTCCAACCTGCTCAAGCCGGCGCTGTCCAGCGGCCAGCTCAAGTGCATCGGCGCGACCACCTTCACCGAGTACCGCGGCATCTTCGAGAAGGACGCGGCGCTGTCGCGTCGTTTCCAGAAGGTCGACGTGGTCGAGCCCTCGGTGCAGGAGACCGTCGACATCCTCAAGGGACTGAAGTCGCGCTTCGAGGAACACCATGGCGTGAAGTACGCCGTGGCCGCCCTGCAAGCCGCCGCCGAGCTCAGCGCCAAGTACATCAATGATCGTCACCTGCCCGACAAGGCGATCGACGTCATCGACGAAGCGGGTGCGGCGCAGCGCATCCTGCCGGCGAGCAAGCGCAAGAAGACCATCAGCAAGAGCGAGGTCGAAGAGATCGTCGCGAAGATCGCGCGCATTCCGCCGGCCAACGTCAGCAACGACGACCGCGGCAAGCTGCAGACGCTCGAACGCGACCTCAAGAGCGTGGTGTTCGGCCAGGACAAGGCGCTCGAAGTGCTGGCGGCCTCGGTCAAGATGGCGCGCTCGGGCCTGGGCAAGGGCGACAAGCCGATCGGCTCGTTCCTCTTCAGCGGCCCCACCGGCGTCGGCAAGACCGAAGCGGCCAAGCAGCTCGCCTACATCATGGGCATCGAGCTGATCCGCTTCGACATGTCCGAGTACATGGAACGGCATGCGGTGAGCCGCCTGATCGGCGCGCCTCCGGGCTACGTCGGTTTCGACCAGGGTGGCCTCCTGACCGAGGCGATCACGAAGAAGCCGCACGCCGTGCTGCTGCTCGACGAGATCGAGAAGGCGCACCCGGACATCTTCAACGTGTTGCTGCAGGTCATGGACCACGGCACGCTGACGGACAACAACGGGCGCAAGGCCGACTTCCGCAACGTCATCATCATCATGACGACGAACGCGGGCGCCGAGACCATGAACAAGGCGACCATCGGCTTCACCAACCCGCGCCAGGCAGGCGACGAGATGGGCGACATCAAGCGCCTGTTCACGCCCGAGTTCCGCAACCGGCTGGACGCCATCGTCAACTTCAAGGCGCTCGACGAGCAGATCATCCTGCGTGTGGTCGACAAGTTCCTGCTGCAGCTGGAAACGCAACTGGCCGAGAAGAAGGTCGAGGTCACTTTCAGCGACAAGCTGCGCAAGCACCTGGCGAAGAAGGGCTTCGATCCGCTGATGGGCGCGCGGCCGATGCAGCGTCTCATCCAGGACACGATCCGACGTGCCCTGGCCGACGAACTGCTGTTCGGCCGCCTGACGGAGGGTGGCCGCCTCGAGGTGGACCTGGACGACAAGGACGAGGTTGTCCTCGACATCCAGCCGCTGCCCAAGAAGGAAGGCAAGAGCAAGCCCGAGGCCGAGGAGGCCGCCGCAGGCTGAGTACCTCGCGCCGGGCCCCCGGGTCCGGCCGCAGGCCACGAAAGGCCGGTAGCATCACGCTGCCGGCCTTTTGTTTTGCTATCGATTCGATAGCGGGTCGCGCCCGGTGGATGGGCGCTGCAGGCACTTTTCGCTTGAAACTCCGACGTGATCCTGCCTGCCCTCCCGCCCGAATGGAAGACCGCGCTGTCGGTGGCGTGGAGCCTCTACATCGCAGTGCTGTCGATCTGGATCGTCATGCAGAAGCGCGCGCCGGTCTCGACGCTGGGCTGGATCCTGTCGATGGCGCTGCTGCCCTACCTGGGCTTCGCCATCTACTACTTCTTCGGCCCTCAGCGGCTGAAGAAGCAGCGCCTCAAGCGCCTGCGAAGCCGCGCCATCGCGCATGCGCCGGCCGACCTGGCGCTGATCCGTGACCGCGCCCAGGAGGCGCCGCACACGCTGCGCCAGATGTCCGCGCTGGGCACGGCCGCCTGCGGCCTGCCCATCTCCAGCGCCACGGGCGTGCAGCTGCTCTCGGGCGGTGCCGCCGCCTTCGACGCCATCTTCGAAGCCGTCGCCGCCGCGCAGGACCACGTCCACCTCGAGTACTACATCTACGAGCCCGACCGCATCGGCACGCGCCTTGCGGAACTGCTGATCGAGCGCGCACGGGCCGGCGTCACGGTGCGCCTGCTGATCGACGCGCTGGGTTCCAAGCGCATCGGCCGCCGCTTCATGGCGCCGTTGCGCGAGGCCGGCGTGCACATCGCGCTGTTCCACGACAGCCGTATCGGCCGGCGCCTGCGCCCGGTCACCAACTACCGCACCCACCGCAAGATCGTGGTGTGCGACGGCCACACCGGCTTCACCGGCGGCGTCAACATCACCGACGAGGAAGATGCCCGCACGCGCCCCGACGCCTACCACGACGTCCATCTGCGCGTCGAAGGCAGCGCGGTGCGCTGGCTGCAGACCACCTTCCTGGAGGACTGGGCCTATGCCACCGGCGAGCAGCTGCGCGACATCGACGCACAACTCGTGCGCCTGCTGCCCGACATCGAGGCCGGGTCGATCCCGGTGCAGATCGTCACCAGCGGCCCGGACAACCCGCTCGAGGCGATCCACCGCATGCACGTCTCGGCCATCCACGCAGCGCAGGAGCGCTGCTGGCTCACCACGCCGTACTTCGTGCCGGGAGAGCCCGCGATCATGGCGCTCACCAGCGCCGCGCTGCGCGGCGTCGACACGCGCCTCTTGGTGCCCCAGCGCAGCGATTCGCTGATCGTCAGCGCCGCCGCGCGCTCCTACTTCGACGAGCTCATCGCCGCCGGCGTGAAGATCTGGGAATACAAGGCGCGCATGCTGCATTCGAAGACGCTGGTGGTCGACGACCACTGCGCCATGATCGGCACCGCCAATTTCGACAACCGCAGTTTCCGGCTCAATTTCGAGGTCATGGCCGTGGTCTACGGGCCCGAGCTGGCCCGGCCGCTCGCGGCCCAGTTCGAGACCGACCTGCACAGCGCCGCGCCGGTGCGTGCCCACCGCAAGCAGCCCTTCTGGCGGCGTGTAGGCGATGCGTTCGCGCGGCTCTTCTCGCCGCTGCTGTAGCGCTCATCCCACCGACGGACTGCAGTTCCCAGCGCCGGGGATTTCCCCACGCACCGTCAGGCAGGCCGTGCCGCAGGCGCTTTTCCCGGCCACCGCGCTTCCCCTTGTCCGTTGGCGCCAGGGCAACTCCCCTTGTTGTCTCTCCCAGCACATTCGATTGGCCGTGTGGACCAAATTGCGTGGGTTGTCCGTGCCTAAAGTGAAACAGCGACGGGCAATGTGCTTCGTCGATGCCCCGCAACCCCCCGGAAACCCGACATGGCGAACACCGAACTGCACTACCTCGAACTGCTCGACGTCTCGCGGCGCATCCAGTCGCGCGAGCTGTCTTCCGTCGAGGTCACGCGTGCCCAACTCGAACGCATCCAGGCACTCGATGGTCGGCTGCGCAGCTATTGCCTGGTGCTCGCCGACCAGGCCATGGCCGACGCCGAGCGGGCCGACCGCGAGATCGCCGCGGGCCAGGCGCGCGGCCCGCTGCACGGCGTGCCCATCGGGCTGAAGGATCTGTGCTGGACGCAGGGCGTGACCACTGCCGCGGGCATGTCGCTCTACAAGGACTTCGTCCCCGCCGAAGACGGCACTGTCGTGCGCAAGTTGCGCGACGCGGGCGCCGTCACGCTGGGCAAGCTGCAACTGACCGAAAGCGCCTATGCCGACCACCACCCCAGCGTCTCACCGCCGGTCAATCCGTGGAACGCCGCGCACTGGACGGGCGTGTCCTCCAGCGGCTCCGGCGTGGCGACGGCCGCAGGCCTGTGCTACGGGTCGCTGGGCACCGACACCGGCGGGTCGATCCGCTTTCCCTCGGGTGCCAACGGCCTGACGGGCCTCAAGCCCACCTGGGGTCGGGTGAGCCGCTACGGCGCCTTCGAACTCGCCGCCACGCTGGATCACATCGGCCCGATGACCCGCAGCGCCGCCGACGCGGGCGCCATGCTCGGCGTGATCGCCGGCGCTGACCCGAAGGACCCGACCGCCAGCCCCTTGCCCGTGCCCGACTACCTGGCCACGGCCCAGGGCGGGCTGCGTGGCGTGCGCGTGGGCATCGACGCGCGCTGGATCGACGACGGCGTGGATGCCCCCACGCGGCAGACCGTGGCCGCCGCGATCGAGACCGTCAAGGCGTTGGGCGCCACGCTGGTGAACGTGAGCTTTCCCGATCCCGCGCAGGCGATCGCCGATTGGTTCCCCCTGTGCGGCGTGGAGGCCGCCGTGGTGCACGAGTCGACCTACCCCTCGCGCAAGGACGACTACGGCCCTGCCATGGCCGGCCTCATCGAACTGGGCCGCGCGCAGAGCGGCATGGACTACCAGAAGATCGTGCTGCACCGGCACGACTTCACCGGCCGCGTGCGGGCGCTGTTCCAGAACATCGACCTGCTGCTGATTCCTTGCACGGGCATCGCCTCGCCGACGCTGGAGCGCATGGGCCAAATGGGCGAGGACGCCGAGCTCATGGCGGCCATGCTGCGCTACACCTGCCCGTTCGACATGAGCGGGAATCCCACCATCACGCTGCCGGGCGGCGTCACCGATGCCGGCATGCCGGTGGCCTTCCAGCTCGTTGCCGGCCACTTCGACGAGGCCCTGCTCGTGCGCGCCGGCGTGGCGTTCCAGCAGGCCACCCAGTGGCACCAGCGCCACCCCGCGCTCTGACCTCCGACCCGGCTCTTCTTCTTTCCACACCTTCCCGCTCCAAGGACCTTCATATGACGCTCCGCACATCCACCTGCGCGCTCGCCTGCCTGCTGGCACTCGCCGCGCTGCCGGTCACGTCCACGCTGGCCGCCGAACCGATCAAGGTCGGCCTCATGGAAGACATCTCGGGCGACCTGGCCTTCATGGGGCTGCCCAAGCTGCACGGCGCGCAACTCGCGACCGAGGAGATCAACAAGGCCGGCGGCATCCTGGGCCGGCCGATCGAGCTGATCCACCTGGATCCGCAGGGCGACAACGCGCGCTACCAGGAGTTCACACGCCGCCTGCTCAACCGCGACAAGGTCGATGTGCTGATCGGTGGCATCACCTCGGCTTCGCGCGAGGCCGTGCGCCCCATCGTCAACCGCACGCAGACGCCGTACTTCTACACGAACCAGTACGAGGGCGGGGTGTGCGACGCCAACATGATCAGCACCGGCGCCGTGCCCGAGCAGCAGTTCTCCACGCTCATTCCCTACATGGTCGAGAAGTACGGCAAGAAGGTCTACGTGGTCGCGGCCGACTACAACTTCGGCCAGATCTCGGCCGAGTGGAACCGTTCGCTGCTCAAGGACCTGGGCGGCCAGGTGGTGGGCGAGGAGTTCATCCCTCTGGGCGTGTCGCAGTTCGCGCAGACGATCCAGAACATCCAGAAGGCCAAGCCCGACTGGTTGCTGATGCTCAACGTGGGCGCTGCGCAGGATTCGTTCTTCGAGCAGGCCCAGGCCGCGAAGCTGAACCTCCCCATGGGATCGTCGATCAAGGTCATGCTGGGGTTCGAGCACAAGCGCTTCGCGCCGCCCGCACTCAACCAGATGAACGCCACGGCCAACTGGTTCGAGGAGGTCGACACGCCCGAGGCCGACGCCTTCAAGAAGAAGTGGCGGACCAAGTTCCCGAACGAGACCTACATCAACGACATGGGCTACAACGCCTACGTGACGATGTTCCTCTACAAGAACATCGTGGAGGCCGCCAAATCCACCAAGCTGGCCGACATGCGCAAGGTCATCGCTACCGGAAACGCCTGCGTCGACGCGCCCGAGGGCCGCATCTGCGTCGACCCCAAGAGCCAGCACGTGTCGCACCGCATGCGGCTCATCAGCGTGGACGAGAAGCACAACGTCAAGGTCGTCAAAGACTACGGCACGGTGCAGCCGTATTGGCTCGGCAAGATCGGCTGCGACCTCACCAGGAAGAACGACCGCAAGCAGTACACGCCCTCCGACCTGCCGGGCAAGTCCTGATCCCGTGGAGGCGCAGTGGCCGCTGAACTCTTCTCCTTCGCCTACCAGTTCGCGGACGTCTTCGCGTTCCTGATCCTGTCGGCGGCTGGCCTGGCCATCGTGTTCGGGATGATGGGCGTGATCAACATGGCGCACGGCGAGTTCATCATGTGCGGCGCCTATGTGACGACCGCGCTGGTGCACGCCGGCCTGCCGCTGCCGCTGGCGCAGCTGTGCGGCGTGGCGGCCGCGGGCCTGGCCGGCGTCGCGGTGGAGAGCGTCATCGTGCGCAAACTCTACAAGCGCCCGGTGGACTCGCTGCTGGCCACCTGGGGCCTGAGCCTCATGGTGACGCAGGGCATGCTGCTGGTGTTCGGGTCCACGATGCTGGGCATCGGCACGCCGCCGGGCAGCTTCGAGATCGGCGACTACACCTTCTCGGTCTACCGGGTGGTGCTGTTCGCGGTGGCGCTGGGGGCGCTGGGGGCGATTTACGTGGTCTTCATGCGCACGCGCTTCGGCGTGCATGCGCGGGCCACCATGCAGAACGCCGCCATCGCACAGGCCACCGGCGTGCGGGTGGGCCGCGTGTATGCCATCAGCTTCGGCATCGGCGCGGCGCTGGCGGGCCTGTGTGGCGCCATGTACGCGCCGACCATGACGCTGATCCCGACCATGGGCGCCAGCTTCCTGGTCGAGAGCTTCGTCACCGTCGTCGTGGGCGGCGCCAACGTGCTGCTGGGCACTGCGCCCGCCGGCCTGCTGCTGGCGGCGGTGCGCACCGCGCTCAACGGCTGGGGCGGCCAGATCATCGGCCAGATCGGCATGCTGCTGGCCGTCATCGTCGTCATCCGCCTGCTGCCCGACGGCCTGTCGGGCTGGTTCGGCCGCCGCACGCGTTGAGCGGCGTCATTGCACGGGGTTCCTTCGATGCTTCATCTTCTCAACGGGCCGCAGACGCCCGGCACGGGCCGCGGCTTCTGGGGCACGGCGGCACTCGTGCTGCTGCTGGCCCTCCTGTACCCGCTCATTGCCGACAGCTACACCGTCGGCAACACGGCCTACCTCATGATCTGGGTCTTCATGGCCATGGGGCTGTGCCTGATCTGGGGCTACGGCGGCATGATGTCCTTCGGCCAGACACTGTTCTTCGGCATCGCGGGCTACGGCTATGGCGTGCTGGCGATCAATTTCGGCGGCGAAGGCTTCACCACCGTCTACGCGCTGGTGCTGGCGCTGGGCCTGGCAGCGGTGGCGGCCGCGGTGCTGGGCTACTTCATGATCTGGGGCGGCGTGGGCGGCGTGTTCTTCGGCATCGTCACGCTGTCCGCCACGCTGGTGCTGGCCTTTTTCCTCGGCCAGACGGCCGGCCCCGAGTGGCACGTCGGCAGCGCGCGGCTCAACGGCTTCAACGGCATGAAGGACATGGCGCCGCTGAACATCCCGTGGTCGGGCGACGGGCCGCTGTACTTCGAGGGCACGACGCTTTACTACGCGGTCCTGGTTCTCATCGTGGTGGTCTACCTGGGCCTGCGGATGCTGCTCAACTCGCGCTTCGGCAACGTGGTCGTGGCCGTGCGCGAGGACCCCCAGCGCGCCGAGCTGCTGGGCTACGACGTGCGCAAGTACCAGCTGGCGACCTTCGTGATCGGCTCCACGCTGGCCGGCCTGAGCGGCGCGCTCTACACCTCCTGGGGCCAGTTCATCACGCCCGCCAGCGTGGGGCTGCCGGCCGCGGCCATGCCCATCGTCTGGGTGGCGTTTTCCGGCCGGGGCGACCTGACGGCCACCACCGTCGGCTCCTTCGCGCTGCTGTGGGTGTTCCAGACCCTGACCGTGTACAGCCAGCAGGCGGCGCTGCTGCTCATGGGTGCGCTGCTGCTGTGCACCGTGATGCTGGCGCCGCAGGGGTTCGTGCTGGGTGTTTCGGGAGCCCTGGCGCGGCTGCTGGCCGCGAGAGGTGCGGGCCCGGTGCAGGCAGGGCGGGCGGCATGAGCGAAGCAGTCCTCAGGACGGCCGGCCTGTCCAAGCGCTTCGGCGGCCATGCGGCCGTCTCCGACGTGGACCTGGCCGTGCGGCGCGGCGAGATCCATTGCCTGATCGGCCCCAACGGGGCGGGCAAGAGCACCCTGTTCAAGCTCATCGTCGGCACGCACGCGGCCACGGCCGGGCGCATCGAGTTCCTCGGCCGCGACGTGACCGCCAGCCGGCCCTACGAGCGGGTGCGCCTGGGCATGAGCATCAAGATGCAGGCGCCCAGCGTGTTCAAGGAACTGCCCGTGCTGCAGAACCTCCACACCGCGCTGCAGCGTCATCTGCACGGCGCGGCGCTGGCGCGGGAGGCTGAGCGCCTGCTGGGCCTGCTGGACTTGCGCGCCGATGCCCGCAAGCCGGCCGGTGCGCTGGCGCACGGCCAGCAGCAGTGGCTGGAGATCGGCATGGCCATGGCCTTGCAGCCCACGCTGCTGCTCATGGACGAGCCCACCGCCGGTCTTTCGCCCGAGGAGACCTTCAGGACCGGGGAGCTCATCCAGCGCCTGAACGCCGACGGCACCACGGTGCTGGTGGTGGAGCACGACATGGCGTTCATCCGCCAAATCGCGCAGCGCGTGACCGTGCTGCACTTCGGCAAGGTGTTCAGCGAAGGCGGCATCGCCGACGTCATCGCCGACCCGCGCGTGGCCGAGATCTACCTGGGAAAGACGCAGCATGTCCACTGAACCCGTCCTCGACGTGCGCGAGCTGCGCGCGAGCTACGGCGCCACCCCCATCCTCCAGGGCGTGGACCTGCAGGTGGGCAAGGGCGAGATCGTCGCCCTGATCGGCCGCAACGGCGTCGGCAAGACCACCACCATGCGCTGCCTGGTCGGGCAACTGCGCGCGACGGCCGGCAGCGTGCGCTTGCTGGGCCGGGATATCGCCACGCTGAGCAGCGACGCGCGCGCCCGCCGCGGCATCGGCTACGTCCCGCAGGGCCGCGAGGTGTTCCCGCGCATGACGGTGGCCGAGAACCTGCTGGTCGGCGAGCTGATCGGCGGCCCCAAGGGCGTGAAGCAGCCCGAGCTGGTCTACCAGTACTTCCCGCGCCTGGCCGAGCGGCGCAACCAGCTGGCGGGCACCATGTCCGGCGGCGAACAGCAGCAGCTGGCGATCGGCCGGGCGCTCGTCGGCAATCCGGCGCTGATGCTGCTGGACGAGCCCTCCGAGGGCATCCAGCCGTCCATCGTGCAACTGATCTGCGAGGTGCTGCGCACCATCCGGCGCGACCTGGGCACCACCATCCTGTTCGTCGAGCAGAACATGGACACCATCCTGGACGTGGCCGAGCGTGCCTACGTGATGGAGAAGGGCCGGGTGGTCGGCCGCATCGGGGCCGGCGAACTCGACGCCGACACCGTGCGCCGCCACCTGATGATCTGAAGCCCGAGGAGAACGCATGTCCTGGTTGCAAACGTCCATCATGCAGGTCCGCGGCACCGGCCGCGACCGCAGCCCCGACACCCATTCGCTCGACGAGGCGCGCCAACAGCGCTTCCATTTCACGATCGGTCCGTATTCCGAGCCGGTGCTGCAGGTGCGCCCCGGCGACCGCATCGTGGTGGACACGCGCGACGCCTTCGACGGGAAGGTGCGCAGCGAGGCCGATCTTCCGTCGCGCGTGCTGACCATGCCGTTCGTGAACCCGCAGAACGGTCCCATCCTCGTGGAGGGTGCCGAGCCCGGCGACGCGCTCGCCGTGCACATCGAGTCGATGAAGCCGCGCGGTCCCAACCCGCGCGGCACCTGCTGCCTGATCCCGGACTTCGGCGCGCTTAGCGGTACGGCCTTCACGGCGCTGCTCAACGAACCGCTGCCCGAGAAGGTGCGCAAGATCGACGTGGACGAGGAGGGTGTGTACTGGAGCCGGCGCGTGACGCTGCCTTACAAGCCGCACATCGGCACGCTGAGCTGCTCGCCCGAACTCGACTCCATCAACAGCCTCACGCCCGACCAGCACGGCGGCAACATGGACCTGCCCGACATGGGGCCCGGCAGCATCACCTACTTGCCGGTGCGCACGCCCGGTGCGCGGCTCTTCATCGGTGACGCGCACGCCTGCCAGGGCGACGGCGAGGTCTGCGGCACGGCCGTGGAATTCTCCAGCACGACGACGATCCGCGTCGACGTGGTCAAGGGCTGGAATCTGCAGTGGCCGCGCCTGGAGACCGAGCACATGCTCATGGCGATCGGCAGCGCGCGCCCGCTGGAGGACGCCACGCGCATCGCCTACAAGGAACTCGTGCTCTGGATGGAGCAGGAGTTCGGCTACGACCGCTGGGACGCCTACATGATGCTCAGCCAATGCGGCAAGGTGCGGCTGGGCAACTTCGTCGATCCCAAATACACGGTGGGCGCCGGCATCGACAAGAAGTACCTGCTGCCCTGATCAGGAGGCGCGCGCGCCGAGGAGACTGCGCGGCGTGGCGCCGAAGCACTTCTTGAAGGCGCGCGAGAAGTGTGAAAGGTCGCTGAATCCGAACTGGAACGCCGCCTGCGAGACTTGGCGAACGCGCCCCTCCTGCAGTGCGGAGAAGCTGGCTTCGAGCCGCAGCTTCCAGACCTGCTGCATGACGGTGGTGTCCTGCGCCGAGAACACGCGCGTGAGGGTGCGTGGCGAGACGTGCAGCGCATCGGCGATGCCGTCGCTGTCGAGTTCGGCGTCGTCCAGGTGGATGCGGATGTACTGCTGCGCGCGTTCGTAGAGTCGGTCGTAGCGCGAGGCCTGGCGCCCCATCATGGCGTCGGCCTGCATCTCCATGGCGGCCGTGAGCGTGTCCAGGAAGGCGCCAGCGAAGCGAGCGCCGGTCACGCCTGCGGCGTCCTGGGCCGACAGCTGGTAGGCCTCCTGCGCCATGCCGTGCAGCAGGCCTGCCATCGTGCGGCCCTCGGCGATCCGGAGGGTCATCATGTGTTCGGCGCCACCGAAACGCGACAGCAGCTGCGCGCGCGGGATGCGTACCAGCAGGATGGAATCCGGCTGGAGTTCGTGCAGGAACGGGCGCGCGCCATCGTAGAGCACCACGTCGCCGGGACGTACCACGACTTCGCGGCCGTCCTGGTGCATGCGCGCGCTGCCGGCCTGCACCAACGCGACCACGATGTCGTCCTCGGGGCGCCGGCGCACGTCGTGCTCGCTGCGCCTGAAGGTATGGGCCTCGGAGCGCATGCGGCACACCATCAGCTGGCCGAAGGAGTGCCCGTCGAGCTCACCCCGGAAGTTGTCCCGCACGCTGAAGTGCGCTGCGGCAGGAACCAGGCGCTTGCAGACGATCTCGCTCCAGTAGTCCAGCCGGCGGCGGCCGGACGTGTCCGTGGTGGCGTAGCTGAAATTCATGGCGGCGGTTCCAACAGAAGATGGTCCTTGCGGGCCAGCGGCATGGCGGACTCGGCATGCAAGAGTCACACCATGGCCAATCGTTGTGGATCGCGCCGACGGAGCGTCCCTCTGCGGCGGCCTTCTTGTCCGGCTCGCCGAGTCAAAGCGCGCATCGGGGCGTTCAGGCTTCGTAGCGGCGCTTCACTTCGCGCGCCGCCATCGCCTCCGGCACATTGCGCGAGCCACCCAGCCACAGCTCCTTCACCTGGCCCTTGCCGTCGCGCACCAGCCGCGCGGGCTCGCCGAAGCCGGCGTAGCCGTTGGCCTGCGAGGTGAGGGCGCGGTCCTTGCCCTTGACGCTGAGCTCGGTCGCGTCGGTGAACGGTGCGGCGAGCGACGGCGCGATGGCGAACACGCGGTCCTTCATCGGCACGAGGTCGACCGGGCCCCAGAGGTTCCAGTAGCGGCCCGACCACGCGCGTGTGGCCGCACCGGGCGCGCCGTGCCGTGCGAAGGTCTGCAGGATCTGCAGTACGCCATCCATCCAGGGCCAGGTGAAGGCGTCGATCGAGTTGGCGAGCAGCGAGATCGCGATGCCCTGCTGCGGCAGTGCCAGGCTGCGCGACAGAAAGCCCTGCAGGCTGCCCGTGTGGCCGATCCAGTCCCAGCCCTGGTAGCTGCCTTGCATGGTGCCCAGTCCGTAGCCGCCGGGCACCATGCTGTGCGGCACGCTCCACTGGCGCCGCAGCATCTCGCGTCGGCTGGCGACGCTCAGCACGCTCTTCTTCGCGTCCGGCAGCAGCTGCGCGTAGAAGGCCGCGACGTCGGCCGCGGTGCTCACGAAGCCGCCTGCGGGCGCGATGGCATGGGTGCGCTGGTCGCCCGGAATGACCACGCGCCGGCCGAGCAGCAATCGGCCCGAATGGCCCGAGGCCAGCCGCGCCGTGTTCGGCCCGGCGTCGGGTTGCGTGTGGCGCAGGCCGGCGGCGTCGACGATCTCGCGCTGCATCCATTCCGCGTACGGCTCGCCCGTCACGGCCTCGATCACCTGGCCCAGCAGCGCGAAGCCGTGGTTCGAGTACTTGAAGCGGGTGTTGGCCTCGATCGGCGGCGCTTCGGCCAGCTGGGCCATCAGCTGCGACTTGTCCAGGAAGGGGTGGCGGTCCATGAACTGGCCGGCGTCGGGGCCGTCGCGCGTCGTGCCGGCGCTGTGCGACAGCAGCTGCAGCAGCGTCGCCTGCGCCAGCCGCGGGTGCAGGCCATCGACGTGCTTGCCCACCGCGTCGTCCAGCTGCACGCGCCCGGCTTCGCGCAGCCTCAGGATGCCAGCCGCGGTGAAGCTCTTCGAATGCGAGGCGATGCGAAAGCGATGCCGGGTCGTCAGCTTCTGCTTCGTCTGCGCGTCGGCCACGCCGAAGGCCGCGTCGAGCACGGTGCGCTGCCCGTGGTCGACGGCCAGGGCCACGCCCGGGCGTTCGGTGGCGCGGACCTGGAACTCGAGCCAGCGCGGGATGTAGTCGAGGGCAGCCTGCAGCCAGCGGTCCATGGGGCGTCCTTGCGGGGGAGGGTGGAGGGGTGGCCGAGAATACAGGCCGATCACGGGCACTGCCGCCCGCCACAGCACACCCATGGCCGACACCCCCCGCACTTTCCTCTGGCACGACTACGAAACCTTCGGCGCGAACCCGCGGCGCGACCGGCCGGCCCAGTTCGCCGCCATCCGCACCGACGCGCAGCTCAACGAGATCGGCGAGCCGCTGATGATCTACTGCCGGCCCGCGCCGGACTTCCTGCCCAGCCCGACCTCCTGCCTGATCACCGGCATCACGCCGCAGTTGTGCCTGGAGCATGGCCTGCCCGAGCGCGAGTTCGCCGCACAGATCGAGCGCGCTTTCTCGCAGCCGGGCACCATCGGTGTGGGCTACAACACCATCCGCTTCGACGACGAGGTCACGCGCTTCCTCTTCTGGCGCAACCTCATCGACCCCTATGCGCGCGAATGGCAGAACGACTGCGGCCGCTGGGACCTGCTCGACGTCGTGCGCCTGACCTACGCGCTGCGCCCCGACGGCATCGTGTGGCCCACGCACCAGGCGGGCGAGCGCGCCGGCAAGCCGAGCTTCAGGCTCGAAGACCTGACGAAAGCCAACGGCCTCGCGCACGAGGCGGCGCACGATGCCCTCTCGGACGTGCGCGCCACCATCGCACTGGCGCGCCTCATCCGCGAGACGCAGCCCAAGCTCTTCGACTTCGCCCTCGCGCTGCACCGCAAGGACCGCGTCGCGCACGAACTCGGCCTGCCCGCCACGCGGCAGACGGCCAAGCCCTTCCTGCACGTGTCGGGCATGTTCCCGCCCGAGCGCGGCTGCCTGGCCGTGATGTGGCCGCTGGCGAGCCACCCCACCAACAAGAACGAGCTGCTGGCCTGGGACCTGGCCCACGACCCGAGCGAGCTGGCCACGCTCGACGTGCCCACGCTGCGCCAGCGCCTGTTCACGCGCAGCGCCGAGCTGCCCGAGGGGGTGCAGCGCCTGCCGGTGAAGGGCATCCACCTCAACAAGTCGCCCATGGTGGTCGCCAGCCTGCGCACCCTGAGCGACGCCATGGCCGCGCGCTGGTCGGTCGACCTGCCGCAGGCGATGCGCCATGCCGAGATCGCCGCCGGCCTGCCCGACATGAGCGCGATCTGGGGCGAGGTCTATGCGCGCGAGCCGCAGGGCCCCGCCGACGTGGACGAAGACCTCTACGGCGGCTTCGTGGGCAACAACGACCGCCGCCGGTTGAACGACCTACGCGCGCTGTCGGGCGAGCGGCTGGCAGGCCAGCGCACGTCCTTCGACGATCCGCGCCTGGAAGAACTGCTGTTCCGTTACCGCGCTCGCAACTTCCCCGAGACGCTGAACGAGGACGAGCAGGCACGCTGGCTCGAGCACCGCGTGGCGAAGCTCATCGACGGGGAGGGCGGCGCCTTCAACGTCGACCGGTACTTCGCCGAGATCGACACTCTGTCCGAGACCGCCGACGCGCGGGCCGAGGACATCCTCGGCGCCCTGTACGAGTACGCCGAGATGGTGGCGCCCGAAACCTGACCTCCATCGCCATGCCCGTGCGCCGCCTCGCCCCCGCCGATGCACCGGCCTACCGGGCCTTGATGCTCGACGCCTATGCGCGGCATCCCGAGGCCTTCACGTCGACCGTGGCCGAGCGCGAGCCGCTGCCGCTCGCCTGGTGGGAGGCGCGGCTGCCCGAGGGCGACGCGCCCGGCAGCCTGACCGTCGGCGCCTTCGACGCGCACGGCGCGCTCGTCGGCGCGGCCGGTCTGCTTTTCGAGACACGCGAGCGCTGGAGCCACAAGGCGACGCTGTTCGGCATGGTGGTCGAGCCCGCGGCGCGCGGCGCTGGCCTCGGGCGCGCCCTGATGGACGCACTGCTGGCGGCGGCGCGCGCACGGCCCGGGCTGCGCACGGTGCAGCTCACCGTCACGCAGGGCAACGCCGCCGCGCAGCGGCTGTACGAAGCGGCAGGCTTCCGCGTCTTCGGCGTCGAGCCGATGGCGGTGGCGCACGGCGACGGTTTCCTCGACAAGCTGCACATGGCCTGCGACCTGCAGGCGCCGCGCGTGGTGCCGGCCGGCGGGGCAGGGCTGGCGCGCATCCACCACGCGGCCATCATCTGCAGCGACTACGCCCGCTCGCGCCGGTTCTACACGGAGGTGCTGGGCCTGGCGGTGGTGGCCGAGCACCACCGTGCGGCGCGTGATTCGTGGAAGCTGGACCTCGCGCTGCCCGACGGCTCGCAGATCGAGCTGTTCTCCTTTCCCGATCCGCCGCCGCGCCCGTCGCGGCCCGAGGCGCAGGGGCTGCGCCACCTCGCCTTCGCCGTCGCCGACCTCGACGCCAGCCTGCGCGCCTTGCACGCGGCCGACGTGGCCACCGAAGCGGTGCGGGTGGACGAATACACCGGCCGACGCTTCACCTTCTTCGCCGATCCGGACGGCCTGCCGCTCGAGCTCTACGAGGAGGCGCCGGGCGAGTTGCTATCGAATCGATAGCTGCTTGCGCAAGCGGGGCGGGCGCTGGAGGCCGATTTGGCTCTGAACATCGGCAGGCGATGCGCCCAGGCTCACACCGCGTGTGCAACGCTTTGGCCGCCCGGCGACGGATTCGCCGACGCCGAACGTTCAAGCAGGCATGGTCCGCATCCGCGGGCCGAAGGAGCCTGTCCATGTCCCCGTTCCCCCGATTCGTCCGCCCGGCCGCCCTGGCGGCCGCCTTGTGTACCCTGGCCCTCGGCGGCTGCGTGGTCGCGCCGGTGGCGCCCGCTTACGTGGCGCCTCCGGGCGTCGCCTACATCGCCCCGACGTACCCGTCGCCCGGCGTCGGCTTCGTGTGGGCCTACCACGCGCGCTACGGCTGGGGTTGGCACCATCCCGTGTACGGCTGGCACCGCGGCTGGCGCTGAGCCGGCTTGATCTGCTATCGAATCCATAGCTACTGGCGCAGGCACGACGGGCATTCCCGGCCCTTTTGTCTCCAAAGATGCACGGCGCTGCGTTTCTGGTTAGGGCGGCGACGGATTGCCGCTCCCCGCGCGTTGAAGCTGCATGCCCCGGTGCCGCTGCGCCGGCCCGTCCTCCCGCTGGTGTCCATTGGCCGACTCCGATGATCCCGACGACGAATTGCTGTCCCGCCTCGGCCGGGGCGAGCCGCAGGCCGCCCGCGAGCTGGTGGCGCGCAAGCTGCCGCGCGTGCTGGCGCTGGCGCAGCGCCTGCTCGGCCAGCGTGCCGAGGCCGAGGAGGTGGCGCAGGAAAGCTTTCTGCGTGCCTGGAAGCAGGCTCCGCACTGGCGCCGCGGCGAGGCCCGCTTCGACACCTGGCTGTACCGCGTGGTGCTCAACCTGTGCAACGACCGCCTGCGGGCGCCGAGTCGCCGCCACGAGCAGGCAACCGACGAACTGCCCGAAGCGGCCGACCCCGGCGCCACGCCCGAGCAGCACTATGCGGACCGGCGCATGTCCCAGCGCGTCGCCGCGGCCCTCGCCGCACTGCCGCCACGCCAGCGCGAGGCGCTGGTGCTCTTCCACTACCAGGAGCTTTCGCAGGTCGACGCCGCCGCCCTCATGGGCGTCTCGGTCGACGCGCTCGAAAGCCTGCTGGCCCGCGCGCGCCGCAGCCTGCGCGCGCAACTGGCCGACGGAGGCTCGCCATGACGCCTGAACGCTTCGCCGACCTGGCCCAGGCCTGGGGCGCCCGTATTGCGCGCTGGCCCGCGGCCGATCGCGACGCGGCCGAGCAACTGCTGCGGCGCACGCCGATGCTGCAGGCCGTGCTCGACCGCGAGGCCGCGCTCGACCGCACGCTCGACGCGCACGTCGTGCCAGCACCCGGTGCGGCGCTGGTGGCTGCCGTCGAGGCTGGCGTGCCCCGTCGCGCCCGCGCCCCGGTGCGCCGGCCGTGGACGACTTGGTGGCCCTCGACCGGCTGGTCCGGTGCCGGGGCGGCCGGCCTGGGCCTGGCCGGTGCCGCGGCAGGCGCGCTGGCCGGCGCGCTGCTGGTGTCTGCCGCGCTCGACGCCGTTGGCCCG
>NZ_CABFMN010000072.1 GCF_901875635.1 Xylophilus ampelinus | reverse complement strand
CGAAGCCGAGTGAAAAGCTGGGGGGCTTCACCCCCGGCCGCCGCCCGGCCGCTCCGAAGGCGGCCGAGGCACCCCCCCGGGGGGCGGCGTTACAGGAGGCGAAGCCGAAGCCGAGTGAAAAGCTGGGGGGCTTCACCCCCGGCCGCCGCCCGGCCGCTCCGAAGGCGGCCGAGGCACCCCCCCGGGGGGCGGCGTTACAGGAGGCGAAGCCGAGTGAAAAGCTGGGGGGCTTCATTCAATACCTCCCGACCACTGTGGACAGCCGCAGGATCGGCCACTGCGCCTCGTCGCGCACCTGCACGTCGACGCGACGGAAGTTGGGGTTGAGCGTGGGCGTGGTCGACACGGTGACGTTGAAGATCGTGTTGGCCTGCACGCAGGTCAGGCCGGCGTCGCCGACCGCGGGCATCTGCGGCGAGAGCCGTGCCTTGACCATCTCGTTCTCGGCGCACAGCTGCGCCAGCATCAGGTCGGACTGCCGTTGCGCGTTGCGCGTGAGGGCGTTGGTGGCCTGCGTGCCCGCCGCCAGCGCGATGGCGACGATCGCCAGCGCGACCAGCACCTCGATCAGCGTGAAGCCGCGGTCGCGGCGCCGGCGGTCGCGGGTTGCTGGCGTACCTTCGGCTTCGCCTGCGGTGCGATCCCCCTCCGCAACAGTCGGGCGGGGGCTCATGGCACCGGCTGCACGGTGAACGGCCGCAGGCCGTCGGTGGCGATGCGCAGGCTGCGGGCCGGCGGCCCCTCGGTGCTCAGCAGCACCTGCTGCGCGGCGATGATGGGCTCGGGCCCGAGTTGCAGCACGGGAAGGGCGCGCCCATTGCCGTCCAGCAGCAGCGCGGCGAAGCCCGGCTGCTGCCATTGCGTGGGCAGCGTCTGCGGCGGTAGGCCGTCGAATGCGAAGCCGTCTGCCGTCAGGCGCCAGCGCACGGCCACGCCGCTGGCACGGGATTGCGCGCGCGCCGCCTCGAACAGCGCGGCGAGCCGCTCGGCTTCCCGGTCAAGCGCGGACTGGCTGGTGTCGCGGATGGCGAAGCTCACGCCGGCGGTGGCGAAGGCGATGATCGCGATCACCACCAGCAGCTCGATCAGCGTGAAGCCGAGACGTCGATTCTTGAAGAAAAAATGGCTGTAGCGCCCGTCCCGCTTGCGCGAAGCGCTATGATTTTCGTAGCAAAGAAGGTGCGGGGCGGTGGACGCACCGGGCCTGCTATTGCCAGCTGCCGATGTCGGCATTCTTGCCTTCGCCGCCGGCCTGCCCGTCTGCGCCCAGCGACAGCACGTCGATCTCGCCCTTGATGCCGGGGTTCATGTACTGGTACGGGCGGCCCCAGGGGTCGTTGGGCAGCTTGTCGATGTAGGGCTTCCAGTTCGGGGCCGCGGGGCCGACCGTGGGCCGCTGCACCAGCGCCTGCAGGCCCTGTTCGGCCGTCGGGTAGCGCTGGTTGTCCAGCCGGTACATCTTCAGCGCATTCATCAGGTTGTTGACGTCGGTGCGCGCGGCGGTGGTGCGGGCGTCGTCGGCGCGGTCGATCACGTTCGGCACGATCAGCGCAGCCAGCACGCCGATGATGACCAGCACCACCATCAGCTCGATGAGCGTGAAGCCGCGTTGCAGGACGGGGCGCAGGGAACGGGGGGAGAAGGGCATCGGCGACTCGAAAAGGCCATCAACACGGGGGAGCGCCGCATGATAATCCGCGCCCATGACGCTTCCGTATGCCCCCGCCCGCTGGCCATCGGTCACGGCCACCGTCGTGCTGTGGGCGGCCGCGGCCGCGAGCATCGTGTTCTGGGGGCTGCGGATGGCCGCGCCGGCCGATGGCGTGCGGCCGCCTGCGGTGTCGACCGTCGCGGCATTGAACGTCGACTCGGCCGCGGTGGCGCGCGCGCTCGGCGCGCAGCCGGTGGTCGAGCGCGTGGTGGCGGCGCCCGACGCCGCCAGCCGCTTTGTGCTGCTGGGCGTCGTGGCCGACGACACGGGCCGCGGCGCGGCGTTGATCGCAGTCGACGGCAAGCCGCCGCGGCCGTATCGCGTGGGCGCGGCCCTGGCCGAGGGCTATGTGCTGCAGTCGCTCGATGCACGGGCCGTGAACATCGGCGGCGCGCGCGGCGGGTCGGCGGTGTTCACGCTCAAGCTGCCCGCGCAGCCGCTGGCCGTCAATGGCCCGGTGCGTCCGCCGCCGGTGATGCCGCGCGACTGAAGCCCCGCGGCGCCGCTCAGTTCTGCAGGAAGAGGCGGTAGGCCGGGTTTGCCGTTTCCTCGATGTAGGGATAGCCCAGCGTGTCGAGGAATTCGGCGAAGGCCGCGTTGTCCGCGTCCGGCACCTGAAGGCCGACCAGGATGCGACCGTAGTCCGCGCCCTGGTTGCGGTAGTGGAAGAGGCTGATGTTCCAGTTGGGCCGCATCAGGCTCAGGAACTTGAGCAGCGCGCCCGGCCGCTCGGGAAAGACGACGCGCAGCAGCCGTTCGTCGTGCGCCAGGCCCGAGCGCCCGCCAACCATGTAGCGCACATGCTCCTTGGCCAGTTCGTCGTGGGTGAGGTCCAGTGCGCCGAAGCCGTGTGCGCGGAAGGTTTCGGCGATCGTGGTCGACTCGCCGCGTCGCGTGGTGGTGAGGCCCACGAACACGTGCGCCTCGCGCGCATCGCTGATGCGGTAGTTGAACTCGGTGACGTTGCGCGTGGCGCCCGGCAGTTGTCCCACCAGTTCGCAGAAGCGGCGGAAGCTGCCGCGCTCTTCGGGGATCGTCACGGCGAACAGCGCCTCGCGCTCCTCGCCGACCTCGGCGCGCTCGGCGACGAAGCGAAGGCGGTCGAAGTTCATGTTGGCACCGCACAGGATGGCGGCGTAGGTCTCGCCCTGAGTGCCGTGCGTTTCGACGTACTGCTTGATGGCGGCCACGGCCAGCGCGCCCGCGGGCTCGACGATGCTGCGCGTATCGATGAAGACGTCCTTGATGCCCGCGCACACGGCGTCGGTGTCGACGGTGACGAACTCGTCGACCAGCTCGCGCGAGATGCGGAAGGTTTCCTCGCCCACCAGCTTGACCGCGGTGCCATCGGAAAACAGGCCGACGTCTGGCAGCGTGACCCGCTGCTGCGCCGCGACCGACTGCGCCATCGCGTCGGAGTCGTTCATCTGCACGCCGATCACGCGGATCTCGGGCCGCACGGCCTTGATGTAGTTGGCCACGCCGGAGATCAGGCCGCCGCCGCCGATGGCGACGAACACCGCATCGAGCCGGCCCTGGTGCTGGCGCAGGATCTCCATCGCGATCGTTCCCTGGCCGGCGATGACCTCGGGGTCGTCGAAGGGGTGGACGAAGGTCAGGCCTTCGCGCTTCTGCAACTCGGTGGCGAAGAGGTAGGCGTCGGAGTAGCTGTCGCCGTGGAGTTGCACCTCGCCACCCAGGGCGCGCACCGCGTCGATCTTGAGTTGCGGTGTGGTGACGGGCATGACGATCACCGCGCGCGTCCCCAGCTTGCGCGCCCCCAGCGCCACGCCCTGCGCGTGGTTGCCGGCCGAGGCGCAGATCACGCCGCGGGCCAGTTGCTCGGGCGACAGGTGCGCCATCTTGTTGTAGGCGCCGCGCAGCTTGAAGCTGAAGACGGGCTGCTGGTCCTCGCGCTTGAGCAGGACGGTGTTGCCGATGCGCGCGCTCAGCGCCTTTGCGGGCTCCAGCGCGGACTCGACCGCGACGTCATACACGCGCGCGTTGAGGATCTTTGTGAGGTAGTCGGCAGGGGTGAGCGGCAGGTCGGACATGGGGCGCCGATCATAGTTTGGCCGCCTGCGATCAGAGGTTGCCGCTCTGGCGCCAAGAAAAAAGCCCCGAGTCTTGCGACTCGGGGCTAAATCCACCAATTGGGAGGGTGGAGGAGACAACCAGTGCGCAAGTGATTGCGCGTTGAAATAAAGTATAGCGAGGCTTTGTTGCGATGCAACACGCCCGATGCAATTTCCCCACAAATTGGCCGCGAACTGCGCGTCAACGTGATTTTTGACCGAAAGCTGCACTCTGGAGTTTTGAACAGCATGGAATGCACAGTCAGTTGGACGGGCCAGAGCGGTGCGCGCTCGGCTATGGGATTCGTGGCCGAGACGGGAAGTGGGCACGTGTTGACGATGGATGGTGCGCCCGACGCGGCGCGCCCCGAGAACGGCGGGCAGAATCTTGCGGCACGGCCGATGGAGACCGTGCTGGCCGGCACGGGCGGCTGCACCGCCTATGACGTCGTGATGATCCTCAAGCGCGGGCGGCATCAGGTCGAGCGCTGCAGCGTGAAACTCACCAGCGAGCGCGCGGCGAAGGATCCGAAGGTGTTCACCAAGATCCACATGCATTTCACGGTCGCCGGCAAGAACATCCCGGCGGCAGCGGTGGAGCGCGCAATCGCGCTCAGCCATGACACCTACTGCTCGGCCACGATCATGCTGGGCAAGACGGCCGAGATCACGACGAGCTTCGACCTGATCGACCTTTGAGCAGGGGTCGTGTTCAGATCCTGTGGGCAACGGTGGTCATGACGCGCGCGGCCAGCCGCATGAGCGCCTTGACAGGGGCCGGCAATTCGGCGGCCCCGGCGTCGGTGGCCCATCGGGCGTGACGCGCCTCATCCTCTTTCATCTGCAGTACGACCGCGCGTGAAGCCGCGTCGCCAGCGGGCAGGCGATCGAGATGGCCGTCCAGGTGGGCCTCGACCTGCCGTTCGGTTTCGGCGACGAAACCCAGGCTCCAAGGGTCGCCCAACCGCCCCGCCACCAAGCCCAGCGTGAAAGCGCCGGCATACCAGAAGGGATTCAGCCAGGACGCGTGGGTACCCAGCGCATCAAGCCGCTGGCGCGTCCAGGCGAGATGGTCGGTTTCCTCGTCGGCGGCCTCAAGCAGTTGTCGGCGCAACGCCGGGGCGCGCGTGGTGGCTGCCTGTGCCGTATAGAGCGCCTGGGCGCAAACCTCGCCCACGTGGTTGACACGCATCAGAGCGCCTGCTTCCCTCTGCTCGGCATCGCTGAGCGGCAGACTCGGGTCATTTGGTGCTGGCACGGGCTGAGTGCGAGTAGCGTGCGCGGGGGCGAAAAGCGTGCGAAGCGCCGAATCCGCGGCGCCAAGAATCATGTCGAGCGAGCTTGCCATATGCCGTATTGTGAAAGGGGATGAAAGTGCATGGTTTGCGCCCCGTCATTTCGCGATGTGGTGTCGGGCCGCCATCCATGCTTGTTGCACCAGTGCAACGAAACGGCGCGAGCCCTGGCAGTTTGAGCCAATTTGTTTTGCCCTGATGCAGCGCCTCTGGTGCAATAGCAACAACTTCCCAAAAGGAGGTTGGCCCGGGGCCCGGTGGGAGCACAAACGTGCCAGCACGGTGATCCCTTCGCACCGGCGCCCTATGTCTTAACCTTGGAGAAACTTGCAATGAAAAAATCCCTCGTTGCTCTGGCTGCCCTGGCTGTTGCCGGTGTTGCCTCGGCGCAATCGTCGGTGACCCTGTTTGGTATCGTCGACGCTTCGATCAGCAGCGTGTCGAACAAGAGCGAGCTGTACGTTGCCAACCCGCTGGCTTACATCAACAACCCGTTCGCCTTCTACGGTCTGCCGGGTTCGATCAAGTCGAGCAAGACTGGCCTGAACAACTCCGCTTACAACTCCAGCCGCATCGGCTTCCGTGGCACGGAAGACCTGGGTGGTGGCCTGGCTGCCAGCTTCTGGCTGGAAGCTGCCCTGAGCAACGACGACGGTTCCGTCGGCGGTGGCACGGCATTCAGCTCCAACTCCACGGGTATGTTCAACCGTCGTTCGACGGTCAGCCTGTCGGGCGGCTTCGGTGAACTGCGTCTGGGTCGTGACTACAAGCCGACCTTCTGGAACCTGACCGTGTTCGATCCGTTCGGTACCAATGGTTCGGGCACCGCCCTGATCCAGAAGGCTGCTGGCCTGGAAACTTCGAACGTTCGCGCCAGCAACTCGATTGGCTACTTCCTGCCGCCGAACCTGGGTGGCTTCTACGGCCAAGTCCAGTACGCGTTCCATGAGCAGACCAAGTACGACAACGGCCTGCAAAGCGCTCTGAACAACAACAGCCGTGGTGGCCGTTACGTTGGTGGCCGTTTCGGCTATGCCAACGGCCCCCTGGATGTTGCCGTTGCCTACGGCCAGCAAGACAACTCGTCGAACTACCTGAACGGTACCGACACGAACGCCAAGAACTTCAACCTCGGCGCGAGCTACGACTTCGGTGCGGTGAAGCTGTTCGGTCAAGTTGCCCAGATCAAGCAGAAGGTTGACTACTCGGGTTCCAACGAGCCCCTGTTCAACCCCTCGACCAAGATGACCGGCTACCTGCTGGGCGTTACGGTTCCCGTCGGCGCTGGCCTGATCCGTGCTTCGTACGGCCAAGTCAAGACCAAGATCGACCAGCAAGCGCTTCTGTTCCCGAGCCTGTTCACGCCGGCTTACGAAGATCCGAAGGCCAACCAGCTGGCTATCGGCTATGTGCACAACCTGTCCAAGCGTACGGCTCTGTACGCCACCGGCACGTACGTGCGCAACAAGAACGGCGCTGGTTACACCGCCGGCTCGGGCAACATCGATGCTCCGTTCGTGACGGGCTACACCTCGGCGACCGGCGCTGCTGGCGTGTACCGTCCGAAGACCTCGATCGGCTACGACTTCGGTATCCGTCACTCGTTCTGATCGACAGCTGGCTTCGGCCAGCTACGATCGAGAGATCAAAGCCATCCGACGCAAGTCGGATGGCTTTTTTTATTGCGTGTCGCCATTGGATTCGACATGGAAAGGCCCTTGCTCTCGAAAGGACCTGTTTGCAATTGCGCAATCGCGTTGCAATAGTCCGCCTCTTCAACCAACGAGGAGGTGTTCATGAAACTCATCAAGCCCCTTTGCCTGTCGATGGGCATGACATTGACGCTGTTGGCGGTGCCGGCAGTGCATGCCAAGACTTTCAAGTGGTCGAGCGCCAGCGACATCCCGACGCTCGACATTCATTCGCAGAACAACGCGCTGGGCAACGGGGTTCATGCGGCGATCTACGACTCGCTGGTCTACTACAACAGCACCAGCTTCAAGCCGGAGCCTCAACTGGCGCTGTCGTGGAAGAACGTGTCACCCACCCAGGTGCGCTTCCAGTTGCGCACGGGCGTGAAGTTCAGCGATGGCTCGCCCTTCACGGCCGACGACGTGGTGTTCTCGATCACCCGCGCGATGGCCAAGACCTCCAATTACGCCGTCTATGCAGAGGGCATCGACAAGGCGGTGAAGGTCGATGCGAACACGGTGGACATCCTGCTCAAGGCGCCGACGCCCACGCTGATCAATCAGCTCACCGAGCTGCGCATCATGAGCAAGGCCTGGGCCGAGAAGAACAACTCGACCTCGCCGAAGGACATCAAGACGCAGGAAGAGACCTTCGCGCACCGCAATGCCATGGGCACCGGGCCGTACATGGTCAAGGAATGGCAGCCCGACCAGCGCCTGATCCTGACGGCCAACCCGAACTACTGGGGCAAGAACCCGACCAATGTGACTGAGATCGTCTACACGCCGATCAAGTCGCAAGCCACCCGGCTCGCCGCGTTGCTGTCGGGAGAGACGGATTTCGTGCTCGACCCCAGCCCGCAGGACCTGCCGCGCCTGCGCAGCAACGCCGACCTGAAGGTCATCGACGGTGTTGAGAACCGGACCATCTTCCTCGGGATGGACCAGCACCGCGACGAACTGCCCGGCTCCAATGTGAAGGGCAAGAATCCCCTCAAGGACGCACGCGTGCGCAAGGCGCTGTACCAGGCAATCGACATCAACGCCTTGAACCGCGTGACGATGCGCGGCCTGTCCCAGAACACCGGCACGCTGGTCGCGCCTCAGGTCAACGGCTGGACCAAGAAGGCGGACGCGCGCTGGCCCTACGACGTTGCCGCCGCCCAGAAACTGCTGGCCGACGCCGGTTATGCGCAAGGCTTCGAAGTCGACTTCGCCTGCCCCAACAACCGCTACATCAGCGACGAAGCGATCTGCCAGGCAGTGACGGCCATGTGGGCACGCGTCGGCGTCAAGGCCAAGCTGCGCACCCTGCCGCTCGTGACCTACTTCCCGATGATCCAGCGCTACGAGGCCAGCATCTACATGCTCGGCTGGGGGGTGCCGACCTTCGACGCGCTCTACAGCCTGCAATCGCTGCTGCGCACCGTCGGCGCCGGCGGCGACGGCAACTACAACGTGGGGCGCTACTCCAACCCGCAGATGGATGCGTTGATCGAGCGGGTCAAGGTCGAGACCGACCCCAAGGTACGCAACGAACTCATCGAGAAGGCACTGGTGCTGTCGCACGAAGACGTGGCCTACCTGCCGCTGCACAACCAGATCATTCCCTGGGCGATGCGCAAGAACATCCAGGTCGTGCACCGCGCCGACAACCGCATCGACTGGCGGCTCGTGAAGGTCAACTGACCCTGTCCTGCCAGCGCGTCGAAGGGCTCTTCGGAGCCCTTTTTTTCCTGTGCCCCAATTAAGTGCAAACCCGAGGGAAACAGTGCGGCAGGCACAACCCTTGCTCTGCTAGCATGCCCCGAAACTTGCCCCACTGAATGATCGCTTTCGTCCTGCGCCGCCTGATACAGGCCGTGATCGTCATGGTCGCGGTGGCCTTCATCTCCTTCCTCCTTTTCCAGTACGTCGGCGATCCGGTGGTGTTCCTGCTGGGGCAGGACGCGCGGCCCGAGCAGATCCAGGAACTGCGCCAGGCGCTTGGGCTCGACAAGCCCTTCGTCGTCCAGTTCTGGCACTTCCTTGTCAATGCCGCGCAGGGCGAGTTCGGCTTGAGCCTTCGGCAGGGCGCCAAGGTCTCCAGCCTCATTGCCGAGCGCTTTCCGGCCACGCTCGAACTGGCCCTCGTCGCTGCACTGCTGGCGCTGCTGATCGGCATTCCAATGGGCGTCTACGCGGCGCTGCGCCGCGGCACCTTCATGAGCCAGATGTTCATGACGCTGAGCCTGCTCGGCGTCTCGCTGCCGACCTTCCTCATCGGCATCCTGCTGATCCTCGTGTTCGCGGTGCACCTGGGCTGGTTTCCCAGTTTCGGCCGCGGCGATATCGTGCAGCTCGGGTGGTGGCGCAGCGGCCTGCTGACGGTCGACGGCTGGCACCACATCGTCCTGCCCGCGGTGACGCTCGCCATCTTCCAGCTCACGCTGATCATGCGGCTGGTACGGGCCGAGATGCTCGAGGTGCTGCGCACCGACTACATCAAGTTCGCGCGCGCACGCGGCCTGTCGAACCGCGCGATCCACTTCGGCCATGCGCTCAAGAACACGCTGGTGCCGGTCATGACCATCACCGGCCTGCAACTGGGCGGCCTCATCGCCTTCGCGATCATCACCGAGACCGTCTTCCAGTGGCCCGGCATGGGCCTGCTGTTCATCCAGGCCGTCACCTTCGCCGACATCCCGGTGATGGCCGCCTACCTGTGCCTCATCGCGCTGATCTTCGTGGTCATCAACCTCGTGGTCGACCTGCTGTACTTCGTCGTCGATCCGCGTCTGCGCGTCGGCAAGGCGGGAGGGCATTGAACATGGGCGACATGCGGCCACCCGAAGCGATTGCCTCGACGGCGCTGCGCTACCAGGCAGGCGGACGCGCCTTCGCGCGCATCGCGAGCTTCCATCCCGAGCTCACCGCCTTCCGGCGCGATCTCCACGCGAATCCGGAACTGGGCTTCGAAGAGGTCTACACCGCGGCCCGCGTGCAGGAGTCCCTGCGGGCCTGCGGGGTGGACGAGATCCACAGCGGCATCGGCAAGACCGGTGTGGTCGGCGTGATCCGTGGCCGTTCCACCGCCAGCGGCCGCATGATCGGCCTACGCGCCGACATGGACGCGCTGCCCATGAAAGAGGCCAATCCCGACCTGGCCTGGCGCTCGGGCAAGACGGGGCTCATGCACGGCTGCGGCCACGACGGCCATACCGCCATGCTGGTGGGTGCCGCCCGCTACCTGGCCGAGACGCGCCAGTTCGACGGCACGGCGGTGCTGATCTTCCAGCCTGGCGAAGAAGGCTTCGCCGGCGCGCGCGTGATGATCGAGGACGGCCTCTTCGACCGCTTCCCGGTCGATGCCGTCTACGCCATGCACAACTGGCCCGCCATGCCCGCGGGCACGGTGGGCATCAACCGCGGCGCCATGATGGCCGCGGCCGACCGCATCACGATCGACATCACGGGCAAGGGCGGTCACGGCGCCCACGCCTACCTCACGGTCGACCCGGTGCTCGTCGCCGCCCACATCATCACGGCCGCGCAGAGCATCGTCTCGCGCAACGTGCGGCCCATCGATGCGGCCGTCATCAGCCTGTGCGCCGTCGAGGCCGGCGATCTCGATGCCTTCAGCGTCATCCCCGGCTCGGCCCGGCTCGTGGGCACCGTGCGCACCTTCAACCTGCGGGTGCAAAACCAGGTCGAGCAGCGGCTGCGTGAACTCTGCACTTCCGTCGCCCAGGCCTTCGGCGCCACGGCCGAACTGCGCTACGAGCGCATCTACCCCGCCACGATCAACACCGCCCCCGAGGCCACCTTCGCGGGCGACGTGGCCGCGTCCATAGTGGGCGAGCGCAACGTCGAGCGGCACCTCGAACCCAGCATGGGCGCCGAAGACTTCTCCTTCATGCTGCAGAAGAAGGCCGGCGCCTACCTGCGCCTCGGCCAGGACGCCCGCGGCGGCGCCTTCCTGCACAACGCCGGCTACGACTTCAATGACGAGATCCTGCCGCTCGGCGCCGCGTTGCACGCGGGGCTGATCGAGCAGGGCATGCCGCTTGCTGGTACCCGCAGCACGCCGGCAGAGCCCGCCGCCATCGCGGCGAAGTAAACCGCCGTTCACACGGTGATTCCAACCCGAGGAGTGCCTCCATGAATTTCAAGAAAAAAGTGGCCGCAGCGGCCGTCCTGTCTGCGCTGGCAGCTACAAGTTTGATAGCAAATGCCCAGACCATCCGCATTGCGAACCAGGGCGACGCGCTGTCGATGGACCCGCACTCGCTCAATGAATCGCTGCAGCTCTCGACCACCGCCAACGTCTACGAGACGCTCACCGGCCGCAACAAGGACCTGAGCCTTGCGCCGCTGCTGGCGACGAGCTGGAAGCAGGTTTCGCCCGCCGTGTGGCGCTTCGAGCTGCGCAAGGGCGTCAAATTCCACGACGGCACGCCCTTCACTGCCGACGACGTGCTCTTCAGCCTCGCCCGCGCCTCGGGCGACGGCTCGGACATGAAGAGCAACACCAACGACATCAAGGAAGTGCGCAAGGTCGACGACTTCACGGTCGACATCGAGACCAAGGCGCCCTTCCCGGTGCTGCCCGACGTGCTCTCCACCGTGATGATCATGAGCAAGAAGTGGTGCATCGAGAACAAGGCCGAGAAGCCGGTCGACCGCCGCAAGGGCATCGAGAACACCGCCTCCTTCAAGGCCAACGGCACCGGTCCGTTCAAGCTGCGCGAGCGCCAGCCGAACGTGCGCACCGTCTTCGTCCGCAACCCCGCCTACTGGGGCAAGATCGAAGGCAACGCGCAGGAAGTGGTCTTCACCCCCATCGCCAACCCGGCCACGCGCGTGGCCGCGCTGGTGTCGGGCGAGGTCGACGTGATGGAACCCATCCCGGTGCAGGACATCCCGCGCGTGAACGCCAGCCCCAATGCACGCGCCGTCGTGGGCCCCGAACTGCGCACCATCTTCCTGGGCATGGACCAGAAGCGCGACGAGCTGCTGTATTCGAGCGTGAAGGGCAAGAACCCCTTCAAGGACAAGCGCGTGCGCCAGGCCTTCTACCAGGCCATCGACATCAACGGCATCCAGCGCACCGTGATGCGCGGCGCCGCGCGCCCCACCGGCCTCATGGTCGGCCCCGGCATCAACGGCTGGACCGAGGCACAGGACAAGCGCCTGCCCTTCGATCCCGATGGCGCCAAGAAGCTGCTGGCGGATGCCGGCTACCCGAACGGCTTCGAGGTCACCATGAACTGCCCGAACGACCGCTACGTCAACGACGCGCAGGTCTGCCAGGCCGTGGCCGCCAACCTCGCGCGCATCGGCGTGAAGATCAACCTCGCCGCCGAGACCAAGGGCACCTACTTCCCCAAGATCCTGCGCCGCGACACGAGCTTCTACATGCTGGGCTGGACGCCGTCGACCTACGACTCGCACAACGCGATGAATGCGCTGATGCGCTGCCCGGACGACAAGACCGGCGACGGCCAGTTCAACCTCGGCTCGTACTGCAACCCGAAGTTCGACGAACTCACGGTCAAGGTGCAGTCCGAGACCGACAAGCCCAAGCGCGACGCGATGATCAAGGAAGCCTTCCAGGTCCACATGGACGACATCGGCCACCTGCCGCTGTACCAGCAGTCGCTGGCCTGGGGCGTGAGCAAGAAGGTCACGCTGGTGCAGATGGCCGACAACTACATGCCCTTCAAGTGGATGAGCATCAAGCCTTGATGCCCTGCCGGCCCGGCCCCCAGCGGCCGGCCGGCCGACCCAGCGGGCCGCCAGGTCCCTCACGCCCTCGAGTGCGGCCCGCGTCTTCCCCTTCACGATGACCAAGACCCTCGCCCGCTGGTTCGACAGCGATGTCGGCTACAGCTTTCGCACCTCGCCCGTCGCCATCGCGGCGGCGCTGATCGCCTTCGTGTGCATCTTCTGCTCGGTGTTCGCCGGGTGGGTGGCGCCGCACGACCCGTTCAACCTCGCCTCGCTGGAGCTGAGCGACGCGCGGCTCCCGCCGGCCTGGTCGGAGGGCGGCAGCGCCAAGTACCTGCTGGGCACCGATGACCAGGGCCGAGACATCCTCTCGGCGCTGATCTACGGCGCCCGCATCTCGCTGATCGTCGGCGTGGTGTCGGTGCTGCTGTCGGTCTTTATCGGCGTGCTGCTGGGCCTGCTGGCGGGCTTCCTGGGCGGCTGGCTCGATTCCTTCCTCATGCGCCTGTGCGACGTGATGCTGTCCTTCCCGCCCATCCTGGTGGCGCTGCTGATCGCCGGCGTGGGCCGGGCCCTGTTCCCCAATGCACACGAGGGCCTGGCCTTCGGCGTGCTCATCATCTCGATCACGCTCACAGGCTGGGTGCAGTACGCGCGCACCGTGCGCGGCTCCACCATGGTGGAGCGCAGCAAGGAATACGTGCAGGCGGCCCGCGTCACCGGCGTGGCGCCGCTGCGCATCATGCTGCGCCACGTGCTGCCCAACGTGACGGGGCCGGTGCTGGTGCTGGCCACCATCCAGGTCGCCACCGCCATCATCACCGAGGCCACGTTGTCCTTCCTGGGCGTGGGCGTGCCGCCCACCTCGCCGTCGCTGGGCACGCTCATCCGGGTGGGCAACGACTACCTGTTCTCGGGTGAATGGTGGATCACCGTGTTCCCGGGGCTCATGCTCGTGCTCATCGCGCTGTCGGTGAACCTGCTGGGCGACTGGCTGCGCGACGCGCTCAATCCGCGGCTGCGCTGACGACGAAGGACACGCCACCATGAGCCTTCTCCAGGTCAAGAACCTCGTCGTCGAGTTCCCTTCGCGCCGCGGCACGCTGCGCGCGCTGGACGACATCTCCTTCGACATCGCGCCGGGCGAGATCCTCGGCGTGGTCGGCGAATCCGGCGCCGGCAAGTCGCTCACCGGCGCCGCCATCATCGGCCTGCTCGAGCCGCCCGGTCGCGTGGCTGGCGGCGAGATCGTGCTCGAGGGCCAGCGCATCGACCAGCTCGGCTTCGAGCAGATGCGCCACATCCGCGGGCGCAAGATCGGTGCGATCTTCCAGGACCCGCTGACCTCGCTCAACCCGCTCTACACCGTGGGCCGCCAACTGGTCGAGACCATCCGCGCCCACCTGCAGGTGAGCGACGCCGAGGCACGCCGCCGCGCAATCGACCTGCTCAAGGACACCGGCATCCCGGCGGCCGAGCAGCGCATCGACCACTACCCGCACCAGTTCTCCGGCGGCATGCGCCAGCGCGTGGTGATCGCCCTGGCGCTGGCCGCCGAGCCCAAGCTCATCGTGGCCGACGAGCCCACCACGGCGCTCGACGTCTCGATCCAGGCGCAGATCATCCAGCTCCTCAAGCGCCTGTGCCACGAGCGCGGGGCGGCCGTGATGCTCATCACGCACGACATGGGTGTCATTGCCGAAACCTGCGACCGCGTGGCCGTGATGTACGCCGGCCGCGTGGCCGAGATCGGGCCGGTGCACGAGGTGATCCACCAGCCCGCACACCCCTACACGGGCGGTTTGATGGCGTCCATTCCCGACATGGCGAGCGACCGCGAGCGACTGAATCAGATCGACGGCGCCATGCCGCGCCTCAATGCCATCCCGCGGGGCTGTGCCTACAACCCGCGCTGCCCGCGCGCCTTCGACCGCTGCCTCGTGGAGCGTCCCGAACTGATGAACGCCGGCGCCACGCATGCCGCCTGCTGGCTGCACGATGCCGCCGACCCGCACCGTGGACAGGGTGCGGTCGCTGCGCAGCACCAGCGCGAACGCGTGGCCGGCGAGCGCGCCGCGCCGGACGCGGCCCAACCCCTGCCGGAGGTGCAGCCATGAACGCCGTGCTGCAAAGCCAAGGGCAAGGCCAGGGCACCGGCGCGCGCGTCGGCGCTGCCCAGCCGCTGGTCGTGGCGCACGACCTGGCCAAGACCTTCGATGTCTCGGCCCCGTGGCTCAATCGCGTGCTCGAGCGCAAGCCACGCACGCTCCTGCACGCCGTCGACGGCGTGAGCTTCGAGATCGAGGCCGGCAAGACCCTGGCCCTGGTCGGCGAATCCGGCTGTGGCAAGAGCACGGTGGCGCGGCTGCTGGTGGGCCTGTACGAGCCCACGCGCGGCGGCATGCACTTCGACGGTCAGGACGCGCATGCCGCCTTCAAGACCGCCGAGGGCCGCAAGCTGCGCAAGCGCATCCAGATGATCTTCCAGGATCCGTACGCAAGCCTGAACCCGCGCTGGATCGTCGAGAACATCATCGCCGAGCCGATGCGCGAGCACGGCATCCTGACCGAACGCGACGCGGTGCGCGAGCGCGTGGGCGAGTTGCTCAAGTCCGTCGGCCTGTCGCCGCTGGACATGGTGAAGTACCCGCACCAGTTCTCGGGCGGGCAGCGCCAGCGCATCTCGATCGCGCGCGCGCTGGCGACGGCACCCGAGTTCCTGGTGTGCGACGAACCCACCTCCGCGCTCGACGTCAGCGTGCAGGCACAGGTCCTGAACATCATGAAGGACCTGCAGCGCGAGCGCGGGCTGACCTACCTCTTCATCTCGCACAACCTGGCCGTGGTTCGCCACGTGAGCGATCAGGTCGGCGTGATGTACCTCGGCCGCCTGGTCGAACTGGCCGACAAGCGCGAGCTCTTCGCGCAGCCGCGCCATCCCTACACGCGCATGCTGCTGGATGCGATCCCGCAGATGCACGCCACCGGCCGCTCGCGCACGCCGGTGCAGGGCGAGGTGCCCAATCCCCTCAGCCCGCCCAGCGGCTGCGCCTTCCATCCGCGCTGCCCGCATGCCAACGCGCGCTGTTCGGCCGAGCGGCCGGTGCTCCAGCAGATCGGCGGCGTCCGCGTGGCTTGCCACGCGGTGGAGGAAGGTCGGATCTGAGTTGCTGCCGGGCGCCGCGGTCCTTCGGCAGACGGCTCGATCGCGGAGGATGTGCGCAATGGCACATCGTGCGGGCGGAGCGTGAGGCACAGTCGCTCGAGCATCGCTCCGCCATTCCATGATCCGCCACGAACCCTTCTCCCTCCTGCGCACGACCGCGTCGCCCATGCCTGGCCGCCGTCGCATCGTCATGGCGACAGCGCTTGGCGCCACCTCGGCGCTCGCGTCGCTCGCCGGCATCGCCCAGGCCGCGGCGGGCAAACCCACCGCGAAGCGCATGCCGGTGATCTTCATCGGGCACGGCTCGCCCATGAACGCCATCAGCGACAACGGCTTCACGCGCCGGCTCGCCGCCTGGGGCCGGGAGCTGCCGCGGCCGGCGGCCATCCTGAGCGTGTCTGCCCACTGGCTCAGCCGCGGTGCCACGGGGGTGGGCGTGCAGGCGCAGCCCAAGACCATCCACGACTTCGGCGGCTTCCCGCAGGCCCTGTTCGACATGCGCTACCCGGCGCCGGGCCATCCCGCGCTGGCGCGCGAGACGGTCGCCGTCGTGCGGCAAACGCCCCTCATCGCGACCGAGCAATGGGGCCTGGACCACGGCACCTGGACGGTGCTCAAGCATCTCTTTCCGAAGGCCGACGTGCCGGTGTTCCAGCTGAGCATCGACTACGACAAGCCCGCCGCCTTCCATTACGCCGTGGGGCGCGACCTCGCGGCGCTGCGCGAGCGCGGCGTGCTGGTGATGGGCAGCGGCAACATCGTCCACAACCTGCGCGCGACGGACCGCGGCACGCCCGACGGCCCGAGCGCGAGCCGGCCCTGGGCGCAGTCCTTCGACGATGCGGTGAAGGCCGCGCTGGCGGGCCGTGACGACCGGGCGCTGGTCGACTACCCGCGCCTGGCAGGCGCCGACATCGCCGTGGCGATGCCCGACCACTACTACCCTTTCCTCTACGCCCTCGGCGCTGCGGCACCTGGCGAGCGTGCCCGTACCGTGCACGAAGGCTTCCAGTCGGGCACGCTCAGCATGCGCTGCCTGCAGTTCGGCTGAACCCTGCAACGGCGCTTCCGCACGCTCTGCTACCGGGTACAGCAATTCCGGGCAGGCGCTCGGACGGTGCGCGGATGCCGCACCTGACCGCCACCTGACGCTATCAATTCAGTAGCGCCTCCCGTAGGCTGGATGCGGGTTTCGGGCCAATTCCCTTCACGAGCACGTGGGCAGCGCCAGGACTAGACTGATTTCGCACAGCCCTGGCCACGCCGGGGCCGACGCCGTTTCGATCACAACCCACACCAAAGGAAACGTGCATGTGGTTCCTGCTCCTGCTGCCCTTCGTCGGCCTTCTCTGGGTGCCGTTCTACAACAGCGAGTTGCCCACGCTGTTCGGCTTTCCCTTCTTCTACTGGTACCAGTTGCTGTGGGTGCCGGTGACGGCTTTTCTCATCTGGCTGGTCTATCGCCAGGGCGTGAAGCGGGGAGATGAGTGATGGCCGGCGGCGGCATTCACTGGACGGCGCTGGCCGTCTTCGCCTTCTTCTTCGTGCTGGTCACCGTCATGGGTTTCGGTGCCTCGCGCTGGATGGCCGGCAAGCAGGGCACCGGCGACCACCTCGACGAATGGGGCCTGGGCGGACGCAGCTTCGGCACCTGGATCACCTGGTTCCTGGTGGGCGGCGACTTCTACACGGCCTACACCGTGATCGCGGTGCCGGCACTGGTCTATGCCGTGGGGGCGTACGGCTTCTTCGCGCTGCCCTACACGATCCTGGTCTACCCGATCGTGTTCGTCATCATGCCGCGCCTGTGGCGCACGGCCCATCAGGCCGGCCACGTGACGGCGGCCGACGTGGTGTACGGCCGCTACGGCTCGCGCGCACTGGAGCTGGCGGTGGCCGCCACCGGCGTGGTCGCCACCATGCCCTACATCGCGCTGCAGCTGGTGGGCATGGAGGTGGTGATCAAGGCGCTGGGCCTGGTGGGTGAACTGCCGCTGGCGGCGGCCTTCGTCATCCTGGCCCTGTACACCTACGCCGCCGGCCTGCGTGCGCCGGCGCTCATCGCCTTCGTCAAGGACCTGATGATCTACATCGTGGTGCTGGTGGCGGTGGTGCTGGTGCCCATGAAGCTCGGCGGCTACGGCCACGTGTTCCAGGTCGCGGGCCAGGCCTACGCGGCCAAGGGCGGCGCCACCGGGCTCACGCTCAAGCCGGCGCAGTTGCTGCCCTATGCCAGCCTGGCGCTGGGCTCGGCGCTCGCGGCCTTCATGTATCCGCACACGCTGACGGGCATCTTCGCCGCCAGGAGCGCCGACACCATCCGCAAGAATGCCGTCTTCCTGCCGGCGTACACGGTGCTCCTGGGCCTCATCGCGCTACTGGGCTACATGGCCTACGCGGCCGGCATTTCGGTCAAGAGCAACAACGACGTGGTGCCGGCGCTGTTCGGCGCCCTGTTCCCCGAGTGGTTCGCGGGCTTCGCGTTTGCGGCCATCGCGATCGGTGCCCTCGTGCCGGCCGCCGTGATGTCCATCGGCGCGGCGAACCTGTTCACGCGAAATTTCTGGAAGGCCTACGTCAATCCGCAGGTCACGCCGGCGGGCGAGGCGCAGGTGGCCAAGATCGTGTCGCTAGTGGTCAAGTTCGGCGCGCTGCTGTGCATCCTCTTCCTGCCCACGCAGTTCGCGCTCGACCTGCAACTGCTGGGCGGACTGTGGATTCTGCAGACCTTCCCGGCCGTGGTGTTCGGCCTGTTCTTCCGCTGGTTCCGCGCCACGGCGCTGCTGGTGGGCTGGGCCGCCGGCCTGGGCGTGGGAACCTGGATCGCCTTCGCGGACGGCGTGAAGCCCGTCCACACCTACGCATTGGGCGGCAGCAGCTTCACGCTCTACACGGGGCTGGTGGCGCTGGCGCTGAACATCGTGGTGGCCGTGGTGGTGCAGCTGTTCACCGGCTCGCGCACGCCCCGGTTGCGCGAGGGCTGAAGGCGCGACAGCCATGGAAAAACGGCCGCATCGCGCGGCCGTTGTCGTATGGGGCGCCTGCGCGGTGCCGTCGCTACTGCTCCTCGCTCCAGGCGAAGCCGTCGCGCGCGATCATGGCGCTCGAGGCGCTCGGCCCCCAGGTGCCCGCAGCGTACGTCCGCGGCCCGCCGTCGGCCTGCCAGCTGTCGATCAGCGGCTCCACCCAGCGCCAGGCCTCTTCCTGCTCGTCGGCACGCACGAAGAGGTTGAGCCGGCCGTCGATCACGTCGAGCAGCAGACGCTCGTAGGCGCCCACGCGCTCGGTGCCGAAGCGCTTGTCGAAGTCCAGGTCGAGCTGCACCGGCGCCAGCGGCAGCATGCCCGCGCGTACGCCGCCCTTCGTGCTCAGGCGCTGGTCCTGCGCCTGGGCCAGAAGGTGCAGTTCCAGGCCGTCCTTGGGCTGCAGATTGATCACCAGCTTGTTGGCCACGCCGGTGGGCGTGCGAAAGATGGCGTGCGGTGTGGCCCGGAAGTTGATCTCGATGCGCGCATCGCGCGAGGCCAGTCGTTTGCCGGTGCGAATGTAGATCGGCACGCCGGCCCAGCGCCAGTTCTCGATCTCGGTGCGCAGTGCGACGAAGGTTTCGGTGCGGCTCGCCGGGTCGACGCCGGGCTCCTCGCGGTAGCCGGGCACGCGCTCGCCGTACGCCGTGCCCGCCACGTACTGGCCGCGCACCGCATGCAGGCCCAGGGTTTCGGGCGTCCAGCGCGCGAGCGAACGCAGCACCTTGAGCTTCTCGTCGCGGATGGCGTCGGCGTGGGCGTTGATCGGCGGCTCCATGGCAATCGCGCACAGCACCTGCAGCGCGTGGTTCTGGACCATGTCGCGCAGCGCGCCGGTCTGGTCGTAGAAGCCGCCGCGCTTCTCCACGCCCACTTCCTCGGCAATGGTGATCTGGATGTTGGCGATGTGCTCGCGGCGCCAGATGGGCTCGAACAGCGCATTGCCGAACCGCATCGCGAACAGGTTCTGCACCGAGGGCTTGCCCAGGTAGTGGTCGATGCGGAAGATCTGGTTCTCGTGCAGCACCTTGCCCACCGCGGCGTTGATCGCGCGGTTGGAGGCGAGGTCGTGGCCCAGCGGCTTCTCCAGCACCACGCGGGTGTTCGGGCCGTTCAGGCCCGCGGCGGCGATCTGCTCGACCGTCTGCGTGAACAGGGCCGGCGCCGTCGCCACGTACATGACCACCGTCTCGGCGTTGCGCGACTTCAGCATGTCGGCCAGGCGCGCATAGTCGGCCGGCTTGGACAGGTCCAGCCGCAGGTAGTGCAGCATGGAGGCGAATTGGGCGAACTCTTCCTCGCTGGGCCGCTTGGCGCCCTCGACCGCCTTGAAGCGCGAGGCGATCAGGTCGCGGTACTGGTCGTCCGAGAGGTCGTCGCGTGCCACGCCGATGATGCGGCCGCCCTCGGGCAGGCTGCCATGGCGGAAGGCCTGGAACAGGGCGGGCATGAGCTTTCGCCAGGCGAGGTCGCCGGTGCCGCCGAACAGAACAAGATCGAAACTCATGAAGCCTGGGTCCGTGAAAAGGTGCCGTCGAAAAGCGGATGTTTGCCGTGCAACTTTAATGGTAGTTCCACGGATGACCGATACCGGTTTGCGCGGCTAAGCTACCGGCCGGCCCGCCGGGCCTTTTTTTATTTTTCCAGCAGGGTGTGAGTACTCCATGAACAAGCGTTTCAAGATCCTGGTCGCCGGTGCGGCGCTCGCCGCGGCCTTCGGTGCCTCGGCGCAGCAGGTCAATGTGATCTGCTCGGTGCAGGCCGACTGGTGCAACATGATCGCCACGGTCTATGCCCGCACCACAGGTGTCAAGATCAACCTGGCCCTCAAGGGCTCGGGCGAGGCGCTGGCCCAGCTCATCGCCGAGAAGGACAACCCCAAGACCGACGTCTGGTTCGGCGGCACCGGCGACCCCCACCTGCAGGCCGCTGAGCAAGGCCTGACACTCGAGTACAAGTCGCCCTCGCTGCCGCAGCTGTACCCCTGGGCGCAGCAGCAGGCCGAGCAGTCCGGCTTCAAGACCGTGGGCATCTATTCGGGCCCGCTGGGCTTCGGCTACAACACCGAGCTGCTCGCCAAGAAGAAGCTGCCCGTGCCGCGCAGCTGGGTCGACCTGCTCAAGCCCGAGTACAAGGGCGACATCCAGGTCGCCAACCCCGCCTCCAGCGGCACCGCCTACACCATGATCGCCACCCTGGTGCAGCTCATGGGCGAGGACAAGGCCTTCGACTACCTCAAGGCCCTGCACAAGAACGTCGGCCAGTACACCCGCTCGGGCACCGGACCCATCAAGGCCGTGGCGCGCGGCGAGACGGCTGTCTCCATCAGCTTCGTGCACGATGCACCGCAGGAAAAGATGCAGGGCTTCCCGATCGAAACCGTGACGCCGTCGGAAGGCACGGGCGCGGAGATCGGCTCCATGAGCATCATCAAGGGCGCGCGCAACCTCGACCAGGCCAAGAAGTTCTACGAATGGGCGCTGACCCCCGCCGCGCAGGCCTTCGGCGCCGCAGCCAAGCAGTACCAGCTACCGTCGAACAAGGCCACGGTGGTCGACCCCAACGTGCCCGACTTCAAGAAGATCAAGCTGATCAACTACGACTACAAGAAGTACGGCGCGAGCGCCGAGCGCCGCCGCCTGATTGCCCGCTGGGAAAAAGAGGTCAACTCGATCCCCCGTTGATGGCGGCTGTGCGGGCCGCGCCCAGCGTGACGGCGCCCGCGCGAACTTCCGGAGTCGTCATCCATGACACGTAAACCCAACGGCGCGGTGTGGTCCTGCATCGCCGCCGGCTTCCTCGCCTACCTGCTGCTGCCCTGGTATGCCATCCAGGACACGAGCTGGTACCAGGCGCTGCCGCAGGTCTTCAGCGAAGGCGATGCGGCCAATGGCCTGCTGCAGGCGCTGCGCCAGGGCCGGCCCTGGCTCTTCGTCGGCCTGGCGGGGGTGGTGCTCTGCACTTTCGGCGCGCTGTTGCGGCCGGGTCGCGGCCAGGGCCGCTGGCTGCTGGCCGGCGGCCTCATCGGCGCGCTGGGCCTGGCCATCGCCGGCTTCACCATCGGCGCGCGCGGCTGGAGCGTGGCCGCGCTCAACACGGCCTTCGGCGAGCTGTCGGTCAACCAATTCGGCATCGGCGCTGGCGGCTTCGTCGCGCTCGCCGCGCTGATCCTGCTGGCGGCCTTCGGGCTCGCGCGCCTGGGTTTTTTCCGCGGCGACCTTTTCGTGTCGGGTGCGGTCATCGGATGCGCCGTGCTGATGCTGCTCTTCATCGCCTACCCGGTGAGCAAGGCGCTGGCCGGCGCCTTCTTCAACGAGGACGGGCAGTGGTCCCTCGGCGCCTTCGCGGACCGCATCTTCACCGCGCGCATCTGGGGGGTGGGCTGCGTCACCGGCGGTGCGGCCTGCGGCGTGGCCTGGAACACGCTGGTGCTGGCCTTGCTCACGGCCGCCGGCACCACCTTCCTCGGCACGCTGATGGCGCTGATGGCCGAGCGCGGCAGCAAGCGCTGGCAGGGGCCGCTGCGCGTGATCGCGCTGCTGCCCATCATCACGCCGCCCTTCGTCGTGGGCCTGGGCCTGATCCTGCTCTTTGGCCGTGCCGGCGTGGTCAACCAGGTGCTGGAAGCGGGGTTCGGCCTGACCCCCACCCGCTGGTTCTATGGCCTGCCGGGCATCCTGACGGCGCAGCTCTTCGCCTTCACGCCCATCGCCTTCATGATCATGCGCGGCGTGGTGCAGGGCATCGCACCCAGCCTGGAAGAGGCCGCGCAGATGCTGCGCGCCGACCGGCGCCGCGCCTTCTTCACCGTCACGCTGCCGTTGCTCAAGCCGGGCCTGGCCAATGCCTTCCTGGTCGGCTTCATCGAGAGCATCGCGGACTTCGGCAATCCCGTGGTGGTCGGTGGCCAGTATTCGGTGCTGTCGACCGACATCTTCTTCGCGATCGTGGGCGCGCAGTACGACCAGGGACGCGCCGCGTCGCTCGCCTGGGTGCTGACGCTCTTTGCGCTGGCCGTGTTCGCGCTGCAGCGCGGCGTGCTGGGCAAGCAGAACTACACCACCGTGAGCGGCAAGGGCGATGCCGGCATTCCCATGCCGCTGCCGGACTCGGTTCGCCGCACCATCTACGCCATCGCCTTCCCGTGGATCCTGTTCACCGTGGTCGTGTACCTGTTCGCCTTCGCGGGCGGCTTCGTGCAGACCTGGGGCCGCGACTACACCTTCACGCTCAACCATTTCAAGACGGCGTTCTCACTGGAGTGGGGCCAGTTCGGGCTGGTGTGGGCCGGCACGGCGTGGAACTCGCTGTGGACCACGCTCAAGCTGGCGGGCATCTCGGCACCCATCACCGCGGCCATCGGCCTGCTCATCGCCTGGCTGCTGGCGCGCAACGAGTTCAAGGGGCAGGGCGCCTTCGAGTTCGCGGCGCTGCTGGCCTTCGCGATTCCCGGCACCGTGCTGGGCGTGAGCTACATCCTGGCCTTCAACGTGCCGCCGCTGGAGCTCACGGGGACCGGGCTCATCATCATCCTGTGCTTCATGTTCCGCAACCTGCCGGTGGGCGTGCGAGCCGGCACCGCGGCCTTCAAGCAGCTCGACCGTTCGCTGGACGAGGCCTCGCTGATGCTGCGTGCCTCCACGGCGCAGACGCTCTTCAAGGTGGTGCTGCCGCTGCTCAAGCCCGCCCTGGTGGCTGCGCTGGTCTACAGCTTCGTGCGCGCCATGACCACCGTGAGCGCGGTGATCTTCCTCGTCACGGCCGAGAACGAACTGGCCACCACCTACATCATCGGCCGCGTGGGCAATGGCGACTACGGCGTCGCCCTGGCCTACTGCACCGTGCTGATCGTCCTCATGTCGGCGGCCATCGCGCTGATCCAGCTGCTGGTCGGCGAACGCAAGTTGGGGCGGCGCAAGGCGGGTGCTGTGGTAGCGGCGCATTGAATGAATACGGACAGCCGAACGCAGAAGGCGCAAAGATCGCGCAGAGGACGCGAAAGAATTCCATGAAAACTCTTTTGGTTTTTCTTCTGCGCCCTCTGCGAAACCTTCGCGTCCTCTGCGTTCGGCTGTCCGATTTGGAGTTCCCATGAGCATCGAATTTCGCAACGTCACCAAGCGCTACGGCACCGACGCCAGCGCGCCGCTGGCCGTCAAGGGCATCAGCTTCGAGGTGCCGACGGGCACGCTGACGACCATCCTCGGCCCCTCGGGCTGCGGCAAGACGACCACGCTGCGCATGATCGCAGGCCTGGAGTCGCCCACCTCGGGCCAGATCCTCATGGGTGGGCGCGATGTGACCACGCTGGGCCCGGGCGAGCGCAACGTCTCGATGATGTTCCAGAGCTATGCGCTGTTCCCGCACATGAACGTGATCGAGAACGTGGCCTACGGTTTGCGCATGAGCGGGCAGAAAAAGGCCGAGGCGCAGGCCCGTGCGAAGGACGCGCTCAAGGGCGTGGGGCTGGTCGGCTTCGACGAGCGGCTGCCCAGCGAACTGTCCGGCGGGCAGCAGCAGCGCGTGGCGCTGGCGCGTGCGCTGGTGCTCGAGCCGGCAGTGCTGCTCTTCGACGAGCCACTGTCCAACCTCGACGCCCGGCTGCGCCGCGAGATGCGCGAGGAGATCCGCGCCATCCAGCAGCGGCTGAAGCTCACGGTGGCCTACGTCACGCACGACCAGAGCGAGGCGCTGGCCGTGTCCGACCAGATCATCGTGATGGACCACGGCGTGATCGCCCAGCGTGGCGCGCCCGAGGAGCTCTACGGCAGGCCCCAGAGCGAATTTGTCGCCGGCTTCATGGGCGAGGCCATGGTCTACCCGGCGATGGCGCTGGAGGACGGCCAGGTTTCGCTCGGCCCGCTCACCCTGACGCCGCGCTACGCCGTGCCGGCCGGCATGGTGAAGGTCGCCGTGCGGCCCGAGGCCTGGCAGATCGGGGCCGCCGTCGGGTTGCCGGCCACGCTGCGCAAGGCTTCTTACCTTGGCAGCTTCTACGAGTACGGCTTCGACACCCCCCTGGGGCCGGTGTTCGTGGTGTCCTCCGACCTGGCGCGCCCGCTGGCGCCCGGGGCCGAAACGACGCTGGCGCTGGCCCAGCACGGCGTGTCGGTGGTGCCGCAGATCGCCTGATTCTTGAACCAAATCGGGCTCCAGCGCCCACCGGACGGGCGCGAGCAGCTATGGTTTCGATAGCGCTCTCGGCCAGGCGCGCCACGCGTGGACAATCGCCGTCCATGAATGTGGTCTTCGATCTGGGAGCCGTGCTGATCGGCTGGGAGCCCGCGCGGCTGGTGCGGGCGCACTTTCCACAGCAGGCCGTGGACGACGCTTCCGCCGCGGCGCTGGCCCGGTCGTTCTTCCACCACGAGGATTGGCTGGCCTTCGACTGCGGCATCCGCAGCGTCGACGAGGTCGTGTCGCGCAGCGCGGCGCGCCTGGGCCTGGCGGCGGAGGCGGTGCACGGCCTGGTGGCGCCGCTGGGCGAGCGGCTGGAACCCATCGCCGAGAACATCGCCCTGCTGCACGGCCTGCGTGAGCGGCGCGATGCCGGCGGGCCGCTGCGGCTCTTCTACCTGTCGAACATGCCTCAACCCTACGCGCGGGCGCTCGAGCGCCGCTTCGAGTTCTTCCGCTGGTTCGACGGCGGCATTTTCTCGGGCGACGTCAAGCGCGTGAAGCCGCACGAGGAAATCTTCAACCTGCTGGCCTTCCGCCACTCGCTGGTGCCGGCGCAGACGCTCTTCATCGACGACTCGGTGCCCAACGTGGAGACGGCCCGCGCGCTGGGCTGGCAGGCGCTGCACTGCGCCAACCCGCTGGCCCTCGCGCCCCAACTGCTGCGCCAGCTCGGCCCGGTGGCCTGACGCCGGCAGCGCTGCTCAGTTGCCCGGAAGCGGGGCGCTGCGCACCACCCGGTCGACATCGAAGCCCAGCGTGCGGGCGTATTCCAGCTCGGCCTGAAGCGTCGCTTCGTCGAGGTGCGGCACGCGGGAGAGCACCCAGAGGTACTCGCGGTTGGGCGTGCCCACCAGCGCCACCTGGTACTCGCGGTCGAGCTTGAGGATCCAGTAGTCGCCCCACACCAGTGGCAGCCAGCCCAGCCAGTCGGGCACGAAGCGCACCTCCAGCCGGCCGGCGCCGGGCAGCCCGGCCACGGGGACGGTGCGGGCGCGGCCCACGGCCTCGTCGATGCGCCCATCCTCGAGCACGCAGCGGTTGCGGACCTCGATCGTGCCGTCGGGCAGCGGCGTGTACTCCGCCGTCACATGGCCGGCGCACTGCTTCTCGAAGCGGTTCGGCAGGCGCGCCTGCTCGTGCCAGAGGCCCGCATAGCGCTTGAGGTCCACTGGCGCCACCACCTGCAGGGGCGCGCGCATCAGCGGCGCGCCGTCGGCGGGGCCGGCCGGCCGGGCACGCGCCTTGGTGGTGCGGAGCGCGAACAGGGCGGCGGCGCCGCCGACGCAAAAGGCAAGGGCGAGTCTGCCCACGCGCTGGCTGGTGGCGACGTCGTCGAACACCTGGGACGGGGGCGGCGGGCGATGGGGCATGGGCGGAACTCCGGCGAAAAATATCGAGTCCAGCTTAGGCAAGGTCACGCGCCCCGCCTGTCAGTCGGGGGCTCCTGCGCCCGTGCGCGGCGGCCCCAACGGGCGGCTCCGACCGACACCGGATCGCATCGGCCGCGCGCAAGAATGTACGAACCTCCGTCCAACCCGCACAGGATAATGATTCGATGACCCAACTCGACGCCCTTCGCCAATGGACCACCGTGGTGGCCGACACCGGTGATTTCCGCCAGCTTGCGCAATTCAAGCCGCAGGATGCGACGACCAACCCGTCGCTGATCCTCAAGGCCGTGCAGAAGTCCGACTATCGGCCGCTGCTCGACGAAACCATCGCGAAGCACAAGGGCCAGCCGCTGGACGACGTGATGGACCACCTCCTGGTGCGCTTCGGCACCGAGATCCTCACCCACATCCCCGGCCGCGTCTCCACCGAGGTCGACGCCCGCCTGAGCTTCGACACCGCCGCCACCATTGCCCGCGCCGAGCGAATCGTCGCGCTGTACCGCGAGCAGGGCATCGACACCAGCCAACGTCTGCTCATCAAGATCGCCTCCACCTGGGAAGGCATCCAGGCCGCCAAGGCGCTGGAGACGAAGGGCATCCACTGCAACCTGACCCTGCTGTTCTCCTTCTGCCAGGCCGTGGCCTGCGGCGACGCCGGCGTCAAGCTCATCTCGCCCTTCGTCGGCCGCATCTACGACTGGTACAAGAAGAATGCCGGCAGCGGCTGGGACGAGGCTGCCAACGCCGGCGCCAACGACCCGGGCGTCAAGTCGGTGCGCCAGATCTTCGACTACTACAAGAAGCACGGCATCGCCACCGAGGTGATGGGCGCGAGCTTCCGCAACGTCGGCCAGATCACCGCGCTGGCCGGCAGCGACCTGCTGACCATCAGCCCCGAGCTGCTGGGCGAACTCGCCAAGTCCGACGCGCCGATCACCTTGGCGCTCGACGCTGCCGCGGCGAAGAAGCTGGACCTGCCCAAGGTCAGCTTCGACGAGCCGGCCTTCCGCTTCGCGCTGAACGAGGACGCGATGGCCACCGAGAAGCTGGCCGAGGGCATCCGCGCCTTCGCAGCCGATGCCATCAAGCTCGAGAAGCTGATCCAGGCCGTCTGAGGCCGAACCCCGAGGGAGATGACCGATGAGCGATGCGCTTCGTTGCGACCGCGCCCCTGCCTGGGCCGCACTGCGCCAGCATTTCGACCGTGAGGGCCGTGCATTCGACCTGCGGCGAGCCTTCGAGGCCGACGCCGGCCGCGTGCAGGCCCTCAGCCAGGAGGCGCCGCATCTGTTCGCCGACCTGTCGAAGAACCTGACCGATGCGCCCACCGAGGCGCTGCTGGTGCAACTGGCGCGCGACTGCGGCCTGGAGGCTCACCGCGACGCAATGTTCGCCGGCCGCCACATCAACAACACCGAAGACCGGGCGGTGATGCACTGGCTGCTGCGCCAGCCCAAGGATTCAGTGCCAAAGACGGCTGCAGCGCCCGCCGGGACTGCGCAAGGTGCTACGGAAAACATAGCAACCGAGCATGCCCGCGTGCACGAGACGCTGGACGCCATGCTGGCCTACGCCGAGAAGGTGCGCGCCGACCACACGATCACCGATGTGGTGAACATCGGCATTGGCGGCTCCGACCTCGGCCCGCAGATGGCGGTGCTGGCGTTGGCCGAGTTGGTCGCGCCGGGCAAGCATTTCCACTTCGTCTCCAACGTCGACGGGCACGAACTGGCTGGCGTGCTGAAAGGCCTGGCGCCCGAGCACACGCTGTTCCTCATCGCGTCCAAGACCTTCACCACCGCCGAGACCATGGCCAACGCCCAGTCGGCCAAGCGCTGGTACGAGCAATCGGGCGGCACCGACATCGCCGGCCACTTCGCGGCGCTGACCACCAACGTCGAAGCCGCGAAGCAGTTCGGCATCGACACCACCTTCGGCTTCTGGGACTGGGTGGGCGGGCGCTACTCGATGTGGTCGGCCATCGGCCTGCCCATCGCGCTGGCCATCGGGGCCGACGGCTTCCGCGCCTTCCTGGCCGGTGCGCATGCGATGGACGAGCACTTCCGCACCGCGCCGCTGGAGCGCAACCTGCCGGTGCGCCTGGGTCTGCTGGACGTGTGGTACCGCAACTTCCACGGCTTCACCAGCCGCTGCATCGCGCCCTACCATGCGGCGCTGCGTCGCCTGCCGGCTTATCTGCAGCAGCTGGAGATGGAGAGCAACGGCAAGCAGGTCGATGCCCAGGGCCAGCCCGTGGCGTACGGCACCTCGCCGGTGCTGTGGGGCGAGCCCGGCACCAACGGCCAGCACGCCTACTTTCAGATGCTGCACCAGGGCACCGACGTCGTGCCACTGGAATTCATCGCCGTGCACGAGGCCGGCCACGACCTGCCGGGCCACCAGCCCAAGCTGCTGGCCAACGCGATCGCGCAGGCGCAGGCGTTGATGGTGGGCAAGAAGGACGGTGGAGGCCACAAGAACTTCCCCGGCAACCGTCCCAGCACCTTCTTCGTCTTCGAGCGCCTCACGCCCGAGGTGCTGGGGGCCTTCGTCGCGCTGTACGAGCACCGCGTGTTCACCAGTGGCGCGCTGTGGGGCATCAACAGCTTCGACCAGTGGGGCGTGGAACTGGGCAAGGTGCTCGCCAAGGACCTGGAGCCGCGCCTGGCATCCGGCGACACGGCGGGGCTGGATGCTTCCACCGCCGCGCTGGTGCAACGCCTCGGGCACCGCTGAAACGGACGGCGGGCGCGGCGCACGCACCCGCCGACGCCGCGCGCCTCAGCCGAAGCGCAGCGTGCGCAGCCCCACGCTGCGGTCGATCCACACCACCGCCGCCAGGGTCAGCACGATGCTCACCGTGGACACGGCGGCGGCCGTCGGGTCGAAGTCCCAGCGCAGGTAGTCGAAGAGTTGCAGCGGCAGCGTGGTCATGCCCACGCCCTTGAGCAGCAGCGACATGTTGAACAGGTCGAAGGAGATCACGAAGGCGAACAGCGCGCCGGTGATCAGCCCGGGCTTGATGAGCGGCAGCGTCACGCGCGCGAAGGCCCGCGCGGGCGACGCACCCAGGCTGCGCGCCGCCTGCTCCAGCGAGGCGTCCTGGTTGTAGAGCGCCGAGGCCACGTTGGTGAAGACGTAGGGCAGCGTCACCAGCACATGGCCCACCACCAGCCCGAACACCGTGCGCGTTCCGATGCCCGTGGCGTACAGGAAGAACAGCAGCGCGATGGCCGTGAGGATCTCCGGCAGCATCAGCGGCATCATGAGCAGCAGGCGCAGCGCCTCGCGCGTGCGCGTGGCATGGCGCACCACGTACAGCGCCGCGCCGGTGCCGATCAGCGTGGCGCCCACGGTGGCGGCCGCCGCCAGCGCCAGCGAGGTGCCCATGGCCCGCATGAAGCCCTCGTTGGCAAAGAGCGCGCCGAACCAGCGCAGCGACAGGCCCTGCGGCGGAAAGGTGAGGAACTCGCCCGCGTTGAGCGACATGAGCACGATCACCACGATCGGCAGCAGCAGGAAGGCGTACACCGCGCCGATGAAGACGCGCAGCAGCAGGTCGGCGGCGCGGTCCGCCACCATCGATCCGTGGTTCATGCCAGTCCCCTCGAAAGCCGGCGCGTCAGCCGCGCATAGGCGGCCACGGCGAGCATGCCGCAGGCCGTGAGCACCAGTGCCTGCGCGGCGCCGGCCGGCCACTGGAAGTTGTCGATCAGGCTCTGCACCACCAGCACCGACACCGTCTTGACCTGCGCCCCGCCCAGCATCACCGGCGTGACATAGGCGCTGAGCGTGAGCACGAAGACCAGCACCGTGCCGGCCTGGATGCCGGGCCACGACAGCGGCAGCGACACGCGCAGGAAGGCACGCAGCCGCGACGCGCCCAGCGAGCGCGCGGCGGCCTCCAGGCTGGGGTCGATGCTCTGGATCACGCCCACCAGCGGCAGGATCATGAAGGGCAGGAACACATGCACCAGCGCGATGGTCACGCCCAGGCGGTTGTTCATCAGCGCGAGGCCGGTGTCGATCCAGCCCAGGTCGATCAGCGCGCGGTTGATGACGCCGTTGCCCGACAGCAGGATCAGCCAGCCGAAGCTGCGCACCACCACGCCCACCAGCAGCGGCGAGAGCACCAGCACGTACAGCAGGCCCGCCCAGCGCGAACGCGTGCGTGCCAGGTGGAAGGCCACGGGATAGCCCAGCAGCAGGCAGATGGGCGTCACGGTCAGGCCCAGCAGCAGCGTGTCGCCGAGCACGCCGAGCAGATAGCCGTCGGTCAGCGCGCGGCCATAGTTGCCCAGCGTGAAGCCCGCGCCGTAGGGTGCCCCGACGGCCGGCGGGCGCAGGCTCATCAGCACGATGTTCAGGTAGGGCAGCAGCAGGAAGACGCCCAGCAGCACCAGCGCCGGGGCAATCAGCCAGATGGCGCGGCTGCGCGGCGCGTGCGCTGCCGCCGTGGTGGGTGCCGCGGCCGGCGCGGCAAGCGTGGAGGCGGTCATCCCGGGATGACCCAGGCATGCCCGGGCTCGAAGGCCAGGCCGCATTGCGCGCCTTCGGGCAGGCGTCCGCCGGGCGGTGTCTGCACCAGCAGCGTCTGGCCGCCGGCGGCCTCGACCACATGTTCCACCGTGCTGCCCAGGAAGTAGCTGCGCGCCACGCGGCCGCCGTAGGGCCCGTCGGCGCGGAAGTGGATGGCCTCGGGCCGCAGCGTCACCTGCACCGCCTGGCCGGGCTCCAGCGCCTCGTGGAAGGCGGCCTCGACCGGGCCGAGCGCGGTGTCGATCGCATGCACCGGCCGCTGACCGGGTGCGGGCACGAGAGCGCGCACGCGGCCTTCGATGAGGTTGGAGCGGCCGATGAAGCGCGCCACCTCCACGCTGCGCGGGCGCAGGTAGATGGCCTCGGGCACGTCGAACTGCTGCAGCTGGCCGCCCAGCATCACGGCGACGCGGTCGGACATGACCATCGCCTCGGCCTGGTCGTGCGTCACGTAGAGCGTGGTGATGCCCACGCGGCGCTGCAGGTCGCGGATGAAGACGCGCATGTCCTCGCGCAGCACGGCGTCCAGGTTGGCGAGCGGCTCGTCCAGCAGCAGCAGGCGCGGCTCGATCACCAGCGCCCGCGCCAGGGCCACGCGCTGCTGCTGACCGCCAGAGAGCTGGCGCGGAAAGCGCTCGGCCAGCGCGCCCAGCTGCACCATGCCCAGCACGGCCTCGACCCGGCGCCCGATCTCGGCGCGCGGCACGCCGCGCATCTCCAGGCCGAAGGCCAGGTTGCGCCGCACGGTGAGGTGCGGAAAGAGCGCGTAGTTCTGGAACACCATGCCGATGTCGCGCTTCTCGGGCGGCAGGCCGGTGATGTCCTCACCGTCGATGCAGATACGCCCCGCCTCCGGATGCTCGAAGCCGGCCACGCAGCGCAGCGTGGTCGTCTTGCCGCAGCCGCTCGGGCCCAGCACCGAGATGAACTCACCCTCGCGCGTGGCCAGGTCCAGCGAATGGATGGCCACGTGGCTCGCGTAGCGCTTGTGCAGCCCCTCGATGGACAGCCGCGTGGTGCGCCGCGCGGCCGTGCGGGCCGTGGGCACGGCGGCCTCGGCCGGCGCGGACAGGACTGCGCTCACTTGATCTCCCGGTTCCAGCGGTCGGTGATGGCCGGCAGCTGCGGGTTCACCTTGGCCCAGTCGAACTGCACGATGGAGGACATGGCCTTGCCGCTGATCGGCACGTCGGCCGCGAGGGCGGGCTCCAGCTTCACCTGCGTGTTGGTGGGCGAGGTGAAGAACTCCTTGGCCATCGACTCCTGCACCTCGGGCCGCAGGATGAAGTTGAGGTACTGGTAGGCCGCTTCCTTGTCGGGCGCGTGCTTGAGGATGTTGAAGGATTGCTCGAAGGCCACCACGCCTTCGGTGGGCACGACCATCTCGACCGGCACGCCCTTTTTCTTGAGCGCCACGATCTCGGGGAAATCGATCACGGCCACGGTCACGTCGCCGCGCGTGAGCATGGTCGACAGCGTGCCGCTCCAGTCGGCCTGCTGGAAGGGCAGCAGCTTCTTGATCTCGACGAAGGCGCGGTCGATGGCGTCCTGCGAGCCGCCGTAGATCTTGGCGGTCATCAAGAGGAACAGCATGGCCGCCGTGTTGCCGATCTGGTAGAGGCCGATCTTGCCCTTGAACTCGGGGTTGTTCCAGAGATCGGCCCAGGACTTGGGCGGCGTCTTGACCAGGTCCTTGCGGTAGCCGATGCCGATGGTGGAGACGATGCCGCGCACGCCGTTGTCGCCCGGGTTGCGCATATTGGGATAGACATGGGCCAGGTTGGGGACCTTGGCCGCCGGAATGGGCTCGAAGTAGCCCTCGGCCCGCACCACGCTGGCGATGTTCTCGTTGACCATCAGCACGCTGTAGGGCGGCTTCTCGATGCCGGCGGCGCGCAGGTTGGCGATGAAGTTCTTGCCCAGGCCCACGTCCAGCGTGGGCTTGACGCCGCTGATCTTCTCGAAGGCGGGAATCAGGTCGGTGCGCCAGAACTTCTCCCAGCGCCCGCCGTAGGTGTTGATCACCAGCGGCGCGGCCGCGAGCGAAGGCAGGGCGGGCAGGCCGAGGGCGGCGGCGGTGCCCAGGCCACGGGCCAGCAGGTCGCGGCGGTTGATCGGAAAGGTCATGACAGCACTCCGGAAAGTTGAAAGAGGAAGAGGGCGCGGCCTTCAGGCCACGGGCGCAGGCTCGGCAGGCTTGCGGTAGTCGTAGTTGCGGTTGAGCCGCTCGAGCAGGTAGTCGCCGTAGCGCACCGGCGGGTGCTGCGGCGGATGGGCCGCATCGGTGCAGGTGGGCAGGCATTCGATGACGGTGTCCATCGACGGATCGAGGAAGTAGGGCAGCGAGTAGCGGTCGCCGCCCGAGCGGTTGATGACGCGGTGCGGCGTGGAGACCAGGCGCCCGTTGGTCCAGCGCGCCAGCATGTCGCCCACGTTGAGCACGTAGGTGTCGGGGATGGGCGGTGCCTCGATCCAGTCGCCGCCGCGCGGGCGCACCTGCAGGCCGCCGGAATCGTCCTGCGCCAGCAGCGTGATGATTCCGTAGTCGGTGTGCGGGGCGGAGCCGATCTGCTCGTCTTCGGCCGGCGGCTGCGGCGGATAGTGCAGGGCGCGCAGGAAGGTGGTGGGATGGTCGAAGTGGTGGTCCAGCGCGGTGGCCGGCAGGCCCAGTGCCAGTGCGATCAGCCGCACGATGTGGCGGCCCAGCGCATCGACCTCGCGCACGTAGGACAGCATGGCCGGCTTGAAGCCGGGTAGCCAGTCGGGCCACTGGTTGGGCCCCTGCATGGGCAGGCCGGCGAGCAGGCCGGGGTCGTTGGGCGGCAGCTCGTGCATGAGCATCAGCGACTCGCTCATGTTGGGCCGCGTCACCTTCGCCACGCTGGAGGTGACGATGGTCGAGCTGGCCATGCCCATGTAGCCGCGGTGGAAGGCATTGATGGCGAGCGACTGCTTCTGCGCCGGCGTCGAGGCATGGAACTCGCGCGACGCGGCGAAGGCGGCCTCGCGCCTGGCGGCTGCCACGTTGTGGCCGGCGATGTAGGCGAAGCCGATCTGGCTCAGGGCATCGAAGAGTTCGCGCGCGCTCTGCTGCGCGGCGGGGGCATGGGCGTCGAGGCTGCCCTGCAGGTCGACGATGGGGATGTGCTTCATGTCAGTGTTCTCTCGAAAGGTTGGAGGCGCGATCGCGCCACACGGCCAGCAGGTCGGCCGAGCTCATCACCAGCCCCAGGTGCAGCGACACCATGGCCAGCGCGGCCTGCTCCAGCGGGTCGTCGGTGCCGCGCACCAGGTCCTGCAGCACGATCACGCGGTAGTTGCGGTTGTTGGCGTCGAAGGCGGTGTTGAGCACGCAGCAGTCGGTGAAGCCGCCGTCGAGCACCACGGTCTCGATGCGTTGGTTGCGCAGCAGGAAGTCCAGGTCGGTGGGGTAGAAGGCCGAGAGGCGCCGCTTGTTCTCGACCTTCAGGTCACCGGGCTCCACGCGCGTAACCCACTCGGTCCAGGGCGAGCCCTCGATGGCATGCGCATCGGCATTGGGAATCGGGCCGACGTGCAAGGGGAATGTGCGCCGCCATGCGGCCGGGATGCCGCCGATGTCGTCGGCGCCGCCTTCGCGCAGCACCGATTTGACGTGCACGATGCGCCCGCCCAATGCACGCACCTCGTCGTGGAAGGCGTCGATGGGTGCCACCACGTCGCGCGCCCGCGGGGCCGGGCAGGGGCAGTCGGGCGAATCGTCCAGGTGGCCGCGGTGCATGTCGATCGAGAGCACGGCGGTGCGGGACAGGTCGAGGTAGTCGGCGAACTGGCTGGCGTCGAGCTCGCGCGGCTGGTTGTAGACGTAGGCACGCATCAGCGTCGCTCCTCGCGCAGGTAGGGTTGGCCGAGGGCGCCGGGTTCGTCGTGCACGGCCTGGCCGCCGCGGCGCGCCTGCGCCACCCACACCATCACGCCCAGCGTGACGACGTAGGGGGTCATCAGCACGAAGTACTGTGGCAGCTGCACGCCGGCCGCGGCCAGCTGCGGGATCAGCGCCTCGATGCAGCCGAAGAGCAGCGCGCCGGCCAGCGCCCGCCAGGGCGACCAGCGCGCGAAGATCACCAGCGCCACCGCGATCCAGCCGCGCCCGCCCGTCATGCCCGCGATCCACAGCTTGGTGCCCACCACCGAGATGTAGGCGCCCGCCAGCCCGACCAGCGCCGAGCCCGCCACCACCGCGCCGAAGCGCCACAGCGGCACCGGGATGCCGGCCGCGTCGGCCGCCTGCGGGTTCTCGCCCACCGCGCGCAGCCGCAGCCCGGGCGTGCTGCGGTTGAGCCAGTGCACCACGGCCCAGAACAGCAGCGGCACCAGGTACACGACCAGGTTCTGGTTGAAGAGCCGGCCCACCAGCGGTAGCTCGGACAGCAGCGGGATCGGCAGCGCGCCGAAGCTGCTGACCGGCTTGTTGGTCCAGTCGAACACCGTGCCCAGCAGGCCGGTCAGGCCCTGGCAGAAGAAGACCAGGGCCAGGCCGGCAATCACCTGCTGCACACGCAGCACGATCACCATGAAGGCGAAGAGCAGCGACACCACGGCCGCGGCCAGCATCGCCAGGGGCAGCGCGATGGCCGCCTCGTGGAAGGCCAGCATGGCGCCGATGCCGGCCAGTGCGCCCACCAGCATCAGCCCCTCGGCGCCTAGCGAGAGCACGCCCGCGCGTTCGCTCAGGATGAGCCCCAGCGCCGCCAGCGCGTAGGGCACGGCGAAGTCGGGCGCATTGCCCAGCCAGTTGGTGGCGATGGAGAGCACGTCCACGTCAGCCTCCCTGCCCGCGGGCCACGCGCCGCAGGCGGTGGCGGATGAAGAAGTCCGACGAGGCGACGCAGATGACCAGGATGGCCTGGATCAGCTGCACCATCGCGAAGGGGATCTGGTAGAAGACCTGCAGGTTGCGGCCCGCCACGAAGAGCATCGCGATCAGCACCGCCACCACGCTGGCGGCCAGCGGGTTGTTGCGCGCCAGGAAGGCGATCAGGATGCCCGAGAAGCCGTAGCCCACGTAGAAGGCCTGCGTGAGCCGGCCTTCCTGCCCGGTCACCACGACGAAGCCCGCGAGCCCTGCCAGTGCACCCGAGAGCAGCACCGCGGTGAGCACCATGCGCCCCACCGGCACACCCAGCGCGCGGGCCACGCGCGGGTTGGCGTCCACGAAGCGCAGGTACAGGCCGGCGCGGCTCAGGCCGGTGAACCAGGTGGCCAGCAGCGCCGCCACCACCGCCAGGCCGATGGCCGCGGTGCTGGCACTGCCCAACCACTCGGGCAGCCGCTCGAAGGCGCGAAACTGCGGCGAGTAGGGAAAGGCGTCCTTCGGGTCCTTCCAGGCGCCGTAGACCAGGTGCAGCAGGAAGTTGGCCGCCACGTAGTTGAGCATCAGCGAGGCGATGATCTCGTTGACCGCCAGGCGCAGCTTGAGCAGCGCCGGCACCAGCGCCCAGGCCATGCCCATCGCGATGGCCACGACGCCCATCAGCGGCAGCCGCAGCGCGGGCGGACCGAGCTCGAACATCGACACCGCCGTCGCGCCGATGGCGCCGAAAATCATCTGGCCTTCCAGACCCAGGTTCCAGAAGCGGGCGCGGAACGCGATGGCCGCGCCGATGCCCACCAGGATCATGGGCGCTGCCTGGAACAGCACGGCCAGCAGGCTCTGCTTGTCCACCAGCGTCTGCATGACGAACTCGTTGAGCAACTCGTTGGCCGGCACACCCGCCGCCACCAGGATCGCGGCCGAGATGGCGAGGCCCGCCGCGACGGCCAGCGCCAGGATCAGGGCCTGCCTCGGCAGGGCCATCTGCTGGCGCAGTTCCAGGGTGTAGCGGCGCGCGAAAAGGGGCACGTGCTTCGCGCGCGCCGCAGCGGCGGGGGCGCTGATCGCGGCGTCAGTCATGCGCGACCATGGCCTGGCCGATCTGCTGGCGCTCGGCGGGTTGATTGAATTCGGCCACGATGCGGCCGCGCGCCATCACGCCCACGCGGTCGGCCAGGGCCAGCACTTCGTCGAGGTCCTCGCTGATGAGCAGCACCGCGGCGCCGGCATCACGCGCCGCGCGCAGCCTGCCATGCACCTCGGCGCTCGCGCGCACGTCCAGCCCGCGGCTGGGGCTGTGGGCCAGCACCAGCCGTGGCGCGCGGCCGAACTCGCGGGCCAGCACCAGCTTCTGCGCGTTGCCGCCCGACAGCAGCGCCGCCTTCTGGTTCGGGTGGCGCACGCCCTGCACGTCGAAGGCCTGCACGGCCTCGCGCGTGTCGGCGGCCATGCGGGCGCGGTCCAGCCGCCAGGCCGGGCCATAGCGGCCGGCCTGCACCTGGCCGATGCCGAAGTTCTCGACCACCGACAGGCCGCCCGCGAGGGCAAGGCCGTAGCGATCGGCCGGGATGGCGGCGAAGTGGGGCAGCCGGCCGTGCACGGGCCCGTCTTCGCCGGCCAGCGTGATCGTGCCTTCCAGCCCGTCGGCCATGCCCATCAGCGCCTCGGCCAGTTCACCCTGGCCGTTGCCGCCCACGCCCGCCAGGCCGTAGATCTGGCCGGCGTGCAGCGTCAGGTCCACTCCATCGAGCGCGGCGCGGCCGGACGACTGCAGGCGCAGGCCGCGCAAGGTCAGCAGCGGCGCGCCGCGCAGCGCGGGGGCCGCCGTCGCCACGCTCGGCACGACCGACTGGCCGACGGTCAGGCGCACCAGTTCCTCGATGGGCGTGGCCTTGGGGTCGACCGTGGCCACCGTGCGGCCGCCGCGCATCACCGTCACGCGGTCGGCCCAGGTCTTCACGTCGGCCATCTTGTGCGTCACCAGCGCCACCGCGGCGCCCTGGCGTGACAGCGCATGCACCGTCGCCAGCAGGCGCTCGGCCTCCAGGTCGGTGAGCACGGCCGTGGGCTCGTCCAGGATCAGGATGCGCGCGCCCGCCAGCAGCACCTTGAGGATCTCCACGCGCTGCTGCTCGGCGATCGACAGGCGCTCCACGCGGGCCCGCGGGTCGATGGCGAAGCCCAGCTCGGCAGCCCGTGCAGTGATCTCTTCCTCCAGCTGCGCCATGCGCCGCCGGTGGCTCCCTTCGCCCTGCGCGAGCGGGTGGCCCAGCAGGATGTTCTCGGCCACGGTGAAGGGCCGCACCAGCTTGAAGTGCTGGTGCACCATGCCGATGTGCAGGGCCGCCGCGTCGCGCGGACCGGCCAGGCGCACCGGGTTGTCGTCCACCAGCAGTTCGCCCTGCTCGGGCGCATACAGGCCGGCGGCAATGTTCATCAGCGAGGACTTGCCCGCGCCGTTCTCGCCCAGCAGCGCATGCACCTCGCCCCAACGGGCGTCGAAATGCGCATCGGCCAGGGCCTGGAAGCCGTCAAAGGACTTCCAGATGCCTGTGAGCCGAAGGGCGTTGGCGTGGGCACTCATGGGTGCGTCGACCGTTCGGGAAGGCCCATCGCCACGGTCCTCACTTCTGAGTAACGACGCCTGGCACGAACCAGTCCATCTTCCACAGGTCCGCGTCGGACAGCACGGCGCCCGCGGGCACCCGCTCCTTGCCGTCGCGGTCCTTGAGCGGGCCGGCGTAGACCTGCCGGCCCTTCATCAGCGCGTCGCGCTCGGCCATCACGCGGGCTGCCAGCTCCTTGGGGAGGACCGCGCCCAGCGCGATGTCGGTGCCCCCGCCGCTCATGGGCACCAGCGCGCCCTGCGCCGGCGGCGTCCAGTTGCCGGCGATGACCTTGCGCACCTCGGGCACCAGGAAGCGGTCCCAAGCCCAGACGGCCGAGCACAGCGTGGCCTTGGGGGCATAGGCGCTCATGTCGCGGTGCAGGCCCGTGCCGTGGCGCCCGCGCTCCTGCGCCACGATCTGCGGCGTGGGCGTGTCCACATGCTGGCCGATGACGTCGATGCCCTGGTCCAGCAAGGCCGAGGCGGCAGCGCGTTCCTTGACCGGATCGTTCCAGGCGCCGGTGTAGATCACGTTCACCGTGGCCTTGGGGTTGGCCTTCTGCGCGCCCAATGCGAAGGCGTTGATGGTCCAGTTGACGCTGCCCACCGGGTTGCCGGCCACGAAGCCCAGCTTGCCGGTCTTGGATGCCGCGCCCGCGGCCAAGCCGCACAGGTACTGGCTTTCGTAGGTGCGGCCGTAGAAGGACTCGAGGTTGGCTGCGTTGGTGGTGCCCGAGGCGTTCAGGAACGCCACGTTCGGATACTTGGCCGCCAGGTCCTTGAAGCTGTCCGAATAGCCGAAGGCGGTGCCGATCACGATGTTGGCGCCGCGCGCGATGAAGCGCTCGGCCGTGGGCTTGATGATGGACGCGTCCTCGGGAATGCTTTCCACGAACTGGATCTTGGCGCCCAGTTCCTTTTCCATCTTCACGCGGGCTTCCTCGAAGGCCTGCGTCCAGCCGCCGTCGGTGCGCGGGCCGAAGAGCAGCATGGCGATCTTGGGTTCGCCCTTGAGTGTGAAGCCCTGGGCCGAGGCCGGCGAGACCAGCGCACAAGCGAGGGGCAGCGTGAGGGAAAGGAGGCCGAGGCGACGCGAAACGCGCATGAGGAAGTCCAGTACGGAAAAGCGGGGAAATGGAAGGCCGGCCTTCAGGCCTGGACGGCCTGGGCGGCTCCGGGCGCGGCAGCCGGTGACTTGCGGTAGTCGTAGTTCTTGCTCATGTGTTCCATGAGCCGGTCGCCGTAGCGCATGGGCGGGTACTTGGCCGGATGCTCCGCGTCCACGCAGGTGGGCAGGCATTCGATGACCGCGTCCATGCTGGTGTCCAGGAAGTAGGGCAGCGCATAGCGGTCCTTGCCCGAGCGGTTGATCACGCGGTGGGGCGTGGACATGAAGCGCCCGTTGGTCCAGCGCGAGAGCATATCCGCCACGTTGAGCACGAAGGCGTCCTCGATCGGCGGTGCGTCGATCCATTCGCCGACGCGCGGACGCACCTGCAGGCCACCCGAATCGTCCTGCGCCAGCAGCGTGACGAAGCCGTAGTCGGTGTGCGGAGCCGAGCCGAAGTTGGCCTGGTCGTCCGGCGCCTGCGGCGGATAGTGCAGCATGCGCAGAAAGGTGGTGGGCTTTTCGAAGTACGGGTCCAGCGCATGCGCCGGCAGGTCCAGGCTCATGGCGACCAACTGCACGATGTAGCGGGCCACCGCGTCGACTTCGGCGATGTACTGCTGCACACGCGGCTTGAAGTCGGGAATCCAGTCCGGCCACTGGTTGGGCCCCTGCATGGGCAGCCCCGCCAGCAGGCCCGGGTCGTCGGCGGGCAGCTCGTGCATCAGCATCAGCGATTCGCTGAGATTGGGCCGGCTCACGCGCGCGATGGAGGAGGTGACGATGGTGTTGCTCTCCAGCGGCATGTAGCCACGGTGCGCGGCATTGATGGCCAGCAGGTTCTTCTTCTCCAACGGCGAGGCATGGAACTCGCGCGAGGCCGCGAAGGCTGCCTCGCGTGTCTGCGCGCTCACCGTGTGCCCGCGGATGTAGGCGAAGCCGATGGTGCTCAGCGCCTGGTACAGCTCGGTGGCCGTCTGGCGGGCGAGTGGGGCCGTGCAATCGAGGTTGCGGCCCAGGTCGATCATGGGAATGCTCATGGCTTGCGCTGCGCTCACTTCTGCGTCACGACGCCCTTGACGAACCAGTCCATCTTCCAGAGGTCCGCGTCCGGCAGCACGGCGCCTGCCGCCACGCGCTCCTTGCCGTCGCGGTCCTTCAGCGGGCCGGCGTAGACCTGCCTGCCCTTCAGGATGGCTTCGCGCTCGGCCTGGATCACCTTGACCTTGTCGGCCGGCACGGCGGGGCCGAAGCCAGCGATGTCGGTGCCGCCGCCGCTCATGGGGATGAAGGCGCCGTAGGGCTCGGGCTTCCAGTTGCCGGCAATGACCTTCTTGAGTTCGGGAATCAGGAAGCGGTCCCACACCCACACCGACGAGCACAGCGTGGCCTTGGGCGCGAACTGCCGCAGGTCGCGGTGGTGGCCGGTGCCGTACACGCCGCGCTCCTGCGCCACGATCTGCGGCGTGGGCGAATCGACGTGCTGGCCGATCACGTCGGCGCCCTGGTCGATCAGGGCGGTGGCGGCAGCGCGTTCCTTGACCGGGTCGTTCCAGGTGCCGGTGTAGATCACGTTCACCGTGGCGTTGGGGTTCATCTTCTGCGCGCCCAGCGCGAAGGCGTTGATGGTCCAGTTCACCACGCCGAAGGGGTTGGCGGCCACGAAGCCCAGCTTGCCCGTCTTGCTGGCGGCGCCGGCGGCCATGCCGCACAGGTACTGGCTCTCGTAGGTGCGGCCGTAGAAGGATTCGAGGTTGGGCCCGTTGGTGGTGCCCGACCCGTTGAGGAAGGCCACCTTGGGGTACTTGGCCGCCAGGTCCTTGAAGGCGTCGGACTGGCCGAAGGCGGTGCCGATCACGATGTTGGCGCCGCGCGAGATGTAGCGCTCGGCGGCCGGCTTGATGACCGAGGCGTCCTCGCCTACGTTCTCCACGAACTGGATCTTCTGGCCCAGCGCGGCCTCGATCTTCACGCGGGCCTCGTCGAAGGCCTGCGTCCAGCCGCCGTCGTTCTTGGGGCCGTAGTACAGCATCGCGATGACGGGCTTGCCGCTCAGGCTGAAGCCGGCCTGGGCATGGGCGGTGCCGGCCGACAGCAGCACGGCAGCGCCGGCCAGGGCCACGCTCATGCGGGGAAAGCGCTTGGACAACATGGGGACCTCCAGCAGGAAGGAAGAGGGAGAGAGGAAGCAGGAAGGGTGAAAAAGCACGAACAGTGCCGCCCCGGCGCCGGCCGGCCGGCGCGTCACATCATGAAGTTGATGCGGAAGACGTTGCCCTCGGGATCGAGCAGCACCGCCTGGTACCAGTTGTAGTAGGTGACGTAGGGCGGCTTGATCAGCGTGGCGCCGGCCCCCAGCGCAACGGGCACCATGCGGTCCACGTCCTCGCGGCTGTCGACGTCGATGTTGAGCAGGAACTTCACGCCTTTGGTGTCCGAGAACTCGGCCAGGTGCAGCAACTCGTAGGCATCGAGGGCGTTGAAGCCCAGGCTGCTCCTGCCCGTGTTCAGCCCGCGGAAGATGGGCGAGCGGATGGCCTCGATCTCGGGGAAGCCGAACACGCGCTGGTAGAAGCCACTCAGCGCGACGACGTCCTTGGCAAAGACGTTGACGTAGGAAAGATGAGCCATCACTTGGTCCCGCCGAAGGTCGTTTGCTTGACGAACTTGGACGTGAGATGGTCACCCGAGGAGATCGGTGCGTACTTGGCCTTTTCGCCCGGGGCCAGGCAGGTGGTCAGGCACTCGACCATGGCGTCGTAGTTGGGCTGGTGAAAGAACACCAGCGACTGCCGGCGGTTGGTCTGCGCCACCTCGAAGGGCGGGTTGACCACGCGGTGCATGGTCGAGACCCACTGGTCGTTGGTCCACTGCATCATCAGGTCGGCGATGTTGACGACCAGACCGCCCTCGACCATCGGCACGTCCACCCAATCGCCGGCCTTGTTCTGCACCTGCAGGCCCTTGTCGTCGGGCAGCACGATGGTCAGGCTGCCGTAGTCGCTGTGCGCGCCGGCGCGCAACTGGCCGGGCAGCGGCGCCTCGCGCTGGGGTGGGTACGACAGCACGCGGAACATGCTGATGTGCTTGTCGATCTTGTCGTCGAAGTAGGTCTCGGGCAGTTCCAGCGCCAGCGCGAAGATGCGCATGAGCGAGCGCGAGAGGTCGCTCATGGCCTCGAAGTACTGCTCGTAGGCCTCGCGGAAGCCCTCGATCGGCGGCCAGCTGTTGGGCTCGAAGTGGGGCCCGGCGGTGGGGCCGCGGTGGTAGTCGTCGTCGGGCACGTTCGAGGGACCGATCGAAAACGATTCCTTCAGGTCACCCGGCGTGGCTTCTTCGAGGCTGTACGACAGGCCTTCCTCGCCGACGGCGCTGTAGCCGCGCACCGCGTCGTCGCGCGGGCGGTCCACCTTGCGCTTCTCAACCAGCGGCATGTCGAAGAACTGGCGCGACAGGGCCGAGACGCGCGCGATGAGCGCCGGGTCGATGCCGTGGTGGGTGATCACCAGGAAGCCGATGCTGCGACAGGCCTCGTCGACCTGACGCGCCAGCGCGGCTTTTTCCTCGGCCGTGCCCGAGAGGTAGGGCGCAAGGTCGATGATGGGAACGGTCATGAGGGTCATGGAGCGTCTCGATGCGCGGAAGGGCTTTCGGCAGAAGCCGTTTGCAACGACCGTGCCAGTTGGACCAAATGGACAAACGCTCGCCGGCCTGCGTACGATGCACTGCATGCACGCCATTCGGCCGTGCTGCGGTGTCTTGGTGCAGATCAAGGATGGCCCAGGTGCGCGAAGCTCGTTGGTGGTGCGCGCAGGCTGGTACGCGATTCGCAACGGTCGATGCAGGCGTGCCGTGACAGGGCCTGCAACGCATGCCGACAACAACGAAAAGGAAAAGGACGCCCGATGGCCAGACCACCTGCGGCGAAGAAGAAGGCGCCGGCCGAGGTGCGCAAGCGCAGTGCCGAGCGCGTGGGGAGGAAGCCGGCGCCGACCGCGCACCCGCGCGTCGCGCGCCGGCCGCGCCAGGCCGAGGACAAGCGCAGCGTGATCCTGTCCGCGGCGCTGGGACTGTTCTCGCGCTACGGCCTGCACGGCACCAGCGTGGACCAGGTGGCCGCGCGCGCCGATGTCTCCAAGAGCAACCTGCTCTATTACTTCGCTAACAAGGAAGAGCTGTACGTGAGCGTGCTGCGCGAGCTGTTGCACGTCTGGCTGGAACCGTTGCGCGGATTCAGTGCCGAGCAGGATCCGCGCGAGGCCATCGCCGGCTATATCCGTCGCAAGCTGGTGATCTCGCGCGACCGGCCAGATGCCTCACGCCTGTTCTGCCTGGAGATGATTCAGGGGGCACCGCTGCTGCGCGACGAACTGGACCGTGAGCTGAGCACCCTGGTGGCCCGCAAATCCGAGGTGATCGCTGAATGGGTGCGCTCGGGCCGACTGCGGCCTGTGGCGCCGCACCACCTGGTGTTCGGCCTGTGGGCCCTCACGCAGCACTACGCCGACTTCGCGGTGCAGGTCCAGGCCATCTCCGGCCGCACACTGCAGGATGCGGCCTTCTTCGAAGAGACAGTGGAGAACGTCCAGCGCCTGGTGCTGGACGGCATCTGCGTGCCGGCCGCTGTCCCAGCCTGAGCACCCGCGGAGCGGCTTTTTGGGGGTGTTTCCTGTTACTGCGGCCGCAGGTCGTGGTAGCGCCGGTCGAAGTAGACGAGGCCGTGCGCCGCGCTGCCCACGCGCACCACCTCCACTTCGCAGAAGAGCACGTCGTGCGTGCCGACCGCGGTGCGGCCGGCCACGCGGCATTCGAAAGTCGCGGCAGCTTCGGCCAGCACGGGCACGCCGCTTCGGCTGGCATGCCACTGTGCGGCGGCGAAGCGCTCGTCCATCGGTGTCTTGCCGCCGAACAGGTTCGACAGCTGTTGCTGGCCGGCGCCCAGCACGTTCACGCACAGCGCGCCGTTGGCCTGGAAGGCGGGGTAGACCGAGGCACTGCGGTTCAGGCAGATCAGGAGGGTGGGCGGGTCGTCCGTCACGCTGCACACGGCCGAGGCCGTGAAGCCTGCTCGGCCCGCCGGCCCGTCGGTCGTGATGATGTTGACGGCCGCACCCAGGCGGGCCATCGCATTGCGGTAGTCGCCGCGCTCGAGCGGCGTGGTGCCCCGGCAAACGGCCCGTGGTGCGGTGCAAACGGGGGCGGTGGACATCGTCGTCATCTCGGTTCCTTCGAAGGGAGGGGCAGTCGACGTCGGGTGAGCGGGACCTCAGGCCAGGCGGCAGGCTTCGTCGAAGGCCAGGCGCGGCAGGCGGCCCTTGAGCTTCGATGCATCGCCATGGCCCAGGTTGATCAGGAAGTTGGTGCGCCAGTCGGTACCGGCGAAGAAGGCGGCGTCGACCTGCGCCTTGTCGAAGCCCGCCATCGGACCCGCGTCCAGGCCCAATGCGCGCGCGGCCAGCAGCAAGTAGCCGGCCTGCAGCGTGGCGTTGAGGAAGGCGGTGTGATGCGCTACCTCGGCGCTGCCGGTGAACCAGGGGCGTGCATCCACATGCGGAAAGAGCGTGGGCAACTGGTCGTAGAAGCGAGCGTCCCACGCGCAGATCACCGTCACCGGCGCGGCCATGGTCTTGTCGAGGTTGCCGGCCGACAGGGTGGGCCGCAGCCGTTCCTTTCCCTCGGGCGTGCGCACGAAGACGAAGCGGCCTGGCGAGCAGTTGGCCGAGGTGGGGCCCAGGCGGGCGAGGTCATAGACCTGCTGCAGCAGCGAGTCGGCGACCGGCTCGTCGGTCCAGCCGTTGTGGGTGCGGGCCTCGGTGAAGAGCGCGGCAAGGGCGCGATCGTCCAGGGAGTGGGACATGGTCGGAAAAGGAATGGCCAAGGAATTCAGTGCTGCCGTGCCAGGAAGGTCAGCAGCGTGGTGTTGAAGCGTGCCGGGTCGGTCACGCTGTGCGCATGGCCGCCATGGGCGCTGCGCTCGAGGGTGGCGCGTGGCAGGCGCTCGGCCAGGCGCAGCGACATGGTCCACGGCACCAGCACGTCGTCTTGCGCGCAGGCCACCAGGGTGGGCGCTGCGACTTCGTGCAGGCGCGCATCGACGTCGAAGGCGCGCAGCGCGCCGATGCGTGTCCGCATGTTGGCGTCGCCCGGGAAGTGCTCGATGGCGTGCTCTACCTCGGCCTGCACCTGCTCGGCATGGGCCGCGGCCCAGTCGGCCGGGTACAGGAAGATGGGCTGCGCCTGCACATAGGCGCGCGCACCGCCCGCAGCCAGCAGTGCGAGGCGGGCGTCGAAGCAGCGGGCCGAATGGGGGTTGGGCTGCGACCAGGCGTTGACCAGCACCAGGCCGGCCACGCGTTCGGGCGCATCCAGCGCCAGCTGTAGGCCCACCAGCCCGCCCAGGGCATGGCCCACGAGATGGCAGCGTGCGGTGCCGGTGGCGTCCATCACTTCGGCCACGTCACGGGCCATGTCGGCGATGGCGTGGTCCGCCGGCAGGTCGGCCGGGCTGCGGCCGGTGCCGCGCTGGTCGTAGGCCACCACGCGCCATCCGGCCTCGACCAGCGCCGAGATCTGCGGCCGCCAGAAGCCGGCCGAGCCGCCCAGGCCCGAGGACAGCAGCACGCTGGGCGCACCGGGGCGGCCTTCGCCATGCACCTCGTGGTAGAGCGCCATGACGCGGCTCAGGCCTTCTTGCCCACATGGGCGATGGAAGCGATCTCCACCAGCGCGTCGGGCTTCACCAAGCCGCACTGGATGCAGTAGCGCGCCGGCTTAGTGCCCGGGAAGTACTCGGCGTACACCGCGTTGACCTTGGCGTAGTTGGCCCAGTCGGTGACGAAGATCATGTTGAAGGTCACGTCGTCCATGGTGCCGCCGGCGGCCTCGATGACGCCCTTGATGGTCTCGAGCACGTGGCGCGTCTGCGCGGTGGCGTCGCCGACGTGCACCACGTTGTTGTCCTTGTCGAAGGGCAGGGTGCCCGAGACGTAGACGACGCCGTCGGCCAGCGTGCCGGGCACGAAGGGGGCGATGGGGGTGCCGGTGCCAGGGGGGATGATGGCTTCCTTGGGCATGAAGTGGCTCCTGGGTGGGGTTGGCGAAGGGTCAGGCGGTGGCCGCCTCGGCGGCGGCCGGCGTGGTGGCAGGGGCGAGCGCGCGGCAGAAGGCGTCCACGGTGGAGACCCAGCCGAAGAAGGTCTCGACGTTGTAGACCGTGCCCTGCTGGATGGCCGGCCCGCCCAGCTCGTGGGTGGCGTCTTCCAGCATCAGCGCGAAGTACTCCAGGTGGAAGGCATCACGCAGCGTGGACTCCACGCACACGTTGGTGGCGATGCCGGTGAACACCAGGCTGCGGATGCCGCGGGCGCGCAGGCTGCTGTCCAGCGTGCTGTTGAAGAAGCCGCTGTAGCGCGTCTTGGGAATCACGATGTCGCCGGGCTGCGGCTTCATCGCCTCGATGAGCTCGTAATCCCACCCGCCCTTGGCCAGAAAGCGGCCCTGCAGCTCGGGCTTGGCGCGCATGGTCTTGAGGGCGTTGGACTTGTGCCAGTTGGGCGAGCCGGCGCCGCCTGCTTCCACGTACTTCGCGTCCCAGCCGTTCTGCAGGAAGACGATGAGCATGCCGGCGGCACGCGCCGCCTCGATGGCGCGCACGATGCCGGCGATGGTGCCCTGGGCGCCCGAGATGTCGAAGCCGGCCGAGTCGACGTAGCCGCCGAGCGAGGCATAGGCGTTCTGCATGTCGACCACGATCAGCGCGGTCTGCGTGGGCACAAGGGCCAGGGGCTCGGGGCGCGCGGGGATCACCGTCGGCGCAGGTGCGCCCGGCACGGGGGGCGGGCCGACCGGCGTGGTCGAGCGCAGGGTGGCGTTGGTCTTGGGGGAAGTCATGGTGGCGTCCTTTCTCAAGCGGCCAGGGCTTCCGGCGCGCCAACCTGCGTGGGCACGGGCGTATCGACACCGACGCGGCTCTTCATCAGCGGCTGGATGCGTTCGCCGAAGTCCTCGACGCCCTGGACGAAGTCGTCGAAGGTCAGCAGCACGCCCTCGGTGCCGGGCACCTCGGCCATTTCGTCGAGCATGCGGGCCACGCTGGCCCAGGAGCCCACCAACGTGCCCATGTTGATGTTCACGGCCGAAGGCGAGGTGGCGTCGGTCATCTGGCGCACGTTGGTGTCGCCGCCCGACTTGGTGTCGGCCGCGCCCTGCTGTGCCATCCACGCAATCGCTTCGGTGTCGGCGCCAGCCTTGTAGTGCTCCCACTTGGCGAAGGCGGCCTCGTCGGTCTCGGCGGCGATCACCATGATCAGCACGTAGGTGGTCACGTGGCGGCCGGTCCTGGCCGTGGCCTCGATCAGCTTCTGTGCCGCGGGCGCGAAGGCCTTGGGCGTGTTCACGCCTTTGCCGAAGCAGAAGTTGTAGTCGGCATACTGGGCCGAGAAGGCCATGCCGGCGTCGCTCTGGCCGGCGCAGATCACTTTCATGGGCGCCTGCGGCTGCGGGCTCAGGCGGCAGTCGTCCATCTTGAAGTACTCGCCCTTGAAGTCCGACTGGCCCTGGCCCCACAGGTCGCGCAGCACCTGGATGTATTCCGACAGGTACTGGTAGCGCGTGGCGAAGAACTCGTCGCCAGGCCACATGCCCATCTGCGAGTACTCGGGGCGCTGCCAGCCGGTCACGAGGTTCAGGCCGAAGCGGCCGCCCGAGATGCTGTCGATGGTCGAGGCCATGCGTGCCACGATGGCCGGCGGCATCACCAGCGAGGCCGCGGTGGCGAAGAGCTTGATCTTCGTCGTCACGGCCGCCAGGCCCGACATCAGCGTGAAGGACTCCAGGTTGTGGTCCCAGAACTCCGTCTTCCCGCCGAAGCCGCGCAGCTTGATCATGGACAGCGCGAAGTCCATGCCGTAGTGCTCGGCCTTGAGGGTGATGGTTTTGTTGAGTGCGAAGCTCGGCTTGTATTGCGGCGCGTTCTGCGACAGCAGCCAGCCGTTGTTGCCGATGGGGATGAAAACGCCGACTTTCATGGCAAGGGACTCCGTACAAGAGGAACTTGCATCGCGTTTGCATGCGCCGTGCCAAATCGGTTTTCTTTTTTTGAATCAATGCCTTATGTCGTTTTCGATGGCGTGGTTTTGACCAAATGGTCCAAAACGGTTCGCAGAGATTCGCCGGTGTGCGGCAAGCTGGTGCGAACCATGCCGGGCGATGGTGCGAAAGGGTGCCGACTCCTGTCCGGCCCAGGCAACGCGTCACGCCCGTTCCCGGTTCGGCATTGCCTTAGTCCGGAAGCACTAGCCCGACAGGTGTCCCGAAAAGGCCATATGCCCCCGATATGATCCCGCGGGGAGTTTTCCCGTGGGACCTATCAAGAGGAGTTGACCTATGAAATTCATGGACGCAGTCAAGACCTGCTTCGCCAAATACGCCGACTTCACCGGCCGCGCCTCGCGCTCCGAATACTGGTGGTTCGTGCTGTTCGAGGTGATCGTGCTCATCGTCGCGCAGTTCATCCACCAGTACGTCTACGCCATCGCCGCGCTCGGCTTTCTGCTGCCCGCCCTTGCGGCCGGCGCGCGCCGCCTGCACGACATCGGCAAGTCGGGCTGGTTCCTGCTGCTGGGCCTGATTCCGCTGGTCAACTTCTACCTGCTGTTCCTGCTGGTGCAGCCCAGCCAGTCTGAAAGCAATCCATTCGGCGCGCCGCCCGCGGCCTGAGCCCGGATCGTCCATCCTTGCAAGGCCGCCTCGTGCGGCCTTTTTTGCGCCCGCATGGGCCGTGAATTACATCCTGTATTGCTGTTCCTAGGGAATCTACCGAGAACTTGGTGCAAAAGAGTATTGGTGTGGACGACGGAGGTACCAAAGCCGCAAGGTAGCGTCCTCAGAATTCCGTCCCAGCGACCGCCGGGTCGTGGAACCCCCAAGGAGACACCATGAAGCGTTTTGCCCAGGCGGGCCTCGTGCTCGCGCTCACCGCCACCGCCCTCGCGGCCCACGCCGCCACCGAACTCGTCATCGCCACCGTGAACAACGGCCACATGATCGAGATGCAGAAGCTCACCCCCTTCTTCGAGAAGGCGAACCCCGACATCAAGCTCAAGTGGGTCACGCTGGAAGAAGGCACGCTGCGCCAGCGCGTGACGACCGACATCGCCACCAAGGGCGGCCAGTTCGACGTGATGACCATCGGCCTGTACGAGGCGCCGATCTGGTCCAAGAAGGGCTGGCTCAAGCCCATCGCCACCGATGCGGCCTACGACGTGGACGACCTGCTGCCCGCGATCCGCAGCGGCCTGTCGTACGAAGGCAAGCTCTACGCCGCCCCCTTCTATGGCGAGAGCTCGATGCTCATGTACCGCAAGGACCTGGCCGACAAGGCGGGCGTGAAGTTCAGCGATCCGCCCACCTGGGCCGAAGTGAAGGCCTTCGCCGAAAAGGCCAACGATCCCAAAGCCGGCGTGTATGGCATGTGCCTGCGCGGCAAGCCGGGCTGGGGCGACAACATGGCCTTCCTCACCACGCTGGTCAACACCAACGGTGGGCAGTGGTTCGACATGCAGTGGAAGCCGCAGATCGACACCAAGCCCTGGAAGGACGCGATCACCTTCTACGTCGACCTGATGAAGAAGGCCGGCCCTCCCGGTGCTGCCGCCAACAGCTTCAACGAGAACCTGGCCCTCTTCAACGAAGGCAAGTGCGCGCAGTGGGTCGATGCCACGATCGCCGCGTCGTTCATCTCCGACCCCAAGCAGTCCAAGGTCGCGGACAAGGTGGCCTATGCCGCGGCACCGGTCGCCGTCACGCCCAAGGGCGCGAACTGGCTGTGGTCGTGGAACCTCGCCATCCCTGCCAGCTCGACCAAGGACGAGGCGGCGCAGAAGTTCATCCGCTGGGCCACCTCGAAGGACTACATCAATCTGGTAGCCAAGGAGCAGGGCTGGGGCGCGGTGCCCACGGGCACGCGCAAGTCGACCTACGCGAACCCCGAGTTCCAGAAGGTCGCCAAGTTCGCCGCCGCCGAGAAGAGGGCCATCGACTCGGCCAACCCCAACCCGGGCGAAAACACGCTGCCCAAGTCGCCCTATGCCGGCGTGCAGTACGCGGCGATCCCCGAGTTCCAGGCCATCGGCGTGGGCGTGGGCCAGCAGATGAGTGCGGCGCTCGCGGGCAAGGTCACGGTGGACCAGGCGCTGAAGACCTCGCAGACCCTGGCCGAGCGCGAGATGAAGAAGGGCGGCTACTACAAGTAGGCATCGCGGGGCGGCCCGGCGCCGGGGAGGCGCCGGGCCATTGTGTGTTGCTGATGCTTGCCGGAGTGCTGCCATGAAAAGACTGCTGCCCCGGGCCCTGATGGCGCCCGCCGTGATCGCGCTCTTCCTCTGGATGATCGTGCCCCTGTTGATGACGTTGTACTTCTCGTTCGTCAACTACAACCTGATGCAGCCCGGCGAGCGCACCTTCGCGGGCATCGACAACTTCCACTACTTCGTCACCGATCCGGACTTCTGGCCGGCGGTGTGGAACACGCTGCTGCTGATCGGCAGCGTGGTGCTCATCACCGTGGTGCTTGGCGTGCTGCTGGCCCTGCTGGTGAACGAGCCTTTCCCGGGGCGCGGCATCGTGCGGGTGCTGTTGATCTCGCCCTTCTTCGTCATGCCCGCGGTCAACGCCCTGCTGTGGAAGCACATGATGATGAACCCGATCTACGGCATCCTGGCCGATGTATGGCGCATGTTCGGCGCCGAGCCGGTCGATTGGCTCACCGACTGGCCGCTGCTGTCGGTGATCGTCATGGTCGCCTGGCAATGGCTGCCCTTCGCCTGCCTGATCTTCATCACCTCGCTGCAGTCGCTGGACCGCGAGCAGATGGAAGCCGCGCGCATGGACGGCGCCAGCGCCCCGCAGCGCTTCTTCTATCTCACGCTGCCGCACCTGGGCCGGCCCATGGCGGTGGTGATCATGATCGAGATGATCTTCCTGCTCTCGGTCTTCGCCGAGATCGCCATCACGACCAATGGCGGGCCCGGGAACGCGAGCACCAACCTCACGTACATGATCTTCAAGCAGTCGCTGATGAACTTCGATGTCGGCGTCGCGTCCGCGGGCGCTCTGTTCGCGGTGATCCTGGCCAACATCGTGGCGGCCTTCCTGATCCGCATCATCGGCAAGAACCTCGACTGAGGAGACGACGCACATGTCCCACGCCTCTCCCCCCAGCACGCTGCTGCCCACGACCATCCGCACCGTGGCGGCCTGGGCTGTCACGCTGCTGTTGTTCTTCCCGCTCGGCTGGCTGTTCCTCACGGCCTTCAAGACCGAGCTGCAGGCCATCGCCGTGCCGCCGCTCTTCGTCTTCACGCCGACCATGGAGAATTTTGCCGAAGTGCAGGTGCGCAGCGACTACCTGCTGTACGCCCGCAACTCGCTCATCACGAGCGTGGCGTCGACGATCATCGGCCTGGCCATCGCGCTGCCGGCCGCCTACTCGATGGCCTTTTTCCGCACGAAGAGGACGCGCGACATCCTGATGTGGATGCTCTCCACCAAGATGATGCCGGCCGTCGGCGCCCTGGTGCCGATCTATGTGCTGGCCCAGACGGCAGGCCTGCTGGATTCGCTCCCCGCGCTGATCATCGTCTTCACGCTGTCCAATCTGCCGATCATGGTGTGGATGCTCTACACCAGCCTCAAGGACATCCCCAACGAGATCCTCGAAGCGGCCCGCATGGACGGCGCGACGGTGTGGACCGAATTCCGCCACGTGGTCATGCCGCTGTCCGTGGGCGGTCTGGCCTCCTGCGGCCTGCTGTGCCTGGTGCTGAGCTGGAACGAAGCGTTCTGGGCACTCAATCTCACCTCGGCCAAGGCGGGCACGCTGGCCACGCTCATCGCGTCCTACTCCAGCCCCGAAGGCCTGTTCTGGGCCAAGCTGTCGGCCGCCTCCCTGATGGCGATCGCGCCCATCGTGGTCTTCGGCTGGTTCTCGCAAAAGCAACTCGTCCAAGGCCTGACCTTCGGCGCGGTCAAGTAACAGGAAGAAGGAGACATCGACATGGCTTTCCTCGAACTGAAGAGCATCAAGAAGAGCTTCGGCGACGCGCACATCATCAAGGGCGTCGACCTCGCGATCGAAAAAGGCGAATTCATCGTCTTCGTCGGTCCGTCGGGGTGCGGCAAGTCGACCTTGCTGCGCCTCATTGCCGGCCTGGAGCCGGTCAGCAGCGGCCAGATGCTGCTCGACGGCCGGGACATCACCTACGCGCCCTCGGGCAAGCGCGACCTGGCGATGGTGTTCCAGAGCTATGCGCTGTACCCGCACATGAGCGTGTACGACAACATGTCCTTCGCGCTCAAGCTGGCCAAGGTGCCAGAGGCGGAGATCCGGCAGAAGGTAGAGGCCGCGGCGGTCAAGCTCAACCTCGACAAGTACCTGAAGCGCACGCCCAGGGAACTGTCGGGCGGCCAGCGCCAGCGCGTGGCCATCGGTCGCGCCATCGTGCGCGCGCCCAAGGTCTTCCTGTTCGACGAGCCGCTGTCCAACCTGGATGCGGCGCTGCGCGGAAACACCCGCGTCGAGATCAAGAAGCTGCACGAATCGCTGGGCGCCACGACCATCTACGTGACGCACGACCAGGTGGAAGCGATGACCCTCGCCGACAAGGTGGTGGTTCTGAAAGACGGCCTGATCGAGCAGGTCGGCTCCCCGCTGGACCTGTACGACCGCCCTGCCAACCAGTTCGTGGCCCAGTTCATCGGCATGCCGTCGATGAACATGCTGCCCGCGACTTCGCTGCCCGCGGTGTCGCGGCTCACGGGCGGCAAGCTGCCCAGCGACGGCTTCCTGGGCGTGCGGCCCGAGGGCGTGCGGGTGCACCCGGGCTCCGGCACCGGCATGCCCGGCCGCGTGGAACTGGTCGAGGCGCTGGGCGCCGACACGCTGATCCACGTCGACGTGGACGGTGTACCCATGATCGCGCGCCAGAACGAGCGCACCCCCCTGCAAAGCGGCGACGACGTCGGCGTCGAGATCGACCCGTCGGTGCTGCACCTGTTCACCCGGGACGGACGCGCCCTGGCCGCCGCCTGATTTCCCATTTTTCGGAGAGTGTTTCCGTGACTTCCCCTTCGGCGCCCGCCGCATCCGGCTCCGTGGTTCTCCATCTCGGCCTGGGCTCGTTCCATCGGGCGCACCAGGCCGTGTACCTGCAGGCGCTGCGCGCCACGGGCGATCTGGAGTGGTCGCTGGCCGGCACCAACCTGCGGCCGGACATGGCCGATGTGCTGGCCGCGCTGCAGGCGCAGGGCGGTGCCTACACGCTCGAGACCGTGTCGCCGGCCGGCGAGTACCGCTACGAGCGCATCGAATCGATCCGCGAGGTCATCCCCTACGCCCGGGGGCAGGCGGCCATGGTCGCGCGCGGCGCCGACCCGGCCACGCGCATCGTCTCCTTCACCGTGACCGAGGCGGGCTACTACCTCGACAACGACCACCGGCTCGACCTCGGCTTCGCCGACCTCGCGGCCGACATCGAGCGGGTGCGCCGAGGCGAGGCCGGCGAGACGGTGTACGGCGCCGTCACAGCCATCCTGCGGGCACGCATGGCGGCGAACGCCGGCTCCGTCACGCTCCTGAACTGCGACAACCTGCGCCACAACGGCGAGCGCTTCCGGGCGGGGCTGCTGGAGTTCATCGACCGCATCGGCGATGCACCGCTCCTGGCCTGGACGCCGGCGAACACCACCTGCCCCAACGCCATGGTCGATCGCATCACGCCGCGCCCGCCGGCCGAGCTGCGCGAGCGCGTACGCAACGCCACGGGGTGGGACGATGCGGCGCCCGTCACCGGCGAGAGCTTCATCCAATGGGTGATCGAGGACGACTTCATTGCCGGCCGGCCGGCGTGGGAAAAGGTCGGCGTCGAGCTGGTGGCGTCCGTGCAGCCTTACGAAGAGGCGAAGATCCGCATCCTCAACGCCAGCCACAGCTGCATCGCCTGGGCCGGCACGCTGCTGGGGCTGCAGTTCATTCACGAAGGCACGCTCACGCCGTCGATTCGCCAGATGGCGTTCGACTATGTCACCGATGACGTCATTCCCTGCCTGAGCAACCCCTCGGCGCCCAGCCCCGTGGACCTGCCGCGCTACCGCGACGTGGTGCTCGAGCGCTTCTCCAACCCGGCCATCCGCGACACCAACCAACGCGTGGCGGCCGACGGTTTCTCGAAGATCCCCGGATTCATCGCGCCCACGGTGCGCGAGCGCCTGGCCGCCGGCGCCACGATCGACAGCGTGGCGATGCTGCCCGCGCTGTTCCTGGCTTTCCTTCAGCGCTGGCACCGCGGCGAACTGCCCTATGCCTACCAGGACCAGGGCATGGACGCGGCGGTCGCGCATGCCATCTGCGACGCGGCCGACCCGGTGGCCGCGCTGTGTGCCGACGCGGGCCTGTGGGGCGAACTCGCGGGCGACGGGCGCCTGGTGTCGGCCATGCGACGCGCAGCGGACCGCGTGGCGATGTTCGAGGCCCGTCAAGGGCGATGACCGTGGACGCCGCGATGCGCATCGTCTTCATCGGCGAGTCGCTGATCGACTTCACCGCCGCGGGCGCGCTGGCCTTCCAGGGCCACGTGGGCGGTGCACTGGCCAACAGCGCGGTGGCGGCGGCACGTCTGGGCATGCCCACCGGCTTCGTCACGCAGCTGTCGACCGACCTGTTCGGCGAGCGGCTGCTGGAGCGTTTCACCCGCGACGGCATCGACACCCGCTTCGTGCTGCGCAGCGATGCGCCGAGCACGCTGGCCTTCGTCGAGCGCACGCCGAGCAGCAACCGCTATGCCTTCTACATGCAGGGCACGGCCGATACGCTGTGGGCACCGGCGGAACTGCCCGAGCTGCCCGACAGCTGCCGCTGGCTGCACTTCGGCTCCATTTCGCTGCTGCACGACCCGGCCGCGACGCGCATCGGCGAATTCGTCGAGGCGCAGCGTGGGCGTCGCGTCGTGCTCTTCGACCCGAATGCGCGGCCCAGCCTCATCCGCGACCCGGTGGACTGGCGGCGGCGCTGCGGCCGGTGGCTGGCGGCTGCCGACCTGGTGAAGATGAGCGACGAGGACGCCCAGATGCTCGCGCCCGGCCGGCCCCTGCACGACGTGGCCGCGGACTGCCTGCGCCACGGGCCACGCGCCGTGGTCATCACGCGCGGAGCCGAGGGTGCGACGCTGTACCGGCCCGGCGCCGAGCCGTTCGAGGTGTCGCCGCCGCCCACGCGAGTGGTCGACACCATCGGCGCCGGCGACACCTTCGCGGCGGGGCTGACCGTGGCCCTGCTGGAGCACGGCGTGGAAACCGCCGAGGCGCTGGAGTCACTGTCCATGGCAACGTGGTCGCAGGTGCTGCGCTTCGCCGCCGCCGCGGCGGCCCTCAACTGCATGCGCGAAGGCGCCGACCCGCCGCGCCGCGGCGAGGTCGACGCGCTGCTTGCGTCCTGAACGCATCGATGCCGCACCGACCATGACCCCCGGCTTCCACCTCTACCTCGACAGCGCCGACCTCGGCGAACTGCGCGACTGCCTGACGCACCCGGTGGTGCATGGCGTGACCACCAATCCCACGCTGCTGCGGCGTGCGGGTGTCTCGCGCGGTGGGCTGCCGGCGTTGTTGCGCGAGTGCCTGGCGCTCGGCGCGCGACAGGTGCAGGCCCAGGTCCAGGCGGCGGACGCAGAGGGAATGCTGCGCGACGCACAGCGCCTGCTGGCCGACTTCGAGCCGGGCCAGCTGGTGGTGAAGATCCCCGCCACGCGCGACGGGCTGCGTGCCGGCGCGCAACTCAGTGCGGGCGGCCATCCGGTGACCTACACCGCCGTCTATGCGCCCGAGCAGTCCCATTTCGCCGCCATGCTCGGGGCCGCCTACGCAGCGCCCTACCTGGGTCGGCTCGACGACAGCGGCGTCGATGGCCTGGCGCTCATCGCGCGCATGCAGGCGCTGGTCGTGCAGACCGGTGCGCCCACCCGCCTGCTCGTCGCCAGCGTGCGGTCGCGCGAGGCCTATCTGGCGCTGCTGGCGCTGGGTGTTGGCGCCATCACCATTCCGCCGCGGCTCTTTCCGGCGCTGCTCGACCACCCCGCGACAGTGGAGGCCGAACGCGCCTTTCTTGCAGATGCACGGGCCCAGGCCTGAACTCGAAGGGAAACCCATGACATCACGACTCGCCCGTCGTCACGTATTGATCACCGGGGCCGGCGGCGGCATCGGCCTGGCCATGGCGCAGGCCTGCCTGACCGAGGGCGCACGCTGCAGCCTCGTGGACCGCGCCACCGACACGCCGGCCGCCGTACAGGCGGTGCAGGATGCGCACCCCGACGCCGTGACATACATCGGCGCCGACATCACCCGCAGCGACGACATCGCGCGCCTGCTCGACACCGCGGTGGCGCGTTTCGGGCCGGTGCACACGCTGGTCAACAACGCCGCCGTGTTCGACCTCGCGCCGCTCCTCGAAAGCGACGAGGCCTCCTTCGACCGCCTCTTCGCCGTCAATGTGAAGGGCCTCTTCTTCGTCATGCAGGCCGTGCTGCGGCACATGGTGGAAGCGGGCACCGAGGGCGCCTCGGTCATCAACCTGGCCTCGCAGGCGGGCCGCCGGGGCGAGGCGCTGGTGTCGCATTACTGCGCCACGAAGGCGGCGGTCATCAGCTACACGCAGAGCGCGGCACTGGCGATGGCGCCCCGCGGCATCCGCGTCAACGCCATCTCGCCCGGCGTGGTCGACACGCCGATGTGGGACCAGGTCGACGGCCTGTTCGCGCGCCACGAGCACCTGCAGCCGGGCGAGAAGAAGCGCCAGGTCGGCCTGGCCGTGCCGCTGGGCCGCATGGGCCGGCCGGACGACCTGGGTGGCGCCTGCGTCTTCTTGGCCACCGACGAGGCCCGCTACATCACGGCGCAGACGCTCAATGTCGACGGTGGCAACGTCATGAGCTAAGGTCCATCCGTTGCCGCCGATGATGAATCCGACTGTCATGACCCCCTCCACGCGCGAACGCCCCGCCCGCCCCGCCCGTGTGGCGCGGCCCCGCCAGCGCCAGCCCGAGCTGGAGCGCGACTTCACCCGCTCGCCGGCGCTGGGCTACGAGGCGTCCGAGGAAACCGGCCTGGTGCGCTGCCTGGCGCACGGTTACCCCACCCCCCTGGCACGCTGGCACTTCCACGACGAGTACGAGCTGCACCTGATCACCGCGACTTCGGGGAAGGCCTTCATCGGCGACTGGATCGGCCCGTTCGAGCCGGGGCACCTGGTGCTGTGCGGCCCGCGCCTGCCGCACAACTGGATCTCCTTCGACGTGGGCGACGGCGGCGTCGCCGAGCGCGACCTAGTCATCCAGTTCCGCCACGAGCCGCTGCAGCATGCGTCCGAAGACATCCCCGAGCTGCGCGACGTGATGCAGTTGCTCGAGCGTGCGCGCCGCGGGGTGGAGTTCTTCGGCCTGTCCGATCGCGCGCGCGCGCACTGGGACCAGATCAAGGCCACGCGCGGCATGCGGCGCTTCGGCCACTTCTGCGAATTCATGGCCGACCTGGCGCAGTGCCCCGACTACCGGCTGCTGTCCACCGTGCAGATCCAGGGCGCCGAGGGCGATGCCGAGGTCGACCAGATCAACCGCATCGTCAACCGCATCACCGGCAACGTCGCCGAGCCGATCAGCGCCGGCGACGTGGCGGCCGAGCTGGGCATGAGCGAATCGCGTTTCTCGCGCTTCTTCCGCCGCTCCACCGGCAACAGCTTCACCGACTTCGTCAACCGCGTGCGCATCAACAGCGCCTGCCACCTGCTCATGCAGACCGACCACTACGTGACCGACATCTGCTACCAGGTCGGCTTCAACAACGTGGCCAACTTCAACCGGCGCTTTCTCGAGATCAAGGGCATGACGCCGACCGAGTTCCGGCGCCAGGCCGACCACCGCTTCGGCGGATCCCATTGACCTCCCCCGTTTGGGCGGCCTCACTGCGTGTGGCCGCCCCATACCCCCTCAAGGGGACACACCCGACGGCCCGGCAGAGCCGGTCCGTGGGTGTCCACGGACCGGCGCGCTGCGCGCGCCATGGGTTGCTGGATTTGCTATTTAATTGATAGCTGCTTGCGCAAGCGGGGCGGGCGTTGCAGCCACTTTTTGCTTGAAAGATCGAATCCATGTACCTCGGACTGGACCTCGGCACCTCGGCGCTCAAGGCGCTGCTGCTGGCCGACGACCACCGCATCGTCGGCACGGCCGGCGCCGCGCTCACGGTGAGCCGGCCGCAGCCCCTGTGGTCGGAGCAGCATCCCGACCAGTGGGCCGAGGCGCTGGAATCCGCCATGGCCACGCTGCGGGCGCGGCATGCCGATGCGCTGGCGCAGGTGCGCGCCATCGGCCTCTCAGGCCAGATGCACGGCGCCGTGCTGCTCGATGCCGACGACGCCGTGCTGCGCCCCGCCATCCTCTGGAACGATGGCCGCAGCGCGGCCGAGTGCGAGCAGCTCACCCGCGCCGTGCCCCACCTGGCGCAGATCGCCGGCAACCTCGCCATGCCGGGCTTCACCGCCCCCAAGCTGCTGTGGGTGCGCACACACGAGCCCGCGGTGTTCGCACGCACGGCGCGCGTGCTGCTGCCCAAGGACTGGCTGCGCCTCCAACTGAGCGGTGAGGCCGTGAGCGAGATGTCCGATGCCTCGGGCACGCTCTGGCTCGATGTCGGCCGGCGCGACTGGTCCGACGAACTGCTGGCCGCCACCGGCCTCACGCGTGCGCACATGCCGCGCCTGGTCGAAGGCAGCGCGGTGTCGGCGATGCTCGAGCCCGAGCTGGCCGCACGCTGGGGCGTGGGCACGGCGCACGGGCGGGGCGTCGCGATCGCGGGCGGTGGCGGCGACAACGCCGCCAGCGCGGTCGGCATGGGCATCGTGCAAGCGGGGCAGGGCTTCGTCTCGCTCGGCACCTCGGGCGTCATCTTCATCGCCGGGTCGCGCTTCGAGCCCAACCCCGCGCAGGCGGTGCACGCCTTCTGTCATGCGTTGCCGGGCCGCTGGCACCAGATGTCGGTCATGCTCTCGGCCGCCAGCGCTCTGAGCTGGGCCGTCGGCGCCTTCGGCTTCGCCGACGAGGCCGCGCTGCTCTTGGCCGCAGCCACGCTCGACGCCGGGGGACGTGGCCGGGCGCCGCTGTTCCTGCCCTACCTGTCGGGCGAGCGCTCGCCGCACAACGACGCGACCGCGCAGGGCGTGCTCTTCGGCCTCACGCAGGCGCATGGCCCGGCCGACGTCGCCTACGCGGTCGTCGAGGGCGTGAGCTTCGGGCTGCGCGATGGCCTCGACACCCTGAAAAAGCCCGCGGATGCGCTGGCGCTGGTGGGCGGCGGCGCGCGCAGTGCGTGGTGGTCGCAGTTGCTGGCCGACATCCTGGAGGTGCCGCTCGCGCTGGGCGAGGGCGGCGAAGCCGGCGGTGCGCTGGGTGCGGCGCGCCTCGCGTGGCTGGCCGATGGTGGTGTCGTGGAGTCCGTGTGCACCATGCCCGCCGTGCGCCAGCGCTTCGAACCGGAGGTCGCCGCTGCGGCGGGGCACCGCGCGCGCCATGCGCGCTTCAAGGCGCTGTACCCGGTGCTGCGAGCGCACTTTCAATGAGACACGCCCCTGATGGGGTTGGCGCAACACAGGAGCCGCTCGCCCGTCGGGAGGAGTGCGCCCGCTCTGCGGGCATGGGCCGCCGGTCGTTCCGCGTCAACGTGTCGGCATCATGGCCAGACACGCTGCGCGCCTCCGTTCATGCCAGGAGAGCCCCCCGAAGTTCGGTATCGTCGAACGAAGCGCAGGAGTATTGCGCGACCATGGCGCCGCCGGGCTTTGGTCATACGCCGGTGAACCGGGGCGCGCGCTTCTCGACGAAATGGGCGACGCCCTCCTTGAAGTCCTCGCTGCGCAGGCTTTGCACCATCTCCGCGTTGGCCGAGGCCACGGCGTCCCCGAGCGTCTGGAACGGCGATTCCCAGAGTTGCCGCTTCATGATGCGCACGGAGCGCGGCGAGACCTGGTGGCTGAGTGATCGGGCGAGCGCCAGCGCGGCAGCCGGCAGGGCGTCGGCCGGTACGACGCGGTGCACCAGTCCCATGGCCAGCGCCTCGGCGGCATCGATTTTCCGGGAGGTCAACAGCAGGTCCGTGGCATGCGCATGTCCGACGATGCGCGGCAGCATCCACGCGATGCCGTGCTCGGCGATCAGCCCCCGTTTGGCGAAGGCGGTCGCAAACACCGCATGCGCCGATGCCAACCGGAAGTCGCTGTACAGCGCCATCACGAGGCCCAGTCCCGCAGCAGCGCCGTTGATCGCGCAGACGATGGGCTTGGAGGCCGCAGGAAAGTACGAGTAGCGCGTCTGGTAGTCCGCGCGCCGGTTCATGTCGTAGGGGCGCATCCATTGCTCGGCCCGGATGTCCTCGGGAGGCAGGACTTCCAGCTCCTCCATGTCCATGCCGGCGCAGAACGCGCGGCCGGCACCCGTCAGCACGATGGCTCTCACGTCGGCATCGCGGCTTGCCCGCTCGATGGCGGTGCGCAACTCGCTCTCCAGCACCTTCGTCAGGGCATTCATGCGCTCCGGACGGTTGAGCGTGATCGTCGCGACGGATTCGTCGACGGAATAGAGCAGGGTTTCGTAGGTCATGGGCGTCTCAATGAACAGGCAGGTCGGCGAAGTCGGGCGGGAGCTGGATCGACAGCGGTTCGACGAACTCGTCGAGGCCATAGCGACCGTTTTCACGGCCGATGCCGGATTGGCGGAAACCGCCGAAGGGCGCCAGCGGGTTGAAGGGCGCGCCGTTGAGGTCGACCTGCCCTGCGCGCATGCGCCTGGCCACGGCCAGCGTGTGCGGTGTGTCGGGGCCCCACACGGCGCCGGCCAGGCCGTAGGCCGTTCCGTTGGCGATCGCGATGCCGTCATCCTCGCTGTCGTAGGCCAGCAGGCACAGCACCGGGCCGAAAACCTCCTCCTGCGCGATGGCCATGTCCGGGGTCACATCCGACAGCACGGTGGCGGGCACGAAGAATCCGTGCGTCGGCGGCTCGCCGGCGCCGCCGACGCGGCGCGCACCGGCAGCGATGGCCCGGTCAATGAAGTCCTGGACTTTCGTCTGCTGCCCGCGGGACGCCAGCGGTCCCAGCCGCGTGTCGCCATGGGCGGGGTCTCCCATGCGGTAGCCGGGCAGGAGGTCCTGAGCCAGCTGCTCGGCTTGTGCCAGAAGATGCCGTGGCACGAGCAGCCGCGTGATGGCGGAGCAGGTCTGGCCCGAGTTGAGCATGCAACTGGCCAGCGTCGCCTTGACGGCGGCAGCGAGGTGGGCGTCCGGCAGGACCAGCGCCGCGGACTTGCCGCCCAGCTCCAGTGCCACGCGCTTGATGTCCGCACCGGCCTGGGCGGCGATCTGCCGGCCGGCCCGGGTCGATCCGGTGAAGGAGACCATGTCCACGCCGGGATGACGCACGAGCGCCTGCCCGACGTCGTCGCCGGTGCCATGCACGAGGTTGAAGACGCCCGCAGGCAGGCCCGCCTGCCGCACGGCGTCGGCCAGCATGAAAGCACTGGCGGGAGCCATTTCGGAAGGCTTGAGCACCACCGTGCAGCCCGCCAGGAGCGCAGGCGCGACCTTGCCGGTGATCTGGTGCAGCGGGTAGTTCCAAGGCGTGATGCAGGCGACGACGCCGACAGGCAGCTGCCGCACCAGCGAGTGGCCGATCCGGGACTCCCACTCAAACCCGTCCGCCAGGTCGGCATACGCGTCCCAGGCTGACAGCGGCGCACCAACCTGGATGCGCGCCGCGAGTTTGCGGGGCATGCCCACTTCTCGCGAGATGGCCGTGGTCAGCGCCTCGGCCTGCTCACGCAGGCAGGCGGCCACGCGGCGCACCGCGGCGACGCGGTCGGCCAGTGGGGTCGCAGACCAGGCATCGAATGCTCGCCGCGCGGCGCCTACCGCTGCGTCGACATCTTCGCTGCAGGCGCTGCGGTAGCAAGCAAAGGTCTCTTCGGTGTAGCAGTCGGTCACGGGCAGATCCTGCGTGCCGCGTGCCGGCACCTGCGTGCCGTCGATGAACAGCTGGGTGTGTTTCTGCATGTGCGGTTCAATCCTTGGGAGGGGTGGTGATCTTGGCGTCGCGCCGGGCGATGAACTCGCGCATCACGCGCTGCGGCTCACCGGTGGAATAGCACTCCAGCTGATAACGGATGCCCGCGCTGCAGGCTTCCTCGAAGCCGGCCTGGGTTCGTTCGCGGAAGCGCTGCTTGGTGGCGCGGATCGCGGCACCTGGCAACGCTGCAAGTGCCCGCGCGCGTTCCATTGCACGGGGCAGCACATCGTTGGCGGCCACGAGGTCGTTGACCAGGCCGAGCGCATGGGCGCGTTCACCCGTGATGAGTTCTCCCGTCAGCGAGAACTGCTGGTTCAGCGAGTGGCCGATCTGCAACGACATCAGGTAGGAGCCGACGACGCTCGCCAATCCGGCCTTGACTTCGGGCTGGCCCATCCGCAGCGTGCCGTGGGCGACTCGGAGGTCGCACATCAGCGCCATCTGGAAGCCGGCGCCCACGGCCGTGCCATTGAGTGCGGCGACGATCGGCTTGTTCACGTCGCGCACCGCTTGGTACATCGCGTGCTGCCGATTGAGCCAGCCCGCCAGACTGGCCGCGTCGATGGTGGCCGATTCGTCCAGGTCCTGGCCACCACAGAAGGCGCGCTGGCCGCTGCCCGTCAACACGATGGCCTGCACTCGCGGGTCAGCGTCGAGCGCATACAACTGCCGTGTAAGCGCTGCGCGCAGCGGCGCGTTGACGGCGTTCATCACCGCCGGGCGGTTCAGGCGCAGTACGGCGACCTCGCCGATCATTTCCAGCAAGACGGTGTCAATGTCCTGCATACGAGGCTCCCGTTCGTTCGATCACTGCATCGACAGCCCAGGCACCCTCGCCCGAATCACCGACGATGAGGGGGTTCAGGTCAATGGAAGCTATCGTGCCGCTGTTGGCGACGGCCAGCTCGCCCAGCCTGACGGCGACGCGCGCCACGGCCTGGAGATCCACCGGCGCCTCCCCCCGCACGCCCGCCAGGATGGGCGCGATGCGCAAGGTGCGCAGACTGGCGATCACGTCGGCTTCCGAGAAGGGGTGCAGCAGCACCACGAAGTCGCGCAGGGCCTCCACATACTTTCCGCCATCGCTGACCATCACCACGGTGCCGAATGCCGGATCCTGGCGCACGCCAAGGGCGAACTCGCGCCGGCCGTGCACGCGGGCCGCGACGACCGCCCCCTCGAAGGGCAGACCCATCGTCGTGACACGCTCCGCGCAGGTCTTCCAGGCGCTCTCGACGCCTGCTGCGTCTTCCACGTCCATGAAGACAAGCCCGTGCTCGGACTTGTGCGGGATGCGGGCTGAGCAGGCCTTCAGCACCACCGCCGGGCCCAGCTCGCGCCAGGCGGCCAGCGCCTCGTCCAGGCTGCGGCACAGCACGTGGGGCACCGTGGGGATGTCGGCTGCCGCCAGCAGGGCCAGGCTGTCGGCCTCGCTGAGCAGGGCGTCCGCGCCGGGTTCGAGCGAAGGCATGTACACCACGCTTCGCGCGAGGCGGTCCCTCTCGGCAGCTCGTGCCATGAGCGCGCCGTGGGAACGCCACTGGTAGAGGGCATGGATGGCATCCGTCTCGTGCGTGAACACCGGGACGCCAGCCTCGCGGAAGGCGGTGCGCACCCCGTGCTGTGGTGCCGACACGGCGACGGGTTTGTCGTGGCGGGCGGCGAGCTGGGCCGCCTGTGCGGCCATGCCCGGGACGTCGTAGCCTGGGCCGGCGACGGGCACGCCAACCAGGAACATGTCGGCTTGCGGGTCGGTGGCCAGCGCATCCAGCGTGTCGGCGAACATTCCGCCCTGTGTCATGAGAGAGGCGGTGAGGTCGACCGGGTTCTGCGCCGTCGCGAAGCTCGGCATGATGCCTGCAAGACGTTCCACGGTGTCCGGCGCCAGTTCGGCCAGGGGCAGGCCCAGGGCGTCGGCAGTGTCCGCGCAGAGCACCCCCACAGCGCCGCTGTGGCTCATGACCACCAGCCGCTGCGCGGGGCGGGGTGGTGTGGCCAGACACAATTCCACCGCGTTGACCAGGCCATGCACGTCCTGCGCGCGCCAGATGCCGTGCCGCTGGAGGAATGCGTCCACCACCACGTCGTCGTTCACGATCGCACCGGTGTGCGATGCAGCGGCCTTCGCGCCATGGGCGCTCCGGCCCGACTTGAGCGCGATCACCGCCGCGCCCCGTGCCCTGGCCGTGTGGGCCACCTCTGCGAGGACGGCCGGGTCGGCAAGCGCTTCGATGTACATCAGCACCACGCGAATGTGCGGGTCTGCCGCCGCCGCCAGCGCCAGCTCGTTCACCGAGGCATCGGCGTCGTTGCCCGATGCGACGAGATAGCGCACGCCCACGCCTCGCTCGCGCAGCATGGCGTAGGGCATCACGCTGGCCGCGCCGCTCTGGCTGACGATGGCGACCGGCCCGTCCTGCGGCGGGACTTCCATGAACATGGTGCTGAAGTTCATCACCGCCCCGGTGTGAAAGTTGGCCACGCCCTGCGCGTTGGGCCCGATCAGCCGCACGCCCAGCCGGCGCGCCTGCGCCAGGAGCTCACGCTGGCGCACGACGCCAGGAGCGCCGGTTTCGCCGAACCCGGAGCTCATCACGATCGCGGTGCCGATGCCCCGTGCCCCGCATTGGCCGATCACGTCGGCAACCCCGTCCTGACCCACTGCGACGATGGCCGCATCGGGCACTTCGGGCAGGTCCGCCAGGGAGGCATGGGCCTTCAGCCCTTGGACGGTGTCGCGGCGAGGATTGACGGGATACACCGCACCCTGGAAGCCGAAGCGCTGGAGATAGTGCAGCGGGCGGCCGCCCACCTTGTTCGTGTCTTCGGTGGCGCCGACGACGGCAATGCTGCGAGGGGCGAGGGCCCGCTGCAGGCGAGGGTCCGGTGCGTGGGTCATGGATGCGTTGCGCTTTCAGTTCAGGCTGGCGCCGGAGTTCCTGACCACCGGAGCCCATTTGGCGATGTCGTTCTTGATGAGCGTGGCGAACTCGGCCGCCGTCGTGCTCTTCGCTTCTGCGCCATCGGCCTGCATGCGCTGCTTCATTTCATCGCTGGCCATGACCGCCGCAACTTCCCGTTGCAGGCGGTCGACGACCGGGCCGGGTGTGCCGTGCGGCGCCAGCACGCCGTACCAGATGGTGACGTCAAACCCCTTCAATCCGGCTTCCTGCGCCGTCGGAATCCGAGGGAGCAGCGGAGAACGGGTGGGTCCGGTGACGGCGAGTGCGGTCACTTTCCCGGCCGCGATGTTCTGGGTCTGCTGGGCGATGGTGTCGAACATCATCGAGATCCGGCCGCCCAGAAGATCGACGAGGGCCGGCGCCGATCCCTTGTACGGCACGTGGTTGAGCCGGATGCCGGCCGACGTGGCGAAGAGTTCGCCGGACAGATGGTTGGAACTGCCATTGCCTGCCGAACCGTAGGACAGTTCGCCCGGCTTGGTCTTTGCCAGCGCCACCAGGTCACCCAGTGTCTTTATCGACAGTTGAGGATTGATGACCAGCACGTTCATGGTGGTGGCCATGAGGCTCACAGGCGCGAAATCCTTGACCGGGTCATAGCGCAGCTTCGCGTAGAGGCTGGGGTTGATCGCCATCGTGCCGGTGGTGCCGAAGAAGAGCGTGTAGCCGTCCGCGGGTGACCGTGCCACCCATTCCGCTGCAATGCTGCCACCGGCGCCTCCGCGGTTGTCGACGATCACCTGTTGCCCCAGCCTGTCGCCGAGCTTGAGCGCCAGAACGCGCGCCATGGCGTCCGTCGGGCCTCCGGCTGCGAAGGGAACGACCAGGCTGATGGTTCGCTTGGGGTAGGGCACATCGTCCGCACGCGCGGCCGGCGAGGCCAATAGGCAGGCGGATGCGAGCACCACTGCCATCGAAGTTGCAAATCTCAAGGTTGTCTCCTTTGCTTGTCGTGGGGGCGACTTTAGGAGCGACCTAGAATTCCAGTAAGACGATGGGAGAGATTTCAGGTTTCCGAATAAATGAAATCATGAACTTCAAGCATCTACACACCTTCCTTCAGGTGGCCGACATGAAGTCGCTTTCGCGCGCAGCCATCGCCCTGGACACTGCGCAGTCTCTGGTCAGTCGGCAGGTCGCCCTGCTGGAAGGCGCCTGGGGACGACGGCTGTTCGATCGCACGGGCCGTGGGATGGTGCTCTCCGAGTTCGGCCAGCGCATGTATCCCGAAATCAAGCGGGTTGTGGACCAGGTGAACCAACTCGATGCCATGGCGTGCCAGTCGGCGGGGGTACTGACCGGCACGGTGCATGTGGGCGTGCTGCCCTCACTGGCACGCGCGCTGCTGCCCGTCTTGCTGGCAGACGTGCGCGAACGTGCGCCCCAGTTGCGGCTGCACGTCACGGAGGGCTTCAGCGGCGCACTGGACGAGCAGTTGGCCTCGGGTCGGCTGGACATGATCGTCGTCAACCGCTACGGATCCTCCGCGCTGGGCGGCGAGGATGTGCTGGGCAAGCTCGAGACGTTCCTGATCGGGAAGGCCGGTCGACCGGAACTTTCGGGAGCGACGGTACCGTTCAGAGCGATGGCCGGCATTCCGCTGGTGCTGCCCTCCGCGCCGAATGGCCTGCGGACCACTTTGGACATGCTGTCGCGCCGTCACCGCGTGAAGCTTGACGTCGCCATGGAAGTCGAAACGGCGACCGCGATGAAGGATGTCGCTGCCAGCGGCCACGCGTTCACCTTGCTGCCTTTGACTGCGGTTGCCCGGGAAGTGGCGGCGGGTGAACTGGGCGCGTGCCGCGTGACGCATCCCGGCATACGACGCACGATCGCCTTGAGCCTCGGCCGCCAGCGGGGATTGTCCGAAGGCGCACGCATGGTGGCATCGCGGATTCGCCTGCTGGCATCGGGCCTGCTTTCCGATGAAGGGCTGCACCGTCAGGCCAGATGATCGCCATCGACCTCGAACCCTTCGTCTCGGCAGCAGCTCACCCGCTGACCTTAGAACGGTGCATGAGTGATCGATGAACCCGCCGTATCGGGCTTTGGCGCAGTCCTGCACAGTTCGGTGCCGGCATCATGGAAATAAAAAAAGCGCGGCCTAGCCGCGCTTTTTGATCTGACCGAGCAGACTCTCGAAGAGCAAGGCTCTTCGAGTGAAGTGCATTACATGCCCATGTCGCCCATGCCACCCATGCCGCCCATGCCACCCGGCATGCCGCCGGCCGGCGCGTCGTCCTTCGGCGCTTCGGCGACCATGGCTTCGGTCGTCAGCAGCAGCGAGGCCACGGAAGCGGCATTCTGCAGCGCGGTGCGGGTCACCTTGGTCGGGTCCAGGATGCCCAGCTCGAGCATGTCGCCGTAGCTGTCGTTGGCAGCGTTGAAGCCGTAGTTGCCCTTGCCTTCCAGCACCTTGTTCACCACCACCGAGGGCTCGCCACCGGCGTTGGCGACGATCTCGCGAAGGGGCGCTTCGATGGCCTTGAGCACCAGCTTGATGCCGGCGTCCTGGTCGACGTTGTCACCCTTGACGCGGTCGCCCACGGCTTGCTTGGCACGCAGCAGGGCCACGCCACCGCCGGCCACCACGCCTTCTTCCACTGCCGCACGGGTGGCGTGCAGGGCGTCTTCGACGCGGGCCTTCTTTTCCTTCATCTCGACTTCGGTGGCAGCGCCGACCTTGATCACGGCCACGCCGCCGGCCAGCTTGGCCACGCGCTCTTGCAGCTTCTCGCGGTCGTAGTCGCTGGTGGCTTCCTCGATCTGCACGCGGATCTGCTTCACGCGGGCTTCGATGTCGGCTGCAGCGCCGGCGCCGTCGATGATGGTGGTGTTTTCCTTGCCCACTTCGATGCGCTTGGCCTGGCCCAGGTCGGCCAGCGTCACCTTCTCGAGGGTCAGGCCCACTTCTTCGGCGATGACCTTGCCGCCCGTCAGGATGGCGATGTCTTCGAGCATGGCCTTGCGGCGGTCGCCGAAGCCAGGTGCCTTCACGGCCACGACCTTCAGGATGCCGCGGATGGTGTTCACCACCAGGGTCGCGAGGGCTTCGCCTTCGACTTCCTCGGCAATGATCAGCAGCGGACGGCCGGCCTTGGCGACTTGCTCCAGCGTGGGCAGCAGGTCACGGATGTTGCTGATCTTCTTGTCGAACAGCAGCACGAAGGGGTTTTCCAGAATCGCCGATTGCTTTTCCGGGTTGTTGATGAAGTAGGGCGACAGGTAGCCGCGGTCGAACTGCATGCCTTCGACGACGTCCAGTTCGCTGTCCAGCGACTTGCCGTCTTCGACGGTGATCACGCCTTCCTTGCCGACCTTGTCCATCGCGTCGGCGATGATCTTGCCGATCGTCTCGTCGCTGTTGGCCGAGATCGAGCCGACCTGGGCAATTTCCTTGCTCGTGGTCGTGGCCTTGGAGGCCTTCTTCAGCTCTTCCACCAGGGCGGCGACGGCCTTGTCGATGCCGCGCTTGAGGTCCATGGGGTTCAGGCCGGCGGCCACGTACTTGCTGCCTTCGCGCACGATGGCCTGCGCCAGCACGGTGGCGGTGGTGGTGCCGTCACCGGCGTTGTCGCTGGTCTTGGAGGCCACTTCCTTCACGAGCTGGGCGCCCATGTTCTGCAGCTTGTCCTTGAGTTCGATTTCCTTGGCGACGGACACACCGTCCTTGGTCACCGTGGGGGCGCCGAACGAACGCTCGAGCACCACGTTGCGGCCCTTGGGGCCCAGGGTCACTTTGACTGCGTTGGCCAGGATGTTCACACCCTCGACCATGCGTGCGCGGGCTTCACCGCCGAAGACGACGTCTTTTGCTGCCATGTTGATTAGCTCCGATATTCAGGGGAAATGGATTACTTCTCGACGACCGCGAACAGGTCGTCTTCCTTCATGACGAGCAACTCGTCGCCGTCGACCTTCACGGTCTGGCCCGAGTACTTGCCGAACAGCACGCGGTCGCCGACCTTCACGGTCAGGGCCGAGAGCTCGCCCTTGTCGTTGCGCTTGCCGGGACCCACGGCCAGCACTTCACCCTGGTCGGGCTTCTCGGCGGCGGCGTCGGGGATCACGATGCCCGAGGCGGTCTTGGTTTCGCTGTCAATGCGCTTGACGATCACGCGATCGGCCAAAGGACGAAGTTTCATTGCATCTCCTGGGATATGAGAAACGGGTTGGTTCTGTGGACGGTCGGGCCCGGGAGAGCCGGTCGACCGGCCGGTCGACTTGGGACCGTGTGACGTGTTGTTAGCACTCGACCCCAGCGAGTGCTAATCATAAGGGCATTTCAGGCCCTTTCAAGAGCGCATCCGCAATCCGATCGCGAGGCTGTCCGACGGCGCGGGACCACACGATGGTGCTGCGACTGGATGGCGCACCGGTGACAACGGCTCCTCCAATGCCCCCACCGGTTGCCGGCGAAGGCGGATTCATTTCCGGTTCATAAATACAATGCGAATCACTCGCATTGACGGAATCCGAATGTTCTTCCCCCACCTGCCTCCGATCTCCGCGCGGCCCGCGACGCTTGCGCTGGTGGTCGCGTCTGTGTGCCTGAGCCTCGGCACGTCCGCACGGGCCCAGGCGCCGGAGGCGCCGGCCGCCGGCGCCGCGGCGCCCACCTTGCCGACCGTGCAGGTGGACGCCACCGCCGAACGCGAGACCGCCACCTCGCCCGTCATCGGCTACCGCGCGAAGAACGCCGCCACCGCCACCAAGACCGACACCCCGCTCGCCGAGACGCCGCAGTCGGTGACCGTGGTCACGCGCGACCAGATCGTCGACCAGGGCGCGACCAACCTGCAGGACGCGCTCACCTACGCGGCGGGCGTGCGTTCCGACGCCTACGGCCTGGATTCGCGTGCCGATTCGGTACGCATTCGCGGCACGGAGCCGAACGTGTTCCTCGATGGCTTGCGGCAGGCCTACGGCTACTACACCAGCACGACGCGCACCGACCCGTTCACGCTCGAACGGCTCGAAGTGCTGCGCGGCCCCTCGGGCATGCTCTTCGGCGCCGGCACGGCGGCCGGTGTGGTCAACATGGTGAGCAAGCGGCCGCTGTTCGAGACGCAGCGCGAGATCGGCGTGCAGTACGGCAGCTTCAACCGCCGCCAGTTGCAGATCGACCTGACCGGCCCGCTCGATGCGCAGGGCACGCTGGCCTACCGCCTCATCGCGCTGGGCCGCAAGTCGGGCACGCAGGTCGACCACGTGCCCGACGACCGCGTGCTGCTGGCGCCTTCGCTCACCTGGCGGCCGACGGCCATGACCTCGCTCACCTTGCAGGGTCTCTACCAGAAGGACAAGAGCGGCAGTTCCTCCCAGTTCTTTCCCTGGGAGGGCACACTGCTGCCCAATCCCAACGGCCAGTTGCCGCGCAACCGCTTCATCGGCGAGCCGGGCGACTATTACGACAGCCAGCGCAAGTCCTTCGGCTGGCTGTTCGAACACAAGTTCAACGACCAGTGGGCGGTGCGCCAGAACTTCCGCGTCGCGCGAAACGTGAACGACAGCCTCTACCACTGGGGCGACTTCTACGGCAACGGCGTCGATGCCGGCCCGGGCGGCTGGGGCGCCGACCCGATCTTCAAGCGCACCCTTGGCCGCTACACCTCCAACTCGCGCACCGAGCAGCAGATCACCAACCTCGACAACCATGTCGAGGGCCGCTTCAGCACCGGGGCGCTGCAGCACACGCTGCTCGTAGGCGCCGACTTCACGCGCTCGCGCGAACGCACCTGGACCGACTATTCGGGCTACAGCACGATCGACGCCTACTTCCCGCTCTACGGCAACGTGGCCGCGGGCGTGCGCACACCCAACCCCAAGACCCGCCAGCGCCAGTCCGGCTTCTACCTGCAGGACCAGATGAAGCTCGGGCCGTGGATCGTCGTGGCGGGCCTGCGGCACGACCGCGCGGTGTCGAGCGCCGAAGGCAGCGAGTCCGACAAGGCCTCGGCCACCACCAAGCGCCTGGGGCTCATGTATGCGTTCGACTCGGGTTGGTCACCCTACATCAGCTACGCGGAATCCTTCACCCCACAGTCGTCGGTCAACGGCCAGATCTTCAAGCCCCTGCGCGGCGAGCAGTGGGAGGCGGGCGTCAAGTACGAGCCGGCGGGCCGCAGCCTGGCATTCAGCGCCGCGGTGTACGACCTGAAGGAAAAGAACCAGGTCCAGCAGACCGGCCCCTACACCTACGATCAGCTCGGGCGCACGCGCACCCGCGGGGTCGAGCTCGAGGCCCGCGGCACCGTGGGCCGCGACCTCGACCTGATCGCCCACTACAACTACACCGACCTCGACCCGCAGCTCGAAGGCCTGCCACGCCACCAGGCCAGCGTCTGGGCCAAGTACCGCTTCTCCATCGCGGGCGTCAACGGCTTCTCGGCCGGTGCCGGCGTGCGCTACATGGGCGCCTTCCGCGACACCTCGTATGGCGGCTACGGGCCGCGCGTGCCCAGTACGGCGCTGCTCGACCTGGTCTTCGCCTACGACACCGAGCGCTGGCGCTATGCGCTCAACATCAACAACGCGACCGACAAGAACTACTTCAGCACCTGCCTGGCCCGCGGCGACTGCTGGTGGGGCGCGCGCCGCAACGTGGTGGCCAGCGCCACTTACCGCTTCTGACGCCCGGCGTCCTGCACACTCCAACCACGATGAAAAGCCAATCGATCAAGACCTGGGCCTGGGTGCACAAGTGGAGCAGCATCGTCTGCACCGCGTTCATGCTGCTCCTGTGCATCACCGGGCTGCCGCTGATCTTCCACCACGAGATCGGCCACCTGCTGGGCACCGAGGTGGAGGCGCCGAAGATGGCGGCGGGCACGCCGCACCAGAGCCTGGACCGCATCCTGGACGTGGCGCGCGCACAGCACCCCGACCGGGTCGTGCAGTTCGCGTCCAGGGCCGAGGACGACGACAACCTCTGGTTCGTCACCATGACGCCCACGCCGGCGCCCACCGACGACTTCCGCTCCGTCGCCATCGACGCGCGCACGGCGCAGGTGCTGGCGCAGCCGCGCTTCGACCAGGGCTTCATGTACGTGATGTTCAAGCTGCACGTCGACCTGTTCGCGGGGCTGCCGGGCAAGCTCTTCCTCGGGTTCATGGGACTGCTGCTGCTGGTGGCCGTCGTCAGCGGCGTGGTGCTGTACTCGCCCTTCATGCGCAAGCTGGAGTTCGGCACGGTGCGGCGCGACAGGCGCACCCGCCTGAAGTGGCTGGACCTGCACAACCTGCTGGGCATCGTCACGCTGGTGTGGGTCTTCGTGGTGGGCGCCACCGGCATGATCAACACCTGGGCCGACCTCGTCATCAAGTACTGGCAGTATGACCAGCTCAGCACGGTCCTCGCGCCCTACAAGGGACAGCCGACGGTGCCGGTGGCCGAGCGCGGGTCGGTACAGCGCTCAATGGAGGTCGCGCAGGCACAGGCGCCGAACACCAAACTGTCGTTCATCGCATTCCCTGGCACGGCGTTCTCGAGCCCGCACCACACCACCTTCTTCCTCAAGGGCAACGAGCCCTTCACCTCGAAGCTGCTGCAGCCGGTGCTGGTCGACGCCAAGACGGCCGAGGTCACTGCGGCGCCGAAACTGCCGTGGTACCTCACCGCGCTGCTGGTGTCGCAGCCGCTGCACTTCGGCGACTACGGCGGCATGCCGATGCAGATCCTCTGGGCGCTGCTCGACATCGCCACCATCATCGTGCTGGGCAGCGGGCTGTACCTGTGGCTGCGCAAGGGGCAGCCCACGCACGAGCACAAGCCCAGGCCGGCGGTGGCCGGAGGCGCCGAGCCTGCGCAGGCGCCGCCGCTGTCGCCGGCGGCCGCCACGCGCGCTTCCGCGCAACTGGAAGGCGCGCCATGAAGCCCCCGCGCTCCTTCACGGCGATGTGGGGCTGGCCGATCGCGCTGGGCGTGCTCACCGCCATCGGGTTGGTCTCGGCCCTGTTCAGCGACGGCGGTTTCGGGGACATGCTGGCGTGGGTCACGCTGGGCATCCCGGTGGTGGCCTGCCTCTGGTTCGGCTGGTTGCGGCGGCGCGGCTGAAACGCCGGTTTTCAAGCCAAATCGGCCCGCGGCGCCCGCTGCACGGGCGCCAGCAGCTATCGATTTCATAGCGAATACGCGGAGGCCACGCCTGGGGCGGCTCGCCCACAATGCGTCGCATGACGCCGATGCCGCTCCACCCCACCGTCGCCTGGCTGGCCTGCGCCGTGCCCTGCCTGGCCGCCGCGCAGACGGGCCCCGACGAACCCGCCAAGGCCGCCGCACCGATGCTCGACGCGGTGACGGTCAGCGTGCCGCGCGGCCAGGTCTCGCCCTTCGACGTGGCCGGGTCGGTCGACCGGCTCGAGGGCGACGAGGCGCGCGACAGCCGCCTGCAGGCCCAGCTCACCGAAAGCCTCGCCGGCGTACCGGGCCTGCAGCTGCAGAACCGCTACAACTTCGCGCAGGACCTGCAGCTGTCCATCCGCGGCTTCGGCGCGCGTTCCACCTTCGGCGTGCGCGGCGTGCGCATCTACGTCGACGGCATCCCGGCCACGCTGCCCGACGGACAGGGCCAGACCTCCAACATCGACATCGCCTCGCTTGACCACATCGAGGTGCTGCGCGGGCCCTTCTCGGCGCTGTATGGCAATTCCTCGGGCGGCGTGCTGCAGGCCTTCACCGCCACGGGCGAGGGGCGGCCGCGCCTGCAGTACTCGGCCGCGGGCGGCAGCTTCGGCACCTGGCGGCAGGGGCTGCAACTCAGCGGCGCGCAGGCGCTGGGCGCCCCGGGCGGCGCGGCCATCGACTACCTGTTCAGCGCCAGCCGCTTCGACACCGAGGGCTGGCGCGAGCACAGCGCCGCGCGGCGCGACCTGGCCAACGGCAAGCTCGGCCTCACGCTCGACAACGGCGACCGCCTCACGCTGGTGGCCAACCGCGTGCGCATCGACGCGCAGGACCCGCTGGGCCTCACGGCCGAGCAGTTCGCGCTCGCGCCGCGCAGTGCGCCGCTGGCGCAGCAATACGACACGCGCAAGACTGTCTCGCAAAGCCAGGCCGGCCTGCTCTACGAGCGCCGGCTCGACAGCCGCAACCAGTTGCGGCTGATGCTCTATGGCGGCGAGCGCGAGACCACGCAGTTCCAGGCCATCCCGCCCTCGGCGCAGCTCAATCCGCTGCAGGCCGGCGGCGTGATCGGCCTGGCGCGCAACTACAGTGGGCTGGACCTGCGCTGGACCGCCGAGTTCGCGCTGGCCGGCCGCCCGCTCGACCTGGTCGCGGGCCTGGGCTACGACCGCATGCGCGAATGGCGCACCGGCTACGAGAACTACCTCGGCCCGGCGACGAATCCCTGGCTCGGCATGCGCGGCCGCCTGCGCCGCAACGAGCGCAACGAGGTCTGGAACCTCGACCCCTATGCCCAGGCCACCTGGCGCTTCGCCGACGCCTGGACGCTCGAGGCGGGCGTGCGCCGCAGCAGCGTGCATTTCGATTCGCAGGACCGCTACGTGCTGGGCCGCAACCGGGACGACAGCGGCAGCGCCCGCTACGCCCGCACGCTGCCCGTCGCGTCGCTGCGCTGGCAGCCCACGCGCGACCTGGCGCTGTACCTGTCGGCCGGGCGCGGATTCGAGACGCCGACGCTCAACGAGCTCTCGTACCGGCCCGACGGCACGGGCGGTCTCAACTTCGCGCTGCGGCCGTCGGTCAACGACAGCGTCGAGCTGGGCGCCAAGGCGCGCGTGGGGGGCGGCCTGCTCACCGCGGCGGTCTTCGAGACCCGGACCCAGGACGAGATCGTGACCGCCACCAACGTCGGTGGCCGCGCCACCTTCCAGAACGCCGGCCGCACGCGCCGGCAGGGTGCCGAACTGGGCTGGCAGCACGAGACGGCGAACCACTGGCGCACGCAGCTCGCCTACACCTGGCTCGATGCGCGCTACGAGGACGCCTTCTGCTCCCCCGCGCCGTGCACCGGCGCGAGCTTCGTCGCAGCGGACAACCGCATCCCGGGCATCGCGCGGCAGTCGCTGTTCGCGTCCTTCGGCTACGTGCCGCCACAGGGCTTGCGGGCGGGGGTGGAGCTTCGCGCGCTCAGCCGCATCCAGGCCAACGACCGCAACACGGCCAGTGCGCCGGGGTACGCCGTGGCCGCGCTCTACGCGGGCTATGTGCAGCGCTGGGAGCGCTGGGAATTCAACGCCTTCGCACGCATCGAGAACGTCGCCGACCGCAAGTACGCCGGCTCGGTCATCGTCAACGAAGGGAATGCGCGCTACTTCGAGCCGGCGCCGGGCCGCAGCTGGACCGTGGGCTTCGGCGGGGCCTATCGGTTCTGATGTCCGCGTTGAGATGCGAATCGGGCTGCGGCGCCCGTGTGCATTGGGAGAGGCGCTATCAAAAACAGAGCAACCGACAGGCAGCGCTCAGTTGTTGACGCACTCGAACAGCACTTCGGTATTGCCCGGCGCCGGCCCGAGCATGCGCGCCCGGCCCAGGCCCGCCTGCGCGCAGTACCCGCCAGCGTCGGTGGCGTTCTGCGCGCGCAACTTGCCGCCGGGCATCCGGACGACTTCGTAGGGAATGCTGCAGGCCGTCAGGGCGATCGGTGCGGCTAGGAGGCAGAGGGTCAGGAACCGGGTCATGGGGGCGATTGTGAAGGATGCCGGGCGCGCCGGATCACCCCGCGGTGCCCGCCCCGAGGGACGGGCACCGGGCAAGGCTCAGAGCCCGGCCGCGGCGCGCAGTGCCGCCGCCTTGTCGGTTCTTTCCCAGCTGAACTCCGGCTCCTCGCGGCCGAAGTGGCCGTAGGCGGCGGTCTTGGCGTAGATGGGGCGCAGCAGGTCTAGCATCTGGATGATGCCCTTGGGACGCAGGTCGAAGTGCTCCGCCACCAGCGCCGACAGCTTGTCGTCGGAGATGACGCCGGTGCCTTCGGTGTAGACCGTGATGTTCATCGGCCGTGCGACGCCGATGGCATAGGCCACCTGGATCTGGCACTGGCGCGCCAGACCCGCGGCCACGATGTTCTTGGCCACGTAGCGCGCGGCGTAGGCGGCCGAACGGTCGACCTTCGACGGGTCCTTGCCCGAGAACGCACCGCCGCCGTGCGGGCAGGCGCCGCCGTAGGTGTCGACGATGATCTTGCGGCCCGTCAGGCCGCAGTCGCCCTGCGGGCCGCCGATGACGAAGCGGCCGGTCGGGTTGATCAGGTACTTGGTGTCCTGGAGCCACTCCTTGGGCAGCACGGGCTTGATGATCTCCTCGATGATGGCCTCGTTGAAGCTGGCCTTCATCTTGGTCGGCGACTCGCTCTGGTCGGGATGGTGCTGGGTCGACAGCACCACGGTGTCGATGCTGTGGGGCTTGCCGTCCACGTAGCGCATCGTGACCTGGCTCTTGGCGTCGGGGCGCAGGAAGGGCAGGCGGCCGTCCTTGCGCAGCTGCGCCTGGCGCTCGACCAGGCGGTGTGCGTAGTAGATCGGCGCGGGCATCAGCTCGGGCGTTTCGTCGCAGGCGTATCCGAACATCAGGCCCTGGTCGCCGGCGCCCGTGTTGAGGTGGTCGTCGCTCGCATGGTCCACGCCCTGGGCGATGTCGTTGGACTGCTTGTCGTAGCAGACCATCACCGCGCAGCCCTTGTAGTCGATGCCGTAGTCGGTGTTGTCGTAGCCGATGCGCTTGATGGTGTCGCGCGCGACCTGGATGTAGTCCACGTGCGCGTTGGTCGTGATCTCGCCGGCCAGCACCACCAGGCCGGTGTTGGTCAGCGTCTCGGCGGCCACGCGGCTGCGGGGGTCCTGCTCGAAGATCGCGTCGAGGATCGAATCCGAGATCTGGTCGGCGACCTTGTCGGGGTGGCCCTCGGAGACCGATTCGGAAGTGAAGAGAAAGTCGTTCGCCATGAGAGAAAGCTCCTTGTGCAAGTCCATTGGCGCGTTGCCAGGCTTGGGAGTCTTGGCGAACGCTTTAGCGGAGTTGTTTAACGTCGCCCCGCAAGTAGTTCCATAACTCGGCGACAATTTGGATTCTATTCAAGCCGCGCAAGCCTCGTCTTGCCCGCGCGTCTGTCCTTACCACCCCTGTTGTTTCCCGCCCCTGAATGACCGCGCTGTTCCGTCTGCTCGCCCGTGTGCCGCTGCCGCTGATGCACGCGCTGGGCCGGGCCTTCGGCTGGCTCGTGTGGTGGCTGGCGCCCGACTACCGGCGGCGCTTTCGTGAGAACGCCGAGGCCGCCGGTTTCGCGCCCGAACAGTGGCGTCCGGCCATCGGCGCGGCCGGCGAGATGGTGGCCGAGCTGCCCTGGCTGTGGGCCCGACCGGTCGGCGAGAGCGTGCTGCCCAGGGTCGTGCGCTGGGAAGGCGCAGAGGTCTTCGAGGCCGCCCTGGCCGAACGCAAGGGCGTGATCATGGTCGTGCCACACCTGGGCAGTTGGGAGATGTACGGCCAGGCCGTGGGCGAGCGCTTCGTGAAGGAGCACGGCCCCATCACCGCGCTGTTCCGGCCCTCGCGCAAGAAATGGATCGCCGGCCTGGTCGAAGGCTCGCGCGACCGGCCCGGCCTGCAGACGCTGCCCACCACCGTCAAGGGCGTGCGCGGCCTGATGCGCACGCTCAAGGAAGGCGGCTACACCGGCATCCTGCCCGACCAGGTGCCCCCCTTGGGGCAGGGCGTGTGGGCGCCCTTCCTGGGCCGGCCGGCCTACACCATGACGCTGCTGCCGCGGCTGGCGCAGACCACCGGGGCCAAGGTCTTCCTCGGCGTGTGCGAACGGCTGCCGCGCGGGCGTGGCTACGTGATCCGCTTCATCCCTTTCACCGGCACCGCGCTCACCGACCGCGACGCCACGCCCGAGGCCGCCGCGGCTGCGATGAACGAAGGCATCGCGCAGTTGGTGCGCAGCCTGCCGGGGCAGTACGTGTGGGACTACGCGCGCTACAAGCAGCCGAAGAACGAGCCGATGGAGGTCGCGCAATGAGCCTGTCGGCGCGGCTCGGCATCGGCTTCATGAAGGCGCTGGCGCACGTGCCGCTGCCGGCCACGCGCGCCTTCGGTGCCGTGCTGGGCCGCCTGCTGCACGCGGTGGCCAAGCCGCGCCGGCACGTGGTGGACGTGAACCTGGCACTGTGCTTCCCCGACAAGTCGCCCGAGGAGCGCCGCCGCATCGCACGCCGGACCTTCGTCTACGTGGCGCAGGCCTGGCTGGACCGCAGCTGGCTCTGGCATGCGCCGCCCGAGGTGGTCGACCGTCGCATCCGCATCACCGGCGCCATCGGCGAGATCGACGAGGGGAACGATCCGACGATCCTGTTCGCGCCGCACTTCTACGGCCTGGACGCCGCGGCGACGGCGCTCACCAAGCACAACCCCAAGCCCTCCACCACCATCTACACCACGCAGCGCGACCCGATGGTCGACGAGTGGACGCGCCAGGGCCGCACGCGCTTCGGCAACGTCACGGTGCTCCACCGCGTCGATGGCGTGAAGGAGATCGTGGGCGGCCTGCGCAAGGGCGGCGTGCTCTACCTGCTGCCCGACATGGACTTCGGCCCGTCGCAGTCGGTCTTCGTGCCCTTCTACGGCGTCATGGCCGCCACCGTGCCTTCGCTGTCGCGCTTCGCGCGGCTGGGCCGTGCCAAGGTCGTGCCCGTGATCTCGAAGCTGGTGCCCGGTGGCTACGAGATCGAGGTGCTGCCCGCCTGGACCCATTTTCCGACCGACGACGCCGTGGCCGACACGGCCCTGATGAACCAGCGCCTGGCCGGCTACATCGACGCCATGCCCGAGCAGTACTACTGGGTGCACCGCCGCTTCAAGTCACGCCCGCCGGGCGAGCCCAAGGTGTACTGACCCACGCGCTGCGGCCCCATGGCCCCGGCGCCCGAACGAGTTCTTCCGTTGCCATGCATCCCCGCGCCCTGCCGACCGATTCCCTCCTGCACGGTCCCGACCGGCCCGACCTGCTGCGCCACGAGGTGCTGGCCGACCTGTTCGAGGCGACTGCCGCGCGGCTGCCCGGCAAGACCGCGCTGCGCTTCGGCGCCGCCGCGCTGACCTACGGCGAGCTCGACCAGGCGGCCGACCGCGTCGCGCACCGCCTGATCGAGGCCGGCGTGCGGCCGGGCGACATGGTGGGCCTGTGGCTCATGCGCGGGATCGAGCTGCTGGTGCTGCAGCTGGGCATCGCCAAGACCGGCGCGGCCTGGCTGCCCTTCGACGCCGAGGTGCCCGTCGAGCGCATCGCGGTCTGCCTCGACGACGCCGCGGCGCGCGTGCTGCTGGTCGATGCCGGCACCGGCGCCGCGCTGGCCGAGTTACCTGCTGGCACGCAGGTGATCCAGGCCGCGGACCTGCTGGCGCCGCTGCCGCCCGGTACGGTGGCGCGGCGGCGCGAAGGTGCGCTGCCCGAGCACACGGCCTACGTCATCTACACCAGCGGCTCCACCGGCAAGCCCAAGGGCATCGCCATCACGCAGGGCAGCATCTGCCACTTCCTGCGCAGCGAGAACGCGCGCCTGGGCGTGGAAGAGGGCGACCGCGTGTATCAGGGCTTCTCGGTCGCCTTCGACATGAGCTTCGAGGAGATCTGGATCAGCTACCTGGTCGGCGCCTCGCTCTGGATCGCGCCGCGCACGCTGGCCGGCGACCCCGAGGCGCTGCCGCGGGCGCTGATCGAGCAGGACATCACCGTGCTGCACGCGGTGCCCACGCTGCTGGCGCTGTTTGCGCAGGACGTACCGAACCTGCGCATCATCAACCTGGGCGGCGAGATGTGTCCGAAGGCGCTGGTCGACAAGTGGGCCGCGCCCACGCGCCGCATCTTCAACACCTACGGGCCGACCGAGGCGACGGTATCGGCCTCGTTGGCCGAGCTGCGTGCCGGCGAGCCGGTGACCATCGGCGAGGCGCTGCCCAACTACGGCCTGCTGGTGATCGAGGTCATCGAGCCCGAGGCCATCGTCGATGGGCGCCTGCCGCCGCTGAAGCTGCTGCCGCTGGGCGAGACCGGCGAGCTCTGCATCACCGGCCCCGGCGTGGCGGCCGGCTACCTCGGGCGGCCGGAACTCACGGCCGAGAAGTTCGTCGCCAACCCCTGGGCCCGCAACGCGGAAGAGGCACGCCTGTACCGCACCGGCGACCTGGCCCGCGTCGAGGTGCGTGCCGACGGCACGCCGCAGATGCAGTGCCTCGGCCGGGCCGACGACCAGGTCAAGGTGCGGGGCTTCCGTGTCGAGCTGGGCGAGATCGAGGCGGTGCTGGCGCAGCAGACGGGCGTCGGCACCACGGCCGTCGTGCTGCGGCCCGAGGGCGGGATCGACCAGCTCATCGCCTTCTACGTGCCCGCGGGCAAGCCGCCGGCCGCGTCGGCGCTGCGCTCTGCGCTCGCGGGCCGGCTGCCGCCGTACATGGTCCCGGCGCGCTTCGAGCCCCTGGATGCCATGCCCCGGCTGCCCAGCGGCAAGATCGACCGCAAGGTGCTGCGCGGGCTGCCGCTGGCCGCCGCCTCACAGGCCGAAGGCGGCGACGCGCCTGACACTCCGGCCGAGGAACTGCTGTTCGCGGCGCTGGCGCGGCTTTTCCCCGGCCAGCCGATCCGGCGCGCCCAGGACTTCTTCGCCGACCTGGGCGGGCATTCGCTGCTGGCCGCGCGCCTGGTGTCGCAGCTGCGGCAGGACCCCCGCTTCGCCCAGGCCACGGTCGGCGACGTGTACGCGGGCCGGCAGGTCGGCGCGATCGCCGAGGCACTGCAACGTGGCATGGTCGACGCCGTGGCTGCTGCCGCGCCGCAGCGGCCCTTCGTGATCCATTCCGGCTGGCGACGCTGGCGCTGCGGCTTGGCGCAGGCGGCGCTCATCCCGTTCCTGGTGCTGCTGAAGATGGCGCAGTGGCTGGCACCCTTCTTCGCCTACCACTTCAACACCGGCGAGGAGGGCGACAGCGTGGCGTTCGCCATCGCGGTCTCGGTGGGGGTGTTCGTCCTCACCACGCTGGCCGAGTTCGCGGTGGCCTGGGCCGGCAAATGGCTGGTGGCCGGCCGCCTGGCGCCGGGCAGCTATCCGCTGTGGGGCTGGGTGTACTTCCGCTGGTGGCTGGCCGACCGGCTGGTGGAGGCCGTGCCGACCTACATGATCAACGGCTCGCCGCTCTATGCCTGGTGGCTGCGGGCACTGGGCGCGCGCATCGGCGACGAGGTGAACCTCGGCTCGGTCACGGTGCGGGTGCCGGAGCTGGTGCGCATCGGCGAGGGGAGCAGCATCGGCAACGCCGTGATGCTGGAGAACGCACGCGTCGAGGGCGGCCTGCTGCATTTGGGCCGCATCGACATCGGCGCGCAGGCCGGCATCGGCTCGTACGTGGTCATCGAGGGCGACACCACCATCGGCGACTGGGGGCACCTGGAGGGCCAGTCGGCGCTGTCGGCCGGCCAGTCGGTGCCGCCGCGCAAGGTCTGGCACGGCTCGCCCGCGCGCGAGCGCGCCGACTTCGACCCGGCCGGCCTGCCGCCGCGCCCGGCCGTGAGCCGCCAGCGCCTGCGCTGGGAGATGGCGTTCTTCATCACGGGCGCGCTGGTGGTGGCCGTGCTGTTCTTCATGCCGGTGTTCCCGACCTTCCTGCTCATCGATCAGCTGGACGTCGAATCGATCTCCGTGCGGCCGCTGGTCGATGCCGGCACCATCACCGACTGGCAGGCCTTCGGCCTGCGGCTGGTGAAGTTCTTCCTGCTCGCGCTGCCGGCCAGCCTGGTCTTCATCGCCTTCACGGCGCTGGCGGCGGCGGCGCTGAGGGTGCTGTTCCTGCCGCGCATGCAGGCCGGCACCTGGCCGGTGCACGGCAACCGCTACCTGGGCAAGTGGCTGGTCAACCAGATCCAGGAGTCGAGCCTGGCGGTGCTGCACGGCGTGTACGCCACCGTGTTCTCGGCCAGCTGGTACCGGCTGCTCGGCGCCAAGGTCGGCAAGGAGACCGAGCTGTCCACCGCGCTGGGCGTGGTGCCCGACATGCTGACCCTGGGCGACGAGTGCTTCATCGCCGACGCCGTGATGCTGGGCGACGAGCACATCGATGGCGGCTGGATGACGGTGCAGCCCACGGTGGTGTCGCGCCGCAGCTTCGTCGGCAACGGTGCCTACGTGCCCGACGGGACGGTGATTCCCGAGAACGTGCTGATCGGCGTGATGAGCGCCGTGCCGCGCGCCACCGCCATGCAGCCGGGCGACACCTGGCTGGGCGCGCCGCCGGTACACCTGCCAGCGCGCGAGGTGGTCGGCGGCTTCGCGCCGCACCTGACCTTCGCGCCCTCACGCTGGCGCAAGCTCGGCCGTGGCACGGTGGAGGCCTTCCGCATCGCCGCTCCGCATGCGCTGGTCATCGCCGTCGGGTATGCCATCGTGCTGGACGCCATGCCGCTGGCCGAGTCCGGGCGCTGGGGCGACGTGGCGATCGACCTGGCGGTCGGCGGCGCGGCCTTCGCGCTGGCCACCTTCCTCTTCGTGGCAGTCTTCAAGTGGCTGACGGTGCGGCGCTACGACCGCCGCGCGACGCCGATGTGGACGCCCTTCGTCTGGCTCTCGGAGGCGGTGACCAACATGTACGAGGGCATCACGGTGCCCTGGTTCCTGCGCTACCTGCGCGGCACGCCGTGGCTCAACAATGCCTTCAACCTGCTGGGGGCGGACATCGCGCGCGGCGTGTACCTCGACACCACCGACATCACCGAGTTCGACTGCGTCCACATCGGCGAGCACAGCGAGCTGAACGCGGCCTGCTGCCCGCAGACCCACCTGTTCGAGGACCGCGTGATGAAGATCGACCACGTGCACATCGGCAGCCGGGTGACGGTGGGGCCGCGCTCGACGATGCTCTACGGCACGCAAGTGCAGGACGGCGCGCAGCTCGGGCCGATGACGCTGGTGATGAAGGGCGAGACGATCCCGGCCGGCACGCGCTGGCACGGCCTGCCGGCAGTGCCCTGGCGTGCTTAGGCCGACGGGGGCGAGGGCGTGCGCGCGATGAAGGCGGCGATGTCGCGCGCCACGCCCTCGGGCTGCTCGTGGACGATCCAGTGCGTGGCGCCCGGCACCCGCTTGATCTCGAGGCGGGGCACGTAAGCGTCGAGGCCATCGAGCAGGCCTGGGAGCAGCGCGGCATCGTCCATGGCCCACAGCACCAGCGTGGGCACCGTCACTGCCAGGCGCTCGTGGGGCAGGGTGGGGATGTCGTCGGCGCTGGTCTTGCCCGGGACGGGCGGCTTCATCGGCGTCACGCGGTAGAGGTTGCAGGCGCCGGTCAGGCCCTGGCTCCAGACGTCGCGGTACTTCTGCTTCACCGGCTCGGTCAGCCAGCCAAAGCCGTCGGGGCCGGCCTTCATCATGGTGAACATGGCGAAGAGGCGGGCGAAGTCGTTCTCGGCCAGCACCTTCTCGGAGCCGGGCGCCGCGAGCCAGTTCATGTACGCGCTGGCCTTCTGCTGCTCGGCGCTGTTCTTGAGCTCGCGGGTGAAGGTGCCGGGGTGCGGCGAGTTGATGATCACCAGTCGCCGTACCTGGCCCGGGAAGGCGTTGGCGTGGCCCCAGCCGAAGGCGCCGCCCCAGTCGTGCGCGACCAGCGTGTCGATGATGCCGTCGTCGCGTTCGGTCTTGACCAGCTCCACCATGTCCTGGACCAGCAGGTGCGGGCGGTAGGCCTCGACCTCCTTGGGCTGGCTGGACTTCTCGAAGCCGCGCAGGTTGGGCGCGACGCAGCGGTAGCCGCCGTTGACCGGCTGCGAGAACCATTCGAGCAGCTCGTCCCAGATGAAGGCGGCCTCGGGAAAGCCGTGCAGGAACACCATGAGCGGGCGGCCCTTCTCGCCGGCGGCGCGGCAGCTGAGGGTGATGCCGTTCGGCAGCGTGCGCTCGAAGGTCTCGATCGTCATGGGCCTTGTCTCCTGGTCTGCTCTCTTTTTGATAGCTGCTTGCGCAGGCGGGGCGGGCGCTGGAGCCCGATTTGGCACTCAATCGGCGGCGGTGCCGTCCGCCGCATTCTCGGCATGGGTCCAGCGCCAGAGCAACTCCGCTGCCTCGTCCACGCCCTGGCGCTTGAGGGCCGAGAAGAGTTTGACCTCGCCCCCGCCGGCCTGGAGTCGCGCAATCGACAGCGCCTTGGCGCCTTCGGAGCGCGACAGCTTGTCGGCCTTGGTCAGCAGCACCAGGAAGTTCAGGCCTTCCTCGACGCGCGGGCGGATCACGTCCAGCAGGACCTCGTCGAGCTCGGTCAGGCCCAGCCGTGGGTCGACCATCAGCACCACGCCGCGCAGCGTCTCTCGGGTGACGAGGTAGTTGCCCATCACGCGCTGCCAGCGCAGCTTGGCCTCGCGCGGGACGGCCGCGTAGCCGTATCCCGGCAGGTCGGCCAGCACGGCGTCGTCAACCTGGCCCTTGCCGACGCCGAAGAGGTTGATGTGCTGGGTGCGGCCGGGCGTCTTCGAGGCGAAGGCCAGGCGCTTCTGCTGCGTCAGCGTGTTGATGGCGGTGGACTTGCCGGCGTTGGAGCGGCCGACGAAGGCGATCTCGGGCAGCGTGAGGGGCGGCAGGTGTTCCAGCTGCGGCGCGCTGGTGAGGAAGTGGGCGGTGTGCAGCCAGCCCATCGCGGTGCGCGCGCGGGCTGCGAAGGACGACGCTTCGCCAGGGGTGGACGGGTTCGGGGAAGCGGCAGTGCCCGGCGTCGCTGCGGCGGCGCGGGCCGGCGAAGGCGGCGGGGTCATGGGTCGCTAAGGGCACAGGGCCCAGGCTGGAGAGGCGGGGCACCATTGTAGAATCGCCGGGTTTTGCGCCAACAAACGTAGCCCCCCGATATGAAGTTGTTCGCCCATGTCCTGCTTGCGGCCGCACTCGGCGCAAGTGCCAGCGCCGCCCTGGCGGCCGATGCACCCGCTGCGGCGCCGGCAGCCGCCGCCAAGCCGGCCAAGCCCGATCCCGCCAAGGGCGACACGCTGTTCAACACGGCGCCGGCGAACAGCCAGTCCTGCGCGTCCTGCCACAACGCCGACGGCAATTCGGCCATTGCGGCCAACCCCAAGCTGGCGCAGCAGCACCCCGAATACATCCTCAAGCAGCTTCAGGACTTCAAGTCCGGCAAGCGCAAGAGCGCCATCATGAAGCCCTACGCCTCGGCGCTGAGCGACGAGGACATGCGCAACATCGCCTGGTTCGTCGGCAGCAAGAAGGTCAAGACCGGCTTCTCGAAGGAGAAGGACCTGGTCTCGCTGGGCGAGCGCATCTTCCGCGGCGGCATCGCCGACCGCATGGTGCCCGCCTGCGCAGGCTGCCACAGCCCCAATGGCGCCGGCATCCCGGCCCAGTACCCGCGCCTGGGCGGCCAGCATGCCGACTACACCGACGCGCAGCTCAAGGCCTTCCGCGACGGCGTGCGCACCAACAGCCCGCAGATGACGGGCGTGGCCGCCAAGATGAACGACCGCGAGATCAAGGCCGTGGCCGATTACATCGCCGGCCTGCGCTGAATCAACGCGTCACCGCGAACCAACCGCCGAAAATAAGACCCAACAAGGGCGGGCCGATCCAGCAGGATGGCCCGCCCTTTCGTTTGGTCCTCCTGCCGCCCGCTCCCGCCCGACGCCTGCCATGTCCGTTTCCACCCACGGCCTTCGACTGAAGACCGGCTCGCAAGCCCTGCGCGCCGGGGTGGAGCTGCTGTCTTCGATGCGCTTCGCCATTGCGCTGCTGACGGTCATCTGCATCGCCTCGATCATCGGCACGGTGCTCAAGCAGCACGAGCCGATCGGCAACTACATCAACCAGTTCGGCCCCTTCTGGGCGCAGGTGTTCCGGGCGGCGCGGCTCGATTCGATCTACAGCGCCTGGTGGTTCCTGCTGATCCTGGCTTTCCTGGTCGTCAGCACCTCGCTGTGCATCGCGCGCAACACGCCGCGCATCCTGGCGGACCTGAAGACTTTCAAGGAAGACATCCGCGCCCAGAGCCTGAAGGCCTTCGGCCTGCGCGCCGAAGCCGCTCTGGCCGAGTCGCCCGAGCAGGCGGCCAACCGCATCGGCCAGCTCCTGGTGAGCGGCGGCTGGAAGGTCAAGCTGCAGCGCCGCGACGGCGATGGCAGCGCCGGCGGCTGGATGGTCGCGGCGCGCGCCGGCGGCGCCAACAAGCTGGGCTACATCGCGGCGCACGGTGCCATCGTGCTGGTGTGCCTGGGCGGCCTGCTCGACGGTGACCTGATCGTGCGGGCGCAGACCTGGTTCAACGGCAAGAGCGTCTACACCGGCGGCGGCCTGATCTCCGAGGTGCCGGCGCAGTACCGCCTGTCGCCCGCCAACCCCACCTTTCGCGGCAACATCCTGGTGCCCGAGGGCAGCCAGTCCAGCGTCGCGATCCTGAACCAGGCCGACGGCGTGCTGCTGCAGGAGTTGCCTTTCGCGATCGAGCTGAAGAAGTTCATCGTCGACTACTACTCGACGGGCATGCCCAAGCTCTTCGCGAGCGAGGTGGTGCTGCACGACCGCGCCACCGGCGAGCGCAAGGAGGCGCGCATCGAGGTCAACCACCCGGCGAGCTGGAAGGGCATCGAGATCTACCAGTCCAGCTTCGACGACGGCGGCTCGAGCGTGAAGCTCCAGGCGGTGCCGATGGCCGCGGCGGCCAAGCCCTTCGAGATCGAAGGCACCATCGGCGGCAGTTCCGAACTCACCAACGGCAACGAGCGCCTGAAGCTGGAGTACACGGCGCTGCGCGTCATCAACGTCGAGAACTTCGCCGACCAGGCCAGCGGCAGCGGGGCCGACGTGCGCAAGGTCGACCTGCAGCACAGCCTCGAATCGCGCCTGGGTGCAGCCAACAAGGTCAACAAGCCCAAGGTGCTGCGCAACATCGGGCCGAGCATCGGCTACAAGCTGCGCGATGCCTCGGGCCAGGCGCGCGAGTACCAGAACTACATGGTGCCCGCCATGATGACCGAGGACGGCCCGCCGGTCTTCCTGCTGGGCATGCGCGACCAGCCCGACCAGCCCTTCCGCTACCTGCGCGTGCCGGCCGACGAGCAGGGCTCGATGGACGGCTACCTGCACCTGCGCAGCGCGCTGGCCGATGCGGCCATGCGCCAGAAGGCGGTGGACCGCTACGTGGCGCACGCCATCGACCCGGGCAAGACCGAGCAGGTCGAGCAACTGCGCAATTCCGCCGCGCGCGCCCTGGCGCTCTTCGCTGGGGCCGAACGCGTGCGACCGACGGCTGACGGCAAGGCCGACGACGCTTCGGCCGGCGGCTGGCAGGCGATTGCCGAATTCATCGACCTGCAGGTGCCCGAGGCCGAGCGCCAGCGCGCCGGCCAGGTGCTGGTGCGCATCGTCAACGACGTGCTCTTCGAACTGCTCAACCTCAGCCGCGAACAGGCCGGCCAGGCGGCGCTGCCGATGGACGACAAGACGCAGGCATGGCTCACGCAGGCGGTCCTGGCCATCAGCGACGCGCATTTCTATCCCGCGCCAGTGGCGCTGATGCTGACTGACTTCAAGCAGGTGCAGGCGAGCGTCTTCCAGGTCGCGCGGGCGCCGGGCAAGAAGGTGGTCTACCTGGGTTGCCTGTTGCTCATCGTGGGCATCTTTGCCATGCTCTACGTGCGCGAACGGCGGCTCTGGGTCTGGATCGCCCCGGCCGGCGACGTGGATGCTGGCAGCCGCGCGACGATGGCGCTGTCGGCCAACCGCCGCAATCTCGACAGCGACAAGGAATTCGCCCACCTGCGCACCAAGCTGCTGATGCTGCCCGCGCCGGCAGGCCCTGGAGACACACCCCGATGAACACTACCACCCTCACCCTGCACGAGAGCTGGTTCTCGCGCCGCACACTGTTCGACTGGGTCTTCGCCGCCATCGTGGTGGCCGGCGGGCTGTTCGCCTTCGCGCGCTACCAGCCGTCGATGGACGGTTACGAAAAGGCGATCCTGCTGGGCACCATTCCGGCGCTGATCTGGCTGTGCTGGTTCTGGCGGCCGCTGCGCGTGCTGGCGCTGGTGGTGGGCGCGGCGTCGCTGCTGGCCATCGCGTCGTACCAGGGCGACCTCGCCCGCGCCGACTCCGTGTTCTGGCTCAAGTACTTCCTCTCGAGCCAGTCGGCCATTCTCTGGATGAGCGTGCTCTTCTTCATGAGCACAGTCTTCTACTGGCTTGGATTTTTCGCCACCAGCCAAGCCGACGCCATGGAGCGCATCGGCTCGCGCATCGCCTGGGCCGCGGTCACGATGGCGCTCATCGGCACCATGGTGCGCTGGTACGAGAGCCACCAGCTCGGGCCCGACATCGGCCACATCCCGGTGAGCAACCTCTACGAGGTCTTCGTGCTCTTCTGCTGGCTCACGGCGGCTTTCTACCTCTACTTCGAGGAGCGCTACGCCACGCGCTCGCTGGGCGCCTTCGTCATGCTGGTGGTCAGCGCGGCCGTGGGCTTCCTGCTCTGGTACACGATCGTGCGCGAGGCACACGAGATCCAGCCGTTGGTGCCGGCCCTGCAGAGCTGGTGGATGAAGCTGCACGTGCCGGCCAACTTCATCGGCTACGGCACCTTCTCGCTGGCGGCGATGGTCGCCTTCGCCTACCTGATCAAGCAGCAGGCGGCCGAGACCCGCTGGTGGCGCCTCACCCCGATCTGGCTGCTGGGCGTGGCGATGTGCTTCGTGCCCATCGCATTCCGCCAGCGCGGCGTGGCCGAGGCGGGCGGCAGCTACTGGGTGGGCTACGCGCTGGTGTCGGCGCTCATCGCCGCGGGCATCCTGCTGGCGCGCAAGCGCATCGCGGTACGGTTGCCGAGCTTCGAGGTGCTGGACGACGTGATGTACAAATCCATCGCCGTCGGCTTCGCCTTCTTCACCATCGCGACGGTGCTGGGTGCGCTCTGGGCCGCCGACGCCTGGGGCGGCTACTGGAGCTGGGACCCGAAGGAAACCTGGGCGCTGATCGTCTGGCTGAATTACGCGGCCTGGCTGCACATGCGGCTGGTCAAGGGCCTGCGCGGCACGGTGGCTTCGTGGTGGGCGCTGGTCGGCCTGGCCGTGACCACCTTCGCCTTCCTGGGCGTGAACATGTTCCTGAGCGGGCTGCACAGCTACGGGACGCTGTAGGCGGCGTCCGGCCAGCGTGGCCGCGCGAATTGAGGCAGACTGAAACCGGACCGGCCCGCGGCGCGTAACCCGATGGGGGGATGCGCCGAACTAACCGGTGTACCTCCTTGTCCCATCGAGTGCCGGCCCGTCGTGCCGGCGCACCGCGAAAGGTCCCCGCATGCTGATCCGTTCCCGCGATTCCGGTTTCAACCACCCGCACGCCAGCGACATCACGCCGCGTGCCGTCTACGAAGGGCGCCGCGACATGCTGCGCCTGCTGGCCGGCGGCGCCGCCGGCGCGGCCCTGGCCGGCTGGGCCGTCCGCGAGGCGCTGGCCCAGGC